>NZ_JBGAGA010000023.1:0-78971 GCF_044226965.1 Aquabacterium sp. | reverse complement strand
GGAATCAGCGCCCCCTTGGGCGGCCCGGTGGTGCCGCTGGTGTAGATCAGCACCGCGGGATCGTCGGCGCCGGTGACGACCGGATCGTGCACGTCGCGCTCGGCGGCCAGCGCATCGGCCCAGTCGATGTCGCCCTGGCCTGCGGCCTCGCCGGCCGCGATCACGCAGCGCAGGCCCGGGCATTGCGGGCGCGCCGCGCGCAGGTTGGCGATGGCGCTCTCGTCGACGATCGCGACAGCGGCCTCGCTGTGCTGCAGCCGGTACTCCAGCGCATCGGGCCCGAACAGCATCGACAGCGGCATCGCCACCGCGCCCAGCTGCGCCACTGCGATCTGCGCCACCGCGGTCTCGCAGCGCTGCGGCATCACGATCGCGACCCGGTCGCCGCGCCGCACGCCCAGGCGCTGCAGCGCGTTGGCCAGGCGGTGGGCCTGCTGCTGCAGCTGGCCGTAGGTCAATGTGGCACGAGCGCCGTTCTCGTGCTGCGCATGGATCGCGATGGCCTCCGGCGTCGCCCGGGCCCAGCGGCCGCAGCAGGCCTCGGCGATGTTGAACTGCGCCGGCACCTGCCACCTGAACTGCGCGTGGATCTCGGCGTGCCGGTCGGCGACCGGCGGCACCGCCCCCGCGGCGCGCGTGCGCTTCATGCGGAGCGTGCGAAGCGCTGCAGCGCCTCGCCGGTGACGCGGCAGATGCGCCAGTCGGGCATCACGGTGGCGCCCATGCGCTGGTAGAAGCGGATGGCGTTCTCGTTCCAGTCCAGCACGCTCCATTCGAAGCGGCCGTAGCCGCGCTCGACCGCCAGCGCGCCCAGGTGCTCGAGCAGGGCCTTGCCGATGCCGGCGCTGCGGTGCGCGGGCTGCACGTACAGGTCTTCGAGGTAGAGGCCGGGCTGGGCCAGGAAGGTCGAGAAGTTGGTGAAGAACAGCGCGAACCCCACCACCGTGCCCGCCACCTCGGCCACCACCGCCTCGGCCACGGGCCGCGGGCCGAACAGGTGGGGATGCAGGGTCTGCGGCGTCACCTGCAGCAGGTGGGTGAGGTGCTCGAACTCGGCCAGTTCGGTGATCAGCCCGACGATGGCCGGCACGTCCGCGGGCGCGGCGGGGCGAAGGGTGAAGGAAGACATCGCGCCGCCCCGGCCGCCTGGCACCGCTACGAACGCGGTGCCCGGCATCCTGGGGATTCTGGCACCACAGTGCCCGCGCCGCGCCGCGCCGGCCGCAGCGAGACCCTCACCGTGCGCGGCCTGCGCTACCACCTGATGGTCTGGGGCGATCCCGCATCGGCGCAGCCGAATAGCCCTCTGCGCGTGATGATGCATGGCTGGATGGACGTCGGCGCCTCGTTCCAGTTCGTCGTCGACGAGCTGGCCGCGCTGGGCGATGACGGTCCGGTGGTCGCGCCCGACTGGCGCGGCTTCGGCCGCACCCAGGCCAGCGGCAGCGACAGCTACTGGTTCCCGGACTACCTGGGCGACCTCGACGCGCTGCTCGATGCGCTGTCGCCCGAACGGCCGGTCGATCTGCTCGGCCACAGCATGGGCGGCAATGTGGTGATGACCTACGCTGGCGTGCGGCCGCAGCGCATCCGCCGGCTGGTGAACCTGGAAGGCTTCGGCCTGCCCGATGCCCCTGCCGAGCAGGCGCCCCAGCGCCTGGCGCAATGGCTGGACGAGCTGAAGACCCCGCAGCGCCTGCGCCCGTACGACACCGTGGCGGCGGTGGCGCAACGCCTGCAGCAGACGAATCCGCGGCTCGCGGCCGACAAGGCGGCCTGGCTGGCCGGCCACTGGGCGGCGCCCGATGGCCAGGGCCAATGGCAGCTGTGCGCCGATGCGGCGCACAAGCGCGTCAACCCGGTGCTCTACCGCGCAAGTGAAGCGGCCGCGATCTGGCAGCGCATCGAGGCGCCGGTGCTGTGGGTGCAAGGCCAGCAGAGCCGGCCGCCCGCCGCCTGGCACAGCCGCTTCCTGCGCGAGGAATTCGAGGCCCGCCTCGGCGGCGTGCGCCAACTGCAGCGCGTGGCGCTGCCCGATGCCGGCCACATGCTGCACCACGACCAGCCGCGGGCCCTGGCCGCCTTTCTGCAGGACTTCTGGCAACGCGCGGCCTGAAGGCCACGGACGGCCGGCGCGCGGCGGGGCCTGGCCCGGGGCCGTGTCACAGGGCGTCGCGCTGCTCGCCCCCGGCCCTGTGGCGCGCATCCTGCCGGTCCATGGCCCAGGCATAGGCCCAGACGATCAGGCAGTAGATCACCAGCGCGCCCTGCGCGGCCATCCAGAAGCTGAACGGCCAGCCGAACAGGCTGAAGTTCAGGTCCCCCGCGAAGAAGCCGAAGCCGAAGGTCACCAGGAACCACAGCAGCAGCAAGCCGGCCGTCAGCCGCAGGTTGCTGCGCCAGTAGGCGCTGTGGCGCGGCGGCCTGGCGGACGGGGACGAGGCGGGTTCGATCATCACGGCACGCAAGTGTCCCGCGACCGCGCGCGCGGTCCTTGCGGGCAAACCCGGGTGGGTGGTGTCCGCAATGCCCCATGCGAGAATTCGTCTTTCACCGGAAACTTGTGTCATGGACATCGAACGCGTCAACGCCATCGGCTCGCTGCTCGCCGATCTGAGCGCCCGTACCGAGCAGCTTCGGGGGTATCTTTGACTACGACCGCAAGTCACTGCGGCTGAACGAAGTCAATGCCGCGCTCGAGAACCCGAGCGTGTGGAACGAACCCAAGCGCGCCCAGGAGCTGGGCCGCGAGAAGAAGACGCTGGAGACCGTGGTCGAGACCATCGACCACCTGAACAGCAACCTGTCGGACAACACCGAGCTGTTCGAGATGAGCAAGGCCGAACACGACTTCGCCGGCCTCGAAGCCATCGAAGGCGAGGCGAAGAAGCTTCAGGAGATCGTCGAGCAGCTCGAATTCCGGCGCATGTTCAGCAACCCGGCCGACCCGAGCAACTGCTTCATCGACATCCAGGCCGGCGCCGGCGGCACCGAGGCCTGCGACTGGGCCAGCATGCTGCTGCGCCAGTACCTGAAGTACTGCGAGCGCAAGGGCTTCAAGGCCACGGTCGAGGACGAGACACCCGGCGACGTGGCCGGCATCAAGAGCGCCACCGTCAAGATCGAGGGCGACTACGCCTTCGGCCATCTGCGCACCGAAACCGGCGTGCACCGCCTGGTGCGCAAGAGCCAGTTCGATTCCGCCGGCGGCCGGCACACCAGCTTCGCGTCGATCTTCTGCTACCCCGAGATCGACGACTCGATCGAGATCGACATCAACCCGGCCGACGTGCGCACCGACACCTTCCGTGCGTCCGGCGCCGGCGGCCAGCACATCAACAAGACCGACTCGGCGGTGCGCCTGACGCACATCCCCACCGGCATCGTCGTGCAGTGCCAGGACAGCCGCAGCCAGCACAGCAACCGCGACGTGGCCTGGCGCCGCCTGCGCTCGCGCCTGTACGACCACGAGATGCGCAAGCGCATGGAAGAGCAGCAGAAGCTCGAAGACACCAATACCGATGTCGGCTGGGGCCACCAGATCCGCAGCTACGTGCTCGACCAGAGCCGCATCAAGGACCTGCGCACCAACGTCGAGATCTCCAACACCCAGAAGGTGCTGGACGGTGATCTCGATGCCTTCATCGAGGCCAGCCTGAAGCAAGGTCTCTGACCCCCGGCCCTCCCCTCACCCCTCCACGCCGCGGCCCGCCGCGGCGCCAAGACGACACAAGAGGCAAGCATGCGTGAAGGACCCGCCACCGTGATCCGCCGCGAGGACTACCAGGCCCCGGCGTACTGGATCCGCCAGGTCGAACTGACCTTCGACCTCGACCCGCTGAAGACCATCGTCACCAGCAAGCTCGCGATCGAGCGCAATGCCGAGGCCCAGCCCGGCCAGCCGCTGGTGCTCCATGGCGACGAGCTGACGCTGCTGCGCGTGCTGGCCGATGGCGAGAGCGTCTCGTTCCGCCACGAGCCCGGCCAGCTGGTGATCGACAACCCGCCGGCGGCCGCGGCCTTCACGCTCGAGATCCGCAACACCTGCGCGCCGGAGAAGAACACCGCGCTGTCGGGCCTGTACACCTCCAGCGGCGGCTTCTTCACGCAGTGCGAGGCCGAGGGCTTCCGCCGCATCACCTACTTCCTGGACCGGCCGGACGTGATGGCGGTCTACACCGTGAAGCTGCGCGCCGACAAGGCGAAGTACCCGGTGCTGCTGTCCAACGGCAACCTGGTCGAGCAGCAGGACCTGGACAACGGCCGCCACCTCGCGAAGTGGCACGACCCGTTCCCCAAGCCCAGCTACCTGTTCGCGCTGGTGGCCGCCGACCTGGTGGCGCGCGAGCAGCGCATCGTCTCGCGCGCCGGCAAGGAACACCTGCTGCAGGTGTACGTGCGCCGCGGCGACCTGGACAAGACCGAGCACGCGATGAACTCGCTCATCGCCTCGGTGGCCTGGGACGAGGCGCGCTTCGGCCTCTCGCTCGACCTCGAGCGCTTCATGATCGTCGCGGTGGGCGACTTCAACATGGGCGCGATGGAGAACAAGGGCCTCAACATCTTCAACACCAAGTACGTGCTGGCCAGCCCCGCCACCGCCACTGATGCCGACTTCGCGGGCATCGAGAGCGTGGTCGGCCACGAGTACTTCCACAACTGGACCGGCAACCGCATCACCTGCCGCGACTGGTTCCAGCTCTCGCTGAAAGAGGGCCTCACCGTCTACCGCGACCAGGAGTTCTCGGCCGACATGGCCGGCACGCCGTCGGCCCGCGCGGTCAAGCGCATCGAGGACGTGCGCAGCCTGCGCGCCGCGCAGTTCCCGGAAGACGCCGGCGCCATGGCCCACCCGGTGCGCCCGGACGCCTACGCAGAGATCAACAACTTCTACACCGCCACCGTCTACGAGAAGGGCGCGGAAGTGGTCCGCATGATGGCCACGCTGGTCGGCCGCGACGGCTTCCGGCGCGGCATGGACACGTACTTCGCGCGTCATGACGGCCAGGCCGTCACCTGCGACGACTTCGCGCAGGCCATTGCCGACGCCAACCCCGGCAGCGCGCTGGCCACGCACCTGGCGCCCTTCAAGCGCTGGTACGCGCAGGCCGGCACGCCCACGCTGCATGCCGAGGGCGTGTACGACGCGCCGACGCAGACCTTCACGCTGACGCTGCGCCAGAGCGCGAAGCCCTCGCCGGGCCAGGCGCGCAAGCAGCCCTTCGTGATTCCGGTGGCGATGGGCCTGGTCGGCCGCGACGGCAGCGCGCTGCCGCTGCAGCTGGAAGGCGAAGCGGAAGCCCTTGGCACCGAGCGCGTGCTGGTGCTCAGCGAGCCGCAGCAGCAGTTCCGCTTCGTCAACGTCGGCCAGGACGCCGTGCCTTCGCTGCTGCGCGGCTTCTCGGCGCCGGTGCTGCTGGAAGACGGTCTGGCCGACGATGCGCTGCTGGTGCTGCTGCGCCATGACGCCGATCCCTTCACGCGCTGGGAAGCCGGCCAGCGCCTGGCGCTGAACCGCCTGCTGGCCGCGGTGAACGCCCCCGACGCCGAGCCCGCGCTCGATGCCGCCTTCGTCGACGCGATGCGCGCGATCCTGCGCGACGGCAAGCTCGATGCCGCGTTCAAGGACCTGGTGCTGACGCTGCCCAGCGAGAGCTACGTCGCCGAGCAGTGCAGCAGCGTCGACCCGCAGCGCATCCACCGCGTGCGCGAGCTGATGCGCCGCCAGCTCGCCACCCAGCTGCACGAGGACTGGGTCTGGGCCTGGGACGCACACCAGGTGCGCGAAGGCTACCGCCCCGACGCCGAGCAATCCGGCCGCCGCGCGCTGGCCAACCTGGCGCTGCGCCACCTGGTGCTGCATGCGGTGCAGGCCGGCGATCCGGTGGGGCCCGGCCGCGCCTACCAGCGCGTGAAGGACGCCGGCCAGATGACCGACCGCATCGGCGCGCTCGAAGCGCTGGTCGGCGCCCACGCCGAGCTGGCCGAGGCCGCGCTGCAGCACTTCCATGCCCGCTTCGCCCACGACCCGCTGGTGGTCGACAAGTGGTTCACCCTGCAGGCGCTGGCCCCCGAACCGCTGGACGCCGCCGCCGGCAGCGTGTTCAACCGCGTCAAGGCGCTGATGCAGCACCCGGACTTCACCTTGAAGAACCCGAACCGCGCCCGCAGCCTGATCGGTGCCTTCTGCATGGGCAACCCGGCCGCGTTCCACCGCGCCGATGCCGGCGGCTACGTGTTCTGGGCCGACCGCGTGCTCGAGCTCGACACCATCAACCCGCAGATCGCCTCGCGCGTGGCCCGCGCGATGGACCGCTGGAGCCACTTGGCCGAGCCCTGGCGCAGCGCCGCGCGCGAAGCCATCGCCCGCGTCGCCGCCAAGCCTGACCTCTCGTCCGACGTGCGCGAGATCGTCGGCAAGGCCCTCGAGTCCTGACCCGCATCACCGCCATGGCCCAGAAACGCATCAGCCTCACCCAGTACCTCGTCGAGCAGCAGCGCGAGCATGGCCACATCCCCAGCCAGCTGCGGCTGCTGCTGGAGATCGTCGCGCGCGCGTGCAAGTCGATCGCCATCTCGGTCAACAAGGGCGCGCTCGGCGAAGTGCTGGGCTCGGCCGACACCGAGAACGTGCAGGGCGAGGTGCAGAAGAAGCTCGACGTCATCTCCAACGAGGTGCTGATCGAGGCCAACGAATGGGGCGGCCACCTCGCGGCGATGGCCAGCGAGGAGATGGACTCGATCCACGTCGTGCCCAACCGCTACCCGCAGGGCGAGTACCTGCTGCTGTTCGACCCGCTCGACGGCTCCAGCAACATCGACGTCAACGTCTCGATCGGCACCATCTTCTCGGTGCTGCGCAAGGTGAACAACCAGCGCGGCATCAGCGAGGAAGACTTCCTGCAGCCCGGCAAGCAGCAGGCGGCCGCCGGCTACTGCGTCTACGGCCCGCAGACCACGCTGGTGCTCACCGTCGGCGAAGGCGTCTCGATGTTCACGCTGGACCGCGAGACCGGCTCCTGGGTGCTGACCGCCAGCGACGTGAAGATCCCGGTCGACACCCGGGAGTTCGCGATCAACATGTCGAACATGCGGCACTGGGCCGCTCCGGTGCGGCGTTACATCGACGAATGCCTGGCCGGCAAGGAAGGCCCGCGCGGCAAGGACTTCAACATGCGCTGGGTGGCCAGCATGGTGGCCGACGTGCACCGCATCCTCACCCGCGGCGGCATCTTCATGTACCCCTGGGACCAGCGCGAGCCCGACAAGCCCGGCAAGCTGCGCCTGATGTACGAGGCCAACCCGATGGCCTTCCTCATCGAGCAGGCCGGCGGCATGGCCACCAACGGCCGCCAGCGCCTGATGGACCTGGTGCCCACCAAGCTGCACGAACGCGTGGCCGTGGTGCTGGGCTCGCGGAACGAAGTCCAGCGCGTGACGGACTACCACCTGGCCGCCGACTGAAGCCTTGCCGAGCCGCCCGAAAACTCCTCTATAATTCGCCTTTCACCGTGCCGGTGTAGCTCAGTTGGTAGAGCAGCGCATTCGTAATGCGAAGGTCGGGAGTTCGACTCTCTTCACCGGCACCAGAGGTAAATCGAAGGCCCGCGCAACCCGCGGGCCTTCTTCATTTCCGGCACATGTAAGCGCTGATGTAAGCAGATTCGTGAAGGCACTCCCGAACAGGTCGCCGACAGGCACGCGGCCGAGCCGGCAGCCGAGCTCGACGCGCCCATGTGCTGGATCGGTCAGCGCCTGGCGCGCTCCAACTACCGAGGCCGCCCGCAGATCATCGTGGCGGTGGAGTTCGACGATGGTGACCATCCAGCGCGGCAGGTGGCGCGCGACCACATGCGGGCGCTGCGCGGCCGGCTTGAAGCGCTGGCCCGGCGGCTCGATGCGCGCAAGCCCAGCAGAGCTGGCGGCGCAACTTGCACTGCTGGTGAAAGCCACCTTCGTCACCGCGGAACTGCTGGCGCCCGACGAGGCCACACGGGTGGCTGCTGGCCCGCGCGCGGGCGCTAGTGGCTGCAGCGGTCTGAAGAGCGCCGCTAAGGCGCCGGACCTGGCGAGGGGTGGCGCACCGGGGGGGTAGAACTTCTGGCTGCAGGCCTCGCCGAGGCTTGATGACTACGCGGCTAGTCGCGAATCGTTCCCAAGAATTTTCCCCCGGCTTGTCGTGTGCTGGTTCGCCTAGCGCAATGCAGTGCCGCCTTCCGGCTCAAGGCTCGTGAGCAAGACCCATAGGCCTCGCGCTGGGGGAACGAGAAGTAGGAAGGCACAGGCATTCGCGGCAACCACGAGGCGCATCAGCACTTGGAAAGCTTGGGTGCCGTCTGAAGTCTGCGTCGGTGCAAGTCCGCAGGCGAAGCCAAGCGCGACAGCCACGAGAAAGGCGCCCGCGGCAACGAACAGTTCTCCGACGACCTTGTTGAAGTGCCCCGTTCGCATCAGGTTCTGGACCAAACGGGTGTTCGCGACCGCGTACAGGAGCGCGCCAGCCGAAATGAGAAACCCAAGCAACGTTGCATCGGAGCCGGCAATCGTATTCACCACCCCCCTCAGCAATCCCTCGTCCGCGACCAGCGGGATGTGCGGCAGCCCCAAGTAGACCGCTCCGGCGGCGGTCACAGCGAACGCCCTGTACCAAAACGAGGCGTGGCTACGAGCCGAAGAAGCGGGCGAGGTCATCTCTTCGCTTGTCCATGGCTTCGTTGAGAGCTGCATACAGGTCTTCCGGATCGGGCCGCCCATTGTCTTGCAATCGGACCGAGATCGTCTCGATGATGCGGTCGGCGATGAGGTCGATCGGCTCTTTCTCATCTTCAAGCGTTACACGAGCGACGCGCGCGAGGCCGTGCCTCGCGAGGATGACCGCCGCGTCTTTCATTTTCCCCATGAGCCTGGCGCGGGTTCGACCGACGCTGAAGCGCATGCGGCAGTTGAGCGCCCCGACCTTCTTGACCAGCGCGATGGCGTCAGCTGTGGTGGTGTCTGCGTAGAAGGTTGGGTCACGCGGTTGTTGGAACGAGATGTCCAGAATTCGAGCGTCACCGCCGGACAAGACGCGTTCGTACGCGTCCGAGGTCAGGATTGGAGCCAAGGTCACGTTTCGGTGCGTCACCTGCCGCAGATATCGCTGAAAGCGAGAGTAGTGGCTGCCTCCGGGGTTTCGCTGGTACACGACCAGGTTTCGTCGGCCGAAGAACAGGAAGTGGTTCTTCTCCACAAGCCCATGCCCGGGCTTCAGCTCGACGTCCTCTTCCTTGCCGTCTTCCGCGCCTTGCACCGGCCTCTCACCGAAGCGGCAGCGACCGAACACCGCCTTGAACGCTTGCCCGCCACCAGGCATGCGCTGTACTGAGCGGATTTGGTACTTCTCTTCCTCGCCTGCTTCAAGAGGAAGCGCGTCCGTCAACTCGATCCCGTTCAGCAAGTCAAACAGGACGGTATTTTGAGGATCGTCGTCATCAGTGACGACGAAGAAGTCGACCTTGTACGCCTTGGACCGCTTCGCCATGCCAGAAGCCCTCCCGCTTTGTCGAGAGCGAATGTGACACAACTTGACAGGATCTGAGGCTGGGATTTTTCCGCTCGCACAGTTACTCCATCGAGCGACGCCCAGTCGCCGACATGCAGGTCTCACGGCGGTCTTCCGACCGAGTAGTGCGTGTCGATCTTTCCCTACACCAATCGGGGGATGGGCCCCCCGAGCCAGCGGCGTAGCCTGCGAGCCCTCGATCAGTGGAGCAGCCTATGAAGGTCACTGCCGCGGCCGTTTTGGTCGTCTCCATCGTCGCAAGTTCTGTCGCGATCGCCGGCAGGCGGGGCGGCGACTCCCACGGCGCACATTCAGGTTCGCACAAGTCAAACCCCGGTGGCGCGCATCACGTTGCTGGTCATTCGAACAAGAAGGGCCAGTACGTCCATGGCCACCGCCAGACAAACCCGAATGGCTCGAAGCGCGACAACTGGTCGAGCAAGAGCAACACGAATCCGGACACCGGCAAGAAGGGAACGAAGGATCCCGACAAACCCTAGCGTCTGATGTCCTCGGCCTCACTAATTGTCTAGTGCGCTCGCCAGTCAGCGCGCCTTCGCCGGAATTACGGGCCCACTTGCGGCCTGCAGGGGGCTGGCGGTGAACGCTTCGGGCTCGCGACTCGCGACACTAGCCCGCTGCACCGCGTCAGCCACCAGCTTTGCAGCATCGCGCTGAGCTGATGCGAGCTCGGCCAGCTCCGAATGAACGCGTTTGACCTGAGCTTCCGTCTGCTCGCCCGACGAGCGGCTATCGATGTACGTCAGCACAGAGAAGAGGGTCGAGGCAAGTATTCCGACGACGGAAATCCTGATTGCAGCTTTCGCAAGGCGCTCGCCACCGGCCGCATTCGTGACAGCATCCCTTTGGATCTCGGTCGTTGTTTCGCTCATGGTCTGCACGACTGCGACGGCAGCAGTTGCCAATGAGTGCAAGTCGCTCATTGCACGCACCACTTCCACCAAGGATCGATTCGTGTCCCCCAAGGGGTTGCGAATGCTGGCAGGGTCGAACTTCGGGAAGTCCGACATGACCCTCGCCATCTGATCGTTCAAGGCCCGATTCGCATCGAGCTGCTTCGCTCGCGCGGCCCTCGTACCATCGGAAAACTTCGCTTGGTCGAACTCAGTCGCGATCTTCTCGCGAGCCTTTCTTTCTTCGGCGGCCCGGTGATCGACCATGCGCCCTAGGAATTCGACACCAGACTCGCCTTCATGGCGCTCGATAGGGTCACCGCCATCGGTTTCAAGGTACCCCTTGTGCCTCGCAACCACGGCCTCAGCGAATTGCTCGATCTCATCATCATCGACGTCCTCTGCCTCCTGCGCTGAGACCTTATCGTCCCAAGTCCAACCGGCTTTGCCTTCAGGCCTCAGCGAATGGTGGGCAATCTCGCTCAGGATCCGCCTTGAGACTTGCGGAGGTGGTAGGCCTGCGACCCGCGTGGCCCTCGCTGCGCTGAGCGCGTCAACGCCCATCGTCGAGCAGTAGATCCTCCCGACCGACGGCAGGTCCATATCGAAGTCTCCACCGCGGATGGCACGGTCCAGATTCAGCGTCATGCGTTGCTCCCGGTGGTCTTGTGTATCGTTGGCACAGCCAGCTCACGGATTGTCGGACAACCCACCTAGTCGTCAGACTTTCGAGATGTTGCATCAAACCCTAGCGGGCGACAGGCAACGGCGATCCGACTCAGGCGAGTCCAGGCAGTGGCCAAGGCGCAAGGCGGTGCAGCATCGACACCGCGGCCGTCCGTTGGGATGGCCCAGACTTCAAGCTTGCCGGTCTTAGCTGTCGCTCTGATGGCACAGGGCGCGAGCAAGCGTGCCTCCACACCAATCAGAAGATCGCCGCGCGGCACTGCTGCACGCGCGGCGACAAAGGCCGATCGCAGTAAGGGAGGGAGGAAGTCGACCGGCGGGCCGAGCATACGTCGTGAGCCTGCCGCTGCGACCGTCACCCCCTACCTCCCACCTTTGGGTGCACCCATCGGGGCGATCGTCAGGCCAGCTGCACGAGGCCACAGTGCGCCCGGGGCGGAGACAGTATCGACCGAGACCCGGATGTCGCGGGCGGTGTGCTGGATGCGGTGGGTGAGGACCGAGGGAGGGCCCTCCGTGATCGTCTCGGCCTCACCAAACACTCAGGTGAAAGACCCATGGCGCGCCAGGCAACCACCTCTGGCACCATCACCATTTCGGGCCAGCCCCTCGCGTAGCAGAAGGGGGGCGAGCACAAGAGGCTTTGAGGGCCGGTTCACTTCACCAGAGGGCCGAGGTCCATGACAATGGAGCCCATGCGCGTCGGTAGAAACGAAGCCTGCCCATGCGGAAGTGGAAAGAAGTTCAAGCGATGCCACGGCGCGCTGGAGGCACCATCCGCATCAGTTGCGGACCTCATCGTCGAGGCAGCGGGGCGCCGCCGCCAGCAGCAACTCGAACAGGGGCTAGGACGGCCAATCATCTCGACCAAAGCCCTGTCCGGTCACCGCGTTGTGGCAGTAGGCGCTCAATGGATTGCCGGCACATGGACCACTTTCCATTCCTTCTTGCCCGACTACCTTTGGACCGTCTTTGGCCGTGATTGGTGTGCCACCGAACTCGCTAAACCGCTCGAGCAGCGGCATCCGGCGATGCAGTGGCACGAAGTGATCCGTGATCAGGAATCCCGCGCGGGTGGCCAGCCTGGTGAGGTGTTTCACTCGACAATGAACGGCGCGGTGGGCAGCTTCCTAACGCTTGCCTACGACCTCTATTGCCTGCAGCACAACGCGGAGCTCCAGGCGAGGCTTGTGGCACGAATGAAGGTGCCGGATCAATTCGCAGGAGCCCGCTACGAAGCCCAGGTGGCGGCTTCCTTTGCACGCGCGGGGTTCACCATCGAGTTCGAGGATGAGACCGACGGTGGCCGAAGCCACTGCGAGTTCGCTGCCACGGCCCCCAGCGGCCGCAGGTTCTCCGTGGAGTGCAAGCGGCGCTCGGGTCAGAAGGGCATGCGGATAGGCCAACTCTTCAACGAAGCGCAGCGGAAGCAAGCTGACCATGTTCGGGTGGTCTTCATAGAACTGGCCTGGCTGGAGCCAAGCCGTCCGCCGCGTAGCGGCGAGCTGCCGGCTTGCTTTGGTCGTGCCAAGCAGAGATTGAACGAACTGGAGAACAGCCCTTTGGACGGAGCGCCTCGTCCTCCCTGCTATGTCGTCCTGACGAACACGCCTTGGGATCAGAAGCCGAGCGAGACATTGCTGCCATTCGCATTCAACTTCTCGACATTCAGGTTGCCTCATTTCGGTAATCCGGAAGCGCCGCCGACCCATAAGGACATGCGCGCGCTGTTCGACTCGATGCGCACGCATCGCACTGTGCCGGCAACGTTTGACGGGACCCCGCCGCACCTTGCCTTCCCGGGTGCAAGGGCGGTAGATATTGAGCCTGCCGACCCTTGCTGATGGGCCCGCCCCCCTCCAGGCCCTGCTGCAGGCGCGCTCGGGCCATCCACTCAGCTGATGCGCGCGGTCCTAGTGGCACTGGCCCTGGCAACTACCGCGACCGGGGTCACGGCTGCCGAACGCTCCCGCGCGCTGCGCGCCGAGTTCATGCGCAGCCACCCATGCCCATCGACCGGGCGAACGGCTGGCGCTTGCCCCGGTTGGCAGGTCGACCACCGGGAGGCCCTGATCTGCGGCGGCCGCGACGAGCTGGCGAACCCTCATTGGCTGACCATCGAGGCGCACAAGGCCAAGACCCGGGCCGAGGTCAAGCTCTGCCGTTCAAGGTAGTCCGCCGGTAGGCTGTAGCCCTGCAGGCGTCTCCAGCGCTCGCGCGCCACCGAAAGCTGTATGCTTATCCAGTGATTCTGGATGTGGTCATGCTCCGCCGCGAAGGTCGCCGCCGCCTGCGAAATGAGGTGCTCGCGGACCTGCCGATCCGCGGGGAGGTGACGATCGACGGGCGAGGTGTTGATGGCCTCACCGCGACGCTGGTGCGCGCCGACATGCCTGGTGCGGTCTGCCGGCGGCTCCTCACGGTTCGTCTGGTCAAGATGCGCGCCGTCCATCTGGTCATCAGCGGGATCGAAGTGACACCTGACTCAATGGGTGGACTACATCACCGGCAGTCGTGGTGGTGCCGAGTACCGGACGGCCCGAGGCCTCGCCCGTTCGATCCCAACCCTCCGTCGCCTGTTCAGCGCGACCCGAGCTATGCGAGGTAGGGCCGGCGAGCCTTGGCGCGACTCCCATCGGGGCCCGGCACAGCTACCCGAGCCGCGCCAGCAGCAGCAGCTCTGACGCCGCCATGAAGCAGGCCCGGCGCACGCTGTCGCGCACCTTGAGCGCTGCCCAGTCGTCGACAGCAAGCGGCGCTGCCGGCGAGCGGCCGGGAAGGCCCACCGCGCCGGCGCCGCGAGCTCGAGCCGGCACGCCTGAGCGTGGCAGCGGTGGCAGTGCTGGGCGCCGACCAGGCGCCGGGCGTTGAGGTTCGGGCGGGGTGATGGTGTTCATGCGGCGCACTGTCGCGGCGCCGGCGCCGCGGGGCAATCCGCCGTGAGCGGATGGGCCCGGAGACCACCGGCCCGACCTCGGATCGCGGCGGGCCACCAGACTGAGGATGCGCGCCCCACAAGGGCATGCGGGGCGCGCTGCCCTGGTTCAGCCGACCTGAGCCCCGCCGCCTGCGATGCTGGCAACCTGGGGCTTCGACATGACGCGGCTGGCGCGCGCCCGCGGGTCCCCGTGCGCGGACGCGGCCGGCTGCCGACGGAGCCTGACATCCCCTGCCATTTCCAGCGCTTCCAGCATGGCGCCGATGTTCTCGGCAACGTGGCTGATGATCGCGAAGGTGGGCGCTAGCGCTTGGCTGCCGACGATCTCCTCCGTGCCCTGTTTTTGATGGGTCATCGCCTCCAACCCGCAGGCCATCAGCGAGAGCTGCTTGGCCAGCGTCTCGGCCTCGACGCGCAGGTAGTCGACATGATCGAGTTCGTCTTCGGGAAACTCGTCAATCGTTCGATCCAGCAACGTGGTGAAGATCCCCGCAAGGCCCGGATTCATGCTGCACCTCCCTTCTTGGCACCCCGATTCGCCGAGGGCTTCGCGCTCCGCAGTTGAAGGGGCTGGTAGTTGGCGAACGCTTCAGCCTCGGCCCGGTAGGCCTCGATTCGCATCCGCAAGATCCGCTCGGCATCGCGGACTGCCTGGTGGGCCTCGTTCAGGCGCTCGCTGGGCGTCAGGTCTTCTGGCATCGCGGGGCACTCCTTGGGGATGGAAGGCGTCCCCATCGCGAGGATCTGAGCCCGAGCGATGATCGTGGCGGCGATCCTCTTCGCCGCCGGGGTGATCTGGTCTTGGTCCATGGTCACCTCCCAGCCGCTGCACGCGTGAACGCCGGATGGCGCTGCGCCACGTCGACGGCATCGGCCGCCTTCAGCAGCGCCCGCGCGGCCGCTCGCGCCTGGGTCGGGGACAGCCGACCGCTGGCCATCGTGCCGGCGTGGCCAAGGTCGACAACCACGGACGGGTCGGCTTGGCGACGGGTGCTGAAGACCATCGCAGGCACCGAGCCCACGGTGAAGAACCCGTGGCAGGTGCGCGTGCGCGAGGTGACGGGGAAAGAAGTGGTCGGCTTCGTGCCCGGGGATGTACCAGCCATGTGCGGCTCCTTGGTTGTGGTCCAAGGCCGCCACGATCGCTTTCCACACGAGGGTGGCGGCCCAAAGCGGGGGTGGAAAGACCGGAACCAAGGAACCGGCAGGCCAAGAGGCCTCCCCGCTCGGGCCGCCGTTGAGCGGTCCGCGCGTTGCGCGCAGAAAAAGCAAAGCCGCACTTCAGGCGGCCGCGCGCCTTGGTATTCCGGGCTTCCACACCCGACCGCTCGTTATGAGCAGCGATCCGACTCTAGTTGAGTGCGAGAAAGTACGCAAGCCTGGAGTCGCGCCTCAGGCACATACTGCTTCCGGGGAAGACTCAGCATGAAACTGCCGACCGGCACACGCACCTTTTGCGTGCTAGCTATTCTTTCTACCAGCGCCCATGCAATTGATTGGAGTTCCTGCGCTGATGACCTGGACGGGCTCCGACGGGCATCAAGGAATGCAGCGGACAAGGCTGCCGAGGTCCGGTCGAAGGCGGATGAGTTGGAGAACTGCCGGCGGTATCCCGCGACGTTCGACCTGATGAGGGATCGCTGCCAGTATGTGGCGTCTAGCTACGATGCGGCGCGAAGCAGTCTTGAGAACGAGCTTTCCAACACAGACAGCCGTATTCGATCGGCACGACTTTCTTGTGGATATGCGCTGGGTGGCGGTCCAACTCCAGTTTCGTCTGGGAACCGGGCTTGCGACGTACTTCGTGGATATCGGGATCGCGTGACGCCGGGCGCCCTGCTGAACATCTGTATGAAGTCCATGTCAGAGGGCGAGTGCAGGCGTTGTCTTGAGGCGAACTGAAATCGACCAACACTCGAGATTGAGGTGATCGGTTGCTGACCTGGGTCCGCCTCAAGCGCTACTGCGAGCTTTCCGGCGACACGCCTGCAGCCGTGCGCGGCCGCCTGAAGTCCGGTCGCTGGCTGCGCGACATCCACGCTCGCAGGCCAGAAGGCAGCGAGGAACTGTGGGTGAACCTGGATGCGGTGAACGACTGGGCGGCGGGCCGGCTGCCGACCACCGATCACGGAAAGCCAGACGGTAGGCAGTGAGTCGCCCCAAGGACCGGACGGAGCGCATTGCCGCGGCCTCAACTAGGCCGGGTAAAGTGCACAGCAAAGGGAGGGAGAACCGTGGTGGAAAGCATTCTGGCTCCGTGCCTTCAGGATATTGCAGAGACGATTGACGACTTCCGGATCACGCCCTTCCAGTCAAGCGAGAGTGTCCTCGGCAGACTGCTGGACCATCTCGGCGAAGAGCCGATGGCCGGCTTCCTCGCGAGCGTGTTGCCACCAGTGGATTTCAAGGCCTGGTTTTCAGCAGCTGAGGCTACCGGCGGCTCAGTGGCAGATTCCAAATCTGCCAACTGGCCCAACAATCGTGCTGAGCGGGTTGCGATGCAGATCGCGTTCGTGCGTGAGATCGCAGAGAAGCGAATTCAGTTCGTCGGCGCGCTGATTTCGTACTTCAACGCTGGCGCTCATGCGAAGATCCCTGATCATGTCCATCTCTTCGCTGATCGCCTGCTTGTTCCGCTGCATCGCGACATCGTTCGCCTGACGGAACAGCGACCAATCGCGCCCGTTCTCTTTGAAACGATGGGGCGCCTTCCGTCCAGCGGGGACGCCAAACTTGATGCGATGCTGCGGGAAGCATGCGAGAAGTTCCGCGACCCAGCGCCAACCGCTCGACGTGACGCCACCGAGCGCCTATGGGACGCATGGGAGAGACTGAAGAGCTTGGAAGTTGCCGGTGACAAGAAGCTGTCGGTCCAGACGCTCCTGGATCGAGCCAGTGGCGAGCCGAAGTTCCGCAAGCTTCTTGAAGACGAAGCCCGCGCATTGACCAATACTGGCAATGACTTTCAGATTCGGCACTTCGAGACGAGCAAGACTGCTGTGGCCGGAGCCGCCGAGTTCGAATACCTCTTTCATCGTCTCTACGCCCTGGTCCACTACCTCCTGTTCTCGAGGTCGGCTGCCCCATGAAAGATGAGGGCTGCTTGCATGGCGAAGAAGATCCTTCTGTTGGAATGGGCCTCCCGGCGCTATGACCCGCCGCCACCCTTGTTCACCCTTCGACGTTGGGCCCGAGAGGGGGAAATCCAGCCCCCGCCGGAACTCGTTGGCAAGGCCTACTATGTGCTTGAGAATGCCGAGCGCATCGGTGTGCCCGACCCGGACTATTCGACCCTGGTGGAGCGACTGAAAGCGATCAAGAAGTGACGCGTGTCAGACTCGTTATATGGGCCAATTCACGCAGCAGGTGGCAGGCACGGCCGGCTCGCACATGCAGCAGACCAAGCGCTTCCCGATCGTCACCTACGTCCAACGTGCGGAGACCCGCCGCCAGGTAGAAGAGCGCGTGCGCAACGCGAGCCCCGACCAGAAAGCGCGCATCGTGGCGCTGCAAGAACGCGCCCGACTGGGACGCCTGGCCCAGGTCGCGCTGAAGGCCGTTCGCGATGTCGTGCGCGCGCAGCGCGACGCCTGACCCGCTACTTGCGCCCGCCGCCGATCCAGTGCGCCAGCGCGTACAGGCCGCCGAAGACCAGCCCGACCACCAGCAGCACCGGCGACAGCCCGCCGGCGACGATCCCCAGCACCAGCAGCGCTACAGCGACCTCGGCCTTCATTGCGTGACAGCGAAGCGGCCAGCTTCGCGGAAGTGATCGCGGGCCGGCGGCAATGACACGCCGTCGGCGGTCTCGCGCTCGTGGCGCCGACGCGCGAGGACCGAGGCCACGATCGCTTCGCCCTTGATCCGCTCGGCCGGGTTGCGGCGGTTGAACTCCGCGATCTCCGCTGCCGCTTCGGCAGCGGCCTCGCCATCGCCTTCCATGCGGGCGCGCGCCGCCTTGCCGATCAGCAGCTTGCGGCGATCGAGGACCGCGGTCTCGGCGTTCTTCACGGTGGCCATGGCTTCGTAGGTCTCCGACACGCGCGCCGGGGTGAAGCCGAGCAGCTTGCCCAGCGACTCGGCAGGCGTGAGGTCCATCACATGCTCGCCCTTGTAGCTCGTGACGCCCTCCGTTGCCATCCGACTCGCCTGGAGCACGTCGCGGACGAACTTCGGCGTGATGGCCTCGGCCGCCTTCGACCAATTGCCACGGGCCATCTGGTCTGCCGCGGTGTACCAGCCCAGCAAGGTGCCGGCCGAGGGCCCCAGGATGTTGGCCATGTCGTTGGCGAAGGCCTCGCGCGGCGACTGGCCCTCGCGGTCGTTCGAGCGGAACCACAGGTCCGACATGCCGACCCGGTTGGCCACATCCCAGGGCATCAGCGCCCGCGGCAGGCCGTGGGCCAGCACCTCGCCCGCCTCCTTGCCGAAGGTGTCGGCCAGCAGGTTGCGCAGCTCGGCCTTCCAATCCCATGGCTTGTCGTCATCGTCGAGGGCACCGACCAAGGCACCCACCAGCTGCCCGATGACGCCCACCGCCGGCAGGCCCAGAGCGCCGGCCATCGCGAAGGTCGCGCCCAACGTGGCCACCAGCTGCCGGCGGGCCACGCTACGCACAGCGGGGTCCTCGTCTTTCAGTGCCTGGTAGGCAGCGCGCCCGAGCAGGTAGGTCATGTTTTGCGCGTACTGCTTGAACTGCAGCACGACGCGGGCCAGGTTGCCCTGCATGTAGCGCGCGCGGTTGCTCGAGCTGTAGTCGAAGTGCGTGCGCTTGATCGCCTCACGCGCAGCATCCTCGGCCTTGGCCTGGTCGCCCGAGGCCTCCATTTCCAGCCGATACGCGGCCAGCGCCGTCGCCTGGCGGTTCATCACCTCGGGGACGTGGAAGGTCCAGCCCACGATCTTCATCGCGCGCGACATGGCGAAGGCGGCCTTCGAGCGCGCTACGTTGCCGGTGTCCAGGCCGGTGGCCGCGGACAGGTCGTGCGCCTGGGTCAGGTCGATCACCCCCTCGTCCTGCAGCTTGCGCATGGTCTCGCGCTCGGCCTCGGTGAGCTTCGGGCTGTCGACGGCGTTCCACCCGCTTTGCCGGTTGGCCTTGGCCGCGAGGATGTCCTTCGTCGCCTTCGCGAGCCCGGCGGCCGCCTTGCCGAAGCCGTGCCGCGCGCCTAGGTAGGGCAGCGTGATCATCGGCGTCTGCAGCAGGTTCACCAGCCCGGCCGCCGGCGAGGCGCCGAGGTACATGATGAAGCCCACCTGGTTCAACAGCGCGGCGAACGGGTGCGTGTTCGGGTTCATCGCCGCGTCATGCCGCAGCGCCAGCTCGTTGAGCACCTGGGTGTGCTTGTTGAAGTCACCGTCGTCGGCCCGCTCGATTGCCCGATAGGCGTCTTCGAGCGCGAAGCTCATGCGGTCCGCGTAGTTCAGGCGCGCGATGTGGCTGGCGCCGTGGAAGGCGCTCGACGCGAAGCCGCGCATCACGTCGGCGCTGAAACCTGGGGTGTTCTGCCGGTGGGCGAAGTGGCGCCGGTAGCTCAGGTCGGGCAGCGCGCGGATGAATAGCTGGTTCACGTCGTCCATCAGCCGGGTCTTCAGGTCGGTCGCCTTGCCGCCCAGTGTGGCCTCGCTCAAGTCCAGGCCGTTCAGCAGCGCGAGCACGTCGCCGGCGAAGCGGCCGGCCGAGCCATCGAGCGCGCGGGTGTACTGCTTGGCCGTCTTCATCTTCACCGTGAAGCCGTCCTGGCGCAGCGCGCGCGCCGCGGTCGCCTGTTCGCCGGCCGTCTCGTAGCTGGCCACAACGCGCTCGCCGTCTTCTCGCGTGCCAATGACCAGGAAGTCGCCGAAGCGCGAGAGCGGGAAGTACGGCCCGTGCTCCTTGTACTGGTCGAAGGCCTGGCGAATGCTGGTGAGCGTGGCCGCCCGGGCCTTGCCGTCCTTCACCTGGCGCTCGATCCGGTGCTCCAGGCCGGCTTTCAGCTGCTCCAGCATGCCGGCGTGGAAGTCGCGCACCTTGCCGTACATCGCCTGGGCCGCGTCGGGCAGTTCGGCGAATTCGCGGCGCAGGCGCTTGTGCACCTTGCGGCGCTCGTCCTCGGTCGCCGCGTCGTTGCCCTTGATGGTGGTGAACTCGCCATCCGGGTGCACGCTGTGCACGGTCGCGTCGAGCATCACGCGGGCGAGCCTGTCGTTCGCGTCGCTGTCGAGCTTGGCCCACTCGTTGTATAGCGCATCGGCGTCCTGGGCGATCTTCGAGCGCTCGTTCTCCATCGCCCGGGTCAAGGCGTCGTAGTCCTTTACCTGCGGCATCTCCCGACCATAGATGTCGGCCAGCTGGTCGCGCGTGAGGGCGCCCAGCCAGAACGATCGGCTGCCGTCGACGACGGTGCGCACGCGGTCTTGCTGCGTGGCCCCCAGGCGGTTGAAGTCGAAGACGCCGCCCTTGGCGTTCACGAGATCCTGTGCCGCAGTCGGTCCGTCGGTGCGGCTGAAGCGCGGCTCGCCGCCCTGCTGCGCCCGCAAGTTCACAAGGTCTTGCTGGGTGCGTACAATTTTCTCCGAGCCCTTCGGTGGGCGGTTGACCCTGGGCAATTGGAGCCCAGACGGACCGCCAAACGAGGGGCTCTTGCTTTCATTCAAGTAGCGCCGGCGCGTCGTCTCTGACCGGCTGGCCGTGGCCGCCGCGGCCGAAACATGCGGCTCGCCCTGCAGCCCCGCGCGCGCCGTTCCCGCCACGAAGTCCTCGACCATGTCGTCGGTCCAGCGCAGCTCGAAACCCAGTGCGCGCCCCAAGTCACCCAGCCAGCGGCGGATGATGTCGACAAGACGCTGCCAGCCCTTGAGGTCGCGGGCCTCGCCGCGGCCGGCCAGGTCGGCCAGCGCTTCCTCGATGGCCTCGTCCTGCCCGATGCCATGGGTCTGCATCTGCTCCTTGGTGAGCTTCTGCAGCCGGCCGTTGGTGTGGTACATCTGCCGCAGCACCCGGCGCGCGTCGGGGCCGAAGGTCTTGGCCAGGCCGCGGTGGAAGGCTTCGTGCAGCAGCACGAAGGTGGCTTCAGCCTCGCTGTGCAGGTGATCGGCGATCAGCCAGATACGGTCGATGTCGGGGAAGTAGACCCCGCGCACGTTGCCATTGGGCACGCGCGCGGAGAGCTTCTTGCGCTGGGCGGCCGGCAGGTCGTCGACCGACTGGGCCACCTGAACATCGAGCCCGTCAGCCCGCGACACGACGTCGCGCAGTTGCTCAAGGCTGGGTCGGCGGCCGAGCAGCCGGTCGATCAGCGCCTGCGGCAGCGCAAGGACCGCCTCGGCCTCGGCGCGGCTCAGGCCTCGGACGGCTTCGGGGTCTCGGGAGTAGAAGATGCCTTGGGTAGCCTGCGCAGCGTCGCCTCCGAGGCCTGCAAGCCGAGCCAGTAGGCCATCTCGTCCCCGGCCAGCCGCGCCCTCTCGGCCCTCTTCGCGTAGAAGGGCACGCAGCACAGCGCCTCGCGCAAGCGTAGTGCCGCCTGCCTGGCCTCGTCGGCCGAGACCGGCTTCCTTTGCCAGCGCGTCGATGTCAGCGCGGGAAAGGAACTCGCCACCCGAGTCTCGGAATCGGCCAGCGCCTGGATCAAAGCTGATGACGGAGTCGCCATAGCCCGCATTGTCCAGCGCCTGCAGGTTGAGCTCAACCATCCGGCGGATGTTGCCCAGGTCGTCGCCGTAGACCCACTTCAGCGGCGGCACACCCAGCGCCTTGTCGCCCGCCGTCTGCCGCGGGTGCGGCGCCAGGTGTTCGGTGGTGCCGAACTTCAGCGCGCTCGACAGCATCTGCTCGGTGCGCCGGCGCAACGCCTCGTCGCTCAGGCCCGCAGGGTCGCCGATGAAGATGCGCCCGGTGTTGTGCGCGAAGATCGCGGCAATCTGGTAGACCTTCGCGCCGGCGCCACCCGACTCGAGCAGCGATGCATCGATGTACACGTCCTCCTTGGCGGCAGGCACTGCTTCAGGGTTCTCGCCCGGGCGGCCCTCGAAGACATTGGACATCTCACCGTCGACCTGATCGAAGCCGTAGAGCGTCGGGCCGTAGGGGTTGGGCTTGCGCACGATCAGTCGCGCCGTCTTGCCGTCAGGCATGGTCAGGTCGTAGCGCGTTTCGCCAGGGATCTTGCGCGGCGTGATCTTGATCTCGGGGTCGATGTCCGCGGCGATGCCCTCCACGGTCGTGGCATTGGACTTCGGCAGCGCGAAGAGCTCGTCGTTCTCGCTCAGCGCGCGCAGCGCGTTCGCATCGTCGCCGGCGGCGCGGCTGAACAGCGCCACCCGGCCCGCGTCGTCCTCGCGGGTCTTCAGCTCCGACACGAAGGCGTCGAACGCCTTGTTGATCGCCGCGCGCTCGGCGCCGGACGGGTACGGATTGCCCTTGAAGCGCGAGGTGTCGGCGAAGCGGTCCTGCTCGACACCGTGCACCAGGTACTCGCTCTTGGCACCCATGGCCACCAGCCGGTCGAACACGTAGCTTTCGAAGGCCCGGGCCCACATCTCGGTCGGACGCAGCCAGTAGCCATCGGCGCTCTTGCCCGAGAGCTTCTGCGCCTGCTGCGCGTAGTCGGACTTGCCGCGGGGGTAGGTCGTGTCGTCTGGCGCCGCCTTCACCTCGGCAATCCGGCGCTGCTGCTGCGCCAGCGAGTCGGTGTACACGGCCTTCAGCTTGGGGTCCGTCTCGCGCGCGGCCAGCGCCTGCGTGCGCTCGTGCTGCGCCTGCAAGTCGGCCAGCATCGTCGGCTTGTCGATCGTGCCCTCGAACAGCCGGCGCATCACCCGGTCGATGGCGCTGGCCAGCTCTGGGCGCAGGTTTGCCGGCGCGTCGCGGCCGGTGTAGGAGCGCTGGCCATACCATCCGCTGGCGCCGCGCGCCTTGCCCTGGTAGGCGTCGCTGCGCTCGATCTCGCCCAGGTAGTGGTCCAGCGCGTGGGCCCACTCGTGCGCCAGGCTGCCGGCGCCGCGCAGCTTGGTCATGTTGATCACCAGCTTGCCGGGCTCGTAGTGCGCCGCGAACCGGCCGCCACCGCGGGCCCCGAAAGCCATGCCCAGCGTGCCGTTCAGGCTCAGGGCCTTGCGCGGCACGTTCATGATCTTGGCCAAGTCCGACAGCGCGTCATAGGCCAGGTTCAGGATGCGCTGGCGCTCGTCCTGCGCGCTCCAGTTGCCCCACTCGACCCCGCGGAACCCGAAGGTGTCCAGCAGGTCCTGCGGCGTGGCATCGCGGTCGATCGCCTGGTCCATGCCCTCGCGCACGATCTTGTCCAGGTGCGGGCGCTCGGGTTCGGCCTTCTCGCTGCCCTTGCCCTTGGTCGCTTCGTACAGGGCTTTCGCGGCCTGCTCGGCGTCCGCGCGAGTCGGCAGGTAGGCCTGCGCGCGGCCGGCCTTGTCGCGCACCTCGAAGTAGCCGGCGTGGATCTGCTCGGCCGTCAGCGGCGTGCCGGAAGCGGCCGCGTCGCGCTGGATCAGCTCCAGTCCGCGGTCCGTCACGCCAGCGCCGTCCAATGCACGGATCACGAAGCGCCGCGTCCACGGCTCGATCGAACCGGGGAATCCGTCCTGCACCAGGGCCTTCGCGCGCTGCAGCTCGTTGTAGCCGTACACGAAGGGGTCGCTGCGGCCCTTGTAGACCGAGAACAGCGCGCGGCGCGCGGCCTTCTGGTCCTCAGACAGCTCGCTCAGCCCCATGCGAACGGCGGGAACACCGAGCTCCGCGCGCAGTCGCTGATAGGCGTCCTTGGCCTCCTGCACCGACCTCACCGCGCCGTACACCTTGCGCACCGCCTGCATCGCGCGCACGTAGTCGCGGCGGCCCTGCGGCGTGTTCTGGCGCGGTTTGGCCGCCAGCGAGTCGTACACCACCTTGACCATCGCCGCGGTCACCGGCTCGGCCTGGGCCGCGATGGCCTGGTAGTCCGGCTTCCACACGTTGGCCTTGGTGGCCAACTCGGCGCCCTCTCCTTCGGCCATTGCATCGAGGTCGCTCACGTCGAGACCGCGCTCGGCCCAGCGGTCCTTGCGGGCGCCGCCGATCTTCTCGCCCGCGTCTTCGATCTTCGAAGCGGCGGGCGGCGTCGATTCAGGTTCGCCCGCCTTCTCATCGGCCGCCGACGGGTCGACCTTCACCAGCTCCGCGCGCATCGCGTCGATGCGCTCGGCCACCGCCTGCTTGGCCGCGGCGCTCGCGACACCGGTCTGCAAGGTGCGCGCGAGTTCGGTCCGCAGTTCCGCGGCGCGGCGCATGATGGCGCTGCGGTCGTCCGGCGTCAGATCGACTCGGCCGAGCGAGGTCGTCATCGACCGGCCCGCATTGAGCTCGGCGGCGATGGCCCGGTGCCGATCCAGGCGCTGCCGCAGCGCAGCCGCATCGTTGGCCGGGCTGGCCGATGAGCGCCGCGGGCGACTGGCATCGGCCTGCCGCGGCGGCTCCGCATCAGGCACCGGCGCGCGGTCCTTCTCGCGCAGGAAGTCGGCCAGCTTCGCGGCAGCATCGGCCGGCTCGCCCGCGCTGCGCGCGCTGCTGATCGCCTCCATGGCTTCGGCCGCCGTGATGCGGCCAGCGGCGCGCAGTTCGCGCACGCGGGCCAGGCCCATGTCGACCTCCTGCTGCACCAAGCGGCCCCGCACGCGCTTCGCGGCCCGATCGGGCGCTGCCTTTGTCGTGGGTGCAACCGTGCCGGTGGCCTCGGTTGGAGCGTGCTCCGCTTGGGGCTGTGGTGCCGTCTCGGCTGCGTTGGTGTTCGGCACTGGCGCAGGTTCAGCGCGCGCTGCAGCGGCTGGTGCGGCAGACTCTGGTGCCGCTGGCGCGACGGCGGGCGCAGGCTTCGGCCGCTCGCGCGCCACCTGCAACGCGCGGTCCAGCATCTGGTCGGCCTTGGCTTGGCCGTGCTTCTGCACGAAGCTGACGTACTGCGCTGCCACGTCCTCGCGGCTGCGCTGAGTCAGCTTGACCAGCTCGGCGAGCTTGGCCTTCGGCAGCAGGCCGCCTTGCTCGCCGGCGGCACCGTTCGATGGCCGGCGCGTGGCTTCGACGCGGCGCTGCAGGTCCGTGGCCAGGGGCTTGGTCGTGTCTCCGTCCGCCAGCCACTCCTTGAAGCGGTCGAGTGACATGCGGGTCATTGCCCCCAGGCCTTGCCAGTCCCTGTCGTAGTTCGCCCGGTAGATCGCCTCGGCTTCCTCGCGGGTCTTCGCGCCGAGCACTACCTTGTGTTCATCGTGCGCACGCGTGTCGGGGTCCACCTGGTCGACGACGAACACCGGGCCGTCGAAATCCGAGTCGGTACCCGGCTTCACGAACACGTCGACATGATCGCCGTCGGCGCCGCGGGTCCGCTTGAAGTAACCGTAATGCGCGGCCATCGTGGTGGACCACGGCTTGCCGTTCGGATCGACACCACTGCGCGTCGAGCCGGCCGGGTTCTCGACGCTGATGTCCAGGCCCGAGATACGAATGTGGCCGAGCTGGTAGTTGCCCGCCTTCTTCTGCGCCTCCGTGGGATCGGGCTTCGCATTGGCCAGCGAGGTGGCCGCTTCGTTCGCCTGCCGGTCGATGGCCGTGCGCATGGCCTCGCCGAGTGCCGTCGGTGCCGGGGCCTCGCCCGCGCGCTTCACTGCAGCGATGGCATCCAGCTCGTCGGGCTTGCGCGCCGCGGCCGCCGCCTGGTCGCGTTCAGCGGCTTCGAAAGCGCCGCGCTTGCCGGGCAAGTTCGGCAGCGCCGGCAGCTGGCCCGGCTCGCGGGCGGGCATCGTGCCCGGGGTCAACGTGCCGTCGCCCACCAGCGTGAAGTCGCGCGGCAGCGGCCGGCCTTGCACCTGCTGCTCGAACCCGTCGGGTCGCTTGCGCATCGCAT
This sequence comes from Aquabacterium sp., assembly GCF_044226965.1. Taxonomy (GTDB): domain Bacteria; phylum Pseudomonadota; class Gammaproteobacteria; order Burkholderiales; family Burkholderiaceae_C; genus Pseudaquabacterium. Next base: position 53,024 of record NZ_JBGAGA010000023.1, on the reverse strand, counting down.
CGACGCGCTGCTTGGTGCTGATCACATCGGCGCGCGTCTCGGGCGCCGCACTGCCGGTGCTGTCGACGCGGATCGCGCCAGTGGGCGCGGTGTCCAGTTCGAGCCTGGGCACGCTGGCCGGCTGGGTCAGCGCCGGGCCGGCGGCCACGCGGGTCGCGCTCGGGCCGGGCTGCGCGGTTTCCAGCGGCTGCGCCACGGCGCGCGACATGATCATCTCGGCCAGGCCCAGCAGCCGCTCCCGGGTCTTCTCCGGCATGTTGATGTCCGGCCGGTCAGCGATGCCGGCGTATTGGGACACCAGCGAGAAGGCCTGCGGGTCCAGCGCGCGCAGCTGGTCTCGGATGCTGGGGTCGGCGAGTTGCTCGCGCAGCGTCAGCACGCGGTCGCCGAAGGGCGCGGTGTCCAACACGCTCGCCGACGCGGCGGCAGTGGGCGGCGGTGCCGGGCTGCGGCGCTGCTCGTCCAGCGACATGGACCGGCCGGCCTGCCGGATGGCGTCCATGTCGCGCTGGGCCTGGCGGTCCAGCGAATCGAGCGCTCGCGCTTCCTGGCCGGCGGACAGGCCACCGGTGAGCGGCACATCGGCCACCTCGTGAGCGCCGGCAATCACCTCGTCGATGGTGGTGCCGCTGGCGAGCTTCTGCATGCCGGTCGGACCGGCCGTCGTTGCGGTCATCGGCACATCGACGGCGGGCGCGAGCGGTTGCTCGGTCGGCGCTGGCGCGAGGCTCTGAGCGGCTGGCGAACGGTGCAGCGAAGCGCCGCCGCCGGCCAGGCCGCCGCCGACAGCGCCCACCGCGGCCGAGTCGATGATGTCGCGCAGGCCCTTGTCGTCGGCGATCGGCTGGCCGGCGCCGTAGTGCTCGATGCCGGTCTGGATGGCTTCGGTCGAGCCTTCGCGGGCCATACCGGCCGGAACCTCTCGTGCGAGCCGGCTTCCGAATGACGCGCCTCGCCCGCCGCGCATGGCGCGGCCGACATTGACACCCTCCATGGCGGTGTCCACCGCCGCTGCCGCCAGCGCGGAGAGCCCGATCCGCATGCGGTCGCCCGCGTCCAGCTCTCGTCCCTGTTGCCGCGCTTCGTCCTCCGCGTCCAGAAAGATCGAGCCCAGCTCCTGGCCGACGTTGTGCGCGCCGGCGCCCGTGATCGCGCCAGAGCGCAGCGCGCGCGTCAGAACCGTCTCAGCTGCATCCAGGCCGACTTGCTTTGCCGCCTCGTGCGCGAGCCCAGCAGCAACGGCACGCTCGGTGGCCGTCTTCGCCGCCTGCATGGCCGCGCCCTTGGCCAGCGTCTTGAAACCCAGCGCGGTCAAGCCGCCGGTGGCGAGCGACTGGACCAGTTGGCCAGCCACATAGCCCGTCGCGTCAGCGAGGAAGTCCGCTGGGCTCACCTTCCCTTCGAGCATCTCGCTGAACGAGGCTGCCGGGTACTTCGCGGCGATGTCCTCTTGCTTGCGTTGAGCGTAGCCCAGCAGTTTGTCCCGCGTGCCGGTCGCGCCCATCGCGTCGGCACCGTAGGCCAGCACACCCGAGCCGACTTCGGGCAGCTCGGCGAAGGACCGCTTCAGTCCGCCCGCCACGCTGTGGCTCGGCCGGTTTGCCGGCTGTTCGGCCTCGTCGGGCGCGGTCAGCCCATACATGTCGAAAAGAGTTGCCATTACTCGCCGCCTCCGATGCGAGGGCCTCGAAACACCGCCTGGTCCGGCGGAATGCCGGTACGGTCAACCGCGGCGCGGTACTCGTCCTTGGCGGCTTCGAGTTCCTGCTGGGCCTGGGCAAAACCACGCGGGTCAGATTGACGCTGACGCGACCCGTAGGTCAAAACCTTGACGTTTGCCTCGCGCACGCGGTCTTCCAGTCGGCGCAGCTCGGCGACATCAGGCGACTCGGATCCGGCCCCTCGGCCCTTGCGGGCCTGGCCCGAGGCCGTGTCCCAACTCGCATTGCCCACGGCCGTCTTCACGCCCGGAAGTTCGACCCGATAGTCCTTCGTTCCCGTCCGCTCGGCGTCAGCGCGGATCGACTGCATCATGTACTCGGGCGATCGGGCGTACTTCAACGCCGGCTCCAGGGCCGCACGGAAGTCACGGGCGTACTTGCTGCCGATGCGATCGGCCTGCGCGACGCTCGCTTCGAGGTCGGGGCCCGTCGGCCCGCTGGCCAGCAGTTGCTCGGCAGCCTCCTTGCCGTCAAGGACCCCTTCGCTGGCCAGCAGCCGCATGCGCTGCAGGCCGATCGCCTGCTGCTGCTTCGCCAAGTACACATAGTTCGCATAGCCCGGTGAGGGCTTGCCGTCCGGGCCCGTCGCGCTAGCGCTCAACGAGCCGTTGGCGATGCCGGTTTCAATGGTCTTCTGCAGCTCGGAGTCCCGGTGCTCGATGCCCCTCAGCTGTTCCTTCCCCGCCTCGCTCATCTTGTCGACGGCACCGGCGCCGGGGCCCTTCAGACCCTCGCGATACGCAGCGAGGCTGGCCTCCGCCGGCGAGAGCCGGGGGCTCTGCGCCACGATCTTGTCGCCCACCGCAAGGACGTTGCCCGGTGGCAGGACATGCGCGGTGTTGTCGCTCTTGGCACGCGTGATCACGCCTTCGGCCGCTGCCTTCGTCGGCGCGGTGCCGGCGGTGATCTGGTTTGCCTGGCTGATCTTCGCTTGGGTCAGCTCGGTGTTCCCGGCCTCCGAGATCTGCTGCTGGACACCTTGATCGAACTCGGCCTGTTTGTCCTTCAGCGCCTCGTCGCGCAGTGCGGCGCGTCGATCCGGCGAGTTCCGCCACTGGTCCATCTGCTGCTCGGACATCAATCGCAAGTCCTCGATGGCCTTCGCCTTGTTGATGGCCAGCTGCTCGTCCAGGTACTTGCCGGCGACCGAGACCATGCCTTCGCCGGCTCCCGCCAGCGCGCGCGCGAAGATGCTCATGCTTGAAAGCCCTCCTGCATGGCTTGTTCTTCCTCGTCCGGTTGGCCAGGCTGCTCGCCGGCTTCCTCGGGTGCTTGAGGTGCTTGACCGGCCGGGGGCCGCGCACCTTGCATGGCATTCGCGGCCGGGATCGCCTGGCGCGCTTCTTCGGGTGTCGCACCGACCGCCTTCGCCGCGACGCCCATGATCTGTTCGTCGCTGTACCCGAGCTTGCGGGCCATCAGCACGAACATCAGCAGCGCGGCCTCGCCGTACTCGGTGCGCGTGACCTTCTGGCCGGCCTCGGTCAACGCATCCGAGGCCTCGCCCAGCAGGTCTAGCGCCGCGGGGAACAGCGCCTCTTCGGGGATGCCGCCGGGCATCTTCTGGTCCAGCGTCAGCATCAGGCCAGTGACCGATTCGGCCAGCTTCTGCGCGATCGGCGCCTTGCTGGCCACCGCGGCTTTCAGCTCATCGCGCATCTGCGGCGAGTACATGATCCGCTGGCCCGCGGCAGAGATGCGCGCCACGATGTCTTCCATGCCCTGCGGGATAAATGGGCGCGCGCCGAGGCGCTTGGCAGGATCGCGCTCACGCGCTTTTTGGGTGATAGCGACCATGTCAGGTACCTCCGCCGAAGGTCAGGCGAACTGGGGAATTGAGGTTCGCGAGCTTGCGGGCGTAGATGGATTTCTTCCAGTCGAGCTCTTCGCTCTCCGGTCCGAATGCGCCGGCCAGCATCTTTCCGCCCACCAGCACGAGGTTGGGGTTCCGCTCGATGAACTGCCCTGTCCGGCTGGCCAGCTCGGCGGCGCGATCCCACAGGGATGGTTGACCACCCGCCGCCGAACCACCACCAGTGCTCATAACGCGACCACCGATCGTCACGCCGCTGGGCCCGATCGGCGCCGCGGCGCCCGGCGATGCATTCATGTCGAGGATCTCGGCGCGCCGGAAGCCGCCGCGGTCCAGCAGGTTCGCCACGCGGTTGTCGCCGCGGCTGACCAGGTTGTTGATCTCGTCTGCTGTCAGGCCACGCGCGCCTTCTGCCACTGCATCGGGCGCGACGCGCATCACCTGGCCGTTGATCGTGACTCCCCCGGGCACGACCGGCTGGCTGTAGATCGAGTTGCTGTTGAGCTCGCCTCGTCGGAACGCTTCCTGCGCCGAGTCGTACAGCGAAGGCTTCACCGCGGCCGAGGCGCTGTTCGCACTGGCCTCGTCGAGGAAGTCGTTCGCGCGCTGGAGTGGATCGATTGCTTCGCCCGCCGCTCCGGCCTTGGCCGCCTGGGCCGTGGCCTGGTCCATGCCAGCGGTTTGCAGGGTTGCCGTTTCGCCTGGGCCGCCGGCCACCGTGCCGGCACTGGCCGCATCGGCGACGACATCACTGCCTGCGCCGCCTGCGGCAGCATCGGCGTGCTCGAAGGCGCGGAAGCCCTCCTGGGCTGCCTGCTCGCTCGCGGCATCGCCCGCCGCCTCACCGGCTGCCTGGCCGGCCGCGGCGTTGCCGAAGCCGCTGATGATGCTGGAGCCCAGGCCCATGAGCGAGCCGACCTTCGTCAGGTCCTTCTTGCCGGTCAGCACGCCAACGGTGGTCAGCGCGGCACCGGCCACCGCAAGGAAGCCGGTCACCGTACCCATGGCGGCGGCGATGCCGCCTGCGGCTGCCACCGCACTCCCGGCGGCGGCGAACGAGGCAACGAGGGGTATGGCTGCAGGCAAAGCGCTCTCCTTGATCGGTGCGCATCGCCGTGCAGAACCAGCCCGGCGAAATGCGGCGCGCCGAGCGTAGATCACGCGGAAACGGGTTCGTGTGGGTTGGCGGATAGTCCCGAAAGAATCGTGCCAGCCGCGAGCCGGCCGTTCGCCTTTTGGCCTAGGCCATGCGCATCAAAACCCAGCCGCCGCTGCGCCAGCCATGAAGTCCGCAAGCGACCCAACGTCGAGCAGGTTCCAGTCCTTCCCGTTGTGCACGATCACGCGGCCGCCGGCGGTGGCCACGTAGTTGCCCGTCTTTGCGTAGTAGCGGTAGGTGTAGCGTTCGAACGTGCCAGCGGTGCCAGGCTTCGGAAAGTAGTCAGGGTAGGCCGCCTCGGCCCAATTGAAGAGGCGATCGGAATCGGTGACCAGCGGATAGCCGACCACGCTGCCCTGGGGGCCCACCGGGTTGAATTCCAGCCGCAGCACGGGATGGAGCTCGATCCCGTTGGGTGCGACGCCGGTCTGGCCGTGGATCGAATCCCAGAAGCCGATGCCGTGGATGCGCACCGGGATCGCCACCGACTTGAACGTCGTGCCAGCCCGCAACTGGGCATCGAACGTTGCGCGAACCGCAGTGATTGCGCCCTTGAATGGGCTTGCCGCTCCAACACAGTCCGGATGCGGCAACTCGGCAATCATTGTCCGGCCAGCGGCGTCGGCCAGCACCAAGTGATAGTCCGAGTCGTCGGTGAAACGGTACTTGATCAGCGTCGCATCGACCACGTAGGTTGTGAGCTCGACCGGCGAGATGCGGGTAGTGGGTGGTAGCGACGCCGGCGCCGGGATGGCCCCCATGGCCGCAACGCTCGACGGGACTGCAGCGCGGGTGTTGACCGCCGAGGCACCAACGTCCGTACCGGTCTTGATCGACCATCGCTCAACCCCGCACGTCGTGGCCGGCAAGGGGGCATAGCACTCACCATCGACCATGGTTGTGCCGGCCGGGCAGGCGCAAGCTGAGCCGTTCCACTCCGCGCCGCCAGCACAGGCTGGTGCCGTCACCGTGACGGTTGTGCTGGCCGTGTTTCCGATGCCACCGGCGTTTGAGCCGCGCACCGAGTAAGTCGTTGTGGCCGTGGGCCTGACCGTGCCGCTGGCCTGGCTCGAGCTGAAATCGGAGTTGGTCCAGATGTACGAGGTGGGCGTCGGCGTGCAGCTTGCGCTGAGCTGGCTGGAGGCGCCGAGGGTGATGGTGGTCGGCAATGCAACCAGGCTGCATGTCGGGGCGGAGGGACCGCTGGACACGCCGCAGGTGCTGCAGGTGCACGACGGGCTCACGGTGCCGTCCTTGCAGTACACACGGCCGTTCGCCGCACAGGAGTTGGAGATGCCACCGTGACTTGAACAGCAGCCGGTGCAGGCGGCACGAGCATTGGCGGTGGCCAGGATCATCCAGCAGGCCACCAAGAACCATCGCACAAGCCGATGGCCTCCGAAACGGTGCAGTTCACGCATGTCAGCCTCCCAACGCTCTTCGGCGTGAGCGGCGATCGTGCCACATGCCGGTTGCAGGGCTTTCCCTCGTTCGGGTGGTCGCCGGCCGGCATCGCGGGGTGGCTGGCTCAGGAGCGGCTCACGCCAAGGTTGAGCTGCCGGATGCGGCCCGCCATGCGAACACGCTGTCGCGCAGCAGTTGCGCTCGCCCGCCCTTGGCAGTGTTCCTGCGCGTTGGCCTCGTCAACTGGCGCGTCAACCGCCGTCAATTTGCGGTCAATCGCCGCAGCGTGTCGGCAGCCGGCCTTGTCAGGCCGCTTCGCGCAGTGGTTCGGGGCTGACAGCGGGCACGGTGCCGGCTTCGATGGCTGCGGCCGAGGGCTTGCACCGGCCGGCGCTCATCATGCATTGGCGCCGCGCCGGAAGGCAGTCGGCGCAGTAGTCGACGCGACCAACCGGCAGCACTTCGAAATAAGTCTCTCGGGCGCCTCGCGTCTTGCCGATGTCGACACGCCGAACCACGCGCTCGCCCGAGCAGTGAGCCGCTGCCAGCCAGTCGCGCCAAGCGGCCTCGGAACTGAAGCAGGCCGGCGCTGGCGGTGCTGTGTCGGCGATCAAGTCGGTGATCAGGTAGCGCATCGTGCACCTCGCGTTCGGCCGCGAAGGTACGGAAGCCCGTGCGTCGCTCGTGTGGGACATCTCTGCGACCGCTACCTTTTCAAGTTACCGGTTACGGCGCGATGGGCCAGGACAACCAGGCGATCGAGCACTGCCGAGGCGCTCAAAGTCGGGTGCGCACGCCGGTGCTCATCGAAGACGCGCAGGGCTTCGTCACTCGGGGTCCAATCGAAGCGTGGGTGCTTGGCACGGAAGCGCGCCACCCTTTCGCGCACGGTGCGATCGGGCCGCTTGGCCGGCTCGCGCTGGGTGTCGGTCATGCTCGTCTCCGTTGGCGGGCGGCACGCGCGCGGCGGGCAACCTGGGCAGAACTGAGCGTCTGCGGCATCGGGCTGCGGCTGTTGTGGTTCCGTGTGATTTCTGTGGTGATCCAGCCGCGGCCCAGGGCTGCACAGCCGGCCTGCTGCGTTAACTCAGTGGTAACCGAACGGGTGGTAACCGCCAAGGCAGCAGACCTGACCCTGGTGCTCACTTCCCTGCGCCCTCGTGATCGGCCGGTGGCCGGCCAATGCTGAATAGGCTGGGCTGCATCGCGTCCTCCAGCTCGGCCCGCCTCGTCGTGAGGCAGGGCAGCATGCGCCGGCGGTCAAGCATCAACCGCGAGCCTGCACTGGCCAGGGCCTTCGACGTTGCATCGTTGGCCTCGAGCTGCAGGCGCTGGTGCCAGAGCTCCCCAACCTCGCGCAGGCGCTGCGCGGTCTCGACACCGGCCCGCTGGCGAAGCAGCGCGTCGATCTGCTCGTCACACCAGACCGCGAAGTCGACGTCCAGCCAGCGCGCGAAGGGCACGGCCAGCTTCGGATGAAGCCACGTCCCCGCGCGGCCGGCGGCGCCGCCACGGGCGGTTCGAGCAAAGTGGGATTTCCCCACTTCAGCCCTTCGGCACAGTGCATCGAGATACCGCTGCGTCTCCGGCAGCCGCAGCCACTCGGCTGGGCGCTTGCCGAACCTGGCTGCCACGGTCGTCGCGTTGAACCAGGCATCGGCCGTGAACTCGACCCGCAGCGATGGCTGGTACTCGCGCGTCAGTGTGCGGGACGGCGAATTGCCGTCGCCGATCCGGCGAATAGTGGAAGGCGGTCGCATGGCGGTCAGCCCTTTCGACCTTCGTACCCAGCGATGCGCTGCTTGATCGCGATCTTGGCGGCAGCTGTTTCGCGCTTGGCCATAGCATCGGCGCTCTCGACTTCACGACTGCGAACAAGGCTTTCGCGCAACTGCAGCAGGCGCTCTCGCACCGCCGTGGCCATACCACTTGCCGGCGCCTCGGGCGGCGGCAGCAGGCCCGCGACATCTGGCGCGCTCAGCAGCCCAGCAGCCAGCGCCGTGTTCAGCACGCGCTCTCTCTGCGCGGTGTCGAAGCCGATCGAGACGGTCCACTTCGCCGGCTGACCAACGGCGCGCGCTGTCGCAACGAGCCGCTGGTACGCCTCCTTGAAGGCCATGCGGGCGCCAACTTCATCGCCGTGGTTTAACACCGGCCGCGCGATCCCATAGGCCTCAGCCATCTCGGCCGACCAGACGATGGTCGACGCCTCATCCCGGCCAAGAAGTACGGTGGCCCACGCCTCTTCAGGACCTGGCCGCCCATCGTTGGCAACCACTGCCTGCAGCTGGGCAACGATGTCGGCCGGCAGAGGAACGAATCGTCCGCGCTGCGGGTCCTTAATGTGCTGATCGAAGGCCTGCCGCACAGCCTCGATGCTCCAAGCTCGCACCGCTCGGAAGAACATTGCGGTGCTGTTCGCGTCGGGGACGTAGGCCCCTCGGCTCAAGAGGGCACAGGTGCCGTCGAGCAGCGCGCTGAACTCGTCGAAATCCGTCTCACGCATCGATGATCTCCGTGTCGTGTAGCTGCGCAGCACCAAAGACCAAGCGCTTCGCCGCCTCGTTCTTTGCTGCGGTCTCGGTGGTTAACGGCGACGTGCCCCTGCGGTCCGCCATTGCACCCTTCGAAAGTTGTGTGTTCAGCTTGTTGGCATCGTTGAGCAGCAGGCCAACGTCGTGGTACCGACGTACATAGAACGGCTCGCTGCTTTGAACGAAGAACCTCGCGATCGCGGGTGCGCGCTCTACGCCGACGGCACGAACGAACTGAACGAGCTGCGCGTTCGCCTTGGCGGCCAGCACCGGCTCCGCGCCGTACCTGGATCGGTACGCCTCGACGTAGGCCTGCCGCGTTGGCGCAGTCGCGACCTGCACCTTTGGCAGCACCGCGGCCTTGGTCCTGGCAGTTGTCCCTTCTGCCCGACCGACTCGCGCCTGCGCCGGCGCCGGCGCCGAGTTGGCGCCGATCAGGTCCATGGGCTTGGCGGCGGATCCACCGGCGCCCTGATGCTTACTTGATGCTTCACTGATGCTTATTGGTGCTTCGGGTGCAGCTGCCGCACTGGTTGATGCGGCAACTGCACTGGTGGTGGTGCGGGAGCTGCACTGGTCCCCTGAAGCATCTGCACTAGTGCGCGTGGTGCACTGGTGATCCTGGTGCACTGGTGCGGCATCTGCACTGGTGCGGCTGGCGCACTGCTTTGCTGCCAACTCGATGCGATCCAATTGCAGCAGCGTGCGGCTGTTCGCACCGATGCGGCGCTCGATCTTCAGGAAGCCCTCGGCCTCAAGCCAGGCCACGGCATCGATCACCGCACGCTTCGACAGGCAGGTCCACTCGGCGATGGCCGCCTGGCTGTGCCAGTCGGCGCCGTCGTCGTGCGCGAAGTCGGCGATGCACATCAAGGTCGACTTCTGCGCCGGCGACATCTTCAGCGGCCGGCAGAGGCTGGTGATCTTGTTGCTCACGACGCGCCCACCTGCTTCGCGAACTGCTCGGCCTCGGCCAGCGAACCCAGTTCGCGGTGGCGCAGCCCGCGGCTGACGATCAGCACGCCGCGGTCGGTGCGCTCAAGGGTGAAGCCCGCAAGCGCCAGGCGGGCCTGCAGGGTCGCAAAGGCCTTGGTGGCGGCATCGGCGCCGCCGTCGACACACGTAGAAGTGGCCGTTGTCACTGCAGCGTCCCCTTGGTGGCCGGCAGCGCCTGCTCTGCGCCCTCAATCACGCCGATGAGGTGCATTGCCATGCGCGGCGGCGCCCCCTCGCCAGGCAGCACCAGGAAGATCGCCGCGCCATCGCAGTGGAGATAGAGCCCATAGACCTTGGCGGCCGCGAGAACCCACGGAAGGTTCTCGCGCAACCAGCTCTCCGCCTTCTCGACAATCGCGGCATGACCGACCGAGTCGGTAGGCTGTTCGCCGAAAGCGCGAAGGGGCGAGGACCAGTGCAGGCCAGGTGCCTCGAATTCGCTCGCTCCGTATACGTCGATGTGAGCGGCCATGATCAGTGCACTCCCGCAGTCGTCAATGCGCCCCCGGCCAGCCACCCACTCGCCTGTACATCCATGGGCATCGAGGCTTGCAGCGTGCGGTCGATCTCGGCAAGGTCTGCCACGCGCTCGAGCTCGACGAAATCGGCAAGGTCACCAACGTGCACCGCCACGGAGCCGGGGGCGATGAACAGGTGGGCGCCGGCCGCGGCGAGGACCAGCGCGAGGTTCGGCACCGCGACTTCCAGTGCCCGGAGTGCCGCATCGACGAGGTGGGCGTGAGCGACGGCGTCGGTGGCTTCGTGGCCCAGGCGGCGGTGAGGCGTGATGCACCGGTCGCGCAGCGCTGCCAGCGCGGTGACCGTGGTGATGTTGGTCGACATCACTCAGCGGCCTTCGCGTCAAGGCCGACCAAGCGGCGGAGGTCGGCCACCCTCCAAGCGAGTCGGCCATTGATGCGAATCGGCCGGATCGGCGCCCGTTGCTCGGTGCAGGCCCAGATTCTCAGCGTCTGGGGTCGACGATTCAGGTAGTACGCCGCTGCGCTGGTATCGACGGTCGGACGCTTGATCGATTCCAGCGGCGGGTATCCATCCGCCGCGCTCTCGGCTGCCTGTTGCATGGGTCACCTCAACGGCGCTCAGCGCCGGTTCTGATGACCCATATCTTGTCGGGGCAATGCCGGCCGCGGCCAAGGGACCGCACCGACGCTAAGTCCCTGCTGCAGTTGAGAATTCTTGGGGCAACAGTTTGCCCCGACCACATGCGCCCTATTTGCCCCGACTTCTGGCCGTTGATACGGCCCTGCGGGCGAACCCCTGGCCGACGAGCGCGTGCCTCTTGATCGTCTCCGCACTCAGCGGGTGTCCGTTCTTGCCTTGAACACCTTCCGCCCTGAACTGTTTTTCGATCTCCTCGGCGACGATCAGAAGCGATGGAAAGAGGCCCCCGGCCTTGCGCTCCTTTCGAATCTGCTTCGCCTTTTCGAGCGCGACGGACTTCCACTTGTCTTCATCTTCGCGCGCGTCTTCATCTTCACGCGCGACTGGCGCCGGCTCGACGTTCGCGGCCTGGGGCTCGGCCGGCGGCGGCTTCGTCTTGTCGCGCGCCGCCTGCAATGCGCGATCGAGCAGCTCGTCGGCCTTCGCGCGTCCGTGCTGCTGCACGAATCCGGCGTACTGCTCGGCCACCTTCTCCCGCGTGCGGCCGGTCAGGCCCACCAGCTCAGCGAGCTTCTCGGTAGGTAGCTGACTCGGTGGGTTCGCGATTCGTCTCTCGTCTGGGGCGGCTACGCTCTCTGTCGTAGTCGTCCTCACCGCCGGCCCGCGCATCGCCGCAAATTTGGGCTCCGGCGCTCCACCAGGCAACCTGGGGTCGACCGAATTGGGCCAATGCTCACGCGCCCATCTTCCGAACTCGGCCAGGCTGAACTGATTGATCGCCATCTCTTCTTGCACGGGCCCGACGGGGCGCAGTGGCGAGGTCCTGTCGAAACCGACGCTGGCGAGCGCAATCTTCAGTCGGAGGCGTAGGTCTTCCCTGCCGTGACCATCAAACCATGGCCGATGGCGCACGTCGCGGATGACTGGCTCCACCGGCTTGGTGCCGCGCATGTCTTCGGTTGGCTCGGTGCCCAGGGACAACGCGACGCACTGCCACAACTCGGCTTTTGGGACGTGCGACCAGTAAGACCAGTCGGCAGGTGGTCGCTGTCGCGCCCTGCCCTCGCTCACGAGACGATCCACCTCAGCCGAGGTCAAGGGTACCGAAACCAATGTCGGATCCTTGCTCCGGCGAGCGCCCGCAACTTGAGCTGCCTCGCAAGCAGCTCGCGCCTCGTCAAGTTGACGATCTCTTGCCATGCGCCCCTCGCGCAGTGCCCCTCGGTGTTCGAAGGTTCCCGCGGGCGTCGCGTCGAGGGGCCGCGACATCGGCCTGGCCGGGCCGCCGCAGGAACGCTTAGGATCGTACCGCCACTCGGCGCGTTGCGCGAGCAGCAGCTTGGCCGCTCGCTTTGGGCTCCAGCGAATCGATCTTCACCACGTTTCCACCCGGTTCTGCCGGGACGAAGACGACCCCCGCCTTGTCGAGGATGAAGTTCTCGATCTGCCCTAAGTAGGGCCGCAGTGCGTCGACGGACCGCGGTTTGTAGCCCTCAGCTACGGCGCTGGGCCGGTGCCCCATCACCTGCGCAATAGCACCGGCAGGCGCGCCGGCAGCCTCGCCCAGCAGCGCGAAGGTTCGCCGCAGGCCATGGATCGAGACGTGCGGGATGCCAGCGGCTTCCAGCAGGGCTTCGTGAGGCGATCTTGGCTCGGTGATCCGGCCCGACTTGCTGGTGGCCGAGGCGAACACGAATGGGTTGCTCTTTCCGCTGACCAGTTTCGCCCGTGGCAATGAGCCGATCAAGTCGGCAAGGTATGGCGTGAGCGGAATGGTGCGCGTGTCACCGACCTTGTCGGCGAGCCTGAGGGTCTTCCATCGGAAGTCGACATCGGCCCAGCGCACAGCGGCCATCTCTTCCCGCCGCGCGCCGGTGAGCACCAACGCCTGAAGGTAGGCGCGAGCAACAGCGCTGGCCAACTTGTCGGTGCCGGCGAACCACGGCTGCAGCTGGTCGATGGCCAGCGCGTCCGTGCGCCGACGCTTCTGCGGCAACACATCGCCCAGCTCGCTGGCGCGCGCGCAATCGCGGTCCACCAAGTCACGGAACTCCTTGCGCGTGCCGCACCAAGCCAGGAAACCCGAGAGCATGGCCACCGCGCGTGCCGCCTGGATCGGCGCACGCTTCGCCTCGCTGGCGTACCAGTCGCGCACCACGTCGCCGTCGATGGCGGCCAAGCGCATCGGCATCAGCGGTGCCAGGTGGCCAGGCTTCGTGAGGCCGCTTCCGCGCTTCCGCTTCTCGCCACCTGGCGCGGCCGCCTTCTCCAGGTCGGCCCGGTACCTTGGCTTCCATGCATCCTTCCGGCGCGGCTTGCCCTCGGCCATGTACACGGCCCAGGCCTCGGCAACGGTGAGGGCTTCGGCACGTTCCTGTCGACGCTGCGCCAGATCAGCCTGGACGGTCTCGGCCTTTACGGCCCGCGGGTCGCGGCCTTCGTCAATCTGGCGCTGCAGCTCGCGGGCACGCTCGCGCGCCTGATCGATGGTCCAGGTCCGCGGCGTGCCGATGGTGATGCGAAGCGTCTGGCCGCCAAAGCGCGACTGGAACACGTAGGCCCGGGCAGCCTTGGGCGTCACACGCAACGCAAGGCCCGGCGCGCCGGTGTCCCATAGGAAGGCTTGGCTCGCGCCAGCAGGGCACTGGAAGGCCTTGACTCGCCCCGCGGTGAAGTTGACCCGTTCCCCCATGCGCACCCCTTGCAGCGGCAGCCCGTGTAAGCAGCCATGTAAGCAGTTTGGCCGAACATCGATCAACGTTCATGAACAACCCAGCGCGAGCGACTGGAGCTAAGTTGTTGATTTCAGTTGATTTCCGTGGGAGTCTATCAACACTGCCGAATGCGGGCAAATACTAGTTCCCGCGCATTCGTAATGCGAAGGTCGGGAGTTCGACTCTCTTCACCGGCACCACTCATTCAAGGGCTCAGACGCGTCAACGCTTCTGAGCCCTTTCGTCTTTCCGCCTGCCCGCCGACAGCGGCACGCCTGCGCCGCATGGCAGCCGTGAACCTGCTCAGTTCACGCGATATTTCTTCAGCTTGTACCAGAGCGCCCGCTCGCTGATGTCCAGCAGCGCCGCGGCGCGCGGCTTGCTGCCCTCGCTGAGCTGCAACGCACGTTCGATCAGCCGCGCTTCCAGCGCTTCGACCGCGGCGTTCAGCGGCCCGGGCGGCGGCAGCGCCTGCGTGCCGGGGTCGGCCGCCACCGGCGCCGCTGGCGCAGCGGCCGGCGCCGCCGCGGCATCCAGCCGCAGGTGGGCCAGCTGCAGCTGCCCGGGGCCGGCGAGGATCAGCGCGCGCTCGATCACGTTTTCCAGCTCGCGCACGTTGCCGGGCCAGGCATAGCCCTGCAGCCGTTCGAGCACCTGGGGATCGATCTCGCCGGGCGTCACGCGCCGGTGGCCGTGCTTGGCGATGAAGTGCGCCACCAGGCCGGGGATGTCGTCGCGCCGCTCGCGCAGCGGCGGCAGGTCGATCGTGAACACGTTGACGCGGTAGTACAGGTCCTCGCGCAGCTTGCCCTGCGCGATGGCCTCGCGCGGCGAGCGGTTGGTGGCGGCGATGACGCGGATGTCCAGCGCGATGCGGCGGTTGCCGCCCAGCCGCTCGATGGTGTTCTCCTGCAGCGCGCGCAGCAGCTTGGCCTGCATCTCGATCGGCATCTCGGTCAGTTCGTCCAGGAACAGCGTGCCCTCGTTGGCCAGCTCGAACTTGCCGATGCGTTCCTTCACCGCGCCGGTGAAGGCGCCCTTCTCGTAGCCGAACAGCTCGCTCTCCAGCATCTCGGCCGGGATGGCGGCGCAGTTCACGGGGACGAACAGCCGGTCCGCGCGCGGCGAGGCCATGTGCACCGCGCGCGCGGCCAGTTCCTTGCCGGTGCCGGTCTCGCCGACGATCATCACCGCGGCCTTGGTCGGCGCCACCTTGCGGATCAGCTCGCCCACCTGCTGCATCGGCAGGCTCTGGCCCACCGCGTCGCCCCAGCCGCGCTCGAGTTCCTGGCGCAGGAAACGGTTGTGGCGCGACACGTCGGCGCCGCGCAGCGTGCGCTCCACCGCCAGCTCCAGCACGTCCAGGTCGAAGGGGCGCAGCAGGTATTCGCTGGCGCCCTGCTTCATCGCCTCCACCGCGCTCTCGACCGAGCCGTGCGCGGTGATCACGATCACCGGCACGTCGAACTCCATCGCCCGCAGGTGGCGCAGCAATGCCAGCCCGTCCATCACCGGCATGCGCAGGTCGGTGATCACCAGGTCCACCGCGCCGGCCTGCACGATGTCGGCGGCCTCGCGGCCGTTGCCGGCCACCAGCACGCGGTGGCCCATCTTGCGCAGGGCAATCTCCAGCACGCGGCGCATGTGGGGCTCGTCGTCGGCCACGAGCACGCTCTTCTCGGTCGTCATGGGGTGTCCGTCATGGGGTGTCCCGCCTGCGGCGCGGCAACGTCAGCCGGAACAGCGCGCCGCCCAGTTCGCTTTCCTGGGCCTCGATCTGCCCGCCATGGGCCTGCACGATCTTCTGCACCACCGCCAGGCCCAGGCCGATGCCGCCTTCGCGCTGGAAGTAGAAGGCCTCGAAGATGCGCTGCCGCGCCTCCGGCGCGATGCCCGGGCCGTCGTCGCCGATCTCGATCACCAGCTGCTCGCCTTCGTCGCGCGTGCCGACCCGGATGCGCCCACCGTTCGTCAGGATCTGCAGCCCGTTGACGATCAGGTTCAGCAGCACCTGCGTCATCTGCTCGGCATCGCAGTCGAAGGCCTCGTCGCGCGAGCGCAGGTCCAGCTCCACCCTGACGCCCTGGCGCTCGGCCTGCGCCGCCAGCAGGCCCACCGCGTGGCGGACCAGTTCGCCCAGGGCCACCGGCGCGAACTTCGGCTCGCGTGGCCGCGTACTTTCCAGCATCGAGGAGACCAGCCGGTTCAGCCGCGTGGTCTCGCTCTCGATGAAGCCGACCAGCTCGCGGCCTTCGTCGCTGAGCTGGCCCTCGCGCTTGAGGATCTGCGCCGAGGACAGCAGGATGCCCAGCGGCGTGCGCACCTCGTGCGCGATGACGGCCGACATCTCGCCCACCGCGGCCAGCGCCGACGCGCGCGCCAGCTGCTGCTGCTGCTGTTCGATCTCGCGCACCATCTGCACGAAGGCATCGCGCAGTTCGCGCAGCTCGCCGCCCTGCATCGGCGGGGCCGGTGGCGCCGTCTTGTCGAGCCGGTAGTTGCGGCTGAACCGCGTCAGCGCCACGATCGGCCGGCCGATCGCCTGCGCCACGCCGCCCGAGACGAACACGGTGACCACCACCACCACGGCCACCAGCACGCCGAAGATCGCGCCCATCGCCCGCACCGGGGCCAGCGCGTCCTGCTGCGGCACCAGCACCAGCACGCGCCAGCCGAAGCCGCCGAAGCCGGCAAAGGCGCGGTTGTGGCCCACGCCCAGCAGCAGCGGCTGCTCCGGCAGCGGCGCGCGGCCGCGCACCAGGGCCGACAGCTCCACGCCGCTGTCCGCCGTGCGGGCCCACTCGGCCAGCGCCGTGCTCATGCGCGGCAGCCGCGCCAGCAGGCGCTGCGAGCCAGCCACCACCCGCCCCTCGGCGTCCACCAGGGCCAGCATGCGGCCGCCGGTGGCGGCCTGGTCCAGCAGCCGGTCCACCTGCGTCCAGTCGAAGGCCAGGCGCAGCTCGCCCAGCGTGCGGTCGCCAAAGGCCGAGGCGATCGGCGTGCGCAGCGTCAGCTCGGTGCCGGCGCCGCCGCCCAGCTCGCGCGGCAGGTCCAGCGTGATCGTCGCGTCGCCCAGCATCAGCACCTGCCAGGGCCGCTGCGTGTCCGCCAGCTGGCCGATGTCGGCCGTGTCGCTGCTGGCCACCACGCGGCCATGGTCGTTCACCGCGGCCAGCTCGCGGTACAGCCCGCCGTAGCCCGCCGCCAGGCGCTGCAGAAAGCCCGACAGGCGCTTGTCCACGTCGCCCACCTGCAGGTCCTGCATCAGCTCGATGCGGCGCCAGGTGGCGGCGTTCTGCAGCCGCTCGTACATCAGCTTGGTCACGTCGGACTGCAGCGCATCGGCCTGCGCCGCCAGGCCCTGCTCGATCTCGCCCTGCAGCGCATGGCTGGCGCGCTCGAAGGCCATCAGCGCCAGCACCACCGCCGGCGTCACGCCCACGAGCAGAAAGGCCAGCAGCAGGGTCTTGCGGATCGTCAAGGTCGGGTCCGTCTCGGCGGGCGACGGCGCCGCCCTCGGCATACTTGTTGCAATTCGCAGGCCGGAGACAAACCCTGTTCGAGATGAGAAACCGCTCCCGCAGCGATGCCGGGCCGATTATCGGCGCCCTGCTCGTCGGCCTGCTGCTGGCCGCCGCGCCGGCCCGCGCCGAAGAAACACCCGCACCCGAGGCCGGCAGCGGCGGCTACGAGTTCGGCCGCGGCCTGCGCCTGGGCGACAGCGGCTTCACGCTGGGCGGCTACCTCACCGGCGAATACCGGCGCCAGGCGCCGATGCACGCGCAGCTGCGCGCCAGCCACGCCAGCGTGTTCCTGTGGTGGGAAGGCCTGGAGCGCTTCAAGGTGTTCGGCGAGCTCGACCTCGAGAACCTGCTGGCGCGCCACCGCGACGCCTACGACAACGACGGCGATGCCGACCGCCGCGCCTCGCTGGAACGCCTGTACCTGGACTGGGCCGTGCACGACCGGGTGACGCTGCGCGTCGGCAAGTTCCTGACGCCGATCGGCCGCTGGAACCTGGTGCATGCCGATCCGCTGGTGTGGACGACCAGCCGGCCGCTGCTGACGCAATCGGCCTTCCCGCACAACGCCACCGGGTTGATGGCCACCGGCACGCTGCCGGCGGACGCGTATTCGGTGAGTTATTCGTTCTACGCCTCGAATGGCGCCGAATGGGCGGTGGACGACCGCCAGGACCCCTTCAGCACCGTGCGCGGCGGACGGCTGGTGCTGCCCGTCGGCACCGACTGGCAGCTGGGTGCCTCCTACGCCAGGTACCAGCAGCAGGGCTCGCGCGGCGAGCCGCGCACGCTGACCGGGCTGGACCTGCTGTGGACCCACCAGGGCTACGAGCTGATGGCCGAGTGGCTGCGCACCAGCAGCGACCAGCCCGGCCCGGCCGTGCGCCCCGAGCCGGACGAGGGCTACGGCCCCGGCAGCCGCGGCCTGGCGCGCTCCGTGCCCACGCATGGCCTGTACGTGCAGGGCGTGGCGCCGATCGCCGGTGCGCTGTACGCGGTGGCGCGCGTCGAATGGTTCCGTGACACCTGGACCACCGGCACGCAGCGCCAGTCGACCCTGGGCCTGGCCTGGCGGCCGCACCCGGCCCTGTCGCTGAAGCTCGAGGTGCAGCACCCGGGCAGCGTCAACGGGCCGAACCGGGCCAACACCTGGCTGGCCTCGGCGTGCATCCTGTTCTGACGCCGTTGCGCCGCCGGCTGCTGGCCCTGCTGCTGGGCGCCGGCCTGGCCCAGGCCACGGCCGGCGACACCGGCGTGGCGGTGATCGTGGCGGCCGACGCCCACACCGCCCCGCTCAGTGCCGAGCAGCTGGCGCTGATCTACCGGCGGCAGCAGCAATACCTGGGCGGCCGGCGCGTGCAGCCGATCAACCTGCCGGCCGCCCACCCGCTGCGGCGCTGGTTCTCGCAGCAGGTGCTGGGCCAGCCACCGGAGGCGCTGGAGGCCTACTGGCGCGACCAGTATTTCAACGGCGTGGTGCCCCCCTTCGTGCTGGGCTCCGAAGAGGCGGTGATCCGCTTCGTCGCGACGACGCCGGGCGCCATCGGCTACGTCTCGCGCTGCCTGGTGGACCGCCGCGTGAAGGTGCTGCTGCCGCTGGAAGGCGGACCGGCCTGCAGCCGCTGAACGGCGCGGCGCGCTTCAGCGCCACTGCAAATTTTGTCGTCAATCGCTGCAGCGGCGCCGGCCGCACTGCAAGCTTCTGCAGGCCCCACCGGCCGGCGCCGCGCCGGCCGCAGCGGCCACGTTCACGAGGGGCTCGCGAGGGAAAACCGCGGCCCGGCCCGCCGGCCGTGACCGATGGCACATGGCTTGCGGTGACAGGCCCGAAGCCAGCCCGCCCCGGGCCGGCGCCGACCAGGAGCCTGCCTTGCGACCCTTCCCCCTTCTTGCCGCGTTGGCGACCCTGTCGGGCGCGCTGGCCGGCTGCAGCGCGCTGAAGCCGGTGCAACCATGGGAAAAGGGCCTGCTCGCCAAGCCGGCGATGACCTTCGAAGGCGATGCGCTGGAGCAGCGCTTCACCGAGCACATCTACAGCAGCAAGGAAGCGGCGGCCGGCGGCAGCGGCGTGGGGGGCGGCGGCTGTGGCTGCAACTGAGCGCGCCGCCGCGGCCGCGGCGCCCGCCCCGCTGGCCGCCACGCTGATGGCCGCCGCGCTGTGCCTGCCGGGCCTGCAGGCGGCGCATGCCGAATCCGCGCCCGAGCAGGGCGTGGTCGCCTTCAAGCTGCTGGACTACCGCGAGAGCCAGCCCGATGCGCAGCGCATCCGCGTGCGCGCGCCCTCGCTGATGGTGATGACACCGCTGGGCAGCGACTGGTCGGTCAGCGGCACCGTCACCGCCGATGCGATCTCGGGCGCTTCGCCCGCGTACCACACCTCGGGCCTGGGCACCATGCACGACGAGCGGCATGCGCTGGACCTGAACGCCACCCGCTACTTCAGCCGTGGCACGCTGGCGCTGGGCGCCAGCGTCTCGAGGGAATCGGACTACCTCTCGCGCGGGCTGTCGCTGCAGGGCAGCCTCGACAGCGAGGACAAGAACACCACCTGGACGCTCGGTTTGGGCGGTAGCAGCGACGCCATCAATCCCACCAACCATGTGGTGACGAACGAGCACAAGCGCACGCTCGACCTGCTGGCCGGCGTGACGCAGGTGCTCAGCACGCACGACATCGTGCAGCTGAACCTGGGCTATGCGCGCGGCCGTGGCTACTTCTCCGACCCCTACAAGATCTTCGACAGCCGCCCTCGCGAGCACGACCGCCGCACGCTGCAGCTGCGCTGGAACCACTTCCTCGACACCACCGGCGGCACGCTGCGCACCAGCTACCGCTGGTACGCCGACAACTACGCGATCCGCGCCCACACGCTGGGCGTGGAGTACGTGCAGCCGCTGCCGCAGGGCTGGACCGTGACGCCGCTGCTGCGGCTGTACTCGCAGAACGCCGCGAAGTTCTACATCCCGGCCGACATCAGCGGCTCGCCCTTCCCGCCCAACCCGCCCGAAGACGCCACCACCTACACCGAAGACCAGCGCCTGTCGGCCTTCGGCGCGCGCACCTTCGGGCTGAAGGCCGCCAAGTCCTTTGCCGGCGGCTGGCTGGCCGACATCAAGCTCGAGCAGTACATGCAGCGCGCGGCCTGGAAGTGGGGCGGTGGCGGCAGCGCAGGCCTGGCGCCGTTCCGCGCCCGCAGCCTGCAGCTCGGCCTGTCCAGGACCTTCTGATCACCGATTCACCGGAGCACCCCGCATGGCCAACTACACCGGCACCGCCAACAACGACGCGTGGACCGTCGTCAACCCCGGCACCTTCTCGCTCGACGGCCTGGGCGGCACCGACACGCTGTACCTGGGCACCTCGCTGCGCTCGAGCTACTCGATCACCCGCAGCGCCGACGGCGCGGTGCACGTCGACTCGATCTCGGGCGCCAGCGGCGCACTGCACGCGACGCTGTTCAACATGGAGAAGCTGGTCTTCAACAACCGCAGCGACGTGCTGGACCTCACCACCTACTTCGGCGACACCACCGCACCGACGCTGGTGTCCGAGAGCCCCACCAACCAGGCCGCCGCGGTGCCGGTGGACAGCAACGTGGTCTTCAACTTCAGCGAGCCGATCGCGCGCGGCAACGGCACCATCGTGATCCGCAACGACGGCGGCGGCGCGGTGGCCAGCTTCGACGCGGCCAGCAGCAGCGCGCTCAGCATCTCGGGCAACGTGCTGACCATCGACCCCAGCGCCAACCTGCCGGCCGCCACGCACTTCACCTTCGAGTTCGCCAGCGGCGCCATCAAGGACCTGGCCGGCAATGCCTACGCCGGCGGCGGCGTCTACGGCTTCACCACCGCGGCGGCCACCACCCAGCTCACCGGCACCGCCGGCAACGACACCCTCAGCCCCGGCACCGGCAACGCGACGATCGACGGCCTGGCCGGCATCGACACGCTGGTGCTCGGCCAGTCGCACAGCGCCTACTCCCTGAGCAAGACCGCCACCGGCTACCAGCTGTCGGCCACCAACGGCAGTGCCACCGACCAGCTGGTCAATGTCGAGCGCCTGCAGTTCACCGACGCCAGGCTGGCGCTGGACCTCGACGGCCACGCCGGCGAGGTGGCACGCCTGCTGGGCGCGGTGTTCGGCCCGGCGGCCGTGTCGAATGCCAGTTATGCCGGCATCGGCCTGCAGAAGCTGGACGGCGGCATGAGCTACAGCGCGCTGGCCGAGCTGGCCATGGGCGTCACCGGCAAGACCAGCCACGACGACATCGTGACCCTGCTGTGGACCCACGTGGTCGGCAGCGCACCCACGGCCGCGCAGAAGGCGCCCTTCGTCGCGATGCTGGACCAGGGCACCAGCGTCGGTGCGCTGGTCACGATGGCCGCCGACACCGACCTGAATGCCGCGCAGATCGACCTGGTAGGCCTGCAGCAGCACGGCCTGGGCTTCGCCTGAAGACCGACCCGCTCCCCGATGTCAACGATGGAGGTGACGATGAAGCAAGAACCCACCTGGATGCGGCGCATGGCCGCCCTGCTGCTGCTGGGGGTGGCGGCCGCCCCCGGCCTGGCCGCCGCCGCCGAGCCCGGCCAGCCGCTGCAGGACCTGGTGCTGCCCGGTGCCGGCCGGCTGCAGACCCTGGGCGACCTGAAGGGCAAGCTGGTCTACCTGGACTTCTGGGCCTCGTGGTGCGGGCCCTGCAAGCAGTCGTTCCCGTGGATGAACGAGATGCAGCGCAAGTACGCCGCCCGCGGGCTGCAGGTGCTGGCGGTGAACCTCGACGCGCAGCGCGCCGATGCCGATGCCTTTCTCAGCGAGCACCCGGCCCGCTTCGCGCTGGCCTTCGACAGCCAGGGCGACACCGCGCGCCGCATCGGCCTGAAGGGCATGCCCACTGCGCTGCTGGTGGGCCCGGACGGCAAGGTGCTGCTGGTACACCAGGGCTTCCGCGGCGAAGACCGCAGCGCGCTCGAAGCCCGCCTGGTCAGCGCGCTGGACAGCCTGCCCACCGCCGGCGGACGCGCGCCATGAAGCCCGGGCGCGCGATCGTGCCGACCGTACCGATAGGCCGCGCGGCCCGCTGGCAGCGGCGCTGGCTGATGGTGTGCTGGGTGATGTGGGCCGCCTCGCTGGCGTCGCTGCTGATCCTCGCGATGGCGCCGGCCAGCGCGGCCGAGTCCGAAGGCTTCCTGGATCCCGAAGCGGCCTTCGGCTTCCAGTTGCAGCGCCCGGACGAGGGCCACCTGCTGCTGCTGCTGAACGTGGCGCATGGCTACCACCTGTACCGCGACCGCCTGCACCTGGACACCGACCCGCCCGGCCAGCTGGCGGCCGACGCCACGCTGCCGGCCGGCCAGCGTGAATTCGACCCCGGCCTGCAGGAAACCGTGACCGTGTTCCGCGACCGGCTCGAGATCCGGCTGCCCTTGCGCGCGGGAGCGCCCAGGACGCTGAACTTGAAGATTAGCTACCAGGGCTGCGCCGACGATGGCTTGTGCTACCCGCCGGCCCGGCGCACGCTGGCGCCGGGGGCGGACGCACCGGCCGCACAGCCCGCCGCCCTGGCCAGCCCCGACCCCAGCCTCGGCGGCAGCCTCAACACCAGCGCCGTGCCGGCCGACAACGACACCGGCCGCTTCGCCGCCGCGCTGGCCTCGCGCCGGCTGCCGCTGGTGGGCGGGCTGTTCCTGCTGGCCGGGCTGCTGCTGTCGTTCACGCCCTGCGTGCTGCCGATGATCCCGATCCTGAGCTCGATCATCCTCGGCCAGGGGGGTCCGGTGTCGCGCGGCCGCGGCCTCGGGCTGGCCGCCGCCTATTCGCTGGGCATGGCGCTGGTCTACACCGCGCTGGGCGTGGCCGCGGGCCTGGCCGGCGTGGGTCTGGCCGCCAGCCTGCAGAACCCCTGGGTGCTGGGCAGCTTCGCGCTGGTGCTGGTGCTGCTGGCGCTGTCGATGTTCGGGTTCTACGAGCTGCAGATGCCCTCGGCCGTGCAGAGCCGCCTGAGCACGGTGTCCTCGCGGCTGCAGGGCGGGCGGCATGTGGCGGTGTTCGTGATGGGGGGCCTGTCCGCGCTGATCGTCGGGCCCTGCGTCGCCGCGCCCCTGGCCGGCGCGCTGGTGTACATCAGCCGCACGCAGGACGCCGCGCTCGGCGGCTTCGCGCTGTTCAGCCTGGCCGCCGGCATGAGCGTGCCGCTGCTGCTGATGGGCGCCTCGGCGCAGGCCCTGCTGCCGCGCGCGGGGCGCTGGATGGAGCGCGTGAAGCATGTGTTCGGCGTGCTGCTGATCGGCGTGGCGGTGTGGATGGTGTGGCCGCTGCTGCCCGGCGCGGGCGGCGCCGCGGTCGACGAGGATGCGCTGGTGTTCGAGGCCGTCGAAGGCCTGCCCGACCTCGACGTGGCGGTGCGGCAGTCGACCAAGCCGGTGCTGGTGGACCTGTACGCCGACTGGTGCACGGCCTGCAAGGAGCTCGAGGCCTTCACGCTGCGGGACGCCGCGGTGCGCCAGCAGCTGGCGCAGTTCCGGCTGCTGCGGGTGGACGTCACCGCCAACACCGCGCAACACCAGGCGCTGATGCGGCGCTACGGCCTGTTCGGCCCGCCGGCGATGCTGTTCTTCCCGCCGGCCGGCGCCGAGCTGGCCGACTGGCGGGTCATCGGCTACCAGGACGCACGCCGCTTCGGCGCCCACCTGCAGCGGCTGGCCGCGGCCGCCTTGCCCGGGACGGCGCCGCGCCGCTGAGGCCGCCGAGGCCGCTGCATCGGGCCCGCGGCGGATGTCATTTTCATTAACATAGTAGTATCATCCGATGCATCTTCCCTAGACCTCCCCTGCGGTGAACGCGCCTGCCCGCTTCGCGGGATTCCGTGTCCGGTTCGTGCCCGATGAAACCTTCGGGGCGGGTCTTCGCGGGTGCCGCGCATGAGACGCCGGGCCGCCCCAAGGCTCATAGCCCCGCAGCGCGCAGCGCGGAGGGACGTCCAGTGAGCCTGTTGCTGGCCACGCAGTGGGTGCTGTTGCTGGGGGCCGCGCTTTGCCTGCTGCCGCTGCCCAACACGTACCGCGCCTCCCTCGGCATCGCGGCGCAGGCGCTGGCGGTGGTGCTGGTCTGGATGGCCGTGGCGCCGGTGCTGGCCGGCGGTGCGCCGCTGGTGGGCGACCTGCCGTGGGCCCATCCGGTGGGCACGCTGCGCATCCGGCTCGACGGGCTGGGCGCCTTCTTCCTGGCCTGGTCGGTGCCGATGACGCTGCTGGGCAGCGTCTATGCCGCGGGCTACCTGCGCCCGCACTTCGCCACCCGGCGCCATGTGGGGGTGCACTACGCGCTGCTGAACCTCACCGCGCTGTCCTTCGTGCTGGTCTACAGCGCCGACCACGCGCTGGTGTTCCTGCTCGGCTGGGAGATCGCGGCGCTGGCGGCCTGGCTGCTGGTGATCTGGGACTACACCAACCAGAAGGTGCGCTTCGCCGGCTTCAACTACCTGGTGTCCACGCATGTCGGCCTGATCTTCCTGGTGGCCGGCTTCATGATCCTGTACACCCACGCCGGGTCGTGGGACCTCGGCAGCTTCGGGCTCTGGCTGCGCACGCACCCGGGCGCCGAGCGCAACCTGGTCTTCCTGCTGCTGCTCACCAGCTTCGCGCTGAAGTCCGCGTTCTTCCCGTTCCACTCGTGGCTGCCGCGCGCCCATGCCGCGGCGCCGGCGCATGTCTCGGCGCTGATGTCGGGCGTGATCCACAAGGCCGGCCTGTACGCGCTGGTGCGCCTGCTGCTGATGATGGGGCGGCCGGACGAGTGGATGGGATGGTTCCTGCTCGGCTTCGGCGCGCTGTCGGCCGCGATGGGCGCGCTCTACACGGTCAGCCAGCGCGACCTGAAGCGGCTGCTGGGCTATTCGTCGACCGAGAACGTCGGCATCGCCGCGATGGGCCTGGGCGTCGGCAGCCTGGGCCTGGCCTGGCAGCAGCCGGTGCTGGTGGCGCTGGGCTTTGCCAGCGGGCTGATGCACGTGCTGAACCACGCCTTCTTCAAGTGCCAGCTGTTCTACGCCGCCGGTGCGGTGTACCAGGCCGCGCACGGCGTGGACATGGAAAAGCTCGGCGGCCTGGCCCGGCTGATGCCGTGGACCGCGCTGAGCTTCCTGGTCGGCGGCATCGCGATCTCGGCGCTGCCGCCGTTCAACGGCTTCACCAGCGAGTTCCCGCTGTACTCGGGCCTGTTCACCGACCAGCCGGTGCCGGTGTGGGCGAAGGTGGCGCTGGCCGCGGCGGGCGCGGTGCTGGCCTTCGTCGGCGCGCTGTCGGCGCTGAGCATCACGCGCGCCTTCGGCGTGGTGTTCCTCGGCAGCCCGCGCGACGCGTCCGCCACGCATGCCACGGAGGTCGGCTGGTGCATGCGCGCGCCGCTGCTGCTGCATGGCCTGGGCGTGGTCGTGCTCGGGCTGGTGCCGGCGCTCGGGCTGGCGCTGGTGCAGGCCACCACCGCGCTGGCGCTGGCCGAGGTGCCGGCCGCCACCGGGCATGAACTGGCCGCGGTGGGCGGCACGCTGGGCCGCATCGGCGCGCTGTCGGGCCTGCTGGTGGGGGCCGCCGCCGCGCTGTGGGGGCTGCGCCGCATGCTGGCGCGCGCGCCCGGCGCATCGCATGTCACCTGGGGCTGCGGCTACACGGCCGTCGGCCCGCGCATGCAGTACACCGGCTCCAGCTTCTCGTGGGACTTCGCGCAGCGCTTCCGCAGGCTGATGGTGCTGCTGCATCGCCACAAGGCGCCGCAGGCCTACTTCCCGACCGATGCCTATGTGGTGACCGACTGCGTCGATGCCGTCGAGCGGCGCCTCTACGCGGTCATCGGCCACGGCGACAGCTCCGCCGCCGACCTGTCGCGCCAGCTGCGCGAGGACGATCCGCGCCCGGCCTTCGCCGCCGGGCTGATCGCGCTGGTGGTGATCGCCGGCCTGATCGTCATCTCCGGAGGGGCCTTGCGGTGAGGCCGCTGCTGATCGCCGTGCACCTGCTGCTGGTGCTGGCCATGCCGGTCGTGATGGTCGGGCTGGTCAACCGCACCAAGTCCTGGTGGGGCGGCCGCCGCGGGCCGCCCATCACCCAGTTGGCCTGGGACCTGCTGCGCCTGCTGCGCAAGCGGCCGGTGGTGAGCCAGGTCACCACGCCGCTGTTCAAGGCCGGTGCGTGGGTGGTGCTGGCCGCCTCGCTGCTGGCCGCGATGATCGCGCCGATGCTGGGGCCGCTGGCGCCGCTGCAGTTCGGCCGCGACTTCATCGTCTTCGCCTACACGCTGGGCCTGGCGCGCCTGGGCCTGATGCTCTCGGCGCTGGACACCGGCAGCCCCTTCGAAGGCATGGGCAGCGCGCGCGAGGCCTCGTTCACCGCCTTCATCGAGCCGGCGCTGTTCCTGCTGGTCGGCACGGCCGCGGTCGTCACCGGGCAGGCCAGCCTGGCCGACCTGGTCGGCCGCCTGGCCTATCACGACGCGTACGCGTGGCTGGTGCTGCCGGTGCTGGCGGTGCTGTTCGTGCTGCTGCAGGCCGAGGCCGCCCGCGTGCCGGTGGACGACCCGCTCACCCACCTCGAGCTGACGATGGTCCACGAGGTGATGGTGCTCGACCACAGCGGCCCGGAGCTGGCGGCGATGCAGTACGCGGCGGCCGTCAAGCTGACGCTGTACGCCGGCCTGATCGCGACCCTGCTCAACCCCTTCGACCTGCTGCGCCAGCCGCTGCCGGCCGTGGCCGCGGCCGTGGCGCTGATGATGGGCGTGGCGGTGGCGCAGGGCTGTGTCGAGTCGCTGGTGGCCCGGCTGCGCATGAAGCGGGTGCCGCAGTACCTGCTGCTGGCCACCGCGGTGGCCGCTGCGGCGCTGCTGGCCGCCGGCGCGATGGCGAGGGCCGCATGACGCTGCCGATCACGCTGTTCCTGGTGGCGGTGGTGGTGCCGGTGTTCTTCGGCAAGGTGCGCTCAGCCCCCGTCTGGCTGCTGCTGCAGGCGCTGGCACTGGGCTGGAGCGGCTTCGTGCAGCATCCGCAGGCCTCGCCGCACGCGCTGGCCGCGCTGGCCGAGGTGATCGCGGTGCGCGCGCTGCTGGCGCCCTGGCTGCTGCGGCGGGCGATCCGCGCGCGCGGCGAGCCCGACCTCGACCTGATGCCCTCCAACCTGTTCGCCTGGGCGGTGGCGGTGGCGCTGATCGTGCTGGCCTTCGAGTTCGGCGCGCCGGCGGCCGAGGCACGCCACGCCATGGCGCTGGGCGCGGTGGCCGCCACCGTAGCCGTCTCGCTGCTGCTGCTGGCCACCAATGCCGCGCCGCCGGCCCAGCTGGTGGCCGTGCTGTACATGGAAAACGCGCTCGGCCTGTTCGAGACCCTGCTGCCCGAGCCCTGGCCGCTGCCGGTGCATCTGGCGCTGGGACTGATCTACCTCGGCACCGTGGGGCTGGGCGGCTGGCTGATCGGCACGCCGGACGAAGCCCGGCCGGCGCCCCTGCCCCCCGAAGGCGGCCGCGCATGACGACGCCCGCGCTCGCCAGCACCCCGCCGCCGCGCGCCGCCGCGGCCGGCGCCTGGGCCGGCCCGGTGCTGGTGGCGCTGGCCCTGGCGCTGCTGGTCGGCTGGTCGGCCACCTATGCCCGGCTCGGCCTGGGCGGGCTGCCGCTGTACTTCGCGCAGCGCTTCCTGGTGCTGGACGCCACCGCGATGTTGTTCCTGCTGGTGGTCAACGCGGTGTTCCTCGGCATCAGCGTCTACATGTCCTCGCGCGCCAGCACCTCGCGCATGCTGGCCGAGAACATGCTGCCGCGCAGCGCGCTGACGCTGGCCTTCATGGCGGCCATGAACCTGGGGCTGATGGCCAACCACCTGCTGCTGCTGTGGGCCTTCATCGAGCTCACCACGCTGTGCCTGGCCCCGCTGGTGGCGCAGGGCGACGCGCTGGCGCCGCGCCGCGTGGCCTGGCACTACCTGCTGTACTCCAGCATGTCGCTGGCGCTCACCTTCCTCGGCATCCTGTGCCTCACGCGCTCGGCCGCCACGCAGGGCCTGGCCACCAGCTTCATGCTCGACGAGATGGCCCGCACGCTGCCGACCACGGGCGACGGCTGGCAGCGCCTGGGCCTGGCGCTGATGCTGTTCGGCCTGGGCAGCAAGCTCGGCCTGGTCCCGCTGTATGCCTGGCTGCCCGAGACCTACGAGGCCGCGCCCACCAGCACCAGTGCGCTGCTGGCGGCGGTGCAGTTCAACATCAGCATCGTCGCGGTGCTGCGCATCCTGCAGGTGTTCCAGGGGCACGAGCTCGGCTTCGTGCAGCACGAACTGCTGATCCTCGGCTGCCTGACGCTGACCGTCGCCGCGGTCCAGGTCATGGCCGCGCGCAACTACAAGCGGCTGATCGCCTATGCCAGCATGGCCTCCTCGGGGGTGATCGCCATCGGCCTGTCGGTGGGCCGCGCGGCGGCCTACGGCGTGCTGCTGTACGTCGTCAGCAACGCCTTCGTGAAGGCGCTGCTGTTCCTCACCGCCGGCCGGCTGCGCGCGGTCTACCGCACGAATGAAACCGCGCCGCTGGCCGGCGTGGTGCGGGTGCTGCCGTTCTCCGGCGCGCTGTTCGCGGTGGGCACCTTCGCGCTGCTGGGCTTTCCGCCGTTCGGCAGCTTCATGGCCGAGATGCTCATCCTCTCGGGCATCGTGCAGGCCGGCAACCTCATCGCCTTCACGCTGATGTGCACGATGCTGACGATCATCTTCGTCGCCACCGGCCGCGCGGTGTTCCCGATGCTGTGGAACCCGCCGGGCCAGCACCGGCCGCCGGTGCGCGAGACCTGGGTCACCGCACTGCCCAAGCTGGGCTTCGTCACCGTGCTGGTGCTGCTGGGCGTGTACACCCCGGCGCCGATCAGCGAGCTGCTGCTGCAGGTGGCGCAGTCGATCGGGGGCCGTGGATGAGCGCGCTGCCGGAACCCGCCAAGGCCGTGGCCCTGCGGTTCACGCGCGAGCTGACGCCGCTGGCGCTGGGCGCCTGGGCCGCGCAGTGCGAGCAGGCGCTGGCAGGCGGCGCACGCCTGCTGTCGCTGTTCGGGCGCCGCGACGGGGACGATGTCATCGTCACCGCCGTGCTGCTGCCCGCCGCAGGCCCGATGGACATCCTGCGCGGGCGCGGCCCCGCGGCCGAGGGCTACCCGGCACTGACCGCGCGCTTCCCGTCGGCCCAGGTGTTCGAGCGCGAGCTGTGGGAGCAGACCGGCATCGCCCTGCACGACCACCCCTGGCTGAAGCCGGTGCGCTTCGAGGGCGCGCGCCAGACTCGCCTGCACGAGTACCCGTTCTTCCAGGTGCGCGGGCAGGAGGTGCACGAGGTCGGCGTCGGCCCCATCCACGCCAGCGTGATCGAGCCGGGCCACTTCCGCTTCATGTGCCACGGCGAGACGGTGCACCACCTCGAGATCCAGCTCGGCTACCAGCACCGCGGCGTCGAGGCGCTGATGCTCGCGCGCGGCCCGCAGGCGATGGCCGGCCTGGCCGAGACGATTGCCGGGGACAGCAGCATTGCCCACGCCTGGGCCTGCTGCGCGGCGCTGGAGGCCCTGGGCGGCGCGCCGCTGGCGCCGGAGGTGGACCGCGTGCGCGGCGTGGCGCTGGAGCTCGAGCGCATCGCGATGCACCTGGCCGCGCTCACCGGCCTGGCCACCGACATCGCCTTCCTGCAGGGCGGTGCCACCTATGGCCGGCTGCGCACCGCGATCATCAACGCGACGATGCGCGTCTGCGGCAGCCGCTTCGGCCGTGGCTGGCTGCGGCCCGGCGGCGTGCGCTTCGGCATCACGCCGGCGCTGCGCACGGACCTGCTGCAGACCCTGTCCGACTTCGGCCGCGACTTCCACCAGGTCAACGCGCTGATGCGCTGCGCGCGCACGGTGCGCGCACGCTTCCAGGGCGTGGGACTGGTCAGCCCGGAGGCGGCGCGCGACATCGGCCTGGTCGGCGTGGCCGCGCGGGCCAGTGGCATGGCCTTCGACACGCGCGAGCGCCTGCCGGGCCTGCTGTACAGCCAGCACCCGGTGGCGGTGCAGGCCGAAGCCGACGGCGACTGCTGGTCGCGGCTGGTGCTGCGCATGCGCGAGATCGACGCCTCGCTGCAGTGGCTGCAGGCCCTGCTGGCCGCGCCGGACCTGGCCCTGGAAGCACCTGCCCTGCGCCCGCCGGGGCCGCTGTACCACGACACCCTGTGCGTGAGCCTGCGCGAGGGCTTCCGCGGCCCGGTGCTGCACGCCTTGGAAACCGGTGCCGACGGGCAGCTGCTGCAGGTCAAGCTGCAGGACCCGTCGCTGCCCAACTGGTTCGGCCTGGCGCTGGCGGTGCGCGACAACGAGATCTCCGACTTCCCGATCTGCAACAAGAGCTTCGACCTCTCCTATTGCGGGAACGACCTGTAGGCCACGCCATGTTCAAGTCGATCGCCGTCCGCCGCGCCCAGGGCAGCCAGTTCATCCCCGACCCGCGCCGCGCCGCGCCCGCCGGCTTCCGCGGCCGGCCGGTCATCGGCCCCGGCGCCTGCGACAGCGGCTGCCAGGCCTGTGCCCAGGCCTGCCCCACCGGCGCCATCGTGGCCGCGCCGCTGGCCATCGACCTCGGCCGCTGCACGCAGTGCGGCGACTGCGCCCCGGCCTGCCCGGCCTCGAGGCTGGGCTACGCCAACGACGTGCAGCTGGCCGCCACCGACCGGGCCGGCCTGGTGATCGGCGTGGACCGCCCGGCGCCCGACCCGGTGCGGGTCTCGGCCGCGCTGAAGCAGCGCTTCGGCCGCTCGCTGAAGCTGCGCTCGGTCTCGGCCGGGGGCTGCAATGCCTGCGAGCTGGAGGTCAACGCACTGACCAACGTCAACTTCGACATCGGCCGCTACGGCATCGACATCGTCGCCTCGCCGCGCCATGCCGACGGCCTGGTGCTGACCGGCCCGATCACCCGCAACATGGCCGACGCGCTGCAGCTGTGCTGGGACGCGATGCCCGAGCCCAAGCTGGTGATCGCGGTGGGCGCCTGCGCGATCTCGGGCAGCCCGTTCGAGGGCTCCGGCGCGCTGGACCGGCGCTTCCTCGATCGCATCCAGCCCACGCTGTACGTGCCCGGCTGCCCGGCGCATCCGCTGACCTTCGTCTGCGGCATCCTGGACCTGCTGGGCATCCCGTCCTGACCCGCGCCGCTGCGCCACCGCCCCATGCCCGAGACCACCGACCCCGCGCAGCACGTCAAGCCCTTCGTCCACGAATCGCTGACGCGCAAGACGCTGCAGTTCTCGCTGTGCGAGATCCAGAGCCGGATGGACGTGCGCGACCCGCACGCGCTGGACCTGGAATACACGCGCACGATGATGGGCTTCCTGCTGTTCCTGCCGCAGCCCCGGCACCTGTCGATGATCGGGCTGGGCGGCGGCTCGCTGGCCAAGTTCTGCCACCGCCACCTGCCCGACACGCGGCTGCACGTGATCGAGATCAATCCGCACGTGATCGCGCTGCGCGACGAGTTCCACGTGCCGCCGGACAGCGAGCGCTTCCGCGTCATCGCCGGTGATGGCGCTCACTATGTTCGTTATCGATCGGCGCGCTGCGACGTGCTGATGGTCGATGGCTTCGACTACAACGGCCAGCCGGGGTCGCTGTGCTCGCAGCGCTTCTACGACGACTGCCACGAGCTGCTGCAGCCCGGCGGCATGCTGGTGGTCAACCTGCACTTCGGGCACCCGGACCACCTGCGGCACGTGGAGCGCATCCGCCGCAGCTTCAGCGGCGCGGTGCTGGTCGTCGACGACGAGGAGTGCAGCAACAGCATCGTGTTCGCCTGCAAGGGGCCGGGCATCGCGCGCCTGGCCGCCGGCACGGCCGGCCTGCCCAAGGGCTTGTCGCGCGACGGCGCCCGCCAGCTGATGTCCGCGTTCTCGCTCGTCACCTCGGCCTGGCAGGCGCAGTACGGCTGACGCCGCGCAGCCCCTTCCCGCACGCAGGACCGCGGAGTACGATGTGCATGCGATGAGCATTCAATTTTCATACTGAGGATCAGGGTCCATGGAGCTGAAGACCGCACGCCTGACGCTGCTGATCGATCCCAACAAGAAGGCGGCCTTCGAGCGCCTGTGCGCGCAGCAGGACCTGACGCCCTCGCAGGTGGTGCGCCAGCTGATCCGCGACTACCTGGCCCACCACGGCGTGGGCTACCAGCCCAGCGGCGCCGGCGCCGGCGACGACGAAGGCGCCGCGCCCGAGGCGGCGGCGCGGCGCGGACCGCGCCCCCGGAAGGGATGAACCGTGGGGCCGTGGTCGGCGCCGGCCGGCTGGCTCGCCATCGACGGCACGATGGCGGTGTGCATGGGCTGGCTGCTGCTGGGCGTGGCCGGCGTCGCGGCGCTGCACCGGCTGGCCTTCGTGGCCCAGGTGCTGTTCCCGCTCGGCGGCGTGCTCGGCCTGGCGCTGGCCGCCGTGGCGGCCTGGGCGCTGGCAGGCACGCCCGAGGTGGCGGTGCTGCCCATCGGCCTGCCCAGCCTGCCGCTGCACCTGCGGCTGGACAGCCTGGCGGCGTACTTCCTGCTGGTCATCGGCGCGGCCTCGGCCGGCATCTCCTTCTTCGCCGCGGGCTACTTCCGCCAGGGTGAAGGCACGCCGCCGGGCCTGCTGTGCCTGGCGTACCACCTGTTCCTGGCCAGCATGGCTGGCGTGGTGCTCGCCGACGATGCCTACGGCTTCATGGTGATGTGGGAGACCATGGCGCTGAGCTCGTACTTCCTCGTCACCGCCAACCACCGCGTGGCCGAGGTGCGCAGCGCGGGCTACCTGTACATCACGATGGCGCGGGTGGGCGCCATCGCCATCCTGATGTGCTTCGGCGTGCTGCAGGCCAACACCGGCGACTACACCTTCGCCAACATGCGCGCGCAGCAGCTGTCGCCGTTCTGGGCCTCGGTGGGCTTCCTGCTGGCGCTGTTCGGCTTCGGCGCCAAGGCCGGCATCCTGCCGCTGCACGTGTGGCTGCCCGAGGCCCACCCGGCCGCGCCCTCGCCGGTCTCGGCCCTGATGAGCGGCGTGATGCTCAACACCGCCCTGTACGGCCTGCTGCGCGTGGCGATGGACCTGCTGCAGCTGCGCCTGTGGTGGTGGGGCGCGCTGCTGCTGGCCGCCGGCCTGGCCACCGCGCTGTACGGCGTGATCTTCGCCGCCGTGCAGACCGACATGAAGCGCCTGCTGGCCTACTCGTCGATCGAGAACATGGGCCTGCTGTTCGTCGGCATGGGGCTGGCGCTGATCTTCTCCGGCTACGGCATGGCGCCGATGGCGGCACTGGCGCTCACCGCCATGCTCTACCACGTGGCCAGCCACGCCTTCTTCAAGAGCCTGCTGTTCCTGGGCACCGGCAGCGTGCTGCACGCCACCGCCGAGCGCAGCCTGGGCAAGCTGGGCGGGCTGATCCACAGCATGCCCTGGGTCGGCTGGTTCACGCTGCTGGGCGTGCTGGCCAGCGCCGGCCTGCCGCCGCTGGGCGGCTTCGTCTCGGAATGGCTGCTGCTGCAGAGCTTCCTGTTCACGCCGGGGCTGCCGGTGCCGCTGCTGACCATGCTGATCCCGGTGGTGGCCGCCCTCATCGCGCTGGTGGCCGCGCTGGCCGGCTACACGATGGTCAAGTTCTTCGGCGTCATCTTCCTCGGCCAGCCGCGCGAGGAGCGCCTGGCCCATGCGCACGATGCCGGCCTGCGCGAGCGCATCGGCATGGGCTGGCTGGTGGCCGGCTGCCTGGCGCTGGGCCTGCTGCCGGTGCCCGTGATCGGCCTGATCGACCCGGTGACGCGCCAGCTCGCCGGCGCCGGCCTGGGCGAGCGCGTGGCTGCCGGCGGCTGGCTGCTGGTGCCCAATGCGATGGAGCAGGCCAGCTACGGGCCGGTGATCGTGCTGCTGGGCATCCTGGCCAGCTTCGCGCTCGCCTACCTGCTGGTGCGCCGGCTCTACCACGGGCGGCTGCGCCGCGGCATCGCCTGGGCCTGCGGCTTCCCGGGGGGCACGCCGCGCATGCAGGACACGGCCGAAGGCTTCGGCCAGCCGATCCGCCAGATCTTCGAGCCCTTCTTCCAGATGCAGCGCGAGCTGCCCACGCCCTTCGACGAGCAGCCGCGCTACCGCGTCGTCGTCGAGGACCACTTCTGGCGCTGGATGTACCTGCCCATCGCCGCGCTGGCCGCCCGGCTGGCGCGGCTGATCGGCCTGATGCAGCAGGGCCGCATCGCGGTGTACCTGCTGTACAGCTTCCTCACGCTGGTGGCCACGCTGCTGGCGGTGATGCGATGAACTGGACCGGCGCGCTCTCCCAGGGGCTCGAGATCGTGCTGGCCATCCTGCTGGCGCCGGCGCTCACCGGCTGGGTCAACCAGTGGCGCGCCTGGCTGCAGAACCGCTCGGCCCCCAGCCTGTGGCAGCCCTACCGCCAGCTGCACAAGCTGTTCGTCAAGCAATCGGTGGTGGCCGACCAGGCCTCGCGGCTGTTCCGCACCGCGCCCTACGTGGTGTTCGGCTGCATGGTGCTGGCCTGCGGCATCATCCCCACGCTGTCCACCGACCTGCCGCTGGCGCCGGCGGCCGATGCGATCGCGCTGGTCGGCCTGTTCGCGCTGGCCCGCGTGTTCATCTCGCTGGCGGCGATGGACGTGGGCACCGCGTTCGGCACGCTGGGGGCGCGGCGCGAGATGCTGATCGGCTTCCTGGCCGAACCGGCGCTGCTGATGGTGCTGTTCTCGGCCTCGCTGATCTCGCAGTCGACCTCGCTGACCACCATCGTCGAGACGCTGGCCCACCGCGAACTGGCCATCTACCCGGGCCTGGCCTTCGCCGGCGTGGCGTTCACGATGGTGTCGCTGGCCGAGAACGCGCGCGTGCCGGTGGACAACCCGGCCACGCACCTCGAGCTCACGATGATCCACGAGGCGCTGATCCTCGAATACTCCGGCCGACACCTGGCGCTGATCGAATGGGCGGCCAGCCTGAAGCTGTTCGCCTACTCGTGCATGGGCCTGGCGCTGTTCCTGCCCTGGGGCGTGGCCGAGGCCCAGGCGCCGCTGGCCATGCTGCTGGCGCTGCCGGTGCTGGTGCTCAAGCTGGCGCTCGGCGGCTGCCTGCTCGCGCTGCTGGAAACCCTGTCGGCCAAGATGCGCATCTTCCGCGTGCCCGAGTTCCTGGCCGCGGCCTTCCTGCTGGCGGTGATCGGCATGCTGGTGCACATCCTGCTCGCGCCGCGCTGAGGCAAGACCATGACCG
The DNA here is from genome assembly GCF_044226965.1 of Aquabacterium sp. Classification (GTDB taxonomy): domain Bacteria; phylum Pseudomonadota; class Gammaproteobacteria; order Burkholderiales; family Burkholderiaceae_C; genus Pseudaquabacterium. The sequence goes on along the minus strand of NZ_JBGAGA010000023.1, from coordinate 17,752 downwards.
CGCTGCTCACCCAGTTCGTCAACCTGCTCGGCGCGCTGCTGCTGATCCTGGCCTTCGCGATGATCGCGCAGCGGCGCATCCTGTCGCTGATCCACCTGTTCACGATGCAGGGTGCCACGCTGGTGCTGGCCACGGTGGTGGTGGGCTACGTCACGCACCAGCCGCACCTGTACCTGTCGGCGGGCGTGACCTTCCTGCTGAAGGTGCTGCTGATCCCCTGGCTGCTGCACCGCGTGGTGCGGCGCCTGGACATCCGCTGGGAGCTGGAGAGCCTGATCAACATCCCCACCACCATGCTCATCGGCATCGGCGTGGTGATCTTCGCCTTCAACCTGGCGCTGCCGATCTCGCGCCTGTCGCACACGCTGGCCAGCGGCACGCTGGGCATCGCGCTGGCCTGCGTGATGCTGTCGTTCCTGATGATGATCACCCGCGCCAAGGCGGTGCCGCAGGTGATCGGCTTCCTGTCGATGGAGAACGGCCTGTTCTTCGCCGCCACCTCGGCCACCTACGGCATGCCGATGATCGTGGAGCTGGGCATCGCGCTGGACGTGCTGATCGGCGTGCTGATCCTGGGCGTGTTCATGTTCCAGATCCGCGAGCAGTTCGACAGCCTGGACATCCGCCACCTCGAGAAGCTGAAGGATGACTGACCCCCTGCTCGCCCTGGCATTCCTGCTGGCCGTGCCGCTGCTGGGCGGCGTCGTGCTCGGGCTGTTCGGGCACCGCGACGGCGCGCGCGACATCAACGTCGCCTTCAGCGCCACCACCTTCGCCTGTGCCTGCGTGCTGACGGCCGAAGTGATCGGCCAGGGGCCGCTGCTGCTGTGGGACCGCCACTTCTACATCGACGCGCTGAACGTCTTCCTGGTCACGCTCACCGCCTTCGTCGGGCTCACCACCTCGATCTTCTCGCGCCCCTACATGCGGGTGGAACGCGACCACGGCAAGATGACGCCGCCGCGGCTGCGCCTGTACCACAGCATGTACCAGCTGTTCAACTTCACGATGCTGCTGGCGCTGACGACCAACAACCTCGGCATCGTGTGGGTGGCGATGGAGGCGGCCACGCTGTCCACCGTGCTGCTGGTCAGCGTGTACCGCAGCGCGGCCAGCCTGGAGGCGGCGTGGAAGTACTTCATCCTCTGCGGCGTGGGCATCGCGCAGGCGCTGTTCGGCACCGTGCTGCTGTACATGGCCGCCGAGAAGGTGATCGGCCCCGAGATGGGCGGATCCGGCGGCGCGCTGCTGTGGACCAACCTGGACGCGGTGAAGGCCCGGCTCGACCCGCACATCATCACGCTGGCCTGGGCCTTCCTGTTCATCGGCTACGGCACCAAGGTGGGCCTGGTGCCGGTGCACAACTGGCTGCCCGACGCGCATGCCGAAGGTCCCACCCCGGTGTCGGCGGTGCTCTCGGGCCTGCTGCTGAACGTGGCGCTGTACGCGGTGCTGCGCTGCAAGGTGCTGACCGACGGCGCGCTGGGCGGCAACGCGCTCACCGGCGCGCTGATGATGGGCTTCGGCCTGGTCTCGGTGGTGGCGGCGGTGTTCTTCATCATCCGCCAGCGCGACGTCAAGCGCATGTTCGCGTACTCGTCGATCGAGCACATGGGCCTGATGACCTTCGCCTTCGGCATGGGCGGGCCGATCGCCAGCTTTGCCGGGCTGCTGCACATGACCGTGCACTCGCTGATCAAGTCGGCCATCTTCTTCGCGGTCGGCCATGCCACGCAGAAGGCCGGCTCTCAGATCATGGACGAGATCCGCGGCCTCATCCGCGTCAGCCCGACGGTGGGCTGGGGCCTGATGCTGGGCGCGCTGGCCATCCTGGGCATGCCGCCCTTCGGCGTCTTCGCCAGCGAGTTCCTCATCGTCACCACCGCGATGCGCGAGCACCCCTGGGCCACGCCCTTCCTGCTGATCGCGCTGGGCCTGGCCTTCGCCTCGGTGTTCAGCCGCGTGCAGCCGATGGTGTTCGGCGACACCGTGCTGAAGCCGCTGGCGCATCCGCCCGCGCTGATCCCGGTGTTCGTGCACCTGGGCCTGGGCCTGATGCTGGGCCTGTACATCCCACCCTACCTCGACGCCTGGTACCGGCAGGCGGCGGCCATGCTGGGAGGCTGAGGCCATGCCGATCAGCAGCCTGGGCCTGGACGCCGCGCGCCTGAGCGCGCCGCTGCCGATCTGGCATGCCGCGGTGGACCGCGCGGCCTGGTCGGCCAGCGCCAGCAGGGTCGCCGCGGCCGGCGGGCGGCTGGTCGCGCTGTGGGCCACGCGGCTGCCCGCGCCGGCGGCCGCCGCCGAAGCCCCGACCAACACCCCGGCCAGCGCCACGATCAACGCCGTGCTCGGCGGCGACTTCGGCCTGGTGTGGATCGCGCTGCCGCTGGCGGCCGACCAGCCCTACCCCGACCTGGCGCCCAGCTTCGCCTGCGCGCCGCGCCTGCAGCGCGCCGCGGCCGACCTGAGCGGCACGCAGGCCGAGGGCGCACGCGACCGGCGGCCGTGGCTCGACCACGGGCTGTGGCGCGACGGCCCGCCGCTGGCGGCCGATGCCACGCCGCGCGGCGCCGAGGCGCAGACCCTGCCGGCGGACTACCCGTTCGTGCGCGTGGAGGGCGACGGCGTGCACGAGATCGCGGTCGGCCCGGTGCATGCCGGCATCATCGAGCCGGGCCACTTCCGCTTCTCGGTGGTGGGCGAGAAGGTGCTGCGGCTCGAGCAGCGCCTGGGCTACGTGCACAAGGGCATCGAGCGCCGCTTCACCACCCTGCCCGCGCTGGAAGGCCACCGCCTGGCCGGGCGCGTCAGCGGCGACTCCACCGTGGCCCATGCCTGGGCCTACTGCATGGCGCTGGAATCGGCCGCCGGCATCGAACTGCCCGAGCGCGCCGCCTGGCTGCGCGCGCTGCTGCTCGAGCGCGAGCGCGTCGCCAACCACCTGGGCGACCTCGGCGCGCTGGGCAACGACGCCGCGCTGGCCTTCGGCCTGGCGCAGTTCTCGCGGCTGCGCGAGGACTGGCAGCGCCTGTCGCACGAGCTCTTCGGCCACCGCCTGCTGATGGACCGCGTGGTGCCCGGCGGCGTGGCCACCGACATCGACCTGCCCGCGCGTGACGCGCTGCGCCGCCAGTGCGACGGCATCGAGCGCGAGGTGCGCACGCTGCGCGGCATCTACGACGAGCACGCCGGCCTGCAGGACCGCTTCATGACCACCGGCCGCGTGCCGCGCGAGCTGGCGCTGCGGCTGGGCCTGACCGGGCTGGCCGCGCGCGCCAGTGGCGTGGCGCAGGACGCGCGCGTGGCGCCCTCGTTCGAACCGTACCGGCTGCTGACGCCCAAGATGAGCGTGCAGGGCGCCGGCGACGTGGCCGCCCGCGTGGCGCTGCGTTTCGACGAGGTGTTCGAATCGCTGCGGCTGATCCGCGAACTCTGCGCCCGCCTGCCGATGGGCCCGGTGCGCAGCGAGCCGCGGCTGCCCGCCGAGCACCGGCGCGGCCTGGGCTGGGTGGAAGGCTGGCGCGGCGAGGTCACGCTGGCGCTGGAGCTCGGGCCGGACGGTCGCGTGCTGCGCTGCCATCCGCACGACCCTTCGTGGCAGAACTGGCCGGTGCTGGAGCACGCGGTGATCGGCAACATCGTTCCGGACTTCCCGCTCATCAACAAGTCCTTCAACCTCAGCTACTCGGGGCACGACCTCTGATCCGGCCATGTGGCACATCCTGCGTCAGATCACCCGCACCGGCATCGTCAGCGAGCCGCCACCGCGCGTGGACGAGGCCCTGCGGGCCGAGGCCGGCCGCATCCACGACGAGATCCTCGCCACGCTGGGCCAGGCGCTGGCCATTCGCGCGGTGGACGCGGGCTCGTGCAACGGCTGCGAGCTCGAGATCCACGCGCTCAACAACCCCTACTACAACCTCGAAGGCCTGGGCATCCGCTTCGTCGCCAGCCCGCGCCATGCCGACCTGCTGCTGGTGACCGGCCCGGTCTCGCGCCACATGGCCGAGGCGCTGCGGCGCACCTACGACGCCACGCCCGAGCCGCGGCTGGTGGTCGCCGTCGGCGACTGCGGCTGCACCGGCGGCCTGTTCGGCGAGAGCTATGCCAGCTGCGGGCGCGTGGCCGAGGTCATCCCGGTGGACCTGGCCGTGCCCGGCTGCCCGCCGCCGCCGATCGAGATCCTGCGCGGCATCCTCGGTGTCGTGAAGCGCGATGCCGGCGCGCCGCGCCGGTGATGCGGCCGCCGCCCGCCATTGGCCGAACGTCACCCCCGGGCCGACACCCCCGGCGCTAACATCCCCGGCCATCGACGATCACGACGCGGCCTGCGGCCGCAGGAGCGATGCAGGTGGCGGGTTCGAGACGGCCCATTCCGACAGGTGCCGAGCAGCCTTCGAGGCTGCTCGACGAGGCCACGCCGCCTTTCGCGCTGCGCCTGCCCGGACCGGTGCTGCCCGATGCGCCGCCCGCGCCGCTGCCCGGCCCCGAGTGGATCGACATCCTGCTGGCGCTGCCCGATGGCGCCGGCGGCCGGATCGAGCGCTTCCCGCGCCAGCTGCGCATCGCGCGCAACCGCGCGCCGGACAACGCCGCGCTGGCCACCGAGCAGCGCATCGAGGTCACCAGCGCGCCGCAGGCGCGCATGCTGACGCTGGAACTGCTGGCCTACCCCGAGGCCATCGCCCGCCTGGTGGCGCTGCGCGATGGCGGCGACCCGCTGGACCTGGCCGAGTGGTTGCAGGCGCAGCTGCTGGCCGGCGCGCTGCTGCTGTTCCTGCGGCCGATGCCCGGGCGCGGCGCGCAGCCGCCGAAGAAGCCCAAGGGCGACGGCCCGGCGCCGCCGCCGAAGGCCGACGACACCACGCACTGGATCGAGGTGGTGCTGCTGGACGAGCGCGGCAAGCCGGTGCCCAACCGCGCCTGCGAGATCATCACGCCGGACAAGGCGCGCCACACCGGCACCACCGACAAGAAGGGCCGCGTGCGGCTGGACGGCATCCCGCCCGGGCCCTGCCAGGTGTCGTTCCCCGAGCTGGACGACGACGAGTGGAAGAAGGGCTGATGCGTGATGCGGCCACCCTGCTGCTGCTTGCTGCACTGGCCGGGGCGCTGCCCTGCGCGGCGGGCCCGGCCGCGCAAGGTGCGGCCGTGAGCAGCGCTGCGCCGCCGCCTGCCACCAGCTCGGCCGATAACCCGGCCGAGAGCCCGGCCGCGCGCCTGGCCGCACAGGTGCTGGCGCTGAAGCAGCTGCCGCTGCCCGACGCCTGGTACCCGGCGCGCGGCGCGACGGTGGCCGAGCGCTTCGCCGCCACCTGGCGCGCCATGCCCGCCGGCCCCGACAAGCCCGCGTCGGTGGATGCGCTGATGGCGCGTTATGACAACGGTGGCCGACCCTTCATCCACAGCGTGTGGTTCAACCGCCCGCTGCGCTGCGCCCACTGCAACGAAGGCGGTGCCGACGGCTTCACCACCGTGGTCTCGGTGCGGGCCGGCGTGGTGCTGACGCTGACCGCGCGCGAGCTGCACGAGGCGCAGGCCCACGGCATCGACTTTCCGGCGGACAAGCGCACGGTGCTGCAGCGCCTGCTCGCGGCGCCGCCGGCCCGCCCCTGATTCGAAGCATCCGCCCCGAGGCGCCCCGATGGCCACCGCCCCTCCCAAATCCATCACCTCGCCCACCGACAAGGAGCACAAGTTCACCGTGCTCGACCCGCAGTTCACGCTGAAGTGGAGCCGCGACTGGGTGATCCCGAAGAACGTGCTGCAGCCCGGCGACGTGGTGGCCGAGATGGTGGTCGACGCCACCATCCCGAAGAACAAGGCCAAGTCGCCCTTGCGCGTCACCAAGGCCTGGAACGGCAAGTCCGTGGCCAAGGTCGAGGTGCCCGAGGTCTCGCTGAAGGCCGGCCAGGTGGTGCAGGCCGACGGCAAGCGCCCGCCGCAGCAGTTCACGCTCGACAACGAGATCTACGACCCCTACGACAAGCTGCGCTACGACTTCTACTGCACGATCTCCGGCGTCGAGAAGAAGGTGCCGAAGTCGCTGCTGGTGCGGCGCTGGCATGTGCAGGCGCTGGACAACAGCGACAACAACGCCGCCAACCCCAACAACATCTACCAGGCCTTCCGCCTCACCGAGGGCGCGAACTTCCGCGGCGCCTTCACCAGCGGCGACGACCTGGCGCACACCTGGACCTTCAACGCCAACAGCACCGGCTTCGCCGGCTTTGGCGAGAAGATGACCAACAGCTACACCTTCGTCTACACCGGCCATGGTGCGGTGATGTGCCGCACCTGCCTGGCCATGTGGGACGGCCTGCCGGCCAATCCGCTGACGCCGGCGCAGGTGGCCGCGGGCATCCCGCAGCCCACGGGGTCCGACGCCGAGTTCGGCCGCTGGACCTGCTGCTCCACCGTGGGCTGCAGCGGCAGCCCGCGCAGCACGCACTGCATCGGCGGCTGGCAGCCAGCGGGCTCGGCCTCGTTCATGGACAGCACCCACGTGGCCGACAGCGCGGTGTGCCCCACCACGCCGAAGTACCTGATGTTCTCGGTGTGCTGCGGCGGCGCCTTCGAGACCAGCCTGTACGACGCCTACATCGGCCGCGGGACGAAGTACGCGGTGGGCTTCAAGAAGTCCACCCGCTGCGACTGGGCGCGCGACTACGCCAAGAGCTTCTTCGACACCTGGGCCCAGACCCACAACTGCAACCCGGACAAGATCCCCGACGTGTTCAGCGGCCTGCAGAGCACCTGGGAGACCAAGCTCGAGCCCAGCATCTTCGGCAAATACCTGGGCCTGGGCTCCAAGGTGCGCAACCTCGGCCGCAAGCTGGCCGACCTGTTCTGAACCATGGCCGAACCGACGATCGATCCTGCCCGCCGCGCGCAACTGGCCGCGCAGGCCACCGCCTTCGCCGAGCGCCTGGGCGCTGCCGCCCTGGGCGAGACAGTGGTCGCCGAGCTGCTGCACCAGCGCCTGGCCTGGAGCCAGTTCCGCCACCAGTGCCAGCACCACCTGCGCCTGCTGCAACGGGTGACCACGGTGGCCGTCGTGCTCGATGCCGACGACCCGGCGCGCGTGCTGGGCTGGCTGGTCGACAAGCGCAAGAACGACAGCGCCGACCGCCAGCTGTCCGACGACCAGTTGATCGCCAAGGCCCGCGCGCTGCCGCAGATCGGCCCCGACCTGCCGGTGATGGGCCTGCGCGCGCAGCCGCTGGACGCGAAGCGTTCCTGCAGCGTGCTGCGCTTCGGCGAGGTCGCCGACGCGCTGACGCAGCGCGACGTGTGGCTCAACCACACCAGCGGCGAGGTGATCTGCGTGCTGCCGCTTCCGCAGGGCACGCCGACGCCGCTGAACCTGGGGCCGGGTGCCAGCGCGCAGGAAGCCGCGCTGCGCGAGGCCGGCCTGGCCCAGGCCTGGCAGCTGCTGGAGAGCGCGCTGGCGCCGCGCGCCGATGCCGAGGCGATGGCGCTGCTGCGCGAGATCTTCCAGTTCCGGCCCGGCGACGCCGTGCGCGACGGCGCCGGCCGCGCGGTGCTGCAGTTCCCGCTGTGGCGCCAGTACTCCACGGTGGACGTGAGCCTGGCGCCGCACGACGGCCACCTGCAGAGCTGGTACTGCGAGGCGCTGCAGGCCGATGCACCGCAGCAGCGCATCAGCGCCGCGCAGGCCACGCAGCTGGCGCAGCCGCACCTGCAGCCGGGCCCCGGGCTGGCCGGGCCGCAGGTGACCTTCGGCGACATCGGCGGCGAACAGAAGGCCACCGTGCACTGGTGGCACATGGAGGGCGGCTTCAACATCGAGGGCGACCAGGCCACCGTGCTGCTGAACGCCAGCACCGGCGCGGTGTTCTCGATGTCGCGCAAGTGGCGGCCGATCGACCCCGCGCTGCTGGCGCCACCGCGCATCAGCGAGGCCCAGGCCCTGGCCGCCGCGGCGGCCGCGCATGGCCAGGCCAGCGACGGCCCCGGCCGCATCATCGGCCGCAGCGTCATCGAGCTGGCCGACGAGGAACGCGAGCCCCCGGCGGTGCGCGACGTGCCGGTGTGGCGCGTGGGCTACCGCGAGGCCGGCGGCATGGGCTTCACCGAGCTGGCGGTGGACTGCCGCAGCGGTGAGGTGGTGCGCGTCACCGGCTGGTAGCCCGCCCGCCGCCGGTGCCCGGCATCCGTGCAATCCCGAAGGGCGGCGGCCGTTCAGGGCCCTACCGCGGGTATTTGCCAGGGCCTGGTTGGCGCGAGTATTGCGTGCTCTCGGTGCGTACCCTGATGGGCGCTTCGTGTCCAGGCGATAGCATGATTTCGCCAGCCCACGAGGCTTGCGCCCATCCCGCTGACCCCGCCTGGAGAACAAGCATGCAAGAGAAGGAACTGCGCACCCTGATCGAAGAAGTGCGCGAAGGGACGCTGCCGCGCCGCGGCTTCATCCAGAAGATGGTGGGCGCCGGCCTCACCGTACCGATGGCCTCGATGCTGCTGATGAGCGCCGGCATCGCGCAGGCCCAGCCCGCGCCGGCCTACAAGCCCACCAAGCGCGGTGGCGGCGGCACGCTCAAGACCCTGTGGTGGCAGGGCGCCACGCTGCTGCAGCCGCACTTCGCCAACGGCACGAAGGACCAGGAAGGCTCGCGCATCTTCTACGAGCCGCTGGCCGTGTGGGACAACGACGGCAACCTGGTGCCCATCCTCGCCGCCGAGATCCCCAGCCGCGAGAACGGCGGCCTCTCGGCCGACGGCAAGAGCGTGACCTGGAAGCTCAAGAAGGGCGTCACCTGGCACGACGGCAAGCCCTTCAGCGCCGACGACTGCGTGTTCACCTGGCAGTTCGTCACCGACCCCGCCACCGCGGCGGTGACCAGCGGCGTCTACAAGGACGTCAAGGTCGAGAAGATCGATTCGCACACCATCAAGGTCAGCTTCTCCAAGCCCACGCCGTTCTGGGCCACCGCCTTCTGCGCGGCCGAGGGCATGATCATCCCGAAGCACCTGTTCGCCGACTACATCGGCGCCAAGTCGCGCGAGGCGCCCACCAACCTCAAGCCGGTGGGCACCGGCCCCTACAAGTTCGTCGACTTCAAGCCCGGCGACATGGTGCGCGGCGAGATCAACACCAACTACCACATCCCGAACCGGCCCTACTTCGACGCGATCGAGATGAAGGGCGGCGGTGACGCCACCTCGGCCGCCCGCGCCGTGCTGCAGACCGGCGAATACGACTACGCCTGGAACCTGCAGGTCGAGGACGAGGTGCTCAAGCGCATGGAAGCCGGCGGCAAGGGCCGCGCGCAGATCGTGGCTTCCGGCGACATCGAGTTCATCCAGCTCAACCCCACCGACCCCAACACCGAGGTCGATGGCGAGCGCTCCAGCATCAAGACCACGCACTTCGCGTTCACCGACCCGAAGGTGCGCGAGGCGATGGCGCTGCTGGCCGACCGCCAGGGCATCCAGGAATTCGTCTACGGCCGCACCGGCGTGGCCACCGGCATCTTCCTGAACAACCCGCCGCGCTTCAAGTCGCCGAACAACAGGTTCGAGTTCAACGTCGACAAGGCCAACGCCATCCTCGACGCCGCGGGCTGGAAGAAGGGCTCCGACGGCATCCGCGAAAAAGGCGGCAAGAAGATGAAGTTCGTCTTCCAGACCTCGATCAACGGCATCCGGCAGAAGGAGCAGGCCATCATCAAGCAGGCCTGCCAGAAGGCCGGCATCGACCTGGAACTGAAGTCCGTCACCGCCTCGGTGTTCTTCTCGTCGGACGTGGCCAACCCGGACACCTACGGCAAGTTCTACTGCGACATGCAGATGTACACCACCACGATGACGCAGCCCGATGCCGAGCGCTTCATGGACCAGTACCGCACCAGCGAGGTCTCGTCCAAGGCCAACAAATGGCAGGGCCGCAACATCTGCCGCTACCGCAACCCCGAGTACGACAAGCTCTACGCCATGGGCGAGGCCGAGCTCGACCCGGTCAAGCGCGCGGCGCTGTTCATCCAGATGAACGACCTCGTCATCAAGGACGGCTACATCGTGCCGCTGATCAGCCGCCCGCGCGTGCGCGGCTCGGCCCTGAAGCTGGTGAACCCGCTGACCGGCTGGGACCTGGACTTCTCCCAGCTGCACAACTGGTACCGCGACGCCTGATGTCCGGCCGGCACCGCCGCGCCCGTCGCCCCTGATCCCGCAGCCGGCGGCGCGGCGCGCCGGCTGCGGCCCTTCCACCCTGCCTCGACCACAAGAGCCCTTGCCTTGGGTGCCTACATCCTTCGCCGCCTGTTGATCGCGCTGCCCAGCCTGCTGGGCATCAGCGCGGTGCTGTTCACCGTGTTCGCGCTGGCCCCGGGCGACCCCTTCTCCGAGCTGGTGCAGAACCCCAACGTGCCGCCCGAGGTGGTGGCCTCGCTGCGCCAGAAGTTCGGCCTTGACGACCCCGTGTGGCAGCGCTACTTCCACTGGCTGCTGGCCATGCTGCATGGCGACTGGGGCTTCTCGTTCATCAGCCGCGTCAATGTCGACACGCTCATCCTGCAGCGCATGCCGGTCACGCTGGCCGTCATCGGCGCCTCGCAGCTGCTGGCGCTGTGCGTGGCGCTGCCGGTGGGGGTGTACTCCGCCGTCAAGCCCTACTCGTGGTTCGACCGCATCGCCAGCACGCTGGCCTTCGTCGGCTTCTCGCTGCCCACCTTCTTCACCGGCGTGCTGCTGATCCTGGTGTTCTCGATCAAGCTCGACTGGCTGCCCTTCGTGTTCCGCGCCGACCTGTCGTCCACCGGCTGGCAGTGGTGGTGGGAGCACATCAAGCAGTCGATCATGCCGGTCACCGTGCTCGGGCTGTTCCAGGGCGCCAGCTGGACGCGCTACGTGCGTTCGGCCGTGCTGGACGTGGTGCGGCTGGACTTCGTCACCACCGCGCGCAGCAAGGGCCTGCAGGAGCGCATGGTGGTCATCAAGCACGTGGTGCGCAACGCGCTGATCCCGGTGGTCACGCTGGTGGCGCTGCAGATGCCGGCGGTGTTCGGCGGCGCCATCGTCACCGAGCAGATCTTCCGCATCCCCGGCATCGGCAGCCTGCTGATCGACGCCATCCTGCGCAACGACACGCCGGTGATCATGGCGGTGACCTTCGTGTTCGCCTGCCTGGTGATCCTCTTCAACCTGATTGCGGACCTGCTGTATGGCTGGCTCGACCCTCGCATCTCCTTCCGCTGACGCGGCGCCGCGGCGCAGCAGCAGCACCTCGCCCTGGGCCGAGGCCTGGCGGCGCTTCCGGCGCCACAGGCTGGCGCTGGTGAGCCTGTTCGTGCTGGCCCTGCTGGTCCTGTTCGTGGTGGCCGGGCCCTGGCTGTGGCCGCTCACCGTCAGCGATATCGACTTCCGCTCCCGCCTGGCCCCGCCCTCGGCCACGCACCCCTTCGGCACCGACGACCTCGGCCGCGACCTGCTGGCGCGCATGATCTACGGCGGCCGCATCTCGCTGGCCGTGGGCCTGGCCGCGATGCTGATGGCGCTGACCGTGGGCGTGATCATCGGCGCACTGGCCGGCATCTCGCGCGGTGCGGTCGATGCCGCGCTGATGTGGCTGACCGACCTGTTCCTCTCGCTGCCGCAGCTGCCGCTGCTGCTGCTGCTGATCTACCTGTTCCGCGACATCCTGAAGAACACCTTCGGCCCCGAGGTGGGCGTGTTCATCCTGATCGTGCTGGTGATCGGCGGCTTCCGCTGGATGCCGGTGGCGCGCCTGGTGCGCGCGCAGTTCTTCAGCCTGCGCGAGAAGGAATTCGTCGAGGCCGCGCGCGCGCTCGGCGCCTCGGTGCCGCGCCAGGTGATGCGGCACATCCTGCCCAACTCGCTGGGCCCGGTGATCGTGGCCGGCACCATCGACGTGGCCGCGGCCATCATCGCCGAGAGCACGCTGTCCTTCCTGGGCCTGGGCTTCCCGCCCGACATTCCCACCTGGGGCCGCATCCTGTTCGACGCGAAAGACTACCTCGACATCGCCGCGCACTGGGCGATGTTCCCCGGCGCGGCGATCTTCATCACCGTGCTGACGATCAACTTCATCGGCGACGGCCTGCGCGATGCGCTGGACCCACGCCGCGTCCTGTGATGGCCCTGCTCGAGATCCAGGGTCTGAAGACCCACTTCAAGACCGACGACGGCTGGCTGCATGCGGTCGACGGCGTCGACATCAGCGTCAATGCCGGCGAGACGGTGTGCGTGGTCGGCGAATCGGGCTGCGGCAAGTCGGTCACCGCGATGTCGGTGCTCAAGCTGCTGCCGATGCCGCCGGGCCGCATCGTCGCCGGCCGCATGCTGTGGCAGGGCCGCGACCTGGTGCCGCTGTCGGCCGAAGAGATGCGCGCGATCCGCATGAAGGAGATCGCCATCGTCTTCCAGGAGCCGATGACCTCGCTGAACCCGGTGTACACCGTTGGCGAGCAGATCGGCGAAGGCCTGCGCCTGCACGAGGGCCTGAGCAAGCCGCAGGCGCGCGAGCGCGCGATCGAGATGCTGCGCCGCGTGCACATCCCGATGGCCGAGCGCCGCGTCGACGACTACCCGCACCAGTTCTCCGGGGGCATGCGCCAGCGCGTGATGATCGCGATGGCGCTGTCCTGCCGCCCGAAGCTGCTGATCGCCGACGAGCCCACCACCGCGCTGGACGTCACCATCCAGGCGCAGATCCTCGACCTGCTGGCCGAGCTGAAGGCCGAGATGGGCATGGCGGTGATGCTGATCACCCACGCGATGGGCGTGGTGGCCGAGGTGGCGCAGCGCGTGGTCGTGATGTACGCCGGCAAGGTGGTGGAGGAAGCGCCGGTGGTCGAGCTGTTCGCGCACCCGCGGCATCCGTACTCGCAGGGCCTGATCCGCTCGATCCCGCGCATCGACACAAGCGTCGCGAAGAAGACGCGGCTCGAAGCCATTCCCGGCAGCGTGCCCAAGCTGATCGCGCCCAAGCCCGGCTGCCGCTTCGCCGGCCGCTGCAAGCACGCCAAGTCCTCGTGCAGCGAAGCCGACCCGCCGCTGCGCGAAGTCTCCCCCGGCCACAAGGTGGCCTGCTTCTTCGACATCAGCGCCTGACACCATGACGACCAACCCTCCTCTGCTGAAGGTCGACAAGCTCGTCAAGCACTTCAACATCAAGGGCGGCTTCCTGCAGCGCAGCGTCGAGAAGCTGCATGCGGTGGACGGCGTGAGCTTCAGCGTCGAGGCCGGCGAGACGCTGGGCGTCGTCGGCGAGTCGGGCTGCGGCAAGAGCACCACCGGGCGCTGCATCCTGCGGCTGATCGAGCCCACCTCGGGCCAGGTGTGGTTCGAAGGGCGCGAGATCACCGGCCTGAACAAGACCGAGCTGCGCGGCCTGGCGCGCGACATGCAGATCATCTTCCAGGACCCCTTCGCATCGCTGAACCCGCGCATGACGGTGGGCGCGATCGTCGGCGAAGGCCTGGTGATCCACGGCCTGGCCAAGGGTGCCGAGATCGAGCAGCGCGTGGCCCATCTGCTGGAAACCGTGGGGTTGAACGCCGATCACATGCGGCGTTATCCGCACGAGTTCTCCGGCGGCCAGCGCCAGCGCATCGGCATCGCCCGCGCATTGGCGGTCAACCCCAAGCTGCTGGTCTGCGACGAGGCGGTGTCGGCGCTGGACGTGTCGATCCAGGCCCAGGTCATCAACCTCTTGCAGGACCTGCAGCAGCAGTTCGGCCTGACCTACATCTTCATCGCGCACGACCTCTCGGTGGTCGAGCACATCGCCAACCGCGTCGCGGTGATGTACCTGGGCCGCATCGTCGAGCTGGCCACCAGCCGCGAGCTCTACACCACGCCGCGCCACCCCTACACCGAGGCGCTGCTGTCGGCGGTGCCGATCCCCGACCCGACGCTCAAGCGTCAGCGCATCCGCCTGCAGGGCGACGTGCCCAGCCCCATCCACCCGCCGGCGGGCTGCCACTTCCACACCCGCTGCCCGATCGCGCAGAAGGGCCTGTGCGACGTCCAGCGGCCCGAGCTCAAGCAGGTGGGCGAAGGGCAGTGGGTGTCGTGCCACCTGCGTAGCTGACACGGCGCATTGACCGAACGCAATGCCGGCATCCGCCTGGGTGCTAGCGTCGAAAGAGCTCAGCTTTCATTGCGGGAGGTTCGTGATGCTCAACCATTTCGCCGCGAAACTGGCCTCGGCCTGCCTGGCGCCGCTGCTGCTGAGCGCAGCGGCCGTGGCGGCCCCCGTTCGATACCAGCTGACGGACGTCCAGACGATCACCGGCAACTACCAGACCGGTCGATTCGGCGGCAGCGGCAGCCTGCTCGGCTACTTTGTCTTCGACGCCGCAGCGACAGGCATCGGCGAATTCATCATCACCGCCGTCGAGAACAATGCCGTTCAGTTCGAATGGTCCAGCGCGGCCGGCGCGCCACATTCGTCGGTGGCCAGCAGTTTCTTCGACGCCGATACGGGGGCATGGAACCTTCGGTTCAACACCGGGCTCGGCATCAATCACGAAGTGATGCTGGACCTGACGTTCAGACCGTCGGACTTCGACTTCGGCACGGGCACCATTCCTCTCATCACGGGGGTTGGCGGTTTCGGCTCACCCGGCGGCTCGAACTGGTTCGAGGTCGACAACTTCCAGTACGAAGAGTTTGCCGGGGTGACCCGGGGGTCCCTCGCGGTGCCTGAGCCCGCGACCGGTTCGCTGGTCGTCCTGGGCGGGCTCCTGGCCTGGTCCTTGGCGCGACGCCGCGCCGGGCAGCGCGCGATCAACCCGCCCGCAGCAGTTCCAGCAGCACCGCGCTGAAGCGCGCCGGCATCGAGGCCATCGGGCAGTGCCCGGTCGGCAGCTCGACGAGCGTCCAGTCGCCCTGCTCGCGCACGCGCTGGCGCGAGCCGGCGATGGTGGGATAGGCCGGGCTGTTGCAGTCGATGAAGGCCCGGGGCAACGCGCGCCAGCGGTCGAAGTCGAAGGGCATCGGCTCGCGGTAAGGCCCGAACGGGTGCGGCACCTGGCGCCGCAGCAGCCAGTCGCGTTCGGCGCCACTCAAGCCGAAGTCCGCCGGGTCGGGCGGCGGCAGCGCGTTGTCGTTGGCCCTGGCCGCGGCCTGGCGCGCGGCCACCACCTCCGGCGCATGGTTGATGCCCCAGCCTTCGCCCGGCAGCGGCACCATCGCGTCCACGTACACCAGCTGCTTCACGCGGCCGGCCAGCGCATCGGCCGCGCCGGTGATCACCTGGCCACCGTAGCTGTGGCCGACCAGCGCGATGTCCTGCAGCTCCTCGGCCTCGACCAGGCCCACCACGTCGCGGATGTGCGTCTGCAGCGTGATGCCGGCATGGCGCAGGTGGGCCCGCTCGCCATCGCCGGTCAGCGTGACGGCATGCACCTCGTGACCGGCCGCACGCAAGGCCGGCAGCACCGGCCGCCAGATCCAGGCCCCACCCCAGGCGCCATGCACCAGCACCACGCTCGTCGCCATCGCTCGCTCTCCCGTTTCAATCGGCCCGACGGGCGGATGATGCCGCCCGCTGCGCCCGCAGGGCCCCGTACCAGGCCCGACCCGGCCCCTGGAACACCAGCCACATCGCCGCCACCTCCAGCGCGATGCCCACCAGGTTCAGCGGCCCGGCCAGCGACGAGTAGCTGAAGTCGTCCACCAGGCCTTCCAGCGCGAACACCCAGCCCACGCCCAGGTAGGCCAGCATCGCCCAGCGCGACCAGTTGCGGCCGGCATACATCTTGCCGGCCAGCCACACCGTCAGCCCGCCGAACACGCCCACCATCGCCAGCGTGAACCACAGCGGCACCGCCTCTTCGCCCGGCCGCAGGCCGTGCACCGCCGGCAGCAGCTGCGCCAGGCCCAGCACCAGCGAGGCCAGCACCAGCGCGACCGAACGGCTGACGGCCAAAGGACGCGGCAGCGCTCGGGCCGACGGATGGCCCACGGGGGCGGAAGACGGCGCGAAAGGATTCATCACCCAGCGCGTCCGGATCAGCGCGCCGAGACGGCCGCCAGCACCACCAGCCCGCCCAGCACGAGGTTCAGCGCCACCCCCTGCCGCATGCGGTTGAGCACCTGCGCCGCTGCTGGCCAGGCCGCCGCTTCGCAGTGCGCGCGCAGCTTCGGGAACAACGCCGCGTAGAGGTAGGCATACACCGCGGCCATGATCACGCCCAGCGTGGCCATCGCATGCCAGCCCGGCGGCGCGTTGGCGACGCCGACCTGCACGAACATCGTCGTGCCGGTGGCCAGCAGCAGCAGCACCGCCAGCGCCATGTAGCGCAGGAAGCGATCGAAGGTGGCCACCCACAGCGGCAGCCGCTGCGGCGGTGCCAGCACCTGCACCGCGGCCGGCCGCAGGCAGAAGTACGCGAAGAACATGCCGCCCAGCCAGGTGATGGCGGACAGCAAGTGCAGCAGCAGCAGGGTTTGGCGGAGCATGGCGGGGTGCGGCGAGTGGCGTGCCAGCATGCCACAGCCGCCGCGGCCAGGCCCGCACCGGCAGCGCCCAGACGCCCGGGCACTGCGGCACACTGGCACGATGCCCGCCGACCTCGTCTTCCTGCACACCTCACCGGTGCACGTGTCGCGCTTCACGCAGCTGCTGCAGCAGGCCGACCCCGACCGCGCGGCCGCCCACGTCGTCGACGAAGCCCTGCTCGCCGATGCGCAGCACCAGGGCGCCGACGCACCCGCGATCGTGCAGCGCGTGCACGCGGCGATGCAGGCCGCGGCCGCTGCGCATGCGGCGCGCCTGGTCGTCTGCACCTGCTCGACGATCGGCGGCGCGGCCGAGCGCACGCCCACCGGCGGCCGCTTCGAGGCCATGCGCATAGACCGCGCGATGGCCGACCGCGCCGTGCGCCGGGGCCCGCGGCTGCTGCTGGTGGCCGCGCTGCGCAGCACGCTGGCGCCGACGCGCGAGCTCATCGACGAATCGGCCCGGGCGCTCGGCGTCGACGTCCAGCCCACCGAGCACCTGGTGGCCGGGGCCTGGCCGCTGTTCGAGCGCGGCGACACCGCGGCCTACCTGCAGACCGCGGCCGCATCGGTGCGCCAGGCGATGGCGGCCGCCGCGCCGCAGGGCTTCAGCGCGGTGGTGCTGGCCCAGGCCTCGATGGCCGAGGCCGTGCCGCTGCTGGCGGACCTGGGCACCGAGGTGCTGGCCAGCCCGCCGCTCGGGGTGCAGGCCATCGTCGCGGCCCTGCGGCGCTGAGGCGCGTGCCGCGGCCAAGGGCCGGCGCGGGCGCCACAATCGGCCCATCATGTCCATGCACTTCGACCTGGTCGACATGCGCCTGATGGTGCACATCGCCGAAGCCAACAGCCTCACGCGTGGCGCCGAGGCTTCGCACATCTCGCTGCCGGCGGCCAGCACGCGCATCAAGAACCTCGAGGAGAGCATCGGCACCAAGCTGCTGTACCGCACCAGCCAGGGCGTGACCCTGACACCGCCGGGCCAGGCCTTCGTGCTGCATGCGCGTGCGGTGCTGGGCCAGATCGAGCACCTGCGCGGCGACCTGCAGGAATACGCCAAGGGCGTGAAGGGCCACCTGCGCGTGTTCGCCAACACCACCGCGCTCGGCGAGTTCCTGCCGCCGGTGCTGCGCAGCTACCTGCTGGCGCACCCGGACGTGAACATCGACCTGCGCGAGCGACTGTCCAACGACATCATCCGCGCGGTGACCGACGGGCAGACCAACATCGGCATCGTCGCCGGCCTGGTGCGCACCGAGAA
>NZ_JBGAGA010000022.1:0-81226 GCF_044226965.1 Aquabacterium sp. | reverse complement strand
GCCGAAGATCGTCACCACCGTCAGCCGCACCACGGTGTTGGCCTGGCGGCGCAGGCTGTCGGCGTCGAGGTAGGCGTTCATGTCGGCGATGCGCTCCTTCACCTCGGCATACAGCGGCTCCAGCTGCAGGTGGGCCGAGGCCAGGCGGAACAGCGCGCGCGTCTGGGCCTGGTCGGAGATCTCGCGGAACCAGTAGCGGTGCGTGAAGCGCAGGAAGCCCTCGAAACTGTGCCGGATGGCCCGCTTGAAGCGCTTGACGCTGGGGGCGCTGCGCACGTTCAGGCTCTTCAGCGCTTCCACCAGACGGTCGCTGAACATCAGCAGCGCGGCCTTCTGCAGGTGCACGATCATGAAGACCATGAAATGCTGGTGGCGGAACTGCGCCAGCACGCCGCGCTCGCCGCAGCGGAAGAACTGCGCATCGGCGCGACCCACCACCACCAGCGAATGGCCGCTGCACAGATAACGCGTATCGGGCGCGGCACCGACGGAGGTCCAGAAGCGGTCGTAGCAGTAGCGCGCCTCGAAGTCGTCGAGGTGGCGCTGCGCGTACGGCAGGTCGGCCGCGGCGCCATCGCTGGCACCGGTCACCAGGCCCAGGCGCACGAAGTCGTTGCGGCTCAGCGCACCGGGTTCATCCAGCGCCAGGTAGGCCATCATCGGCATGCGGTGGTACTCGATCTGCCGGTAGCGCAGCGGCGCCTGCTCGGGCGAATGGTCGGGCACCAGCGGCTGCAGCAGCCAGGCCCAGTGCGCGGCGATGCGCGGCGCGCGGTGCTCGGCCACGTGGGCCAGGAAGGCGTCGCGCTGGCGTGCGTCCGAGGCGGCCAGCACGCGGCCCTGCGCGTCCAGGAATTCGGCGCCGGCCAGGCAGTGCATCGGCTCGCCGGCAGCGTCCCAGCCGGGCGGGTAGGCGCGGCCCAGGCGGTACATCAGGTCCTGGGCGATGGCCAGCGGCAGCTCGTCGATCTCGAGCTCCAGGTTGAGCAGCACCACGTCGACATCGAAGAAGAAGTACAGGTCGACATGCACCAGCTTCAGCGTCAGCGGCGCCGCGCCGGCCCGCGTGACCACCCGCGCGGCGGCCACGTCGCGGCGGCGGAACACGCGCATCGGCGCGCCGCCGGAGCCATCGTCGCAATCGCGGCCGCTGCGGCCTTCGCCGAACAGGAAGCGCTGCACGAAGGGCAGGAAGGTGACGAACTCGTTGTAGTGGCGCTCGTGGAAGCGGCCGGCGTCACCGGTGTACTCGTCCACCACCTCCTGCCAGGGGCAGGACGGCCCGAGGTCGCGCAGCACCTGCCAGGGCGGGCCGGCCTCGCTGCCAGGCTGGCGCAGCAGCCGCAGGGGCCACAGCAGCACCTGGCGCAGGTGGCGCACCGGGTTGGCGCGGCTGTCGGCAGAAGGTGCAAGGCTCACGGGGGATCAGTGTAGGCAGGCCCCACCGGCCGCACCATGCGGCATCCCCGGATGCGGCGCAGCCCGCCGCGCACGAAACTTGCAGAACCAGACTTCGCATCACAACGAGGAGCTTGAGCCCATGTCACTGCCCATCCTTGCCCGCCGCGCCCTGCTGGCGGCTGCCGCCAGCGGCACCCTGCTCGCCACCCTGCCCGCGCAGGCCCAGGAAACCCCGATCAAGTTCCAGCTCGACTGGCGCTTCGAAGGCCCCGCCGCGCTGTTCCTGGTGCCGGCCGCCAAGGGCTACTTCAAGCAGGAGCGGCTGAACGTCACCATCGATGCCGGCAACGGCTCGGGCAATGCGGTGAACCGGGTGGCCTCGGGCACCTACGACATGGGCTTCGCCGACCTGGCGGCGCTGATGGAGTTCCACGCCAACAACCCCACCGCGCCGAACAAGCCGGTGGCGGTGATGATGGTCTACAACAACACGCCGGCGGCGGTGTTCTCGCTGAAGAAGAGCGGCATCAAGACCCCGGCCGACCTGACCGGCAAGAAGCTCGGCGCGCCAGTGTTCGACGCCGGGCGCCGTGCCTTCCCGGTGTTCCAGAAGGCCAACAACGTGGGCGCCGTCAACTGGATCAGCATGGACCCGCCACTGCGCGAGACCATGCTGGCCAAGGGCGATGTCGACGCGATCACCGGCTTCTACTTCACCAGCCTGCTGAACCTGGAGGCCCGCGGCATCAAGGCCGACGAGGTGGCGGTGATGCTGTACCCGAACTACGGCGTCAAGCTCTACGGCAACGTGATCATCGCGTCCGAAGAGATGGTCAAGAAGCGGCCCGAGCAGATCAAGGCCTTCCTGCGCGCCTTCGTCAAGGGCGCGAAGGACGTGCTGGCCGATCCCAAGGCCGCGGTGGCCACCGTGAAGGAACGCGACGGCATCGTCAACAGCGAACTCGAGGAGCGCCGGCTGCGCCTGGCGATCCAGTCCTCGATCGCCACCAAGGACGCGGCGGCCGAAGGCTTCGGCGACCTGAGCAAGCCGCGCCTGGCGCTGATGGCCAGCCAGGTGGCCGATGCCTACACCACCAAGGGCCGCATCGACCCCGACGTGATCTGGAACGGCAGCTTCCTGCCCGATGCGGCCTCGCGCAACATCTTTGCCGGCAGCAAGAAGTAGGCGCCGGCCCGCATGAGCTTCGTCGAGTTCGAAGGCGTCTGGCTGGCCTACAACCCCGAGCTGCTGGCGCAGGGCCACTTCGCGGTCGAGGACATCAACCTGCAGGTGCGCGAGGGCGAATTCATCGCCATCGTCGGCCCCTCCGGTTGCGGCAAGTCCACGTTCATGAAGCTGGCCACCGGGCTGAAGCGGCCCAGCCGTGGCAGCATCCGCATCGGCGGCCAGCCGGTGACCGGGCCGCTGAAGATCACCGGCATGGCCTTCCAGGCGCCCAGCCTGCTGCCCTGGCGCACCACCGTGCGCAACGTGATGCTGCCGCTGGAGATCGTCGAGCCCTACCGCTCGAGCTTCAAGCAGAGACGAGCCGAGTACGAAGACCGCGCGCGCCGGCTGCTGCAGAGCGTGGGCCTGGCCGGCTACGAGGACAAGTTCCCGTGGCAGCTCTCCGGCGGCATGCAGCAGCGCGCCAGCATCTGCCGCGCGCTGATCCACGAGCCGAAGATGCTGCTGCTGGACGAGCCCTTCGGCGCACTCGACGCGTTCACGCGCGAGGAGCTGTGGTGCACGCTGCGCGACCTGCAGGCCGCGCAGCAGTTCAACGTGATCCTGGTGACGCACGACCTGCGCGAGAGCGTGTTCCTCGCCGACACCGTGTACGTGATGAGCCGCAGCCCCGGCCGCTTCGTCGTGCGGCGCGAGATCGACCTGCCGCGCCCGCGCGACCTGGAAGTGACCTACACGCCGGCCTTCACCGACATCGTGCACGAGCTGCGCGGGCACATCGGCGCCGTGCGCAACAGCTTCGGCAAGGCCGGCGCGGAGGTGGCGCCGTGAAGAAGTCCAAGACGCTCGAATCCTGGTCGCCGTGGGTGCTGCTGGTCGTGGTGCTGCTGCTGTGGCAGGCCATCTGCAGCGTGTTCGCGGTCAGCGACTTCATCTTCCCGAGCCCGGCGCGCATCTGGCAGCAGCTGGTGGAATTCAAGGGCGAGATCGCCAAGCATGCCTGGCGCACCTTCTGGGTCACGCTGGCCGGCTTCGGCATCGCCATCGTCGTCGGCGTGCTGCTGGGCTTCCTGATCGGCAGCTCGCGCCTGGCCTATGCCGCCATCTACCCGCTGATGACCGGCTTCAACGCGCTGCCCAAGGCGGCCTTCGTGCCGATCCTGGTGGTGTGGCTGGGCATCGGCGTCGGGCCGGCGGTGCTCACGGCCTTCCTGATCTCGTTCTTCCCGATCACCGTCAACATCGCCACCGGGCTGGCCACGCTGGAACCCGAGCTGGAAGACGTGCTGCGCGTGCTCGGCGCGCGGCGCTGGGACGTGCTGGTGAAGGTGGGCCTGCCGCGCTCGATGCCCTACTTCTTCGGCTCGCTGAAGGTGGCCATCACGCTGGCCTTCGTCGGCACCACGGTGTCGGAAATGACGGCGTCGAACGAGGGCATCGGCTACCTGCTGGTTTCGGCCGGCAGCTCGATGCAGATGGGCCTGGCCTTCGCCGGCTTGGTGGTGGTCGGCGCCATGGCGATGCTGATGTACGAGCTGTTCTCCGTGCTGGAAAAGCGCCTCACCGGCTGGGCGCACCGGGGCTCGCAGGCGGCGTGATCGGCCGGCTGCCGCACTGTCGCGCAGGTGCAAGCCGCGCGGCAGGGCCGGTGGGAAGATGGCCCGATGCGCTTCAACACCGACACCCCCGTGATGCTGTGCGGCCCGCTGCGGCAGCCGCTGCAGATGCTGGCCGAGCAGGAATACGGCGGCCACAGCTCGATCCACGATGACGCGACGGCCGAGAAGCTCGGCTTCCGCGGCGCGCCGATCGAAGGGCCCACGCATTTCAGCCAGTTCGCGCCGCTGCTGGCGCAACTCTGGGGCCGGGCCTGGTTCGAGCGCGGCTGCTTCTCGGCGCATTACCAGACCATGGTGGTCGAAGGCGAGCAGGTGCGCGCCTTCGTCGAGCTCCCGGCCGAGCCGGGCGCCACGCGCACCCGCGCCTGGGCCGAGAAGGCCGACGGCACCCCGGTGCTCGAAGCCAGCGCCAGCCTCGGGCCCGACACCGCGCCCACGCTGCTGGAAGCGCGCATGGCCCAGCTGCGCCCGCCGGGCCCCCTGCGCATCCTGGCCGACCTGCGCGTGGGCCAGCGCGGCGCGCAGGACGAGCGCGTGCGCATGGACCCCGACCAACCCTTGGGCGCGCTCTACCCCTTCAGCCTGAACCAGAAGCTGGCCAGGATCACCGAGCCCTCGCCCTGGTACCGCGACGCCGCCGCCTCGCCCTGGGGCCGGGCCATCATCCCGCTGGAGATGGTCAGCGTGCTGGCCGAGTACAGCAGCGCGCAGGCGCAGTTCGCGGTCAAGGGGCCGGCCGTGGGCCTGTTCGCCGACCAGCAGATCCGCATGGTGGACGGGCCGCTGTTCGTCGGCGAGGACTACCTGCTGCGGCGCGAGATCGTCGCGCTGTCGGAGAGCAAGCGCACCGAGTCGTTCTGGGTGCACACCCGCATCTTCGACGCCGCCGGCCAGGTGCTGAAGGCCGAGATGCTGCTGAACCATGCCAGCCTGAAGGCCTCGTTCGCGGGCTACGCCGAAGGGGGATGACACGGCGCGGCCGTGGCCCGGGGCCATGGCCCATCGGCGGGCGGGCGGATGGCTCCATCGGCTGATGTTGGCGACGCGGCGTCGCCCGAGACTGGCGGCCTGTCATCACTGCGCTTGTAGGAACCCGCCATGTCCTCGCCCCTCCAGTTCCCCGCCATGCTCGGCACCCGCCGGGTCGGCACCGACACCATCGCGCTGCGCGCCTACGCGCCGCTGCCCGGCTTCGGCCTGGTGCCGGTGAATGCCCATGTCATCCGCGCACGCCAGCCGGTGCTCGTCGACACCGGCATCGCCGTGCTGCAGGAAGGCTTCCTGCGCGAGCTGCGCAGCGTCATCGACCCGGCCGATCTGCGCTGGATCTGGCTCACCCACCTGGACGCCGACCACATCGGCAACCTGCGCGCGGTGCTGGCCGAGGCGCCGAACGCGCGCGTCGTCACCAACTACACCGGCATGGGCAAGATGGACCTGATGGGCCTGCCGCTGGAGCGGGCCTACCTGGTCAATCCGGGCCAGACGCTGGACCTGGGCGACCGCCAGCTGCTGGCGCTGCGCCCGCCGATCTACGACGCCCCCGAGACCATGGGCCTGCTCGACAACCGCAGCCGCCTGCTGGTGAGCGCGGACTGCTTCGGCGCGCTGATGGCCCAGCCGGCCGAGAGCGTGCGCGAGATGACCCGCGCAGCCCTGCAGGAAGGCATGTCGATGTGGTCGGCCTTCGACGCGCCGTGGTTCGCGCACGTCAGCGAAGCGCATGTGGCCGGCGCGCTGTCGCAGCTGCGCGCGCTGGCCCCGGCCGGCGTGCTGGGCAGCCACCTGCCCTATGCCGATGCCGGCATGATCGAGACGCTGTTCGAGAACCTGCTGGCGGCACGCCACGCGCACCCCTTCATCGGCCCGGACCAGGCCGCGCTGGAACGCATGATGGGGCTGCTGCAGCAGGCGGCCTGAACCCTCCTACACTGCGGCGCTTTGGTTTCCCCAGGGCGCCGCATGGGCTGGCAAGGCCACCTCGACCTGCACTACCGCCGCGACGGCGAACGCACCATCGCGCTCGACCGCCACCACGGCCCGCTGCGCGTGCTGCAGCGCCTGTACCCCGAAGGCCCCGCGGTGTGCCACCACGTGCTGGTGCACCCGCCGGGCGGCATCGTCGGCGGCGACGAGCTGCGCATCGATGTCCGGCTCGATCCCGGCACGCAGGCGCTGATCACCACGCCTGGCGCCACGCGCTTCTACCGCAGCGCGGGCGACCTGGCGCTGCAGCAGGCCACGCTGCAGCTGGCCGAGGGCGCGCGGCTCGAATGGCTGCCGCTGGAAACCATCGCCTACCGCGGCTGCGAGGCCGAGAACCGCGTGCGCTGCGAGCTCGCGCCCGGCGCACAGATGATCGGCTGGGACCTGCTGGCGCTGGGCCTGCCCGCGGCCGGCCAGGCCTTCGACCACGGCCGCTTCCAGCAGCAGCTGGCGCTGCCCGGCGTGTGGCTGGAGCGTGGCCGCATCGACGGCCAGGACACGCTGCTGCTGGACAGCCCGCTGGGCCTGGCCGGCCACCGCGTGCTCGGCAGCCTGTGGCTGGCCGGCGGTGCAGCGCTGGGCCGCGTGCTCGCCGAAGCGCTGGTCGACGCGGCGCGCGCGCTGATCGATGCGCACCCGCTGGCCGCGCAGGCCGGCGTCACGCCGCTGCATGAACGCGCCGTGGTGCTGCGCGTGCTGGCCGACCGCGTCGAGCCGGCGATGCAGCTGCTGCAATCGGTGTGGGCCGCCTGGCGGCCGCTGGCCTGGGGCCAGGCGCCGGTGCCGCCGCGGGTGTGGCGCACCTGAAGGCCGCTGCTTTTGTCCGCTAGGACAGATCCAGGCGCAACCACAGCTGGTGCAAGGGCAAGCGTTCGAAGCCCGCGGCTTCGAGCGCACGGCCGCCCAGGTCGTTGCGCTGCAGCTGCGGCACGCGGATCTCGCGGGTCGGGTATTGGGCGCGCAAGGCCTGCAGCAGCAGCGCGGCATCGGCCTGGTCGGGCGAGGTGTCGATCAGGCTGTGCAGGACCAGCGGCCCGCCGTCGGCCGCGCTGAACACGAGCTGCGCGGCGCCCCGCCGCCACGCCTGCCAGGGCGGGGCCAACGCCGACAGCACGTCGGCCGTCACCTGCAGCGGCAGTTCGCCGATGCGGGCCTCGGTGGCGCGCAGCCAGGCCAATGCATCGTCGCGCGCGACCGGCTGCGCGGCAGCGCCGGCCGCGGCAGCGGGCTCGCCTTCGCTTTCGCTGCCGGCGAGCCGGTAGCCGAACAGCTCGTGCCGCTCGACAAACCCGCGGCCCTGGTACAGGCGCAGCGCCCGCTCGTTCTGCGCAAACACCTCCAGCTCCACCGCCTGCTGCCCGGCGGCACGCGCCCGGGCGATGAAGTCGTCCAGCAGCGCCGGCGCCGCACCGCTGCCGCGCGCCACCGGCCGCGCCCCCATCGTCGCCAGGCGCCAGCGCCGGGCGGCGGGCCGTGCTGCGACGAACGCGAAGGCCAGCAGGCCCTGCTGCGCCGAAACGGCCACGCGGCTCAGCGACAGATCCACCGCCTGCCGCGCCAGGAAGGCCGGCCAGGCCTCGAGCGCCAGCTGGAACGGCCCGATCAGGTAGTCGGCAAAGGCGTCGCCGAAGGCCGCATGCAACACGGCGGGGTCCACGGTATCGGCGGGGTGAAGAAGCCAGTCAGCCATGGGTCGGGAAGTTTGCATCAGGACCCATCGGCGGCGCCGGCTGGCAGCTCGATCGTGATGCGGCAGCCCTGGCCCGGTGCGGACTGCAGTTGCAGCCGCGCCCCGATGGCCCCGGCCCGCGCGCGCATGTTGGTGATGCCGTGGCCGCGGGTGCCTCGCGTGCCGGCCTCCTCGCTGTCTATCACCTGAAAGCCGCGGCCATTGTCCTGCAGGCTCAGGCACACCATTGCCGGCGGGCCGGGCTGCCAGGCGGCGCTGACGGTCACCTGCGTGGCGCCGGCATGCTTCAGCACGTTGGTGAAGGCTTCGAGCAGCATGCGCTGCAGCTGCAGGATGGTGTGCGGCGTCAGCTCGGGCAGCGCGGGCAGCGCGGCCACGTCCCACACCACGGCGATGCCGGCGGCCTGCAGCCGCGGCTGCAGGCGGTAGCGCAGGGTGGCCAGCACGGTGGTCAGGTCGTTGTGCACCGGCTGCAGCGAATCCACCGCCATGCGCATCTCGTCCAGCGCCAGCCGCACCTGGTGTTCGAGCTCGGCGCGGTCCGGCGCGGCCTGGCCGCCCACCATGCCGAGCAGCCCCACCAGCTGCGAGCCGATGCCGTCGTGGATCTCGCGCATGATGCGCTGGCGCTCGGCCAGCACCGCCTGCTCCTGCTGCTGCAGCTGCAACGCGTCGAAGGCCTGCTGCAGCTGGCGCTCGCGCTCGGCCACGCGCTCGGCCAGCGTGCGGTTCAGCGCCTCGATGTCGGCGCGGGCCCGGCTGTAGCGGGCCACGACGATGCCGGCCAGCAGCAGCACGAAGCCGAACCAGACATGCGGCACCAGTTCGGCCGCCGACGCCGGCGCCAGGCCGATGCGCACCCACAGGAAGTCATGGGCGCCGGCCAGCAGCATCAGCGTGCCGGCCCCCAGCACCAGCCAGGCCAGCGGCTGGCGCCGCAGCAGCGCCTGCTGCAGCACGATGACGAAGCAGCCCAGGCCGTAGGCCAGCGTCAGGCCGAGCGCGACGGTCCACAACAGCGGCAGGCGCAGCGCGAACGACAAGGTGGGCAGCACCAGCGCGGCCGTCAGCACGCCGTAGGTGATGCGCTTGAGCCAGCGCGAGTCGCGGTCGACCACCAGGAAGATGAAGCGCGCCGTCAGCAGCAGCTGGCCGCCGTAGCACACGGCCACCAGCCAGCCCCACCAGGGCCAGGGCAGCGGCACCGGCACGTCGATGTTGTTGATCTGGCGCGGAATGCCCAGCACCGAGGCCAGCGCGAAGCAGCCGTACACCGGATCGCGCTGGCGCCACCACAGCGCCGCCGACAGGCCGCCGACGATCAGCAGCACCGCCGCGTAGGCCGCCGACATGGTTTCGTCGCGCAGGCGCAGCTGCCGGTGGGGTTCGGCCAGTACCGCGTCCGGGCCGAAGCGCAGCTCGCCCAGCCCGCCATGGCGCAGCGCCTGCATGCTGGCCTGCACCACCAGCTCGTTCGGCCGATCGGCCCGCACCAGGCTGGCCGGCAGCGGCACGTAGACCTGCATGCGGCCGCCGTCCTCGGCCGGATTGCCCAGCACGCCGACCCGCCGCACCACCTGGCCGTTGACGCGGATCAGCGCCTGGTTCGCAAGGTACTCGAATTGCAGCGCCTGCGGGCCCGCGCCGGTGGCCGGTGGCAGCGCCACGGTGAAGGTGGCACGGCCTGCCTGGCCGGGGAATTCGCGGTCCCAGCGAAAGCGCAGCCGCACGCTGCGTTGCTGCGGCGGACCGGCCTCGGGTTCGAGCCGGGCCCGCGCCGTGTCGATGAAGGCCACCCCGTCACGCGCGCCCGGCGCCTCGGTGCAGGCCGCCAGGCCCAGCAGCATCAGCAGCAGCAGCCCCAGCCACCACCGCGGCGGGCACACCGGCCGGCTCACGGCAGCAGGCCGTACTGCCGGGCTTCGTACACCGCCTCGGTCTTGCTGTGCACGCCCAGCTTGCCGTAGATGTTGCGCACGTGGGTCTGCACGGTGGTGACCGAGACGCTCATCTGCGCCGCAATCTCCGGGTAGGTGAAGCCGCGCGCCACCAGGTCGAGCACCTGCGATTCGCGGCGCGACAGGGCCTCGGGCCGGGCATCACCGGCGGGCTGTGTCGCCACATCGGTGCGCCGCGCCGCCGGCCGCTGCTGCGCGTCGGCCTGCCAGCGTGCGAGCAGCTGGCGCGCGATGATCGGCGTCATCGGCGAGCCGCCGGCATGCAGGCTCAGCACATGGGTGGCCAGGTCGGCCTCGGTGCCGTCCTTCAGCAGGTAGCCGCGTGCGCCGGCCTCGAAGGCCTGCAGCATCGTGGCCTCGTCGCCGAACATCGTGATCACCATCACCGCACAGGCCGGCTGCATGCGGCTGCAGCGGCGGATGACCTCCAGGCCGGAACGGTCCGGCAGCCCGATGTCGACCAGCAGCACGTCCACCACGTTGTCGGCAAACCAGGCCAGCATGTCCTGCGCGGTGGAAGCGCCATAGGCGAAGCGCAGCGAAGGCTCGGCCTCGATCGCATGGATGAAGCGATCGCGCATGCGGCCATCGTCTTCGACCAGGGCGACGGTGATCGGTGACATGGGTCGATGTTGACACCTCGGACTGTGGATGAACAGCGGGCCACCTCCTGCATTCGCAGTATTCGCGCGCCGCCCAGGCATGCCCACACTGCGCTGCCACAAGACCACCTTGCCAGGGAGCCCCCGATGGATGCTGTTTGCCAGGACGAAGCGCTCGCGCTGCTGAAGATGCCCGCCGCGCGGATGCCGCTGCATCAGGCCCCGCCGCCGATGCCGATGCCGATGCCGTTGCCGCCGTCGGCGCAGGACTTCGCCGCCGCGGTGATGGACGAGATGGACTATCCGCTGCTCACGGTGGGTCGCGGCCTGCGCCTGCTGCTGGCCAACCGCGCCGCCCAGCGCCTGCTGGACGCCGGCACCGGCGCGCTGCACCCGCACGACAGCGGCCGCCTGCGGGCCGCCGACGGGCAGGCGCAGGCCGCGCTGGAACGTGCGGTCGAAGCCGCGCTGGCGCGCGGGCTGCGCACGCTGGTGTCGCTGCAGCCGGACCAGCCCGGCGGCCAGGCCGTGGCGGTGGTGCCGATGCCGCCGGCCGGGCCCGCCCAGGCGCCGACCGCGCTGTTGATCATGGCCAAGACGCGGCTGTGCGAGGACCTGACGCTGGACGGCTTTGCCCGCGACCGCGGCCTGACGCCGGGCGAAGCCCGCGTGATGCGCGCGCTGTGCGACGGCCAGGCCCCCGAGTACATTGCGCGCCAGCACGGCGTGGCCCTGTCCACCGTGCGCACGCAGATCAGCGCGCTGCGCGCGAAGACCGGCGCAAAGAACGTGCGCGCCCTGACCCGCCTGCTGGCCACCCTGCCACCCCTGGTCAGCACGCTCAGGGTGCGGCTGCGCGCCTGAGCATGGCGGCCTGCGGCACCCTGCTGGCACGAATCAGTCACAACCCGGCAGCCGCCGCGGAACCGGCTTTGCCGGGCCGCTGGCGGCGCCCCCCTTGGGGGGAGGCGCCGCAGGCGCTTCGGGGGGATTCAATCCAGCAACATGCTTCAGGCATCATGGCGCGCTCGATCCGCCGTGCGAGTGTTCCCCGATGTTGCCGAAGTTCGTTCTCCCCGGCGCGCTGCGCCTGTCGTCCAGGGCCCGAGGCCTGGCCCTGACCTCGACGCTCGGCCTGACCCTGGGCCTGCTGGCCCCGACCGGTGCGCAGGCCCAGGTGTTCAAGGACAGCACGTTGAACGCGCTGTACAACGCCGAGCGTTTCGCCGAACTCGACCAGCTGGCGCTGCAACGCCTGGCCAGCAAGGCCGACGATGCACAGGCCGTGCTGGCCGCCGCGCTGGTGGCGATGATCAGCAACGATTCGGCCAAGCGCGAGGCGGTGATCCAGCGCGCCGAAGCCTGCCTGCAGAAGGCGCCGCAGGCCGCGCCCTGCCACTACTCGCTGGGCAGCGTGCTCGGCATCCACGCGATGTCGCAGGGCGCGATGAAGATGATCAGCAGCGTGGGCCGCGTCAAGAACGAGTTATCGAAGGCGCTCGAGATCGAGCCGCAGTGGTACACCGCCCGAAGCGCGCTGGTGGAGTTCTACCTGCAGGTGCCGGGCTTCGCCGGCGGCGGGGCCGCCAAGGCGGCCGAGGTGGCGCGCGGCGCGCAGCGGCCCGAGCAGGCCCGCGCGCTGGAGGCCCGTGTCGCGCTGAAGGAAGAGCACTACGAGCAGGCCGCCGCGCTGCTGGCCGAGGTCAAGCCCGGCAGCGACACCGCGGTGGCCGATGACCTGCAGCAGCTGTGGATCACCACCGGCGTCGGCATGCTGGGCAAGGGCCAGAAGGAGCAGGCGCGCAGCCTGTTCCAGCGCCTGGCCAAGGAACAGCCCGACCACGCCGCCGGCCCCTACGGCCTGGGCCGCGTCGAGACCGAGGCCGGCGCCTTCGCCGAAGCGGTGGCGCAGTTCGAGCGCAGCGCCAGGCTCAAGGGCGCCGACCGGCTGCCGGTGGACTACCGCCTCGGCATCGCCCAGCAGGGCCTCGGGCAGGCCGAGGCCGCGCGCGCGGCCTTCCAGCGCTTCCTGGCCAGCGGCCGCGGCTCGCGCAACGCGCTGGAAGACGCGAAGAAGCGCCTGCAGCAGCTCGGCTAGCCGAGGCCGCCCGCTTTGATCGCTAGCTAGTCGGCAAACGCATACGGCCCGCCGCGTTCCAGCGCGCGCCGGTAGGCCGGCCGGGCATGGATGCGCTGCAGGAAGGCCATCAGCTTCGGCCGGCGGGCGTCCAGCCCGGCGCGCTGGGCGGCGGCCTCGACCGGAAAGCTCATCATGATGTCGGCGCCGCTCAGTTCGGCGCCGGCGAACCATTCGCTGCGGCCGAGCTCGGCTTCCATGAAGTCGAGCTGGCGCTTCAGGTTCGGCCAGACGATCGCGTCCAGCGCCTTGTGGCACACGGTCCTGACGATCGGCTTCACGAAGAAGGGCATCGGCGTGCTGGCGATCCGGTCGAACACCAGCTTCATCAGCAGCGGCGGCATCGCCGAGCCTTCGGCGAAGTGCAGCCAGTAGCGGTAGCGCAGGAACTCCGGCGTGCCGGGCGCCGGGCGCAGCCGGCCGCCGGCCTGGTCCAGCAGGTACTCGACGATGGCGCCGGTCTCGGCCACCGTCTGCGCGCCGTCGGTGATCACCGGCGACTTGCCCAGCGGGTGCACCGCCTGCAGTTCCGGCGGTGCCAGCATCGTCGACGCGTCCCGCTGGTAGTGGCGGATCTCGTAGGGCAGGCCCAGCTCTTCCAGCAGCCACAGCACGCGCTGCGAACGGGAGTTGTTCAGGTGGTGGACGGTGATCATCGCGTCATTGTCGGTGCAAGCCCCGTTGCCTGCCCCTGCCACCAGGCCAGCACGCCGCGGCCGGCGCACCGCCCGCTGGCGAAGCAGGCGGTCAGCAGGTAGCCGCCGGTGGGCGCCTCCCAGTCGAGCATCTCGCCGGCGCAGAACACGCCGGGCAATGCGCGCAGCATCAGGTGCTCGTCCAGCGCCTCGAACGCCACGCCGCCGGCGGTGCTGATGGCCTCGTCGATCGGCCGCGGCGCGCGCAGCGTGATCGGCCAGGCCTTGAGCTCCTGCGCCAGCGCCTGCGGCGCCGCGGCCACGCGCTGCGCCAGCTGCGTCGCGTCGTAGCGCTCGCGCAGCAGCGCGGCCTTCACGCCGTCGAGTCCGGCCTGCTCGCGCAGGTGGTTGGGCAGCGAACGCGCGCCGCGGCCCTTGGCCAGGCCGGCGGCCAGCTGCGCCTCGCTGCGGCCGGGCAGCAGGTCGATCAACACCGTGGCCGACCCCTCGCGCGCGATGCGCTCGCGCAGGCGCGACGCGGCCGCGTACACCAGGCTGCCCTCGATGCCGCCGGCGGTGATGACGAACTCGCCGGCACGGTCGAAGTCCGGCTGGCCGGGCTCGGCCGGCAGCTTCAGCCGCACCGACTTCATCGGCGCGCCAGCGAAGCGCTCGCTGAAATACGCGCTCCAGCCGACATCGAAGCCGCAATTGGCCGGCTGCAGCGGCGCGATGGCCACGCCGCGCGCGGCCAGCGCCGGCACCCAGGCGCCGTCCGAGCCCAGGCGCTGCCAGCTGGCACCGCCCAGTGCCAGCACCACCGCATCGGGCCGCAGCACCTGCTCGCCGGCCGGCGTGGCAAAGCGCAGCACCCGGGCATCGTCATCGGCGCGCCAACCCAGCCAGCGCTGCCGCATGTGCAGTCGCAGGCCCTGGCCGCGCAGGCGGTGCAGCCAGGCCCGCAGCAGCGGCGCGGCCTTCATCTCGGCCGGGAACACGCGGCCGGAAGTCCCGACGAAGGTGGCAACGCCCAGGCCCGCCGCCCAGTCGCGCAGCGCCTGCGGACCGAAGGCCTGCAGCCAGGCGCCCACCGGCACCTGCCGATCGCCATAACGCCCGATGAACGCGTCCATGGCCTCGCTGTGCGTCAGGTTCAGCCCGCCCTTGCCGGCCAGCAGGAACTTGCGGCCCACCGAGGGCATGGCGTCGTGCAGGTCGACGCTGGCGCCGCCGGCCAGCAGCGCCTCGGCCGCCATCAGGCCGGCCGGGCCGCCGCCCACTACCACGACCCGCGGGCCCGGCGCTGTAGGGGAAGCGGAAGTCTGGTTGTCGGCCGTCGTCATCCCGGCAGTTTAGGCGGGCAAGCAAACGTTGGCGGGCGGTGACCAGAGGTCAGGAATGCGTTCCATTGCCACGCACCCCTGCCATGACGACGGTCCCTGCGTCAGACTGGCCGCACGCGGTGCCGCTGACTTGTGGCGCTATCGACCCCCACCCTCATCGCAGGAGTACCGACATGACCCGACAACGACGCTGGCAACTCGCCACCCTGGCCGCCGCGGCCAGCCTGATCTGCGTGGCCCAGGCCCAGATCGCCCCGGCGCAGGAAGAGACCCCGCCCGCCCAGGCCGGCACCGAGCTCGTGGAACCGGCCACCGCAGCGACCGAAGCCCCCTTGACCCCAGCCGCCGCCGAGCCCGCGACGGCCGCGCAGGACACCGAGGCCAGCACCGACACCGCCACCCCCGCGGTGCCGGCCGCCCCGGCGGCGATGCCGGCGACCCCACCGCGGGTGATCGTGAGCCCCAGCCCGGCGGCCACCGCCGCCGCCACGGCACCGGCCCCCGCCGCCGCGCCCGAGCCGGTGGCAGCGCCCGTGACGCGCGCGCAGGTGGTGGCCGAAGCCATCTATGCCAACGAGCACGGCCTGATCCCGCGCGGCGAGCTCGCGATGGTGCACGAGGACAAGGGCACGCTGTGGGCCGAGCAGATGGCCCAGGCCAGCCGGATGCCGCAGCAGCTGGCGATGCGCTGACGCGCCCGGGCCGCTGCGGGGCGGCCCGGCGGTGCTGACACCTACGTCACACCGAGCTCACACCGACATCAGCTTGCGCACGCCGTCGGCTTCCATCCGGTCGCCGCGGCCGCGCTGGATGATCTCGCCGCGCTCCATCACCAGGTACTGGTCGGCCAGCTCGGCGGCAAAGTCGTAGTACTGCTCGACCAGCACGATGGCCATGGTCTTGCGGTCTGCCAGCATGCGAATGACGCGGCCGATGTCCTTGATGATGCTGGGCTGGATGCCTTCGGTCGGCTCGTCCAGGATCAGCAGCTTCGGGCCCGCGGCCAGTGCGCGCGCAATGGCCAGCTGCTGCTGCTGGCCGCCGGACAGGTCGCCGCCACGCCGGCCGATCATCTGCTTCAACACCGGGAACAGCTCGAACAGCTCGGCCGGGATCGGCGTGCCGCCGGGCTTCACCGCCAGGCCCATGCGCAGGTTCTCTTCCACCGTCAGGCGCGAGAAGATCTCGCGCCCCTGCGGCACGTAGCCGATGCCGCGGCGCACCCGCTCGTAGCTGGTGGCGCGCGTGATGTCCACGCCGTCGAGCGCGATGGTGCCGGTCTTCACCGGCACCACGCCCATCAGGCTCTTCAGCAGCGTGGTCTTGCCCACGCCGTTGCGGCCCAGCACCACCGTCACCTCGCCCAGCGCGGCCTCGAAGCCGAGGTTGCGCAGGATGTGGCTGCCGCCGTAGAACTGGTTGAGGCTGTCGACCTTCAGCATGGCGTCGCTTCCGGATTCATCATCTGCCGAGGTAGACCTCGACGACTTTTTCATTGGCCTGGACTTCGGACAAGAGTCCCTCGGCCAGCACGCTGCCTTCGTGCAGCACGGTGACCTTCTTGCGGCCCTCGGTGAGCTGGTCGACGAACTTCATGTCGTGCTCCACCACCACCAGCGAGTGCTTGCCTTCGAGGCTGAGGAACAGCTCGGCGGTGCGCTCGGTCTCCTCGTCGGTCATGCCGGCCACCGGCTCGTCCAGCAGCAGCAGCTTGGGGTCCTGCATCAGCAGCATGCCGATCTCCAGCCACTGCTTCTGGCCGTGCGACAGCAGGCCCGCGGTGCGCTGCGCCTCGGCCTTCAGGTGGATGGTGCCGAGCATCTCGCCGATGCGGTCGAGCTGGGCACCGCTCAGACGCGAGAACAGCGAGGCCTTGACCCGCCGGTCGCCGGCGAGCGCGAGTTCGAGGTTCTCGAACACGCTCAGGTCCTCATACACCGTGGGCTTCTGGAACTTGCGGCCGATGCCGATCTGCGCGATCTCGGGTTCGGTCAGGCGCAGCAGGTCGATGGTGGAGCCGAAGAAGGCGCGGCCGGCGTCGGGCCGGGTCTTGCCGGTGATGCAGTCCATCATCGTCGTCTTGCCCGCGCCGTTGGGTCCGATGATGCAGCGCAGCTCGCCGACATTGACGCTGAGCGTCAGCGCATTGAGCGCCTTGAAGCCGTCGAAGCTGACGGTGATGTCGTCCAGGTACAGCGCGACGCCGTGCGCGAAGTCGGGCTCGCCGATCTTCAGCACGCGGCCGAAGGCGGCCTGGCGGCCACCGCTCTCGGTGGCCGCCGTCGCCTTGCGGGCCTCGTACGCCTCGCGGCGCTTCGCCCCCTCCTCCATCAACTCGGGTGTCATGCCCGCTTCTCCGTCACGCGCTTGAACAGGCCCACGATGCCGTGCGGCAGGAACAGCGTCACGGCAATGAACAGGGCCCCGAGGAAATACAGCCAGAACTCCGGAAACGCGACGGTGAACCAGCTCTTCGCGCCATTGACGAAGAAGGCGCCGATGATCGGCCCGATCAGCGTGGCGCGGCCGCCCACCGCGGTCCAGATGGCGATCTCGATCGACGCGGCCGGCGACATCTCGCTCGGGTTGATGATGCCCACCTGCGGCACGTACAGCGCGCCGGCCACCGCGCACATCACCGCCGACACGCACCATATGCTGAGCTTGTAGGCCAGCGGGTTGTAGCCGGTGAACATCACGCGCGTCTCGGCATCGCGGATGGCCTGCAGCACGCGGCCGTACTTGCTGTTCACGATGGCGCGCGCGGCCAGGTAGAACAGCACCAGCGTGACGCCGCTGAGCGCGAACAGGGTCACCCGCATCTGCGCGGTGGCGATCGGGATGCCGAGCACGCGCTTGAAGTCGGTGAAGCCGTTGTTGCCGCCAAAGCCGGTCTCGTTGCGGAAGAACAGCAGCATCGCCGCATAGGTCAGCGCCTGCGTGATGATCGAGAAGTACACGCCCTTGATGCGCGAGCGGAATGCGAACCAGCCGAACACGAAAGCCAGCAGCCCCGGCACCAGCACCACCAGCAGCGCCTGTGCGATGAAGCTGTCCGACAGCGCCCAGTGCCACGGGAAGGTCTTCCAGTTCAGGAACACCATGAAATCGGGCATGTCGGCCTTGTACTGGCCGTCGCGCCCGATCTGCCGCATCAGGTACATGCCGATGCCGTAGCCGCCCAGCGCGAAGAACAGGCCGTGGCCCAGCGACAGGATGCCGGTGTAGCCCCAGATCAGGTCCATCGCCAGCGCGCAGATCGCGTAGCAGAGGATCTTGCCGGCCAGGCTGACGGTGTAGTCGCTGAGGTGGAACACGCTGCCCTCGGGCACCGCGAGGTTCAGCACCGGCACCACGACGGTGATGACAGCCAGCGCCACCAGCACGGCCAGCCAGCCGGTCGGGCCCAGCAGCAGGCCGCGCTTCTGCTGCAGCACCACACTCATTGGAACCTCGGGCGTCTTCATGCCTCAGCACTCCGGCCCTTGACCGCGAACAACCCTTGCGGCCGCTTCTGGATGAAGACGACGATGAACACCAGCACCATGATCTTGGCCAGCACCGCGCCGGCCCAGCCTTCGAGCAGCTTGTTGAGGATGCCCAGGCCCAGCGCCGCGTACACGGTGCCCGCCAGCTGGCCGACGCCGCCCAGCACCACCACCATGAACGAGTCGACGATGTAGCCCTGGCCCAGGTCCGGCCCGACGTTGCCGACCTGGCTGAGCGCGCAGCCCGCCAGGCCCGCGATGCCCGCGCCGAGCGCGAAGGCCATCATGTCGGTGCGCGCGGTGTCCACGCCGACGCAGGCGGCCATGCGGCGGTTCTGCGTCACGCCGCGCACGAACAGGCCCAGCCGCGTCTTGCCGATCAGCAGCGCCATGCCCAGCAGCACCAGCGCGGCGAAGGCCAGGATCGCGATGCGGTTGAAGGGCAGCACCAGGTTCGGCAGCACCTGCACGCCGCCGGACATCCAGGCCGGGTTCTCGACGCCGACGTTCTGCGCGCCGAACAGCGAGCGCACCGCCTGCATCAGCACCAGGCTGATGCCCCAGGTGGCCAATAGCGTCTCAAGCGGGCGGCCATAGAGCCAGCGGATCACGCTGCGCTCCAGCACCGCGCCGACCAGCGCGGACGTGAAGAACGAAGCCGGGATCGCCAGCAGGATGTACCAGTCGAAGGCGCCCGGCAGGTAGTGGCGGAACAGGTTCTGCACCACGTAGGTGGCATAGGCGCCGATCATCATCAGCTCGCCATGGGCCATGTTGATCACGCCCATCAGGCCGTAGGTGATGGCCAGACCCAGCGCCACCAGCAGCAGGATCGAACCGAGGCTGGCGCCGGTGAACAGCACGCCCAGCCGTTCGCCCCAGGCCAGCTGGCCCTGCACGCTGTCCAGCGCCGCCTGGATCGCCGCCTTCACCGCCGGGTCGGATTCGCCGTTGAGCCTTTCCAGCAGCAGCGAGCGCGTGGCCGGCTCGCTGGAGCCGGACAGCGCCTTGGCCGCCGCCACGCGCTTGGCCGCGTCGTCCGACGAGATCAGCACCGCGGCGCGCAGCAGGCCCAGCTGCGCCTTCAGCTGCGGGTCGGTCTCGGCCTTCTCGGCCTTCTCGATCAAGGGCAGCTTGCCCTCGTCGACCTGGTCCTTCAGTTCGACGATCGCCTTCTCGCGCACCGCGCGCTCGGGCGACACCAGCTTCAGCACCGCGATCGCGCTTTCCAGTTCGCGCCGCATGCGGTTGTTGTTGACCACGTCCTCGGCATCGGCCGGCAGCGTGGCCGCCGCGCCCGTGGCCGCTTCCACGGCCTTGCCGTCCTGCACGATGAAGGCCTTGCCGCCGGCGGTTTTCACCGCATCGTCGAGCAGGGCCTGCACCAGCGGCACCACCGTCACGTCGCCCGCGGCGATGCGCTCGTTCAGCGCGGCGATGCGCTCGTCGCTGTCGCCCGCCGCGATCTTGCCGGCCTGCTCGGGCGTCAACGCAAAAGCTGCCGGCGCAGCACCCAGCCACGCCAGCAGGAACAGCACTATCCAAAGGACACGAGAGAACAAGTCGGACTCCCCAATCTGCCGGCACGGCGCGGACTACCCGCACCGTGCCCTTCAGCGATTACTTCTTTTCAGGTTCGTCCTTCTTGCCCTTGTTCTCGGGGATGAACGGGCTCCAGGGCTGGGCCTTGACCGGGCCCTTGGTCTTCCACACCACGTTGAACTGGCCGTCGGCCTTGATCTCGCCGATGAACACCGGCTTGTGCAGGTGGTGGTTCTTCGGGTCCATCGTCGAGGTGAAGCCGCCCGGCGCCGGGAAGGTCTGGCCGGCCATCGCGGCGATGACCTTGTCGGTGTCGGTGCTCTTGGCCTTCTCGACCGCCTGCTTCCACATCATGATGCCGATGTAGGTGGCCTCCATCGGGTCGTTGGTCAGCGGCTTGTCCTTGTGGCCGGCAATGCCCTTGGCCTTGGCATAGTCGCTCCACTTCTTCACGAACTCGGTGTTGGCCGGGCTCTTGATGCTCATGAAGTAGTTCCACGCGGCCAGGTGGCCCACCAGCGGCTTGGTGTCCACGCCGCGCAGCTCTTCCTCACCCACCGAGAAGGCCACCACCGGCACGTCGGTCGCCTTCAGGCCCTGGTTGCCCAGTTCCTTGTAGAACGGCACGTTGGAATCGCCGTTGATGGTCGACACCACCGCGGTCTTCTTGCCTTCGGACGAGAACTTCTTGATCTTGGCGATGATGCTCTGGTAGTCGGAGTGCCCGAACGGGGTGTACTCCTCCATGATGTCCTCGTCCTTGATGCCCTTGCTGTGCAGGAAGGAACGCAGGATCTTGTTGGTGGTGCGTGGGTACACGTAGTCGGTGCCCAGCAGCACGAAGCGCTTGGCGCTGCCGCCGTCCTTGCTCATCAGGTATTCCACCGCCGGAATGGCCTGCTGGTTCGGTGCGGCACCGGTGTAGAACACGTTCTTCGAGAGTTCCTCACCCTCGTACTGCACCGGGTAGAACAGCAGCGAGTTCAGTTCCTCGTACACCGGCAGCACGCTCTTGCGCGACACGCTGGTCCAGCAGCCGAAGGTGACGGCCACCTTGTCCTTGCTGATCAGCTGGCGTGCCTTCTCGGCGAACAGCGGCCAGTTCGAGGCCGGGTCCACCACCACCGGCTCGAGCTTCTTGCCGAGCACGCCGCCCTTGGCATTGATCTCGTCGATGGCCATCAGCACGGTGTCCTTCAACACCGTTTCCGAGATCGCCATCGTGCCCGACAGCGAGTGCAGCACGCCGACCTTGATGGTTTCCTGGGCCTGGGCCAGCGACGTGAAGCCGAGCGCGCAGGCCGTGGCAGCCAGCGCGGTGAGGGATTTCGCTGCAAAGCGACGCGAGAGGTTCATGGTCGAGCGCTCCTGTTGTGTGGAATGGGGGAAGAGGCCGACGCAGGTTAGGGGCCGGGGCGGACCCGGCCAATACGCAAGGTGACGTAGACGCCGGGCGGCGCGGTGGCGGCGCCGCGGCCGCCGCCGCGACAGGCGCCGGTCGCTCGCCCATTGCGCAGGCTCAAGCTTCTGGCGCGCCCGGCATGCCCGGCGCCGCAGCGGCGCGCATCATCGGCCGAGCTGCCTGCGCCCCCTGATGCCGCAGGCCAAGGAGGACCACCATGACATTGCGTTCGATCCTGCTCGGCGGCCTGGCCCTGGCGGCCTGCGCCAGCGCGCTGGCCCAGGCCACGGTGAAGCCCGACGGCCAGTTCCGCGCCGCCATCGGGTTGGGCGCCAGCACCTCGTCGGGCAACTCGCGCGCCACCAACCTCTCGCTGGTGGCC
Organism: Aquabacterium sp.; assembly: GCF_044226965.1. Taxonomy (GTDB): domain Bacteria; phylum Pseudomonadota; class Gammaproteobacteria; order Burkholderiales; family Burkholderiaceae_C; genus Pseudaquabacterium. The sequence continues at coordinate 59,852 of NZ_JBGAGA010000022.1, read as the reverse complement.
GACGCGGTGCGCGCCACCGAGGACGACAAGTCCACGCTATTCGCGAACGGGCAATACGCCAGCAGCAGCGGCACCACCACGGCCGAGCGCTTCCGGCTCGGCGGGCGGCACGACCACAACCTCGGCCCGCTGATGTTCGTGTTCGGCGGGCTCGATTTCGAGCGCAACAAGTTCGCCAACCTGCAACTGCGCAGCCAGTTGCAGGGCGGCCTGGGCTACCACCTGATCAAGACCAGCGACCTGAGCTGGGACCTGTTCGGCGGCCTGGGCTACACCAAGGACAGCTATGTCGACCCGACGCGCATCGACGACGCCGTGCGCACCCGCTACAGCTACGCCACGCTGCTGCTGGCCGAGGAGTCGACCCACAAGCTCGGCAGCAACACCAGCTTCAAGCAGCGCCTGGCCGTGACCCCGAACCTGAAGAACCGCTGGGAGTACCGCGCCACCTGGGACGCCGGTCTGGCGGTGGCGATGTCCTCGACGCTGAACCTGACGGTGGGCTTCAGCGCCAACTACAACAGCGAGCCGGGCCTGGGCCTGAAATCCACCGACACGCTGCTGACCACCGGGGTGTCGATCAAGTTCGACTAGCGCGGCGGCCGCGCCCACGCAGCCGCCGGCCTTGCACTGGCGGCGCGTGAGCGCAGAATCCGCGCCATGAATCCCATTCCCACCCTCGAGGCGCCTGCCGCCTCCAAGATCCACCTGATCGGCGGCGAGAAAGGCGGCGTCGGCAAGTCCCTGGTCGCGCGGCTGCTGGCGCAGCACTTCATCGACCACGAGGTCCCCTTCGTCGGCTACGACACCGACCGCTCGCACGGCGCGCTGATGCGCTTCTACGCCGGCTATGCCGCCCCGGCGCTCGCCGACCGCTACGAGGCCATGGACGCCATCATGGAAAGCGCGGTGGAGCAGCCCGGCCGGCGCGTGCTGGTGGACCTGGCCGCGCAGACCCATGCACCGCTGGTGAAGTGGATCGAGGAATCCGGCGTGCTCGACCTGGCCGACATGTCCGGCGTGGCGCTTTACTACTGGCACGTGATGGACTCGGGCAAGGACTCGGTCGACCTGCTGCGCCGGCTGCTCGATACCTTTGGCATGCGGCTGCGCTACGTGCTGGTGAAGAACCAGGTGCGCGGCGACGACTTCACGCAGCTGGAGCAGTCCGGCGAGCAGGCCCGCGCGATGGCGCTGGGGGCGCGCATCGTGAACCTGAAGAAGCTGCACGACGCGGTGGTGCAGAAGATCGACGCCGCCAACGCCAGCTTCTGGGCCGCGCGCAACGCCAGCGGCCGCGAAGGCGCGTCACTCGGCCTGATGGAGCGCCAGCGCCTGAAGATGTGGCTGGCGCACGCGCAGTCGGAGCTGGACGCGGTGGGGGTCTGAACCACGGGAGAAGCCGGAATGGGCAAGGTCTACAGTGCCATCGACGGGCAAGGCCGTCGCGTCGAATACCGCGACCGCAAGCGCTGGGGCTGGAGCCTGTCGGTGCTGTACCCGCTGATGCCCTTCGTCGGCCTGTGGGCCCACCATGTCACCGGCTGGCAGGCGATGCTGGCGCTGCCGCTGCTCATCAGCTACGGGCTGATGCCGCTGCTGGACGCCCTGATCGGCGAAGACCGCAACAACCCGCCCGAGGCGGTGGTGCCGCAGCTGGAGCAAGACCGCTACTACCGCTGGCTGACCTGGGCCACGGTGCCGCTGCACTTCGTGGCGCTGATCGGCTGCGCCTGGTGGGTGGGCACGCATGACCTGTCGTGGTGGGCGCTGCTGATCCTGGCCTACGTGGCCGGCACCGATGCAGGCCTGGGGCTGAACACCGCGCACGAGCTCGGCCACAAGCACAACGCCGTCGAGCAGTGGCTGGCACGGCTGGCGCTGGCGGTGCCGGCCTATGGCCACTTCACGGTCGAGCATGGCCGCGGCCACCACCGCTGGGTGGCCACGCCGGAAGACCACGCCAGTTCGCGCATGGGCGAAAGCATCTACCGCTTCGCGCTGCGCGAGCTGCCCGGCGGCATCCGGCGCGCCTGGCAGCTGGAATCGCAGCGCCTGCGCGCGGCCGGCCATTCGCCGTGGAACCTGCGCCACAACGCGATGCTGCAGTCCTATGCCGTCACGCTGCTGCTGCAGGGCGCGCTGATCTGGGCTTTCGGCTGGATCATGCTGCCCTTCCTGGCCATCCACAATGTCGTCGCCTGGTGGCAGCTGACCTCGGCCAACTATGTCGAGCACTACGGGCTACTGCGCCAGCGCGAAGGCGCCGGTTACGAGTCACCGAAGCCGCACCACTCCTGGAACACCAACCACCTGGTCACCAACCTGGCCACCTTCCACCTGCAGCGGCATTCCGACCACCATGCCTACCCATCGCGCCGCTACCAGAGCCTGCGCCACTTCGAAGACCTGCCGCAGCTGCCCAGCGGCTACTTCGGCATGTTCCCGCTCTCGTACTGCCCGCCGCTGTGGTTCAAGGTGATGGACCCGCGCCTGCTGGCGCTGCCGCAGGTGCGCGGCGACCTGAGCAAGGTGAACATCGACCCGCGGTCCAGGGACGCGCTTTTTGCGCGTTACGGCCAAGCCCGGGCCGCCTGGCAGCAGGCGGCGTGAAGGCGCTGCGCGCACTGCTGCTGGCCGGCCTGGCGCTGATGGCCGCCGGCACGGTGGCGGCCTTCGACCTCGAGGGCCACCGCGGTGCGCGCGGCCTGGCGCCCGAGAACACGCTGGCCGCGTTCCGCACCGCCATCGGCATCGGCGTCAACACGCTGGAGCTGGACGTGCACCTCAGCGCCGACGGCGTGCCGATGGTCTCGCACGACCCGATGCTCAACCGCGACCTGGTGCGCGACACGCAAGGCGATTGGCTGCCCGGCCCGGGACCGCTGATCCGCAGCCTGACGCGCGACGCGCTGCAGTCGCGCTACCAGCTCGGCCGCGCGCGGCCCGGCAGCAGCGTGGCACAGAACTTCCCGCAGCAGCAGCCGGCCGATGGCGAGCGGCTGCCCACGCTGGCCGAGGTGTTCGCGCTGATGCGCGCGCCCGGCCGCGAGGCCCTGCGTGCGAACGTCGAGATCAAGCTGAACCCGACCAGGCCGGACGAAACGCCCGCGCCCGAGGCCATCGTCCAGGCCGTGCTGGCCGTGGTGCGCGAACACGGCCTCGCCCGTCGCATCACCTTGCAGGGCTTCGACTGGCGCGCGCTGCGCATCGCCCAGCAGCTGGCGCCCGAGATCCCCACCGCCTACCTCAGCGCCCAGCGGCCCACCTTCGACACCATCGGCAGCGGACAATGGACCGCAGGCTTCGACCTGAAGACGCACGGTTCGCTGCCGAAGATGGTGAAGGCCGCCGGCGGCGCGATCTGGAGCCCGGCCCACGCCGATGTCAGCGCCGCGCTGGTGGCCGAAGCGCACCAGCTCGGCCTGCAGGTGCTGCCCTGGACCGTCAACAACCCCGACGACATGGCGCGTCTGATCGACTGGGGCGTCGACGGACTGATCACCGACTACCCCGACCGTGCCCGCACGGTGATGAAAGCGAAGGGCCTGGCCCTGCCTTGATGACGACAAAAGATCCCGAAACCCACGTCCACACGCTGCCCAACGGCGTGCGCGTGCTGACCCTGGTGCAACCCTGGCTGGACATCGCCTCGTTGAGCATCTTCGTGCGCAGCGGCAGCCAGCATGAGAGCCGGCGCCTGAACGGCATCAGCCATGTCGCCGAGCACATGGCCTTCAAGGGCACCACCACGCGCGACTGCCAGCGCATCAACCTCGATGCCGAGCGCCTGGGCGCCGAGGTCAATGCGCACACCGACAAGGACCACACCGCCTTCCACATGCACGGCCTGGCGCAGCATGCGCCGGCGCTGATCGGCATGCTCGGCGACATCGTGCTCAACAGCAGCTTCCCGGCCGACGAACTGGAGCGCGAGCGCCAGGTCATCCTGCAGGAGTACGCCGAGGACGAGGACGACCCGCTGTCCAACGCCTACAAGCTGTTCGACCTGGCCTGCTGGGGCGATCACCCGATCGCGCGGCCGGTGATCGGCCAGCGCGCCAACATCCGCCGCTTCAGCCGCGACGACCTGCTGGCCCATGTGCGGCAGCAGTACACCGGCTGCAATGTCGTCGTCGCGGCCTGCGGCGCGCTCGACCCGCAACAGATCACGCGGGCCGCCGAGGCCGCCTTCGGCGCCATGCCGTCGGGCCAGCCGAACACGGTCGCCGCGCCGCAATGGATGGGCGGCTGCCGCCACAAGCGCCATGCCGGCATCGGCCAGAGCCATGCGCTGCTGGGCTACCCGATCCCCTCGCTGCAGGCCGACGATGCCGCCAGCCAGGCCGCGGCCACGGTGTTCGGCGAAGGCATGAGCTCGCCGCTGCTCGACGAGCTGCGCGAGCGGCGCGGCCTGGTCTACTACGCCAACTGCACGGCCGAGCCGATGGCGCAGAGCGGCCAGTTCGTCATCGAGGCCTCCACCGCGCCCGAGCACCTGAGCGAGTTCTTCACCGGGGTCAACCGCCTGCTGCAGGCGCAGGCCGAAGGCGTCCAGCCGGTGGACCTGGAACGTGCACGCAACCAGACCCTGGTGCGGCTGCTGCGCACCCAGGAAAAGCCCTTCCAGCAGCTGGAGACGGCGGCGCAGGAGCTCTTCGTGCACGGCCGGGTGCGCCCGCGCAGCGAGCGCATCGCGTTGACGCAGGCCCTCACCGCCGGCCAGGTGCGCGACGCGTTCCAGCGCCTGCTGGCCGCACCGCCCGCCGTCGCGGTGGTCGGCAAGTACGGCAGCGCGGCGCAGGCCGCCGTGGCCGCGGTGGTCGACAGGGCCGCCAGGGTCGGCACAATCACGGACCCGGCTATTCCGACCCCGGTGCCACAGAAGCACCTTGCATGATGACCGACGCCCACCCGCCATCCGAAGCCCCGCCCCCCAGCGACACCCCCGTGCCGCCGGGCCACGATGGTGCTGCCCCGCCCGCTGCCGTGCCCGAGGGCCCGACCGCCGAACCCCCCGCGGCCGCGGCGACGACGGCCGAGCCGGTCGCCGCCGAGCCCGCTGCAGCAGAACCCGTTGCAGCCGAACCCGCGGCAGCGGAAGCAGAGCCAGTGGCCTTGGCGGTCGCTGCGACCGAGCCCGCTGCGACCGAACCCGCAACCGAGCCTGCGGCCGAACCCGCCGCCAAGAAGCCTGCCGCACCCGAGGTCGACCTGCCCGCCGTCACCGCACAGATGCAGGCACTGTTCCCCGCGCTGTTCGGCCGGCCGCCCAAGCCGATCAAGCTGCGCATCCAGGAAGACATCCAGGCACGCGCGCCGGGCCGCTTCAGCAAGCGCGAGCTGTCGGTCTTCTTCCGCCGCCACACGCTGAGCACGCCCTACCTGCTGGCCTTGAGCAAGTCGGCCGAGCGCTTCGACCTCGACGGCCAGCCCGCCGGCCCGGTGAGCGACGAGCACCGCGACGCCGCAGCCGCCGAGATTGCGCGCCGTCGCGCACGGCGCGACGCACAGCGGCCGCCGGCCGCGCCCGCGGCTGCCCCCGGCACCGAAGGCACGGCCACCGCCGCACCCAGCGGCGACCGGCCGCCGCGGCCCGATGGCCCGCGCCGCGAGGGCCCGCGCGGCCCCGGCGGTCAACGACCCGACCCACGGCCGCGGCAGGAAGGAGCGCGCCCGCCGCGCCCCCCCCGCCCGCCCGGCGAGCAGCGGCCACCGCGTCCGCAGGGCGAGGGCCAGCAGCGCCCACCGCGTCCGCAGGGCGAGCAACGACCGCCCCGTCCGCAGGGCGATGGGCAGCAGCGCCCGCCTCGTCCACAGGGCGATGCTCAACAGCGCCCGCCTCGTCCCCAGGGCGATGCTCAACAGCGCCCGCCTCGTCCCCAGGGCGAACAGCAGCGCCCACCGCGGCCCGATCGCGGCCCACGGCCGGACGGCCGCCCGCGCCACGATCGCCCGCCGCGCCCGGAAGGCCAGCCACGCCCCGACCGCCCTTCGCACGGTGACCGCCCGCCGCGCCCCGAGCACGCGCAGCGCGAACTGCCCAACCGCGAGCAGGATCCGCAGAAGTACGAGCGCGCCCGCCTGCTGCGCGACTACGAAGGCACGCGCCTGAGCGAAGCGAACTTCTGCGCGCTGAAGGGCCTGACGCCGGCCAGGCTGTCCGAACTGCTGGCCCAGGCCCGCGCCGAGGCCGGCCTGCCGCCCGCGACGCAGCGTCCCGCCAAGTCCGGGCGTTGAAGGCTCCGTGACGAGTTCGTGAGACTTTCGTGATCCGGCGCGCTCAGCATCGGGCATCCCGATGACGGCGCCCCGGTGGGCGAAACCCCATGAGCCTTGATCACGAACTGCGCGCCCTGGCCGAGCGCGGGCGCAGCCAGGCCCCGGCGGCGGTGCAGGCCGCGATGCAGACGGCCCAGCAGGCGCTGGTCGCGAGCGGACTCGCGCAGCAGGCGCTGCGGCCGGGCCAGGCACTGCCGGCCTTCGAGCTGCCCGATGCGGACGGCCGCCTGCTCGCGCTCTCGGCGCTGCTCGAGCAGGGGCCGGTGCTGTTGAACTTCTACCGCGGCCAGTGGTGCCCGTTCTGCAACCTGGCGCTGCGTGCGCTGCAGGGCCACCTGCCGCACTTCCGGCGCCACGGCGTGCAACTCGTCGCGGTGTCGCCGGAGCGGCCGGACCACAGCCTGGCCCTGGTGCAACAGCACGGGCTGGCATTTCCGTTGCTCACCGATGCCGGCCTCGGGCTGGCCCGACGCTGCGGCATCGTCTTCACGCTCGACGAAGGCCTGCGCCCGCTGTACCAGGCCTGGGGCGTCGACCTGCCTGCACGCAACGGCAACGGCAGCTTCGAGCTGCCGCTGCCGGCGGCCTTCCTGGTCGGCCGCGATGGCCTCGTGCGCGAGGCCTTCGTCGAGCCCGACTACCGGCTGCGGCTCGAGCCGGACACTGCGCTGGGCTGGATCGACCGGCACTTCGGCGCCGGTGCAGTGCCCGGCTGAACCCGCGCCGGCCGATCAGTTGCTGGCCAGGCCCACCGCCGTGGCCGGCAGGTTGGCGGCAAAGGGCAGCGGGCTCAGGCTGCCGCCGTCACCGATCGCGAAGGCGCCGATCGTCGCGGTCCGGCCATTGCGCACGAACAGGCGCTGGCCATTCACCGACACCGCGGTGTCCGCCGGCGCCGAGCCCGCACCGGTGTCGCCTGCCTGTGCGGCCAGCAGCGCGATGCTGCCGCCCCGGTCGACCCGGTAGCTGCTGATCGAGCTGCTGCCGGTGTTGGCGACAAAGGCGTACTGGCCGTCGGGCGTCACCGCCACCCAGCAGGCCGCGCCCTGCTGGTCGGGCACCGCCCGGCTCACCACCACCGGTTGCTCCGGCGCGCGCTGCGTGAAGCGGTAGGAGGACACCGTGCTGGCGCCGGCCGCGCCGCCCACCGCCTCGGTCACCACCAGGCGATTGCGGCGGTTGAAGGCAAAGCCGAACGGCGTCTGGCCGGGCGACGGCGTGACCACCGGCGCGCCGATGCTGCCGTCCGGGCGCACCGCATAGCTCACCAGCTTGTTGGTGGCCTTCTCGGTGACGACCAGCGCATCACCGTCGTCGCTGAAGCCCACCTGCGCCGGCCCGGTGCCGCCGGCCGCCGAGAGCCCGCCGCTGGCCCCCGGTATCGGCTGCAGCACGCCGCGCGCATTGCGGAAGCCGGCCACGTTGCCGCTGCCACCGTCGTTGAGCACATACACGGTGCCGCGGTATTCGGTGACGCTGATCGGGTGCAGTCCGCCGGAGTCGACGGTGGACACCCGCACCAGCGCCCGCGGCGTCACCAGGAAGGTCGTCACCGTGTTGCTGCCGGCATTGACGACGAACAGGAAGTGGCCGTCGCCGCTGAGCGTGACGGCGCCTTGCGAGCCGAGACCGGCGCCCGAACCCAGGCCCGCGGTGGGCACATGGCTCTTCAGGGCCAGCTGGCCCGCGGCATCGGTGCCATAGACGAGCACCTCGTTGCCCTCGGCGGCATTGCTGCTGGTGAAGACCATGCCGGCGCGCAGGCCGTCGGCATCGTCGACGCCGGCGAAGGCGGCCGGCGCGGCGGCCATCGAGGCGGCGGCCAGGCCGATCGACCAGGCCAGGGTGCGAAGCAGGGTACGACGTGGGGTGTTCATGGGGGATCGCTTCCATCGAGAGAGGGAGAACAGGGGGCTCGCCGCCGCGGCGCCCGAGGGCCGCCAGCGGACAGCTGCGCAGTCTTCTCGCGTCGGGCCGGCAGATCCTCACGATTCCGTCACCGAATGGGCGCCGATTCATCGCGGCCGCCACCGGCGCAGCCGATTCGGCGGCCGGCTGTAAGGAATGGCGCGCTCGCGCGACCCATGAGGTCGAACCCTGCTCCTTTGCGCATGACCGAAGCCCTGCTGGCGACGCGTCGTTTGCTCGTTATCGAGGACGACCGCGACATCGCCGAACTGCTGTCGCTGCACCTGTCCGAGCTGCCAGCCCAGGTGACGCTGGCCAGCGACGGCCGCCAGGGCCTGGGCCTCGCGCTGACCCGCGGCCCCTGGGACGCCGTGGTGCTGGACATCGGCCTGCCCGGCCTCAACGGCCTGGACCTGTGCCGCGAGTTGCGCGCGCAGGCCGCCCGCGTGCCGGTGCTGATGCTGACCGCCCGGGCCACCGAGCTCGACCGCGTGCTGGGCCTCGAACTCGGCGCAGACGACTACCTGACCAAGCCCTTCAGCGTGGTCGAGCTGGTGGCCCGGGTGAAGGCGCTGATGCGGCGCGCCGCGATGCCGGCCGCCGATGCCGAGGCGGCCGGCGCCGCGGCGCCCACGGTGCTGGCCACCGGGCCGCTGCGCATCGACCGGCCGCAGCGGCGCGCCTGGCTCGGCCCGGGCGAACTCGCGCTGACGCCGCGCGAATTCGACCTGCTGTGGTACTTCGCCTGCCACCCGGGCCGGGTGTTCACGCGTGACGAGCTGCTCGACGCGGTGTGGGGCCATGGCCACGACGGCTACGACCACACCGTCAACACCCACATCAACCGGCTGCGCAACAAGCTCGGCACGCCACTGACGCCGGGCGGCTTCATCCACACCGTGTGGGGCGTGGGCTACCGCTTCGAGGCACCAGCATGAAGCTGCCGCTGCACCTGAAGCTCGGCGCCGCCGTGAGCCTGCTGATCCTGCTGTGCTGCGCGGCGATGCTGGCGGTGGTGCACCATGCCGCCCGCCAGGCCGACCTGGAATCGGTGCAGCGCATCAACCTCGGCCTGGCGCGCTATGTGGCCGAGCACCAGGCGCAGCCCCTGCTGGACGCGCAAGGCGCGCCGAACCGGCCGGCCATGGCCGCGCTGGCCTCACACGTGATGGCGATCAACCCGGCGGTGGAGCTGTACCTGCTGGACCGCGAAGGCCAGGTGCTCGCGCATGCGCTGCACGAGGCCCCGGCCACCGACCCGGTGGGCCGGCGTGTCGACCTGGCCGCGGTGCAGCCGCTGGTGGCCGGCGGCGACGCCCCGCGCCTGCCGGTGCTGGGTGACGACCCGCGCCAGCCGGGCCGGCACAGCGTCGTCTCGGTGGCGCCGCTGACGCCGGACGCCCATCCTGCAGGTTATCTCTACCTGGTGCTGCAGGGCCGCGCCCAGCGCGCGGTGGCGGCCGAGCTGGCCGGTTCGCTCGCGCGGCGCGAAATGCTGGGCGCCCTGCTGCTGGTGGCGGCGGCCGGTTCACTGGCGGTGTTCTTCGTGCTGGGCACGCTGACGCGGCCGCTGCGCCAGCTGGCGCGGCAGGTGCAGGCCATCCGGGCCGGCGACGCGCCGCCGGCGGTGTCGGGGCGCGACGAGATCGAGCTGCTGCGCAGCGCCGTGGCTGCGCTGCAGGCGCGCGTGGACTCGCAGTTCCGGCGACTGGAGGAAGCCGACCAGCAGCGGCGGGACCTGGTCAGCGGCATCTCGCACGACCTGCGCACGCCGCTGGCCAGCCTGCGCGGCTTCCTCGAGACCGTGCTGCTGAAAGGCGACGCCCTTCCGCCCGACACCCGCACCCAGTACCTGCGCACCAGCCTGCGCCAGGCCGAGCGGTTGCGCCAACGCATCGGCGAGCTGTTCGAGCTGTCCAAGCTCGATGCCGGCCGCGTCGAGCCGCGGCTGGACGTTTTCTGCCTGGCCGAACTGCTGCAGGACGTGATCCAGGCCTACCAGCCGGCCGCGCGCGAGCGCGGCGTGCGGCTGCGCCTGGCCGACGACAGCCACCGCGCGGCGCCGGTGCGGGCCGACATCGCGCTGATCGAGCGCGTGATGCAGAACCTGATCGACAACGCGCTGCGCTTCACGCCGCAGGGCGGCAGCGTGACGCTGGCCGTCTCGGCACGCGAAGGCGGCTTCTCGGTGAGCGTGGCCGACACCGGGCGCGGCATCGCCGCCGAACACCTGCCCTACATCTTCGACCGCTACTGGCGCAGTGGCGACGAGGACGAACTGCGCTCGGGCGCGAGCTCGGGCCTGGGGCTGGCGATCGTCAAGCGCATCCTCGAGATCCACGGCAGCGCCGTGCGCGTGAGCTCGCAACTGGCGCAGGGCACGCGCTTCGAATTCGCGCTGCCGCAGGCCGCCTGAGGGTGGGCATCACCCCAGCCGCAATGCCATCACCCCGCCCACGATGACGGCGGTGCCGAGGGCGCGCTGGATGCCGAAACCTTCCTTCAGCACCAGCGTGCCGATCACGGTGGCGAACAGCACCGAGGTCTCGCGCAGCGCGGCGACGCTGGCCACCGGCGCGCGGGTCATGGCCCACAGCGCGATGGCATAGCTTCCGATGGACGCGGCACCGCCCAGCGCGGCCAGCGGCCAGCGCCGGCGTGCGTAGGCCAGCGCCATCCGGCGCTGCTCGGGGCTGCGGCGCGACCACACCAGCGCCGAGTACGGGAAGCCGTCCAGCACGAACAGCAGCATCACGTAGGCCGCCGCGGTGTGGCCGGCGCCGACCGTGGTGCGCACGCCCTTTCCGTCGACGAAGGTGTACAGCGCGATGATCAGCGCATTGGTGAAGGCATAGGCCAGCGCCTTGCGGTGGTGCAGCGTCTCGCCGGGATGGGCCAGCCCGACCATCGCGACGCCGGCGGTGATGCCCAGGATGCCGGCCCAGGCCAGCGGCGTCGGCGATTCGCCCAGCACCAGGCCGCTGAACAACGCCACCAGCAGCGGCGCGCTGCCGCGCATGATCGGGTAGGTCAGGCCCAGCTCGCCATGGTGGTAGGCCCCGGCCAGCGCGATGTAGTAGCCGATGTGGATGACCAGCGAGGCGCCGATGAAGGGCAGCGCCTGCACCGGCGGCAGGCCGAACACCAGCAGCAGCGGCAGCGCCACCACCGAGCCGAGGAAGTGCACCAGCGCGGTGTCGAGCTCCTTGTCGCCGCTGGACTTGACCAGCGCATTCCACGAGGCATGCAGCACGGCGCCGAACAGCACGGCCGCCATCACCGGCCAGGTGAGCGTCATCGGGTACGACTCATCGGGCCGAGGGCTCCTCCGCGTCCAGCGGGGCGAGTGCCGAATGGCGGATGCGCGTCTGCGTCAACGCACCGGCCGATTCGAGGATCGGGTAGGCGATCGAGCAGATGTGCGAGTTGATGCGCTTCAGGTCGCTGATCAGGTCCAGGTGCAGCGAGCTGGTCTCGATGCTCTGCGCGGTGTTCTCCTGCAGCCGCGCGATGTGGCTGCCCGCGTACTCGTGCTCCAGGTCGCGGAAGCGCGCCTTCTCTTCCAGCAGCTTGCTCGCGTCGCGCACATGGCCGTCGAGGAACACGCTCATGCCCAGGCGCAGGTTGGCCAGCAGGCGCTCGTGCAGGTGGCAGATCTCGGCCATGCCGGCATCGGAGAAGCGGCGGCTCTTGCGGATCTTCTTGTCCTCGATGTCCTGCAGCACGCGCTCGATGATGTCGCCGATCTGCTCCATGTTGATCGTGAACGAGACGATGTCGGTCCAGCGCCGGCTCTCGCGTTCGGACAAGGCCTCGCGCGAGATCTGCGTCAGGTAGAACTTGATCGCCGAGTACAGCTCGTCGACCACGTCGTCCATGCGGCGCAGCTTCTCGGCCAGTTCCAGGTCGTTGTTGCGCATCACCGGCAGGATGCCGCGCAGCATGGTCTCCACCACGTCGGCCTGGTGCAGCGCCTCGCGCGCGGCGCAGCTGATGGCCAGCGAGGGCGTGGCCAGCGCGGACTTGTCCAGGTGCCGCGGCCTTTGCGTGTCCGCCACCGGTGGCGTGGTCAACAGCGATTCGATCAGCCGCGCCACCGGCTGCGTCAGGCCGATGAACAGGACGGCGAGCATCACGTTGAAGGCCAGGTGGAACACCACCACCTGCTGGTGCACCGTGTCCACCCACTGCTGCAGCAGCACGTGCGCCTCGGGCAGCAGCGGGATGGCGATCAGGCAGCCGACCGCCTTGAACACCAGGTTGCCCATCGGCAGCCGGCGCTCGGCCACCGGCCCGCGCGCGGTGGTGAACACCGCCAGCAGGCCGCTGCCGAAGTTGGCGCCCAGCACCAGGCCCAGTGCCACCGTGGCCGGCACGATGCCCGAGGCCGCCAAGGTGGCGGTGAGCAGCACGATGGCCAGGCTGGAGTACGACAGCACGGTGAGCAGCGCGCCGACGAAGATGTCCAGCAGCACCTCGTTGGGCAGGGCGACCAGCAGCGCGCGCACCGGCGGCGACTGCATCAGCGGCCGCGTCGATTCGCCGATCATCTGCAGCGACAACAGGATCAGCCCGAGGCCGATGGCCACGCGGCCGAGCCGGCCGGCGGTGGTCTTCTCGCGCGTCACGAACATCACGACGCCGATGAAGATCAGGAACGGCGACAGCCACGACAGGTCGAACGAGAACACCACCGCCATCAGGCTGCTGCCCATGTCGGCGCCCAGCATCACCGCCAGCGCGGCCGACAGCGGCACCAGGTTGCGGCCGAGGAAGGACGAGATGATCAGGCAGGTGGCCGTGCTGGACTGGATCAGGCTGGTCACGCCCAGGCCCGCCAGCACCGCGCGCCAGCGCGCGCTCATGCTGACCGACAGCACGTGGCGCAGGTTCTCGCCGAACACCCGCAGGATGCCGGTGCGGACGATCTGCGTGCCCCAGACGAGCAGCGAGATCGCGGCGAGAAGGTTCAATAGATGGATCATTGACGGTGCATCGTCACCAAGGCAATGAATAGGTCTTGAGGTTCGTGAAGCTCTTCATCGCTTCCTGCACCCCTTCCTTGTAGCCCAGGCCCGAGTCCTTGATGCCGCCGAAGGGCGTGAGCTCCAGGCGGTAACCCGGCACTTCGCGCACATTCACCGTGCCCACGTGCAGCTCGCGCACGAAGCGGCTGATGACGTCCAGGCGCTGCGTGCACAGCGAGGACGACAGCCCGTAGGCCGTGCCGTTGGCCATCGCGATGGCCTCGTCCACCGAGCCGAAGGCGATGATCGGCGACACCGGGCCGAAGGTTTCCTCGCGCACCACGGTCATGCGCGGGTCGACGCGGTCGAGCACGGTCGGCGCGAACAGCGCGCCTTCGCGCCGGTGGCCGCACAGCAGCCGCGCGCCCTGCGCGATGGCCTCGTCGACCCGCTGCTCGAACAGGCGCGCCGCGGCCTCGTCGATCACCGTGCCCATCTCGCTGGCCTTGTCGGCCGGGTCGCCATGGCGCCAGGCCTTGGTCTTCTCGACCACCAGCTCGGTGAAGCGCGCGGCCACCGCCTGGTGCACCAGCATGCGCTTGATCGCGGTGCAGCGCTGGCCCGAGTTCTTGTACGAGCCCTGCACCGCCAGGGTCGAGGCCTCGTCGAGGTCGGCATCGTCCATCACGATGATCGGGTCGTTGCCACCGTGACGAGGTCGACCGCGGGATGCGTCAGCAGTTCGTCGGCGATCTCGGCGGGCGAGCCGGTGACGATGCTCAGCATCTCGGGCGGCAGCCCGGCCTCGTACAGGATGTCGGCGAACAGGATGGCCGACAGCGGCACCTTCTCGCTGGGCTTCAGCACCATGCGGTTGTTGGTGGCGATGCTGGGCACCACCTTGTGCGCCACCTGGTTCATCGGGTGGTTGAACGGCGTGATGGCGCTGATGACGCCCAGCAGCGGCTCGCGCAGCGTGTGCACGCGGCGCTGCCGGCCGTGCGGTGTGATGTCGCAGCTGAAGCTCTGGCCGTCGTCCTTCAGGCATTCGTTGGCGCCGAACATCAGCACGTCGGCCACGCGGCCGGCTTCATAGGTGCTGTCCTTCAGGCACAGCCCGCTCTCGGCGGTGATCAGCGCGGCGATCTCGGCCGTGCGTTCGCGCACCGCGGCGGCGGCACGGTTCAGGATGTTCGAGCGCTCGAAGCGCGTGAGCTTCGGCTTGTAGGCGCGCGCAATCTCGAAGGCCCGCTGCACCTCGGCCAGCGTGGCCTTGGGCACGCTGCCTACCGGCTGGCCGGTGTACGGGTTGCGCACGGTAATGACGCGGTCGCCGCCGCGATCGGCGCCGACCTTCTCGCCGGCGAGTCGGAAGCCTTCGCTGCGCATGGTCACTGCGCCCGGTTGAGAGCGAGGTCGAAGGCGTCGAAGTTGCGCCAGCGGCGGCCACTCTCGGCCTCGGCCTGCGCGCTGGCGATGCGGCGGTTCAGGATCAGCGGCACGCGCTGCTCGGAGACGCCGCCGTGCGAGCGCAGCGGCACTTCCAGCGCGCTCAGGTCATGGCGCGACGCCGCCGTGCCGATCACCGTGAAGCGCTCGGACACCACCACCAGGTCGCCGATGCGGTCGGCCGGCAGTTCGTAGGCGCGGGCCGCCTCCTCGCGCGAGAGCACCCGCTCGATGCCGGGCAGCGAGGCGATGCAGGCCATCGCCCGTGACAGGTCCTCTTCGCCCAGGTAGACGGTGGCGAACGAGCCCAGCGCGCCGTGGTGCACGACGTAGGGGTCGGTGATCGGCAGGATCACGCGCGAGCGGCCGGCGCCCAGCCAGCCGTCGAGCCGGTCCTGCAGGTAGATGACGTCGGGGTTGCCGTCCATCTTCGTCTTCGCGTTCATGCCGTGGTCGGCGGTCAGCGCGATCACGCAGCCCATCTCGTCCAGCGCGGCGAGGTAGCGGTCCATCATCGCGTAGAAGGCATTCGCGCCCGGCGTGCCCGGCGCATGCTTGTGCTGGATGTAGTCGGTGGTCGACAGGTACATGACATCGGGCCGGCGCGTGCGCATCAGCGCGACGCCGGCGGCGAACACGAATTCCGACAGCTCGGCGCTGTAGACATCGGGCACCGGCCGCTGCACCAGGCCCAGCACGTCGGCGATGCCATTGGCCGCCTGCGTCACCTGGTCGGCCTTCTCGGACGAGAAGCAGATGCCGTTCATGCCCTTGCCCAGCAGCAGGCGCAGCTTGTCCTTCGCGGTGACCACCGCGCAGGACTTGCCGGCGTTCGCCAGCGCGGCCAGCAGGGTCGGCGCGCGCAGCCACTTGGGGTCGTTCATCATCACCTCGGTGCCGGTCTCGACATCGAGGAGGTAGTTGCCGCAGATGCCGTGCACTGAGGGCGGCACGCCGGTCACGATGCTCAGGTTGTTCGGGTTCGTGAAGCTGGGCACCACGCACTCGGCCACCAGCGCGGTGCCCTGGGCCAGCGTGCGCTTCATCCACGGCATCTGGCCGCCGGCCACGGCCTGGGCCAGGTAGTCGGGCTCGCAGCCGTCGACGCAGACGACGACCGTGGGTTGCTTCGGCAGCGCGTAGCGCCGCCCGTTGACTTCAAGCATTCGACATCGCCTTTCGGTTCGCGGCTGCCGCGGCGCCGGCCGGCTTCACCGTGGCGGCCTGCGGCATGTTGTTCTTCAGCGTGCGGTCCTTGCTGACCAGCACGTGCTCGCGCATCGCGCGGCCGGCGGCCGCGGGGTCGCCCGAGGCAATGGCCTTGACGATGGCGCGGTGCTCGCCGGCCGAGATCGGCAGCAGCTTGCGGTCGGCCAGGTTCATGCGGCGGAACAGCGACAGCTCGTTGATCAGCCGGCGGTAGATGGCGGTGAGCTTGCGGTTGCCTGTGAACTCGACCAGCTTGTCGTGGAAGTCGAGGTTCAGCAGGTGGTAGCTGTCGGCGTCGCCGGCCTTCACCGCCTTTTCCATCGCGTCGACCATCGCGCGCACGGCCTTCAGCTGCTCGGGCGTGATGCGCTCGGCGAGCTGGCGGCCCACGGCCTCGTCCATCATCGCGCGCAGGTCGTAGATCTCCATCGCTTCGTCGAGCGGGATGTCGCGCACGAACACGCCGCGGTTCTTCTCCTGGCGCACCAGGCCGGCCTCTTCGAGCATGCGGAAGGCCTCGCGCACCGGCCCCCGGGAAACTCCCAATCCGGTGGCGAGCTCGGCCTCGATCAGCTTGGCGCCGGGGGCCAGCTCGCCCTGCAGGATGCGGCGCTCGATCTCCTGCTGCACCACGGTGGTGAGCGAGCTGGACTGCAACAGGGCGATCGTCGGATGGGCCTCGCGCTTCATGCACCGCATTGGAAGCGGCCAACGGTAGATTGTCAACAATCAGCAAACTACCGTTGACACACTGGGAAACACGGCGATAGATTGGCCGCTCGCCCGGTGGGGGTGCCGCCTGTCATCAGGGGGTCATCACCGGCAGCGCACGCTCTCGCCCTTTCGCGTTTCCATCCGATCACAGGAGCTGTTCCATGCGAATCCCGGGTCCCTTCCAGACGATGCTTGCTGCCGGTGTGCTGCTGGCCCTTTCGCTGCCCGCGGCAGCCCAGAAGACCACGCTGCTGGTCTACACCGCGCTCGAGACCGACCAGCTCAAGGCCTACCAGGAAGGCTTCAACAAGGTCCACCCCGAGATCGAGCTGAAGTGGGTGCGCGATTCCACCGGCGTCATCACCGCCAAGCTGCTGGCCGAGAAGGCCAACCCGCAGGCCGATGCGGTGATGGGCGTGGCCGCCTCCAGCCTGGCGCTGCTGGACAAGAACGGCATGCTGGAGCCCTATCGCCCGCTGAACCTGGACGCGATCATGACGCAGTACCGGGACAAGAAGAACCCGCCGGCCTGGTTCGGCATGGACGTGTGGGGCGCGACGGTGTGCTTCAACACCGTGGAGGCGCAGAAGAAGAACATCCCGAAGCCCGAGACCTGGAAGGACCTGCTGAAGCCCGCGTACAAGGGCCAGATCGTGATGCCGAACCCGGCCTCCTCGGGCACCGGCTTCTTCGACGTCACCGCCTGGCTCGCGCTCTGGGGCGACGACAACGGCAAGGGCGGCGGCTGGAAGTACATGGACGGGCTGCACGAGAACATCGCGCAGTACACGCACTCGGGCTCCAAGCCCTGCAACATGGCCGCTTCCGGTGAATACGTGGTGGGCATCAGTTTCGAGTACCGCGCCAACGCCAACAAGGCCAAGGGCGCGCCGATCGACCTGGTGTTCCCGAAGGAAGGCCTGGGCTGGGACCTGGAGGCCTTCGGCATCCACAAGGGCACCAAGAAGCTCGACGCGGCCAAGAAGCTGGCCGACTGGGCTTCCAGCAAGGACGCGATGCTGCTGTACGGCAAGAACTTCGCGATCACCGCGCAGCCCGGCGTCGCCGCGCCGCTGGCCAATGTGCCGAAGGACTATGAAGCACGGCTGGTGAAGATGGACTTCAACGTGGCGGCGCAGAACCGCGAGCGCATCCTCGACGAGTGGAACAAGCGCTACAACGCGAAGTCCGAGCCGAAGAAGTGACGGCTGACAGCCCGTACCTGAAGCTGTCGGGCATCCGCAAGGAGTTCGGCAGCTTCGTCGCGCTCCAGGGCATCGACCTCGAGATCGCGAAGGGCGAGTTCGTCTGCTTCCTCGGCCCCTCGGGCTGCGGCAAGACCACGCTGCTGCGCATCATTGCCGGGCTCGAGGTGCAGACCTCGGGCCGCATCGAGATGGCCGGGCGCGACATCTCGCGCCTGCCGCCGGCCGAGCGCGACTACGGCATCGTGTTCCAGAGCTACGCGCTGTTCCCCAACCTCTCGATCGCCGACAACGTGGCCTACGGCCTGGTGAACCGCAAGGTGCCCAAGGCTGAAGTCAAGGCCCGCGTGGCCGAGTTGCTGGCGCTGGTCGGCCTGCCCGGCAGCGAAGCCAAGTACCCGGCGCAACTCTCGGGCGGCCAGCAGCAGCGCATCGCGCTGGCGCGGGCGCTGGCCACCTCGCCCGGGCTGCTGCTGCTGGACGAGCCGCTGTCGGCGCTGGACGCCATCGTGCGCGTGAAGCTGCGGCAGGAGATCCGCAGCCTGCAGCGCAAGCTGGGCGTCACCACCATCATGGTCACGCACGACCAGGAAGAAGCCTTCGCGGTGGCCGACCGCATCGTCGTGATGAACCAGGGCACGATCGAGCAGGTCGGCTCGGCCTTCGAGGTCTACCGCGATCCGGCCACCTTGTTCGTCGCCGATTTCGTCGGCCGCATCAATGCCCTGCCCGCGGTGCGCGAAGCCGCCGGCCTGCGCGTGGGCCAGCAGCTGTTCCAGTGCGATCCGGCGGCGCTGAACGGCCATGCCGAGGACGGCCGCGAGCTGCGCATCTACCTGCGGCCCGAAGACGTGCTGGCGCGGCCGATTCCACTCGGCGACCCGAACGTGTTCGAGGCGCAGATCGACAAGATCGAGTTCATGGGCCCGTACTGCCTGGTGCGCGTCACCAGTGAACAGCTCGGCAGCCACAAGCTCACGGTCTACCTGTCGCTGAACTACCTGGCCGAGGCGCAGCTGGAGGTCGGCAGCCGCCTGCCGCTGCGGCTGATGCCCGAACGCATGCGGGTGTTCGGATGAGCACGGCCGCCTTGCCGGCACTGGCGCCAGTCAAGCAACGAGTGCACTGGACAGAGCGGGTCGCGCATGTCGCGCTGGCGCTGGTGGCGATCGCTCTGCTCGCCTTCCTCGCGGCGCCGCTGGCCGCCATCCTGCAGAAATCGGTGCAGGACAACGATGGCCGCTTCGTCGCGCTGGCCAACTTCATCGCCTACGCGCGCACGCCGGCGCTGCTGGATTCGCTGTGGAACAGCGTGTGGGTCTCGCTGCTGGTCACGCTGATCACGCTGCCCACCGCCTTCGGCTTCGCCTATGCGCTGACCCGCAGCCGCATGCGCTACAAGCCGCTGGCGCGCACGATCACGCTGGTGCCGCTGCTGGCGCCCTCGCTGCTCTCGGCCATCTCGCTGATCTACTGGTTCGGCAACAAGGGTGTGCTGAAGAGCTGGCTGCAGGCGCTGGGGATCGAGCAGATCTACGGCGCACCGGGCATCGTGCTGGCCGAGGTGTTCTCGACCTTCCCGCATGCGCTGATGATCCTGGTCACCGCGCTCGCAGCCGCCGACGCGCGGCTGTACGAAGCGGCCGAGGCGCTGGGCACCAGCGCGCGGCGGCGCTTCTTCACGATCACGCTGCCGGGGGCGAAGTACGGCCTGATCTCCGCCGCGCTGGTGACCTTCACGCTGGTGGTCACCGACTTCGGCATTCCCAAGGTGATCGGCGGCAACTTCAACGTGCTGGCCACCGACGTGTTCAAGCTGGTCATCGGCCAGCAGGACTTCTCCAAGGGCTCGGTGGTGGCGCTGCTGCTGCTGGCGCCGGCGGTGCTGACCTTTGCGGTCGACCACTGGGTGAGCCGCAAGCAGACGGCGATGCTCACCGCCCGCGCCGTTCCCTATCGTCCAAAACGCGCGGCCCTGCGCGATGCGCTGATGTCGGCCTACTGCGCCGCCGTGTGCGCGCTGATCCTGGCGATGCTGGGCATGGCGGTGTTCGCCTCCTTCGCCAGCTTCTGGCCCTACAACCTGAAGCCCAGCCTGCGCCACTATGCGATGGGCCTGTTCGACGCCGAGGTGGGCGACGCCTTCGTCAACAGCCTGCAGATGGCCGCCGGCACCGCGCTGTTCGGCACCCTGCTGGTGTTTGCCGGCGCCTACCTGCTCGAGAAGACCCAGCGCGCGCAGCCGCTGCGCAGCCTGCTGCGCCTGCTGGCGATGCTGCCGATGGCCGTGCCCGGCCTGGTGCTGGGCCTGGGCTACATCTTCTTCTTCAACGCACCGGCCAACCCGCTGAACGCGCTGTACCACACGCTGGCGTTGATGACGATCTGCACCGTGGTCCACTTCTACACCACCGGCCACCTCACCGCGGTGACGGCGCTGAAGAGCCTGGACCCCGAGTTCGAGGCCGTCTCCGCTTCACTGAAGGTGCCGTTCTTCAAGACCTTCTGGCGCGTGACGCTGCCGATCTGCACGCCGGCCCTCGTGGACATTGCGCGTTATTTCTTCATCAACGCGATGACGACGATCTCGGCCGTGGTCTTCCTGTACGCGCCCGAGACCAAGGTGGCCGCGATCGCGATCCTGAACCTCGACGAAGCCGGCGAGGCCGGCGCGGCCGCCGCGATGGCGGTGCTGATCGCCGCGGCCAACACCGTGGCCACCTTGCTGTTCATGCTGGCCGGCTGGTGGATCGACAGAAGGACCCAGGCCTGGAAGCAGCCCTGACAACGGAGACCTTGACGATGGACCGCGACCGCATCCTGCTGACCCCGGGGCCGCTGACGACCAGCCTGCGCACCAAGCTCGCGATGCTGAAGGACTGGGGCTCGTGGGACGCCGACTTCAACGCCGTCACCGCGCAGCTGCGCGCGCGGCTGCTGGACATCGTGCACGGCCAGGGCACGCACACCGTGGTGCCCTTGCAGGGCAGCGGCACCTTCAGCGTCGAGGCGGCGGTGGCCACCATCGTCCCCCCGGGCGACAAGGGGGGCCACGTCCTGGTGCTGGACAACGGCGCCTACTGCAAGCGCGCCGCCAAGCTGACGCAGCTGATGGGACGCCGCGCCACCGTGCTGCCGTTTGCCGAGGAAGGGCCGGTGTCGCCCGCGGCGCTGGATCAGGCCCTGCGCGGCGATGCCAGCATCAGCCACGTGGTGCTGATCCATTGCGAGACCGGCACCGGCGTGCTGAACCCGCTGCCCGAGGTGGCCGCGGTGTGCCAGCGCCACGGCAAGGGCCTGATCGTCGATGCGATGTCCAGCTTCGGCGCGCTGCCGATTGATGCGCGCGAGATCCGCTTCGACGCGCTGATCGCCGCCAGCGGCAAGTGCCTGGAAGGCGTGCCCGGCATGGGCTTCGTGGTCCTGCGGCAGGAGGCGCTGGCGCGCAGTGCCGGCCACAGCCAGAGCCTGGCGATGGACCTGCACGACCAGCACCAGTACATGGAGAAGACCGGCCAGTGGCGCTTCACGCCGCCCACGCATGTGGTGGTGGCGCTGGCCGAGGCGGTGCAGCAGTTCATCGACGAAGGCGGCCAGCCGGCGCGGCTGGCGCGCTACCAGGACAACTGCCGCACGCTGGTCGAGGGCATGGCCGGCCTGGGCTTCAGGCCCTTCCTGAAGCCCGAGGTGCAGGCGCCGATCATCGTCACCTTCCATGCGCCGGCCTCGCCGGCCTACGACTTCAAGCGCTTCTACGCGGCCGCCAAGCAGCGCGGCTTCATCCTCTACCCGGGCAAGCTGACCGAGATCGAGACCTTCCGCGTCGGCTGCATCGGCGCGATCGGCCGCAACGAGATGGCCCAGGCCGTCAATGCGGTGGCCGACACGCTGCGCGAGATGGGGATCGCCTCGGGCGCCCCGGCGCTCTGATCATCCGCCGCTAACACACCAAGAACACGGAGCCACGATGCCCAGCAAGAAGCAGACTCAGCGCATGCCCACCGAGCACCCGGCCGTCGCCGCAGTGCGTGCCGCCGGCGCCACCAAGGTCAAGGTGGCCTGCAGCGACATCGACGGCATCCTGCGCGGCAAGTACCTGCATGTCGACAAGTTCATCGGCGCCACCACCGGCGGCTTCGGCTTCTGCGACGTGGTGTTCGGCTGGGATTCCGGCGACCAGTGCTACGACAACACCAGCGTCACCGGCTGGCAGCATGGCTTCCCCGATGCGCTGGCGCGGCTGGACCTGAGCACTGCGCGCCGTGTGCCCTGGGACGGCCAGGTGCCCTTCTTCCTCGGTGAATTCGTCAATGCCGACGGCACGCCCTTCCCGGTGTGCCCGCGCCAGGTGTTGAAGCGCGTGCTGAAGCGCGCCGAGAAGCTCGGCCTGCAGCCGATGGCCGGCATGGAATTCGAGTGGTTCAACTTCAGCGAGACGCCGCAGACCTGGGCCGCCAAGCAGGGCGTGGCGCCCGAGCCGATCACGCCCGGCATGTTCGGCTACTCGCTGCTGCGCATGGGCGACCAGCGCGGCTTCTTCAACGCGCTGATGGACGAGATGCTGGCCTTCGGCGTGCCGATCGAGGGCCTGCACACCGAAACCGGCCCCGGCGTCTACGAAGTGGCCATCGCCTTCAGCGAGGCGCTGGAAGCGGCCGACCGCGCGATCCTGTTCAAGACCGGTGCCAAGGAAATCGGCAAGCGCTTCGGCATCATGCCCAGCTTCATGGCCAAGTGGAATACCAAGCTGCCCGGCTGCTCGGGCCACATCCACCAGAGCCTGTCGGACGGCAAGAGCAACCTGTTCTTCGACGCGAAGAGTTCGCGCTCGATGAGCAAGCTGTTCGAGAGCTACCTCGCCGGCCAGCTGGCCTGCCTGATGGAGTTCGCGCCGATGTTCTGGCCGACGATCAACTCGTACAAGCGGCTGGTCGACGGCTACTGGGCGCCGGTCAAGCCGACCTGGGGGCTGGACAACCGTACCGCGAGTTTCCGCGTGATCGCGGGTTCGCCGAAAGCGACGCGGCTGGAGACACGCTGCCCGGGCGCCGACGTGAATCCGTACCTCGCGATGGCGGCGGTGATTGCCGCCGGCCTGCACGGCGTCGAAAAGGGCCTGAAGCTGACGACGCCGCCGATCACCGGCACCAACCAGGGCGCGGAAGACGTGCCGCGTGCACCGCGCTCGCTGATCCGCGCCACCCATAACTTCAAGCTCTCGACGATCGCACGCGACTGGTTCGGCGACGTCTTCGTCGACCACTTCGCCGCGACGCGGGAGTGGGAACACCGCCAATGGCAGGACGCGGTGACCGATTGGGAAATGAAGCGCTATTTCGAGATCATCTGAGGCCCCCAATGAGCATCAGCAAGTTCGCCTTCCCCACCCCCATCAGCTTCGGCGCCGGCGCGCGCCGGCTGGTGGGCCCCCACCTGCTCGAGCAGGGCCTGAAGCGCCCGCTGATCGTCACCGACCGCGCGCTCAGCCAGCTGCCGGTGCTGTCCGAGTTCATGAGCCACCTGGCCGGCCTGCAGGTGGCCGTGTTCAACGGCGTGTTCGGCAACCCGACCTGTGCGCAGGTGATGGCCGGCGCCGCCGCGTTCAAGGCGCACCAGGCCGACAGCGTGATCGCCTTCGGCGGCGGCGCGGCGCTGGACGTCGGCAAGGTCGTCGCGCTGATGGCCGTGCATGAAGGCGACGTGCTCGAATATGTGTGGGACCACCCGCAGGTGCGGACTATCGTGAACCCGTTGCCCTACGTGGTCGCGCTGCCCACCACCTCGGGCACCGGCTCCGAGGTTGGCCGCTCGTCGGTGGTGTCGGAGAACGACAACCACCACAAGCGCACCGTCTTCAGCCCGAAGATACTGGCCCGGGCGGTGTTCGCCGACCCCGAGTTGACGCTCGGTCTGCCGCCCGCCGTCACCGCCGCCACCGGCATGGACGCGCTGACGCACAACATCGAGAGCTACCTGTCTCCGGCCTACCACCCGCTGTGCGACGGCATTGCGCTGGAAGGCCTGCGCATCGGCGCGCGGGCGCTGGCCACCGCCGTCAACGAGCCGGGCAACCTGCAGGCGCGGGCCGACATGATGATGAGCTCGATGATGGGCGCCATCGCCTTCCAGAAGGACCTGGGCTCGGTGCATGCCTGCGCGCATGCGCTGGGTGCGGTGTGCGACATGCACCATGGCCTGGCCAATGCGCTGATGATCGACACCGTGCTGGCCTGGAACCACGAGGCGGTGCCGGCGAAGTTCGACGAGCTCGCGCATGTGGTCGGCGCCGCCGGCGGCGGCACGGCTTTCGTCGGCTGGCTCAAGGACCTGAAGGCACGCATCGGCATCACCGGCGGCCTGGCCGCCCGCGGTGTCACGCTCGATCTGCTGCCCCAGCTGGTGCCGCTGGCCGCGACCGATTTCACCGGCGGCACCAACCCGCGCCCGGCCACCGAGGCCGACTACGAGCGGCTGTTCAAGGCCGCGATGTGAGGTGAACCGAAGATGGACAAGCCCCTGCTGATCGGCATTTCCGCCCGCATCTACTACCCTGGCTCGCAGGGCCCGCTGCCCGGCGTGTTCACCAAGACCTTGCACTACCTGGAGCAGTCGGTCGCGCACTGGGTGCTCTCGGGCCACGCGATGGCGGTGATGATTCCCGCCGTCACGCGCGACAGCATCGTCACCCGCAGCGACCTGACCCTGCCGGACTATGCGAACGCGCTCGACGGCCTGGTGCTGCAGGGCGGCAACGACGTGGCGCCCGAGAGCTACGACGAGAGCCCGCTGCACCCCGACTGGGCTGGCGACCGCATCCGCGACCGCTACGAGATGGAGCTGATCGACGCCTTCGTGCAGGCCGGCAAGCCGGTGTTCGGCATCTGCCGCGGGCTGCAGCTGCTGAACGTGATGTTCGGCGGCACGCTGCTGCAGGACATCAAGACCCAGCGCCCCGACTCCCGCGTGCACCGCGAGCCCGGCCAGTACGAGCGCCACTACCACGACATCGAGCTGCAGCCCGGCACGCACCTGGCGGGCCTCTACCCCGGGCTGCAGCGCGCCACCACCAACAGCATCCACCACCAGGGCATCAAGGACCTGGCGCCGGGCTTCGTGATCGAGGCCCGCTGCCCGGACGACGGCATGGTCGAGGCCATCCGCCGCTCCGAGGGCCCAGGCTACGTCGCCGCCGTGCAATGGCACCCCGAGTTCCACGGACCCGGCGATGCCGCCACCTTCGACGACACGCCGCTGCTGAACGATTTCCTCGCCGCCTGCCGCGCCGCCCGGCGCTGAGCACGGCGCCATCATGACGCTGACTTCCAGCGCTAGCACCATCGCCCCATCATGGCCACTCTGAAGATCTTCAACCCCGCCACCGGCGCGCTGGTCACCGAGCTGCCGGCCGACGATGCCGCCTCGGTGGCCACCAAGGCCGCCGCCGCCCGCGCCGCCCAGCCCGGCTGGGCGCGCGTGCCGATCCACGACAAGCTGCAGATGATCCAGCGCTTCCGCGCGCTGGTGGTGGCCGAGCTGGAGACGCTGGCCGCCACCTTGACGCAGGAGGTCGGCAAGCCGATCGCGCAGTCGCGCAACGAGTTGAACGGCCTGCTGCCGCGCATCGACTTCTTCCTCGAGCAGGCCGAGGGCGCGATCCGCGACGAGCATGTGTTCAACGGCGGCGGCATGCACGAGCAGATCGGCCACCCGCCGCTGGGCGTGGTCGCCAACATCTCGGCCTGGAACTACCCCTGGTTCGTCGGCTGCAACGTCATCATCCCGGCGCTGCTGGCCGGCAACACGCTGCTGTACAAGCCGTCGGAGTACGCCACGCTGACCGGCCGGCATATCACGCGGCTGATGCATGCGTCCGGCGTGCCGGCCGAGGTGATGCAGTGCCTGGTGGGCGGTGGCGAAGTCGGCGCGGCGCTGCTGCAGCAGCGGCTGGACGGCGTGTTCTTCACCGGCAGCCATGCCACCGGCCTGCGCATTGCCCATGCGGTGGCCGGGCAGCTGCTGAAGCTGCAGCTGGAGCTCGGCGGCAAGGACCCGATGTACGTGCGCGCCGATGCCGATGTGAAAGCCGCCGCCGAAAGCCTGGCCGACGGCGCGATGTACAACACCGGCCAGAGCTGCTGCTCGGTCGAGCGCATCTACGTGCACGCTGCGGTGTACGAGCCCTTCGTCGAGCACTTCCTCGCCACCGTCGCCGGCTTCAGGCAGGGCGACGTGACCGATCCCGCCACCTACATCGGCGCGATCACCCGTGCGCCGCAGCTGGACGTGCTGGATGCCCAGGTGGCCGACGCGAAGGCCAAGGGCGCCACCGTGCGCTGCGGCGGCCACCGCCTGCCCGGCCCCGGCAACCACTACGCCCCCACCGTGCTCACCGAGGTGAACCACACGATGGACGTGATGCGCGAGGAGAGCTTCGGCCCGATCATCGGCATCCAGAAGGTGGCGGGCGACGACGAGGCGCTGGCGCTGATGAACGACACCCGCTACGGCCTGACCGCCGGCATCTACACCCGCGACGAAACGGCGGCGCGCCAGCTGATGGCGCAGCTGAACGCCGGCACCGTGTACTGGAACTGCTGCGACCGCGTGAGCCCCCGGCTGCCGTGGTCTGGCGTCGGCGACTCCGGTGTCGGCCTGACCTTGTCCACGCATGGCATCCAGACCTTCACCCGAGTCAAGGCATGGCACCTGCGCCAGCCCTGAAGCTGACCCTGTTCGACCTGGACCACACGCTGCTCGATGGCGACAGCGACGTGCTGTGGTGCCAGTTCCTGATGGACCAGGGCCTGCTGGAGCGATCGGCGTTCGCAGCGCGTAACGCCGATATGGAGCGTCAGTACCAGGCCGGCACCGTGAGCCCGGCCGACTTCTGCGCCTTCTATGTCTCCACGCTCGCCGGCTGCAGCCGCGAGGCCTGGCAGCCGCACCGCCGCCGCTTCCTCGACGAGGTGGTGGCCCCGCGCATCCCGCCGGCGGCGCACGCGCTGGTGCAGCGCCACAGCGACGCCGGCGACCTGGTGGTGCTGACCACGGCGACCAACCGCTTCATCACCGAACTGACCGCCGCGCACCTGGGCATCGCCCACCTGATCGCCACCGAGTGCGAAGCCGAGGGCGAAGGCTTCAGCGGCCGCCCCGCCGGCACGCTGAACATGCGCGAAGGCAAGGTGGCACGGCTGCACGAATGGCTGCAGGCGCGGCGCATCGAGCTGCGCGAGTGCGAATCCACGGCCTACAGCGACTCGATCAACGACCTGCCGCTGCTCAGCGCCGTGCGCAGGCCGGTGGCGGTGAACCCAGACCCCCGCCTCGCCGCCGTCGCCGCCGACCGCGGCTGGCCCGTGCTCAGCCTGCGCGGCTGAGGATCAGCGCAAGCCCAGGTCGCGCGGCGACAGGAAGGTCTGCTCGATGTCCAGCGTGCTGCGCTCGCCGATGTCGTCGCGGTGCTGTTTCAACCAGTCGTTCGCCACCTGCTGGCCACGCTGGAACAACTGCTGCAGCAGACGCGGGTCGGTGTTGAGCTTGGTCGAGGACGGGAAGTCGGCCAGCGCTGCGTCGTCGCCGATCATGTGCAGCCGCAGGTCCTTGTAGCGGTTGCCGTCCAGCCGCTGTTCCTTCAGCAGCCGGCTGACGAAGGCGATGGCGCGCATCTCGCCCACCAGCCCGGCGTTGAAGGTGATCTCGTTGACGCGGTCGAGGATCTCCATCGCCGTGGTCGGCGTGCCGGCGCGCTGCAGCGGGTTGATGCGCACCAGCAGCAGGTCGACCGCGGCGGTTTCGTAGATCAGCGGCCACAGCGCAGGGTTGCCGCTGTAGCCGCCGTCCCAGTACGGCACGCCGTCGATCTGCACCGCCTGGAACAGCTGCGGCAGGCAGGCCGAGGCCAGCAGCGCATCCAGGCCGAGCGAAGCGCCGCTGAAGATGCGCGGCTGCCCGGTGACCACCGAGGTGGCATTGACGAACAACTTGAGCGGCCCCTTGCGCAGCGCCGCTTCGTCGACGTGGCGCTTGAGCACCTCGCGCAGCGGGTTGATCCCCAGCGGGTTGAACTGGTAGGGGCTGACCGAGCGCATCGCGGCGCTGAACCAGCCGAACATCGGGTTGTCCTGCAGCTTCTGCGCGGTGTCGAAGGGGTCCAGGCCGAAGCAGGCGCTGCTGGCGCCCACATCGGCCCAGAACGCGGCCAGCGCGCGGCGTGCGCCGGCCGCGCCACCGGCGGCCAGGCCGGTGGCCATCACCGCGGCATTCAGCGCGCCGGCGCTGGTGCCGCAGACACCGGCAAAGCCCAGCGTCTCGTCCTGCAGCAGCGCGTCGAGCACGCCCCAGGTGAAGGCGCCGTGCGAGCCGCCGCCTTGCAGCGCGAGATCGATCTTGAACGGGCGGGGCATCAACTCTCCTTCAGCAGGGCCTGCAGGGTCTGCAAGGTATCGGCTTCGTGTAAAGGCTTGTCGTCGCGGCTGCGCAGCATGCGCGGAAAGCGCAGCGCGATGCCGCTCTTGTGGCGCGGGCTGCGCTGGATGCCTTCGAAGGCCAGCTCGAACACCAGCGTGGGCTTCACGCTGCGCACCGGGCCGAACTTCTCCAGCGTGGTCGCGCGGATGCGGGCATCCACGCGTTTGAATTCCTCGTCGCTCAGGCCCGAGTAGGCCTTGGTGAAGGCCACCAGCTGCAGCGCGCCGTCGCGCGCCGGTTCGCGCCGCGCGATGGCCTCGACCACCGCCTGCGCCTCCTCGGCATCGCGCGGGGCGCGGTTCCACACCGCGAAGGTGTAGTCGGTGTACACGCCGGCGCGGCGGCCATGGCCGGCCTGCGCGTAGATCAGCACGCCGTCGACCGTCAGCGCGTCGATCTTCCATTTCCACCAGACGCCATCGCTCTTGGTGCGGCCGCTGCCGTAGGCCGACTGGCGGTGCTTGAGCATCAGGCCCTCGACGCCACGCTTGCGGCTGCCGGCGCGCAGCACCAGCAGGCCGGGCCAGTCGGTGGCGCTCACTTCGGGCGATAGCATCAGCGCGCTGCCTTCGAGCAGGGCCGCCAGGCGCTGCCGGCGCTCGTGCTGCGGCAGGGTCCGCAGGTCGGTGCCGTCCTGCTCCAGCAGGTCATAGGCGATGAAGCGCACCGGTGCCTCGGCCAGCAGCTTCTTCGGCAGGGTCTTGCGGTTGATGCGCTGCTGCAGCCGCTGGAACGACGCCGGCCGGTCGTCGAGCCACACCACCAGTTCGCCGTCGAGCACGCAGCCTTCGGGCAGCGCCTGGGCGGCGGCCACCACCTCGGGGAAGCGCTCGGTGATCAGCTCCTCGCCGCGCGACCACAGCCACAGCCCCTGCGCGCGCCGCACCAGCTGCGCCCGGATGCCGTCGTACTTCCATTCCACCAGCCAGTCGGCCGGATCGCCCAGGGTCTCGGGCGCGGCCTGCAAGGGATGGGCCAGGAAGAACGGGTAGGGCTGGCCGGCATCCTGGCCCGGCGACGATTCGGCGGCGATCAGCCCCTGCAGCCGGGCGGCGCTGGGCAGGCTGCGCGCATCGGTGTAGCCCATCATGCGCTGGGCCACCACCTTCGCATCCAGCCCCGCATGCTGGGCCAGCGCACGCTGCACCAGCAGCTTGCTGACGCCGACGCGGAAGCCGCCGCCGATCAGCTTGACCAGCAGGAAGCGCTCCGGCGGCGCGAGCTCGTCGAACCATTGGCGCAGGGCCGCGGCCTGGGCCTCGGGCGCTGCCTGGCGCAAGGGCAGCAGCCGCTGTTCCAGCCACGCGGCCAGCGGCAGGTCGCTCGCGGCAGCCGGCGGCGGCAGCACGTGGGCGATGGTCTCGGCCAGGTCGCCCACGGCCTGGTAGCTTTCCTCGAACAGCCACTCCGGGATGCCGGCCTGCGCCACCGCCACCTGGCGCAGCAGCGCGGTGGGCACGGTCTGGCGCGGCCGGCCGCCGGCCAGGAAGTACAGGCCCCAGGCGGCATCGGCCGGCGCGGCGCGCTGCAGGTAGCGCAGCAGCGCGGCCAGCTTGGCCTCGGTGGCGGTGCTGGCGTCCAGCTCGGCATACAGCCCGGCAAAGGCCTTCATGCGGGTGCGCCCTCGCCACCATCGCCGCCGCCGTATTCGGTCTGGAAGGCGCCGGCCTCGAGCCCCTGCTCGCGCAGCCAGCGCACCATCACCGCCTCGTAGCCATGGGTGACGATCACCCGTTCGGCCCCGGTGGCGGCGATGGCGCGCTGCAGGCCGGGCCAGTCGGCATGGTCGGAGAGCACGAAGCCGCGGTCCACGCCCTGGCGCCGGCGCGCGCCGCGCAGCTGCATCCAGCCGCTGGCGAAGGCGTCGCCGAAGTCGCCGAGCTGGCGCGCCCAGGCGCTGGCATGCACCGAGGGCGGTGCCACCACCAGCGCACCGGCCAGATCGGCCCTTGTGGCGGCGTCTGGCTTGCGGTCGCCGAGCAGCCGGGTCGGCGGCAGGGCCACGCCTTTTGCACGATAGGCCTCGTTGAGCGGCTCGACCGCCCCGTGCACGAAGATCGGCCCGATCGAGGCGTCCACGCCGGCCAGCAGGCGCTGCGCCTTGCCGAAGCTGTAGGCCATCAGCAGGCTGGGCCGGCCGGCGGCGGCATTGGCGCGCCACCAGGTGTCGATCTCGGCAAAGACCTCGGCCTGCGGACGCCAGCGGTACACCGGCAGGCCGAAGGTCGATTCGGTGATGAAGCAGTGGCAGCGCACGGGCTCGAACGGCGGGCAGGTGGGGTTGCGTTCGTCGTGCGCGCTGAGGTAGTAGTCGCCCGAGGCCACCCAGACCTGGCCGCCGTGCTCGATGCGCAACTGCGCCGAGCCCAGCACATGGCCGGCCGGATGCAGGCTCAGCCGCACGCCGCGGTGCTCGACGACCTCGCCATAGGCCAGGCCCTGCAGCGGCAGGTCGGCGCCCAGCCGGCTGCGCAGCACGCCTTCGCTGACCGCGGTGGCCAGCACATGCCCGTGGCCGGGCCGGGCGTGGTCGGCATGGGCATGGGTGAACACCGCGCGCGCCACCGGCCGCCAGGGGTCGATGTAGAAGTCGCCCGGCGGGCAGTACAGGCCGGCGGGGCGCTGGACGATCAGGTCCTCGGCCATCGTCGGGTGCCCGTCAGTACTTGCCGCTCATGCCGGCGAGGCGCAGGAACCAGTAGGCACTCCAGGCCACGAAGCCGCGGCGCGCCACGCCCCACCAGCCGGTGCCCAGCGGCTCGCGCGTGACCTCGCGCGAGGCCTGGACCGCGGCCTCGAAGCGCAGCGCCAGCTCGCCGGTGAAGTGCAGGTCACGGACGATCACATTGGCTTCCAGATTCAGCAGCAGCGACAGCGGATCGATGTTGCTGGAACCGACGGTGGCCCAGTCGTCGTCGACCAGTGCCACCTTGGCATGCAGGAAGGCCGGCGTGTATTCGAAGATGCGCACGCCGGCCTGCAGCAGCTCGCCATACAGCACCTGGGCGGCCAGCGCGGCGAAGCGGTAGTCGGGCTTGCCCTGCAGCAGCAGGCGCACCGCGACGCCCCGCGCCGCGGCCCGCTCCAGCGCATGGCGGAACACGCGGCCGGGGTAGAAGTACGGGCAGATCACGTCGATGCGGCGCGTCGCGCGCTCGATCGCGTCGATGTAGGCATGCTCGATGGCCCGCCGCTGGCGCAGGTTGTCGCGCACCAGGAAGGCGGCGCGCACCGGTGGCAGCTCGGCATGGGCGATGGCCACGCGGCTGCCACGCCGCGCCGCCAGCCAGCGCCGCATGCGCCCCGGGCCGTTGTTGTCGCCGCGCGGCAGGATGCGCAGCCTGTCCACCATGCGCCGCGCGCGCGCCACCGGTTCGGCGCTGCGCGCCAGCGACTTCAGCTCGTCGCGCCAGTCCACGCCCAGCGCGGCACGGCTCCAGATGGCGCGCGCGGTCTGCTCGATCGCCGCCACCAGCGGGCCGCGCACTTCGACGGCGAAGTCCAGCCGTGGCAGCTCGGACCAGCCGTGGTTCAGGTCGTTGCGGTCGTCGATGACGTTGATGCCGCCGACGTAGCCGACCTGGCCGTCCACCACGCACAGCTTCTGGTGCAGGCGGCGCAGCTGGCCCGGCTGCAGCAGCCGCCACCAGCGGTCGACTCGGCGGAACACCACCAGCTGCACGCCGGCCGGCTCCAGCCATTGGCGCAGCGTGGGCAAGGTGGCCTTGGAGCCGAAACCGTCGACCACCACCGCCACCCACAGGCCGCGCCGCGCGGCATCGGCCAGCGCCTCGGCCACGGCGCGTGCGGCCGCATCGTCGTGGAAGATGTAGGTGGCCAGCCAGACCTGTTCGCGCGCCTGGGCAATGGCCGCGCACATCGCCGGGAATTGTTCGTCGCCGCCGGCCAGCAGGCGTACCTGGTTGCCGCCGGTCAGGCCGGGATGCGGCGCCGCGCTCGCCGGGCTGGCGGGCGTGGCGGGCGGCAACGGGACGGGTGGGCGGCGATCGGTGGTCGGCATGCGCGGCGGATGGAACCCGCCGCGTGCAGGATCAGGCCGGCTCCAGCGCCGCATTCTGGCCCGACTGGGCCGCGGCAGCGCCGGCGCCGCCCTGGCGCTCGCTGTCCATGCGCAGGAAGCGCTCTTCGATGAAGTCCTTCTCGACCAGCGTGCGCTGCATCTTGTCCTTCAGCGAGTCGAGCTCGCGCGCCTGGGCATCGCGCTCGTTGCTCACTTCGGCCAGCTTGCGGCGCGCTTCCTTCAGCGCCTCGTTGTCGGCAGCGCCGCCGGGGTTGATCATCGACAGGCGTTCGACATCGGCCTTCAGCGCCTCGGACTTGCTCTCCGCCATGCGCAGGCGTTCGCGCGCGCGGTCGATCACCTGCTGCTGCTTTTGCACTTCGCCGCGCAGCGCCTCGACCGTGTGGCCCGCGGCTTCGGCCGCCTTGTTGGCGCGCCGCAGCTCGACGATGATGGTGTGCGCCTCCAGCAGGCGCTTGCGCATGGTCTCGGTCTCGGCCGCCAGGCGGTTGCGCTGGGCCAGCGCCTGCTCGAGTTCGGCCTTGTACTTGTTCTGCCACTCGCCCATCTTGGACGGGTCGGTCGCGTTGAGGCTTTCCATCAGGCGCTTGATGTCGGCCAGCGCCTTCTCGGTGTCCACGCCACCCTGGCCCGTGGACATTTCTTCCATCATCGTGTTGAGCCTGTCCAGCAGCTCCAGGCCGGCCACCGGCGTGGGCGTGACGGTGGGCGCGTTGCCACCGCCCCCGCCGCCGCGCAGCCCGTCGCCAAGCTTGTAGGCCGCATCGCGCACGACGCGCGCCGATTCGGTGAGCTGGCGCGAGGCGCCGACCATCATCTCGCGCGTCTGCTCGGTCTGGCCGAGGATGCGGATGAGCATGTAGACCAGCAGGATCAGGATGATCGCGTTGCTGATGAAGACGACCGCGACGGCGAGGTTGACGAGATCCATGAGCCCTGCCCTGGGGACGATTTACAGCGCGATGAAGGAGAGCCGGCCTTCGCCCAGGCCGGGCAGCGTGAGCTGGTAGTCCACGCGCTCGCTGGTGCGGGCCAGCACCTCTTCGAGCTTCGGGAAGCTGGCGGCCACCTGCATCGTGCGCGTCAGGGTGCAGCCATCGGGCGAGCCGCCGGCCTGCAGCATCATGCCGGCCGCGCGCATGAAGGTGGTGGCCTGCTGCACCATCACCTCGGTCGGCTCGGCGGCGAGCTGGGCCGCAGTGAGGTCGCCGGTGGGCAGGCGCGCCGCGGCACCGCCCACCAGGCACACCGCATGCACGTCGAACACCGCGACCGCCGCCGCCGGCTTGCCCGGCGCCGAGTACAGGCCGAGCAGGTTGTTGGGACCCAGCCGTTCCACGGCCATGGCGGCGTGGCGCTCCAGCGTGAAGGGCTGCTTGCCCAGCGTGTGCTCGATCAGGCCGTGGGCATGCGCCAGGCTGAGCGGATAGTCCTCCGGCGCCGGGGCTTCGGGCTCGTCGGCGGGCGCGGGCGCCGCATCGGCCTGGGCCGCCGGCGCCTGGCGCGGCGCGGCATCGGCACAGGGCACGGCACTGCGGATCTGCTCGATCAGTTCGCCGTCGCGGAACGGCTTGTTGACGATGAACACCGCGCCATTGGTGCGCGCCTGCTCCAGCATGGCCGGCGTGCTTTCGGTGGTGACGAAGCCGACCTTCACCTGCGTCTGGCCGAGCTGACGCAGCGTCTGCAGCAGTTCCAGGCCCGAGACGCGCGGCATGTGCCAGTCGGTGATCAGCAGCTGCGGCGTGAAGCCGGGCAGCAGGCTCAGCGCTTCCTCGCCGTCGCAGGCACGGCGCACGTCGATCGCGGGATAACCGCAATCCTCGATCACCCGCGAGATGATCGCCTGGATCGCCCGGCTGTCGTCGACGACCATGAATCGGTACGGTGCGCTGGCGCTGCTCATCAATGTTCCCCACGCGGGCCCGGACGGACGCCGCTCTGCAGCCGTTATCGACGCGCTGTAGGGAAACTTCAATCCGGCTGCAGCTCGACCACCAGCGGCAGGTGATCGGACATGCGCGCCCAGGCCGCACCGCGCGGCACGTGGGTGGACAGGCAGCGGAAGCCGCGCATGTAGATGCGGTCGAGCGTGAACAACGGCACACGCGACGGGAAGGTGCGCGCCGGCACGCCGCTGTGCGCGCGCTGCAGGCCGATGGACTGCATCGGGCCGTCGAGCCGCTCGCCCCAGTCGTTGAAGTCGCCGGCCACCATCACGTGGGCGTCGGGCGGCACCTCTTCGGCCAGGTACTCGGCCAGGCGCTCGACCTGGCGCACGCGGCTCGAATGGATCAGGCCGAAGTGCGCCACCACCACGTGCACCTCGGTGCCCTGCCACAGCACCGGCACATGCAGCAGCCCGCGCTGCTCGAACGGATGGTCGCTGACATCGTGGTGGCCGACGTCGCCGATCGGCCAGCGCGCCAGCAGCGCATTGCCGTGCTCGCCGTGCCTGGTGACGGCATTCGTGCGATAGGCCACGTCGTAGCCGTCGGGCGCCAGGAAATCGGCCTGGCCGACCTCGGGCCAGCCGAGGACCGTGCGCTTGAACTTCTGCGCGTCGCGGTGGTGGTGCAGGCGCACCTCCTGCAGGCACACCAGGTCGGCGTCCAGCGCCTCGATGCCCAGGCCCAGGTTGTGGATCTCCAGCCGCTTGCCCGGCCCCAGGCCCCGCACGCCCTTGTGGATGTTGTAGGTGGCCACGCGCAGCACGTTGGTGGTGTGCAGCGTGCTCGACGCGAAGCGTGAAGGCGCGAAGTGGCGGGTTCTCATGCAGGCGGTGTCGGCGGACTCGTGAAGCGCGGCAGGTGCAGCACGGCCTCGGCATTCGAGGGCGAGAAGCAGCGGTCGGCGGCGGCCTGCCAGGGCAGCCATTCGTAGCGCAGATGTTCGCGCGGATTCAGCCGCACGGGAATGCCCGCAGGCACGGTGAGGCCGAACACATGCTCGGTGTTGTGGGTGACGCCCGGCGCGTAGCGATGGCGCCAGACCGGGTAGATCTCGTACAGGTTGGCCAGCTGCCAGTCGCGCAGCGCGGCCCGCGGCACCGCGGCCGAGCCGATCGCGATGCCGGTTTCCTCGGCCACCTCGCGGATGCAGGTCTCGACCAGCGGCTCGTCGAGGCGGTCCTTCGAGCCGGTGACGCTTTGCCAGAAGCCGGGCTTGTCGGCACGCTCGATCAGCAGCACGTCCAGCGCCGGCGTGTGGATCACGACCAGCACGCTCTCGGGAATCTTGTACGGGCGGGCCGGCGGGTCCATCGCGCTCACTGCCCGCGGGCGCGGCGCTGCTTCACCGCATCGGCCAGCTGGCGCAGCACCGGCACCGTGTCGTCCCAGCCGATGCAGGCATCGGTGATCGAGACACCGGGCTGCAGCGCGACGCCGGGCTTCAGGTCCTGCCGGCCTTCATGCAGATGGCTCTCGACCATCACGCCGATGATGCGGCGCTCGCCGGCCGCGAGCTGCGCGGCGACGTCGGCCGCCACTTCGATCTGCCGGCGGTGCTGCTTGGCCGAGTTGGCATGCGAGCAGTCGACCATCACCTGCTCGCGCAGGCCCGCCTTGCGCAGTGCGGCGCAGGCGGCCTCGACCGAGGCCGCGTCGTAGTTGGGCTGCTTGCCGCCACGCAGGATCACGTGGCCGTCGGGGTTGCCGCGGGTCTCGAAGATCGCGGCGACGCCCATCTTGGTCATGCCCATGAACGAGTGCGGCGCGGCCGAGGCGAGCAGCGCGTCGGTGGCCACCTGCACGCCGCCATCGGTGCCGTTCTTGAAGCCGACCGGGCAGGACAGGCCCGAGGCCAGCTGGCGGTGGCTCTGGCTCTCGGTGGTGCGCGCGCCGATCGCACCCCAGGCGATCAGGTCGCTCTGGTACTGCGGGCTCAGCAGGTCGAGGAACTCGGTGCCGGCCGGCAGCCCGAGCGCCGAGATCTCCAGCAGGATCTCGCGCGCCAGCCGCAGGCCTTCGTTGATGCGGAAGCTGCCATCGAGCCGCGGGTCGTTGATCAGGCCCTTCCAGCCCACCGTCGTGCGCGGCTTTTCGAAGTAGACCCGCATCACGACGATCAGCTCGCCGGCCAGTTCGTGAGCCTGGCGCTTGAGCAGCCGCGCGTAGTGCAACGCCTGGTCGCGGTCATGGATCGAGCAGGGCCCGACCACCACCACCAGCCGGTCGTCCTGGCCATGCAGCACGCGGCTGATCGCGGCGCGCGTGTTCTCGACCAGCGCCTCGATCGCCGGCGTGACCGGCAGCTCTTCCAGCAGCACCGCCGGCGACACCAGCGCACGCACCGCGGCGATGCGGGTGTCGTCGATGCGCGTGGTGTCCAGCGTGGCGTCACCCGGCCTTGCGGTGACACCGGCTTCGTGGTCGTGGCGGAAATCGTCGAGGGTGGGCATTGCAGTCTCCGAAGCAAGGGACTCTAGAGGCGACTCTAGACCAGGTACTCGAGGTTCCGCCGGCGTGGGATTGCGCAGGCTCTCGATGTGCATCCAGCGCCAGTCGCGCACGCTGCAAGCCCACCAGGAAGGCCCGCCAGGCGTATCGCCGGCGCCAGGAGGCTTGCGCCAGCCTGATGTGCAGCTCGCGGGTGAGCAGGCCGCTCCAGCTTCTCGTCGACCAGGCTCGGCGCGCCGGTCAGCAGGCATTGCGCGCGCTGGGTCTTCGGGAAGGCGATCACGTCGCGGATCGATTCGGCCTTGGCCATCAGCGTCGCGATGCGGTCCAGGCCGAAGGCCAGGCCGCCATGCGGCGGGGCGCCGTACTGCAGCGCATCGAGCAGGAAGCCGAACTTCAGCTTCTGCTCGTCGGCACCGATGTTCAGCGCCTCGAACACCTTGGCCTGCACGTCGGCGCGGTGGATACGCACCGAGCCACCGCCGATCTCCCAGCCGTTGAGCACCATGTCGTAGGCCTTGGCCAGGCACCGGCCCGGGTCGGTGGTCATCCAGTCCTCGTGGCCGTCCTTCGGCGCGGTGAACGGGTGGTGCACTGCGCTCCAGCGGCCGGCTTCCTCGTCGTATTCGAACATCGGGAAGTCGACCACCCACAGCGGCGCCCACTTGTCCTCGAACAGGTCGTGGCTGCGGCCGAACTCGCTGTGGCCGACCTTCACGCGCAAGGCGCCCAGCGCGTCGTTGACGACCTTGGCCTTGGCATCGGCACCGAAGAAGATCAGGTCGCCGTTGCGCGCGCCGGTGCGGGCGATGACCTCGGCCACCGCGCCGTCGTGCAGGTTCTTGACGATCGGCGACTGCAGGCCCTCGCGCCCCTTGCCGGCGTCATTGACCTTGATCCACGCCAGGCCCTTGGCACCGTAGATCTTGACGAACTCGGTGTAGGCGTCGATCTCGCCGCGGCTCATTTCGCCACCGCCGGGCACGCGCAGCGCCGCCACGCGGCCGCCCGGCGTGGTGGCCGGGCCCGAGAAGACCTTGAAGTCGACGTCCTTCATCACGTCGGTCAGCTCGGTGAACTCGAGCTTCACGCGCAGGTCAGGCTTGTCCGAGCCGTACTTGTGCATCGCCTCGGCGTAGGTCATCTCGGCGTACACCGGCAGCTCCACGCCCATGGTCTTGCGGAACACGGTGCGGATCATCGCCTCGGTGATGGCGCGGATCTCCTGCTCGGTGAGGAAGCTGGTCTCGATATCGATCTGCGTGAACTCGGGCTGGCGGTCAGCGCGCAGGTCCTCGTCGCGGAAGCACTTGGTGATCTGGTAGTAGCGGTCGAAGCCCGCCACCATCAGCAGCTGCTTGAACAGCTGGGGCGACTGCGGCAGCGCGAAGAACATGCCGTCGTGCACGCGGCTGGGCACCAGGTAGTCGCGCGCGCCCTCGGGCGTGCTCTTGGTCAGCATCGGCGTCTCGATGTCGATGAAGCCCTGCTCGTCGAGGAACTTGCGCACCTCGATCGCGACGCGGTAGCGCAGCATCAGGTTCTTCTGCATCTGCGGGCGGCGCAGGTCCAGCACGCGGTGCGTCAGGCGCGTGGTTTCCGAGAGGTTCTCGTCGTCGAGCTGGAACGGCGGCGTGACGCTCGGGTTCAGCACCTCGAGCTCCTGGCACAGCACCTCGATCTTGCCGCTCACCAGGTTGGCGTTGTGCGTGCCCTCGGGCCGCGCACGCACCTTGCCCACCACCTTCAGGCAGAACTCGTTGCGCACGCCCTCGGCGGTCTTGAACATCTCGGGGCGGTCGGGGTCGCAGACGATCTGCACCAGGCCTTCGCGGTCGCGCAGGTCGATGAAGATCACGCCGCCGTGGTCGCGTCGGCGGTGCGCCCAGCCCATCAGCGTGACGGTCTGGCCCATCAGCGCTTCGCTGACCAGGCCGCAGTAGGTGGTTCTCATGGTGTTGGACTCCTGTGGGTCTCTCGGTGTCGGGAGGGCGGCGCCGCGGCGTCTTCAGCGCTCGCGCGTCCGCCTGAATGCAAGGGATGCGGTGCTTGGCGGGTGGGGCCGGTGGCCCTCCGGGTTGAACGCCGGCCGAAAGCGTTCAACCCACCCGATTGGGGTCGGCCTCCCCCGGCCGAACAGCCGGGGGCGCGGGTGGCGGCGGCGCCACCACACCCATCGAGATGATGTACTTCAGGGCCTCGTCGACGCTCATGTGCAGCGTGCGGATCGCGCTGCGCGGCATCATCAGGAAGAAGCCGGAGGTCGGGTTCGGCGTGGTCGGCACGTACAGGCTGACGTGTTCATCCGGCAGGTGCGCCGCCACCTCGGTGGCCGGCCGGCCGGTGACGAAGGCAATGGTCCACGAGCCCTGGTGCGGGTACTGCACCAGCACCGCTTCGCGGAAGGCATTGCCGTCACTCGAGAACAGCGTGTCCGAGACCTGCTTGACCGAGCTGTAGATCGACTTGACCAGCGGGATGCGCGACAGCAGCCGGTCCCACTGGCGCAGCCACCACTGGCCGAAGATGTTGGTCGCGAAGACCCCGTGCCCAGCAGGATCGCCAGCATCACGATCACGCCCAGCAGCGGGATGTGCCGCAGGCGCTCCAGCGCGCCGTCCACGCCTTCGGGCAGCACCTTCTGCAGCAGCGAGAGCAGCGCGAGGAACATGCCGTCCATCGCGCCGTAAAGCCAGGCCAGCACCCACAGCGTGATCGCCAGGGGCAGCCACACCAGCAGGCCGGCGATCAGGAATTTTTTCAAGGCGGGTCTTTCGCGGGCGGCTCAGGCCGTGCTCAATGGCAGGCGCAGCTGCCGCCGCAGGCGGTGCCGGTCGAAGCGGCAGCCGGCGCCGGTGCGGGCGCAGCCGCTTCGCCACCGGCCGCCGGCTTGGCGGCCTCGGCGCCCGCCGGGGCCGGCGCTGCGGTGCTGCCGCCCTTGAAGTCGGTGGCGTACCAGCCGGAGCCCTTGAGCTGGAAGCCGGCCGCGGTGAGCTGCTTGGCGAACGACTCGGCACCGCATGCCGGGCACACGGTGAGCACCGGGTCGCTGAGTTTTTGCAGCACATCCTTCGCGTGGCCACACGCAGCGCAGCGGTAAGCGTAGATTGGCATGACTAAACCCTTGACGCAAAACAGAAAATTATAAGTGCGGCAGCGCGTGCCGCCGCCCGGACCTGGGGAACGGCAGATGGAGCCGGCGCGAACTAGTTCAAGCCCGCGATGTGGTGGCGCGCGTCGTGGCGGTTTTCCAGCCACTGCGGCATCAGCGAGCCCAGCACCATGCCGACGAAGGCGGCGATCAGCCCGGCGAGCTGACCCGGGAAGGCATCGCCCAGGTGGCTGACCTGCGGGAAGAACATGATCCACACCGCCACGCCCGCTGCGACCGAGGCGATCGCGCCCTGCGTGGTGGCCCGCTTCCAGTACAGGCCCATCACCAGCGGCACGAAGGCGCCGACCAGCGTCACCTGGTAGGCCGCCGACACCAGGTCGTAGATCGGCGTGCCCTTCATCGCGATCGCGTAGGCCAGCACCAGGCCGGCAAAGGCCACGATGGTCCAGCGCATCGCCAGCAGTTGCTGGCGGTCGTTCATGTGCGGCCGCAGGTTCTTGACGATGTTCTCGACGAAGCTGGTCGAAGGCGCCAGCAGCGTCGCCGACGAGGTGCTCTTGATCGCCGACAGCAGCGCGCCGAAGAACAGGATCTGCATCAGCAGCGGCATCTTCGTCAGCACGAAGGTCGGCAGCAGGCGCTGGTAGTCGTCCTTCGCGATGTCCAGCGCCTGCTGGCCCATCACCACGACCGCGCTGGCGACGATGAACATCGGCACGAAGGCGAACAGGATGTAGCTCAGGCCGCCGATCGCCGCGCCGTTGCGCGCCGTCTTCGCGTCCTTGGCCGACATCACGCGCTGGAAAACGTCCTGCTGCGGGATGCTGCCCAGCATCATCGTCAGGCCCGCGCCGATGA
Source organism: Aquabacterium sp. (assembly GCF_044226965.1). Classification (GTDB taxonomy): domain Bacteria; phylum Pseudomonadota; class Gammaproteobacteria; order Burkholderiales; family Burkholderiaceae_C; genus Pseudaquabacterium. The sequence goes on along the minus strand of NZ_JBGAGA010000022.1, from coordinate 19,233 downwards.
AGAACGCCACTTCCTTGAAGCTCGGCTCGGGCAGGAACTTGAACAGGTCCTTCGATTCGACCATCGCCATCACCTTGCCGGCGCCGCCGGCCAGGTCGGCGGAGAACACCGCGATGACGCTCAGGCCGATGACCAGCACGATCATCTGGATGAAGTCAGTCCAGGCCACCGCCAGGAAACCGCCGATCACGACGTAGATCAGAACCGCGAGCGTGCCGACGATCATGCCGGCGGTCTCGCTCATCGCGCCTTGCGTCAGCACCGAGAACACCAGGCCCAGCGCGGTGATCTGCGCCGCCACCCAGCCGAGGTAGCTGAGGATGATGGCCGCGCTGCAGAACACCTCGATGCCCTTGCCGAAGCGCCGGCGATAGAAGTCGCCGATGGTCAGCAGGTTCTGCTTGTACAGCTTGGTCGCGAAGAACAGGCCGACCAGGATCAGGCAGGTGCCGGCGCCGAACGGGTCTTCGATGATCGAGTTCAGGCCGCCCTGCACGAACTTGGCCGGGATGCCCATCACCGTCTCGGCCCCGAACCAGGTGGCGAAGGTGGTGGTCACCACCATGATCAGCGGCAGGCTGCGGCCGGCGATCGCGAAGTCGGCCGTGTTCTTGATGCGCGTGCCGGCCCAGACGCCCAGGGCCAGGGTGCCCAGCAGGTACAACACGACGAAGACGACCAGGGTGATGTTCATGCGCGCTCGGGAAGGGTGGACTGCCGTCGGACGCGGCGCATTATCCCTATGCGCCGCTCCGGCGCCAGCGGGCTCGCCACTACGGGTTCACACGCCGCCGTGCAGCAGCATCCATGCCAGCGCCAGGCCCAGCAGCACACCGGCCGCGCCGACCAGCAGCAGGCTCAGCAGGCGGTTGGTGCGCCGCTGCTCCGCCAGCAGCGCCACCAGGGCGGCATCCGGCTCGCGGCGCCGCAGCAGCGCCTGGTGCACCAGGCGCGGCAGTTCGGGCAGCAGCTGGGCGTAGCGCGGCGCCTCGTTCTGGAAGCGCTCGACCAGGCCGGTCCAACCGATCTGCTTGTTCATCCACTGCTCGAGAAACGGCTTTGCGGTACTCCACAGGTCGAGGTCGGGATCGAGCTGCCGGCCCAGCCCCTCGATGTTGAGCAGCGTCTTCTGCAGCAGCACCAGCTGCGGCTGGATCTCGACGTTGAAGCGGCGCGAGGTCTGGAACAGCCGCATCAGCACCTGGCCCAGCGAAATGTCCTTCAGCGGCCGGTCGAAATGCGGCTCGCACACGGCACGGATCGCGCTTTCCAGCGCATCGACCCGCGTGTTCGGCGGCACCCAGCCGCTTTCCACGTGCAGCTCGGCCACGCGCTTGTAGTCGCGCCGGAAGAAGGCCAGGAAGTTCTGTGCCAGGTATTCCTTGTCCCACTCGGTCAGCGTGCCGATGATGCCGAAGTCGAGCGCGATGTAGCGGCCGAAGCTCTTCGGGTCGAGGCTGACCTGGATGTTGCCGGGGTGCATGTCGGCATGGAAGAAGCCGTCGCGGAACACCTGGGTGAAGAAGATCGTGACACCGTCGCGGGCGAGCTTCTTGATGTCGACGCCGGCCTCGCGCAGGCGCGGCACCTGGCCGATCGGCACGCCGTACATGCGCTCCATCACGATCACGCCGCTGGTGCACAGGTCCCACACCATTTCGGGCACCAGCACCAGGCCCAGGCCTTGCATGTTGCGGCGCAGCTGGGCGGCATTGGCCGCCTCGCGCACCAGGTCCAGCTCATCGTGCAGATAGACATCGAACTCGGCCACCACCTCGCGCGGCTTCAGCCGCTTGGCGTCCGTCCACACCCGCTCGACCAGGCGCGCCAGCGTGTGCAGCAGCGCCAGGTCCTGCTCGATGACGTCCAGCATGCCCGGGCGCAGGACCTTCACCGCGACCTCGCGGCCGCTCTTGAGCACCGCGAAGTGCACCTGCGCGATCGACGCACTGGCCACGGGCTCGGCTTCGAAGCTCTGGAACACCTCGTCGATGGGCCGGCCGAAGGCGCGCTCGACCAGCGCGATGGCCTGCGCACTGGGAAACGGCGGCACGCGGTCCTGCAGCTTCGTCAGCTCGTCGGCCACGTCCAGCGGCAGCAGGTCGCGCCGCGTGCTCAGCACCTGGCCGAACTTGACGAAGATCGGCCCCAGCCGCTCGAGCGCCATGCGCAGCCATTCGCCGCGCGGCGCCTGCAGTCGACGTCCCACGGTGGCCACGCGCACCATCACGCGCACCCAGCGCTGCCGGAAGCCCGACAGCGCCAGCTCGTCCAGCCCGAAACGCAGGACCGTGAAGCCGATGTAGACGAGCCGGAAGAAATGCCGCATCAGCGTGAGCGCATGCGGCCGGCGATCGCGGTGGCGCCGGCGATCGCCGCGCGCAGGCCCTGCGCGAACCAGGCGCCCAGGCGATGCAGCTCGTGCGCCACCGCAGGGCCGAACAGCCGGTCGAGATCGGCCTCGACGTCCCAGCGCAGGTTCTTCAGCAGCCAGTCGACATCGCCGGCCAGCTGCGCATCGCCCTCGATCGCCACCGGCGGCTGCGCGCCCGACAGGATGCCGAGCACCAACCCGGCCGGATTGGCCGCGTCCACGCGCACCAGCAGGTCGGGCGCCTCGGCAGGCGCGGCGTCGGCCGCCCATTCGAACAGGCCCGCGGGTGTGATGCGGAAGGCCATGCGCGGCGCCGGCGGCAGCAGGCGCGGCCAGTTCTGCAAGTCCAGCAGCAGCAGCCGGCCGCTGTGCGGCAGCAGGCGCGCCGAGGCTTGCGGCTCGCTCGCCAGCACGTGGTTCACCACCAGGGTCAGGCGCTCCATCAGCGCTGGCGCCAGCAGCGCATTGAGCTTGTCGATCATCGCGCGATTGTAGGCAGGCGAGTCATGACCACCGGGTCGGCCCGTACCCTGTAACCCTCGGTGTCGGCGGTCGTCGCGCCATCGAAATGACTCACAATCCCGGCCTTGCACCGACCGGCGGCGCGCACGAGGGCGCGGTGGCCGGCGCCGGCCACCGCGGCTGACCGCTCCGATGCTCGAGAACCGACACACCCGCAACTTCTACAGCGCGCCGCAGTCGGTCACCTCGCTGATCGCGGCCTTCATGGAACCGACGATCACGGTCGCGGTGTACCTGTTGGCGCTGATGTGGTCGGACGAACCGGTGTTGCGCCCGGACCTCACGCTGTGCCTGCTGGTCTTCGCGCTCACCTTCCCGGGGCGCAACCGCTTCCGCGACCGCTATCTCACCGCCGCCGTCGACATCACCAGCTCCTGGCTGATGCTGCTGCTGATCCTGGCGCTGTGCGGCTATGCCACGCGCAGCCTGAGCTTCTTCGAAACCGACGTGCTGTTGTTCTGGGCCCTGTTGACACCGGTGCTGCAGATGCTGGGCATGATGGTCGGGCGTCAGCTGCTGCAATGGCAGGCGGTGCAGCCCCAGAACCGCCGACCGGCGGTGGTGATCGGCGCCGGGGTCTTGGGCGTGAAGGTGGCCCACGCGCTGCGCGAAGGCCGAGCGCAGGGCGCTGACTTCGTCGGTTATTTCGATGATCGCAACGACGGCCGCGTGCACACCGATGCCGGCCCGCTGCGGCTGGGCGGACTCAAGGATGCCGCGCCCTACGTGCGCAGCCACGGCATCCGCGATGTCTACATCACGCTGCCGCTGGGCTCGCAGCCACGGATCATCGAGCTGCTCGAAGACATCCAAGGCACCACCGCCTCGATCTATTTCGTGCCCGACGTGTTCGGCATCAGCATCATCCAGGGCCGGCTGCAGGACATGAACGGCGTACCGGTCGTGGGCATCTGCGAGACGCCGTTCACCGGCACCAACCGCCTCGTCAAGCGGGCCAGCGACATCGTGCTCGCCTCGGCCATCCTGCTGGTGACCTCGCCACTGCTGCTGTTGCTGGCCATCGGCGTCAAGCTGAGCTCGCCCGGGCCGGTGATCTTCCGGCAGCGCCGCAACGGACTCGACGGCGAGGAGATCATCGTCTACAAGCTGCGCTCGATGCGGGCGATGGACGACGGCGCCGTCGTCCACCAGGCCACCAAGGGCGATGCACGCATCACGCGCTTCGGCGCCTTCCTGCGCCGCACCTCGCTGGACGAATTGCCGCAGTTCGTCAACGTGCTGCAGGGGCGCATGAGCATCGTCGGACCCCGGCCGCATGCCGTGGCGCACAACGAGCTCTATCGCCAGTTGATCAAGGCCTACATGGTGCGCCACAAGGTCAAGCCGGGCATCACCGGCTGGGCCCAGGTGAACGGCTACCGAGGCGAGACCGACACGCTGGACAAGATGCAGGCCCGCGTCGAATACGACCTGGAGTACCTGCGCAACTGGTCGCTGGGATTCGACCTGCAGATCATCGCGCGCACCGTCAAGGTGGCCTTCTTCGATCGCAATGCGTACTGACCACAGCCGCGGCCCAGGCCGCCAAGAAAAGCCCCGCCCATGAAGCTCCACCGCCCTGCCCTTGCCCTGGCCTTGACCGTGGTGGCCGGCCTGGCTGCCGCCGAAACCAGCCCGTACTACTTCGGCGTCTCGCAAGGCTTCAGCCACGACGCCAATGTGTACCGTCTCGGCGACCGCGCCGTGCTGCCGGCCGGCCTGCAACGCAGCGACACGGTGTCCACCAGCTCGCTGCTGGCCGGGCTCGATCAGCCGCTGGGCCGCGGACGCCTGTTCGGCAGCGCCGCGTTGCGCGCCAGCCGCTTCAGCGACAACGACGGGCTGAACAACCAGTCCTACAACGCGAACCTCGGGCTGGACTGGGCCTCGGTGGACCATCTCTCGGGCACGCTGAGCGCGGCCGCGACGCAGAGCCTGGCGCGCTTCAATCCGGACAACGACGTGCCGACCGTCTTTCGCAAGAACGTCGAGCGCACCCAGCAGGTCGACGCCCGCATCCGCCTGGGCGTGGTCACCCGGTGGACGGCCGAGGCCAATGTCGGTTGGCGCCAGGTGGACTACAGCGCCGATGAATTCCGCTCCCGCGCGTACGAGCAGGGCATGGCCTCGGCAGGCCTGCGCTACAGGCCCAGCGCGGCGCTCACGCTGGGCGCGTTCGCGCGCTACACCGATGGCCGGTTCGCGCAGTACCGGGCGCTGGGTGGGGGCGGCTTCCAGGCCGACGAGTTCCAGCGCCAGGACCTCGACCTCACCGGGGCCTGGGTGCCCAGCGCTGCCAGCACCCTGAACGCCCGGCTGACGCTGAGCCGTGTCGACCACAGCCAGGCAGTGCGGCGCGACTTCTCCGGCGCCACGGGCCTGCTGCGCTGGCAATGGAAGCCCAGCGGCAAGCTCGGCTTCAACACCGTGCTCTCGCGTGACACCGGCGAGGAGACCGCCTTCCTCGACTACGGCACCTCGCAGATCCTGGCCAGCGATGCCTTCAGCAGGACCATCACACAGCTGCGGATCAATGCCGACTACGAACTCAGCGCCAAGGTGCAGCTGGGCTTCGGCACTGCCTGGACGCGCCGCTCGCTGGCCGACACCTTCACCTTCGGCAGTGGCGTCGCCCTGCCGCGCGAGGGTCGGGACACCGGCAGCATGCTGAGCCTGAACGCCCGCTGGGCACCGCTGCGCAGCCTGCTGCTGAGCTGCGATGTCTCGCGCGACCGCCGGACGTCGGCCGGCGCGCTGTCGGATGCGTACAGTGTCACGGTCTACGGCTGCACCGGGCAGTTCATGCTGCAGTAAGCTCGCCGCCGCATGACGACCACCCGCCCCGCCTCCATCCTGCTCACCGGCGCCACCGGCTACATCGCCTCCCACACCTGGCTTGCCCTGCAGGCCGCCGGCTTCGACGTGGTGGGCGTCGACGACTTCTCGAACAGCTCGCCCGAGGTGCTGAACCGGCTGCAGTCCCTGGCCGGCAAGGTGCCGGTGTTCGAGCGCGCGAGCGTCTGCGATGCCGCCGCGATGCAGGCCATCTTCGCGCGCCACCGCATCGACGCGGTGGTCCACTTCGCGGCCTTCAAGGCGGTCGGTGAATCGACGCAGAAGCCCCTGGCCTACTACGCCAACAACATCGGCGGCCTGCTCACCACGGCGCAGACCATGCTGGCGAACGGCTGCCGCCGCTTCGTCTTCAGCTCCAGCGCCACCGTGTACGGCGACCCGCAGCGCCTGCCGATCACCGAAGACGCGCCGCTCTCGGCCACCAACCCCTACGGCCAGACCAAGCTGATCGGCGAGACCATCCTGCGCGACCTCGGGGCGGCGGACCCCCAGTGGCAGAGCGCCTGCCTGCGCTACTTCAACCCGGTGGGCGCGCACGAGAGCGGGCGCATCGGCGAAGACCCGCGCGGCATTCCGAACAACCTGATGCCCTACGTCGCCCAGGTGGCCGTGGGCCGCCGACCGCAGCTGCAGGTCTTCGGCAACGACTATGACACGCCCGACGGCACCGGCGTGCGCGACTACATCCACGTCTGCGACCTCGCCGAAGGGCATGTCGCGGCGCTGCGCCGGCTGTTCGACGTGCCGGGCTCGCTCACCGTCAACCTCGGCACCGGCCGCGGCTACAGCGTGCTCGAGCTGGTGCGGGCCTACGCTGCCGCCAGCGGCCGCGAGATCCCGTACCAGGTGGTCGCGCGCCGCCCCGGCGATATCGCCGCCTGCTATGCCGACCCGACGCAGGCGCAGGCGCTGCTCGGCTGGCGTGCGCAGCACGACCTGGCGCGCATGTGCATCGACAGCTGGCGCTGGCAATCGCTCAACCCCCAGGGCTTCGCATCATGAGCAACCCGATCGCGGTGCAACCGGTGATCATGGCCGGTGGCTCCGGCACGCGGCTGTGGCCGCTGTCGCGGGCCGGCTATCCCAAGCAGTTCCTCGTGCTGTCGGGCAACACCAGCCTGTTCCAGCAGGCGGTCGCCCGGCTGCAGGGCCTGGGCAGCACCGCGGTGCGCCTGGCCCCGCCGCTGATCGTCGGCAATGAAGAGCACCGCTTCCTGGTGCTGGACCAGTTGCGCGAGCTGAAGATCGAGCCGGCCGCGGTGCTGCTGGAGCCGATCGGCCGCAACACGGCACCGGCGCTGACGCTGGCCGCGCTGCAGGCCCAGGCCGCTGGCGCCGACCCGGTGCTGGTGGTGACGCCGGCCGACCAGACCGTCACCGACGAAGCCGCCTTCACCGCCGCGCTGCAGCGGGCCGTGGCGCTGGCCGCCGACGGCGCGATCGCGATCCTCGGCATCACGCCCGATCGGCCGGAAACCGGCTACGGCTACATCCGCACCGAGGACACCGATGCCGGTGCACCCCGCGTGGCGCAGTTCGTCGAGAAGCCGGACCTGGTCACCGCCGAAGGCTACCTGGCTCGCGGCGGCTACTTCTGGAACGCCGGCATGTTCGTACTGCGGGCCTCGGTGTGGCTGGCCGCGCTGGAACGCTTCCGGCCCGACATCGCGCAGGCGACCCGGGCCGCGCATGCCGCCGGCAGCACCGACGCCAAGTTCGTGCGGCCCGACAGGGCGCTGTTCGGCGCCGTGCCCAGCGAGTCGGTGGACTACGCGGTGATGGAGCAATGCCCGGGCAGCAGCATCGACATCCGCATGGTGGAGTTGAAGGCGGGCTGGAACGACCTCGGCGCGTGGGAAGCCGTGTGGCAGGTGGCCGCGAAGGACCCGCGCGGCAACGCCAGCGTCGGCGACGCGATCATCAAGGACTCGACCAACACGCTGGTGCATGCCACCAGCCGCCTCGTCAGTGCGGTAGGCCTGAAGGACGTGGTGGTCGTCGAGACCCCCGACGCGGTGCTGGTGGCCGACCGCGAGCGCAGCCAGGAGGTCAAGCAGATCGTCAACCAGCTCGGTGCCGAGCAGCGCGGCGAGCATGCGCTGCATCGCAAGGTGCACCGGCCCTGGGGCTGGTACGACTCCATCGATTCCGGCCCGCGCTTCCAGGTCAAGCGCATCATGGTCAAGCCCGGCGCGTCATTGAGCCTGCAGAAGCATCACCACCGCGCCGAACACTGGATCGTCGTCTCCGGCACCGCCGAGGTCACCAACGGCGACAAGGTGGTCCTGCTGACCGAGAACCAGAGCACCTACATCCCGCTCGGCGAAGTGCACCGCCTGGCCAACCCCGGCAAGGTGCCACTCGAGATCATCGAGGTCCAGTCCGGCAGCTACCTCGGCGAAGACGACATCGTGCGCTTCGAGGACACCTACGGCCGGGTGCCCGACACGCCCTGAGCGGAAGGTGCCCCGCCGGAGCGAGAATCCCGGCTCCCCTTCGAGGCCTTCTTCCATGACCCTCCTCGTCACCGGCGGCGCCGGCTTCATTGGCAGCAACTTCGTGCTCGACTGGCTGGCGCAGAGTGACGAGCCCCTCGTCAACCTCGACGCGCTGACCTATGCCGGCAACCTGAAGAACCTGGCGGCGCTGCAGGGCGATGCACGCCATGTGTTCGTGCAGGGCGACATCGGCGACCGCGCGCTGGTCGACAGCCTGCTGGCCCGGCACCGGCCGCGCGCCATCGTCCATTTCGCCGCCGAGAGCCACGTCGACCGCAGCATCCACGGCCCGGGCGAATTCATGCGCACCAACGTGCTCGGCACCTTCAGCCTGCTGGAGGCCGCCCGCGCCCACTACAGCGGGCTGCAGGGCGACGACAGGGCCGCGTTCCGCTTCCACCACGTCAGCACCGACGAGGTCTACGGCAGCCTCAGTCCCGAGGCGCCGGCCTTCACCGAGACCCATGGCTACGAGCCCAACAGCCCGTACTCGGCCAGCAAGGCCGCCAGCGACCACCTGGTGCGCGCCTGGCACCACACCTACGGCCTGCCGGTGCTCACCACCAACTGCAGCAACAACTACGGTCCCTACCACTTCCCCGAGAAGCTGATCCCGCTGATGATCGTCAACGCGCTGGCCGGCAAGCCGCTGCCGATCTACGGCGACGGGCTGCAGGTGCGCGACTGGCTCTACGTCGGCGACCACTGCAGCGCCATCCGCACCGTGCTGGCCAGGGGCCGGGTCGGCGAGACCTACAACATCGGCGGCTGGAACGAGAAGCCCAACCGCGAGATCGTGCACACCATCTGCACGCTGCTCGACGAACTGCGGCCCGACCCGCAGGGCCCCTACGCGCGGCTGATCACCCACGTCACCGACCGGCCCGGTCACGACCGGCGCTATGCCATCGACGCCCGCAAGATCGAGCGCGAGCTCGGCTGGCGCCCGGCCGAGACCTTCGACAGCGGCATTCGCAAGACCGTGCAGTGGTACCTCGACCATGCCGACTGGGTGGCCGACGTGCAGAGCGGTGGTTACCGCGACTGGGTGAGCAAGCAGTACGGCGGGCAGGCCGCCTGAACCGGCAGGGAGCGCACGCATGAAGGCACGCAAGGGCATCATCCTCGCCGGCGGTTCCGGCACGCGGTTGCATCCGGCCACTTTGGCCGTCAGCAAGCAGTTGCTGCCGGTGTACGACAAGCCGATGGTCTACTACCCGCTGTCGACGCTGATGCTGGCCGGCATCCGCGACATCCTGGTCATCAGCACGCCGCAGGACACGCCGCGCTTCGAGGCGCTGCTGGGTGACGGCAGCCGCTTCGGCCTGAACCTGCGCTACTGCGTGCAGCCCAGCCCCGACGGCCTGGCCCAGGCCTTCATCCTGGGCCGCGAATTCGTCGGTGGCCACCCCAGTGCGCTGGTGCTGGGTGACAACATCTTCTACGGCCACGACTTCCAGACCCTGCTGCACAACGCCACCGCGCGGCCCGAAGGCGCCACCGTGTTCGCCTATCACGTCACCGACCCGGAGCGCTATGGCGTCGTCGAGTTCGATGCCCAGCGCCGCGCCCTGAGCATCGAAGAGAAACCGAAGACACCGAAGAGCAACTATGCGGTGACCGGCCTGTACTTCTACGATGCACAGGTCTGCGACATCGCCGCGTCGATCAAGCCTTCGGCGCGCGGAGAACTCGAGATCACCACCGTGAACGCCCAATACCTGCAGCAAGGCCAGCTCGATGTCGAAATCATGGGCCGTGGCTATGCCTGGCTCGACACCGGCACCCACGACAGCCTGATGGAAGCCGGCCAGTTCATCGCCACGCTCGAAAAGCGCCAGGGCCTGAAGGTGGCCTGCCCCGAGGAGATCGCCTTCCGCGCCGGCTGGATCAGCGCTGCCGAACTGGAAGCGCAGGCGCAGCCGATGCTCAAGAACGGCTATGGGCAGTACCTGATGCAGGTGCTGCGCGAGCGGGCGTTCTGACGCCGGCGCCGCGATCGCCTCGATGCACCGCGAAGCGAAGATCTACGTCGCCGGCCACCGCGGCCTGGTCGGCTCGGCCATCGTGCGCCGGCTCGCATCGGCAGGCTACCGCCGCCTGCTGCTGCGCACCCATGCCGAGCTCGACCTGACCGACGAGCGCGCCACCCGTGCCTTCTTCGATGCCGAACGACCGGACTTCGTCTTCCTGGCCGCGGCCAAGGTCGGTGGCATCGTCGCGAACAACCGCTATCCGGCCGAGTTCATCCGTGACAACCTGGCGATCCAGACCAACGTGATCCATGCCGCCCACCTGGCCGGCGTGCAGCGGCTGCTGTTCCTGGGCTCGAGTTGCATCTACCCGAAGTTCGCGCCGCAGCCGATGCGCGAGGATGCCCTGCTCAGCGGTCCGCTCGAGCCGACCAACCGGCCTTACGCGCTGGCCAAGATCGCCGGCATCGAGATGTGCTGGAGCTACAACCGCCAGTACGGCACGCGCTACCTGGCCGCGATGCCGACCAACCTGTACGGCCCCGGCGACAACTACCACCCCGAGAACAGCCACGTCATTCCCGCACTGCTGCGCCGCCTGCACGAAGCCAAGGTGAGCGGCCAGCCTTCGGTGACGGTATGGGGCACCGGCACGCCGCGACGCGAGTTCCTGTACAGCGACGACATGGCCGATGCCTGCGTCTGGCTGATGCAGCTGGACGACGCGGCCTACGGCGCGCTGCTGGGCAGCGATGAAAGCGTCAGCGGCCGCTTCGAGCCGCCGCTGGTGAACATCGGTGTCGGCCACGATGTGACGATCCGCGAGCTGGCCGAGCTGATCGCCCGCACGGTCGGCTACACCGGCGCGCTGGTGTTCGACGCCAGCAAGCCCGATGGCACGCCGCGCAAGCTGATGGACGTGAGCCGGCTGGCGCGCAGCGGCTGGCACGCCCGTACGCCACTGGCCGAGGGACTGCAGACGGCCTATCGCGACTACCTGGGCACGATCGGCGCCACCGCGGCCTGAGCACCGGCGTAAGCAAACGTGCGCGCACCACTTCACGGGCGCGAGCCGGTGATCCACTCGAACCTGTAAATCTTTGCCCTAGGACGAGTGCGATCACTTACATTGCATTCCGTGAATCGCTGGAACTGAGCGTCCGCTGCACCGGCAAGGCCGGTTGCCGCCGACCGTGCCATCCCGGCGGCGCGCGATAGCGCGGCATCGCCGCGCGATCCTGGCAACCCCCGTGTTCTTTCGCTGTCGGCCTGCTGCACGGGCCGGGGCGAAGACATGTCACCTGTTTGGACAAGGGCCCCGCATGTTTTCGTCTCGATCCGTTCTTCGTTGGCTGGCGGCCCTGGGGGCCCTGCTCCCGGCCGTCGGCGCCAGCGCGGCCACCTACTACGTCGACGCCGCGGCCGGCAATGACGGCTGGGCCGGCACGGCCGCCACCGCGGCCAACGGCAACGGCCCGTGGCGCACGCTGGCCCGGGTCGCCAGCGCGACCTTGCTGCCCGGCGACAGCGTGCTGCTGGCCTGCGGCCAGAGCTGGAACGAGACGCTGCGCTTCAATGGCTCGGGCACGGCCAGCGCCCGCATCGTCGTTGGCAGCCAGCCGACCAGCTGCAGCACGCCACCGGCCATCGATGGCCGCGTCGCGATTCCCGCTGCGGCCTGGCAGCTGCACGGTGGCAGCATCTACAAGGTGCAGCTGGGCGGCAACATCATCCCGAACGGGACCTTGAGCCAGGGGGCGACGAACTGGCGCCAGTGGTCGCCCGGCGGCGATTCGCAGCTGAGCTACGACGCCACCTGCGCCGGCGCAGGCTTCGCCTGCCTGCGCTACACCAGCGGCAATACCAGCGGCACCAGCACGCTGATCACGCCGCCCTTTGCGGTGACCAGTGGCGTGCGCTACACGCTGACGCTGCGGCTGCTGGCGCCTGCCGGCGTCAAGTACACCGTGGACCTGCGGCGCATGAGCTCGCCCTACGTGCTGGGCGGCATGGGCACCGCCTACGGCCTGGGCACCGGCGGCTGGCAGACGCTGACGCTGAGCTTCACGCCCACCGCGACCGTGTCCGATGCCCGCTTCGACATTGGCGTGGTCGGTGCCCTCCAGCCGGTGCAGCTGCGCGATGCGGTGGCCACCACCGGCATGGCCGATGCAGCGCCGGTGACGCAGGTCTTCGAGAACAACGTCGGCGCCACCGTCGCGCACCATCCGAACCGGGGCTTCAACAGCGCCGCGCCGGACTCGCTGTTCCTCGTCACCCCGCAGGCCTCGGCGGTGTACACCAATGCCGAGGGGCGCAGTGTCAGCCAATACCTGGTGACCGGCAGCGACCTGAAGCTGCCCGCGGGCGCCACCATCACCCCGGGCCTGAAGGTCGTGCTGCGCAGCAGCGACTGGTCGATCAACGAATACACGGTCAGCGCGTACGCCGGCGGCAAGCTGTACTTCACGCCGGAGTCCATGTACCCCCTCGGCCTGGCCGGCTGGGGCTACTACTTCACCGGTGCGCTGTGGATGCTGGACAGCCCCGGCGAATGGTTCTACGACAGCAGCAGCAAGCTGCTGTACCTGCAGCCCGCCGCCGGCGGCGCGCCCGGCGACTCGGTGTCGTACAGCAGCCTCGCCCTGGGGGCGGACCTCAAGGGCAAGCGCTACATCACGCTGCAGAACCTGGCCCTGCGCCGCGTGCAGGCCGGTGTCGACCTGAGCGGCTCCACCGGCGTGATGCTGCAGAACCTGCAGATCAGCCAGTCCGGCAGCTACGGCATCAACGCCGGGGCCGCCACCAGCCCCGGTGTCAGCAACAGCAGCTTCAGCGACACGCTGGGCGATGCGATCCAGGCTTTCGGCGCGACCGGCATGCAGGTGATCGGCAACACCATCGACAGCTCGGGCCTGCGGCTGGACGGCAACGGCAAGGTGGCCAGCCTGCCGGCCAGCTCCTGGGGCGCGATCAACGTCGGCGCCAACGCACTGGTCAACGACAACCGCCTGCGCAAGGTCTCGTACGACGGCATCGTCACCGGCAGCGACAGCACCATCACGAACAACGCGGTGGAGTCCTTCTGCCTGGTGTTCAACGATTGCGGCGCAATCCATCCGTTCCAGGTGGCTCGCTTGACGATCCGCAACAACCTGCTGGTCGACGGCCGCAGCTCGACCCTGGGCGCTCCCAGCGCCTACATACCGCATGCCGTGGGCGTCTACATGGACGTGCACAGCTCGGCCAGCACCATCAGCGGCAACACCATGGCCTTCGCGGACTGGGGTGTGCACCTGCTCGACGCCTACGACAACGTCGTCAGCGGCAATGTCTTCTACGGCAACCGCCAGCACCAGATCTGGGTCCAGCAACGCTCGAACAGCATCAATGCCACCCAGGGCGACGTCTTCGGCAACAGCATCAGCGCCAACCAGTTCTTCCCGATAGGCGGCAATGTGAGCGTCAACCAGACCACGCTGCTGTCCTCGCCGGCCGGCATGGCCAGCTACGACTTCAACCAGTACTCGACCCTGCTCGCTTCAGCGGTCGCATCCGAAGGCATCCCCAGCGGCGCCAGGACCTACAGCTTCCCCGACTGGCAGGCCGCCACCGGCCCCAACGGCGCACGCGGGCTCGAAGCCAACGGCCGGGTCGCAGCGCCGCTGGCCGGCCGTGCGATCGGCACCATGGGCGCGAACATGATGGGCAACGGCGGCCCGGGCGCCACCCTCGACGGCTGGGGCCGCGGCGGCAGCCCCTATGCGCCGACGCTGTCGCTGGGCCCCTGCCCGCCCGGCATCGCCAGCTGCGCACGCGCCACGGCTTCCACGCTGAGCCAGGGCCTGCTGTCCAGCCCGAAGTTCGCCACCGTCAAGGGCACCTGGTACCGCGTCAGCTTCGACGCAGCGGTCAGCAACGCCTCGACGCAGACCATCAGCGCCGTGATCCGCAATGCCTCGACCTACGCGACGATCAGCCCGACCTACCAGGCGCCGGGCAGCACCGCGTGGAAGCGCCATGCGTTCGTGTTCCAGGTCTTTGCCGATGCGCCGATCAACGCCGCGTCGCTCGGCGCGCGCATCGACTTCCAGTACATCCAGCCCGGCCAGTGGATCACCATCGCCAACGTGCAGATTGCACCGATGACCGCGGCCGCCGGCGACGTGCCCTACACGATGATCTACAACAGCGGCCGCGCGACGACCTACCCGGCCTGCCCGGTCAGCGACCCCACCACCTGCGCCAACTTCGTGTCCTTCGCCGACGGCACTTCGGTCAGCTGGCCGACCCGGCTGGACCCGCTGCAGGCGCGCATCATCTTCGCGCCCGACCGCCAGCTGATCGACAGCGACGGCGACGGCATAGCCGACGTCCAGGACAGCTGCCCGGCCACACCGGCCGGCGCCATCGTCGACAACCGCGGCTGCGCGCTGGGGTCCTGAGCCGTGGCGGCAGCGACCGGCCGCGTGACACGCCGCACGCCCGAGCGACTAACCACCGAACAAGCCGTGTCGGGCACGGCTGTTTACGGTCAAGCCGGGTCGCCGCGCGGCCGAAAACCCTTGGAGAGTGTTTCTCCGAGCTACCATGCGCGCGCGCCCTGCCGTCCGATCCACCGTGTCCCTCGTTGCCCTGGCCGCCTGCGCTTGGCTCACCGCTTGCGGCGGTGGCGAACCCGAGGTCGACGACACCCCTCCACCCACGGTGATGGCCCAGGCCGCGCCTGTCGACACCGCAGCCCCCGAAGCGCCGCTGGCGCCGTCGTTCGCCGCCCCCGCCACGGTCGTGGCTGCCGACGCGCCAAAGGCCAAGGTCCCGAAGGTGCCGGCCTCGGCGCCCGTCACCGAGTCCGGCCATGACGGCGCCACCGACGTCACGCCGCTCACATCGCCCGTCGGCAACACGCCGATGGCGCCCATCACGCTGCTGCGCCTGAACAGCCTGAGCACGCCGACCGCCGCCACCAGCGGCATGATCGGGGCGCCAGCCGGCTGCCGCGAGGGCTTCGTGCCGGGCGCGTCGCTCGTGTCCTCCCGCGCCGCCGCGCTGCCCGCCAGCGGCGGCGCCACCTTCAGCACCGTCGAGCAAACGCGCTGGAGCAGCCGCATCGCCGCCAGTGCACTGGGTGCGGCCACGCTGTCGCCGATGAGCACGGCCAATCCGGGCGACGCCGCACGCATCAGCAGCAACGCGCGCGCCTTCCTCGCCACCGGCGAGGCGGCCGCCACCAGCAGCACGCGCGGCACGCATGGCATGAAGGCCCGCGACGCCGCCTTCTACCAGCGCAGCACCGGCCAGCCGGACTATGCCGCGCCCCTCAGGCGTTACCTGCTGGCGACCGCCGCCGACCCGGTCAACGACTTCACCGGGCTGTGCTTCCGCCAGGCCGATGGCAGCGCTCCCTACGACGCCTACTTCGAGCAGGCCGCCTGGATGCTGCGCTACATCGTCACCTACGACTACGCGCGCGGCAGCCTCGCCAGCAGCGACCGCGTGACGATCGAGAACTACATCCGGCGCCAGGCCTACTTCTTCGCCACGCACCTGGACTGGAACCTGCGCATGGTGTTCCCGAACCGGCTGGAAGGCGACTACAGCGTGCGCGCGCGCGACGCCAGGCCCGCCAGCGCGGCCGACACCTGGGCCACCAAGCAGTACGACACCAATGGCGACTGCAAGGCCGCCAGCAGCGGCGACGACACCGCCGCCTACCCCGTCTACGCCTGGGTCGACGGGTCCGGCAACAAGGGACCGCGCCTGTCCAGGCTTTCGTTGTGGTTCAACAACCGCAAGTCCGCGGCCATGGCCGCCTTCGGCGCCGCGGGCCTGGTGCTGGGCGACGAGGTGCTGGTCAACCGCGCCAAGCGCTACGTGATGGAGTGGCTCACCTACAGCGTCTGGCCCGACGGCAGCGAGGGCGAGTACTACCGCAACGGCGAATACTGCGTGCCGCGCCAGGGCCTGATCTACGCCGAGTACAACCTGCAGGCCGCCGCGCTGCTGGCGCATTGGCTTGACCTGGGCGGAGACGGCTCGCTCGCGCGCTTCAGCACCGCCGACGGGCTGTTCGGCAGCGCATCGACCGACGGCACGAAGAAGAGCATCGCCACGGTCATCGGCACCGAGCTCGCCCTGGTCGGCGGCCAGCTCAACCGCTACTACTACGAGGGCTGGCGCAGCAGCCAGCAGCCGCGCGCGGCCACGCACCTGGGCCGCATCGACTCGAACTACATGGGCCAGGCCAGGGCCTTCGACAACTACCACGAGCTCGGCCTGCTGGCGGTGGCGGACAGCTTCGCCAACGTGCCGATCCGCGCGATCGTGCTGCGCGACCCGGCCGCGACCGCGGCCCGCAAGCCCGGCAGCACCGGCAACACCGTGGCCACTGGCTACGGCCAGTGGCTGGATGTGTTCGGCGCGCTGCCGGCGGTGCTGATGCTGAACTGAATCAGGCCTTCACCGTCAGCCCGTCACCGTCAGCTCGTCGATCAGCGCCTTGGTCTGCCGGATGTTCGCGCGGCTGGACGCGCCGAACACGATGGATTCGATGCGCGGCTGGCCGCAGACATAGGCAATCGCCTCGCGCGGCGAGATGGCGCCCGAGGCCAGCACCGACATCGCCACCGGCCGGAATCGGCGCTGCGCGATGGCCTGCTCGTACTGCGCGATGCCGCCGCACATGCGAAAACCTATTCTGTTGATGTTGGCACAGACGATCGGGTTCTCGATGCCCAGCTCGTCCAGCACATCCAGCAGCAGCGGCAGGTTCATCGTGATGAAGCCCGGCTCGGCGTTGTAGCGCCGGCGCACATGGTCGGCGAAGTAGCGCAGGGCCTGCTTCATGCCGATGCCCAGCAGCAGGTCGGTGATGACGTTCTGGATGAAGACCACCGGCGTCGCCAGGCCGTGGAACATCTTCATCTCGGCATCGATCAGCAACTGCAGGATGGTCTCGATGTCCTTGTTGGCCAGCGCGACGCCGCCCTTGAACATCGCGCCCACCGCTCCGTCGTCGGGCAGGAACCTGCGCAGCGCATCGACCATGCCGTGCTCGGTGACGGCGTTGGCGTACTTGTGCGCGTAGGGCATGCAGGGGTAGAAGCGGTAGTCGGGGTACCTGGCTGCATTCGCGCGGAAGTGATCGCAGATCTCGGCCACGCGGTCGTGCGTGGTGCACATGAAGGTGCGGATGCCTTCCTGGTAGGCCGCGTCGAGCACCTCGATGATGGCGCCGAGGTCCTGGAAGCGCATCTGCTGCGCACGGGCTTTCTCCTCGGACATGTGGTTGACGCCGAAGAACTGGTTGTCACCGAAGAGCACTCGGTCCATGGGGACGCTGTCCATACGCGTTAGGAGTCCTGGAGAGATTCAGCCGAACAGGCGCGACCACAGGCCGCGCGCGGCTTCGGCCGCCGGTGGGCGCGGCACCGCGGCCAGCGGCTCGGCCGAACCGTGCTGCGCCAGGATCATCGACACCACGCGGTCGGCCTGCAGCGCAGAGCGGAAGCTGTTGGTGCCGTCCAGCCGCCGCTGCTCGATGCTCTCGACGAAGTAGTCGATCTGCGCCGAATACTCCTCGCCGCGCAGGTAGAACCACACCGTCTGCGTCAGGTCGGTGGTGTAGCGCACGCTCCAGCCTTTGGCAAAGCCCGGCAGCGCGGCGCTGGGCTCGCGCAGGAAGACCTGGCACTCCTGCCGATCGGCCGTGACACGGCCGTTGCTGCCCCAGACCGTCACCTTGGTGGACATCTTGCGAAAGCTCTCGTCGCTCCAGTTCACCGACAGCTGGCCGGTGGCGCCGTTGGGGTAGTACATCGAGCAATAGACCTCGTCCTCGACGTCGCGCGAGAACACCTTGTTCAGCACCACGCCGGCCACCGAGGCCGGCGCGCCGGCAATGAAGTTCACCAGGTCGATGGCATGGCAGGCGTAGTCGTACAACGCACCGCCGCCCTCGTTCCTGGCCGAGCGCCAGGTGCCGCCCTTGGGCCGCAGCACCACCGGGCCGTAGGCCTCGGCGCGCACATGGTGCACCTGCCCCAGCGCACCGCTGGCCACCACGCGCGCGGCCTCCTGGAAGGCACCGACGAAGCGGTAGTGGTAGCCCACCTGCGTGACCAGGCCCTGCCGGTCGGCCAGCGCCACCAGGCGCTCGCCGTCGGCCACGTCCAGCACGAAGGGCTTCTCGCAGAACACGTGCAGCCCCTTGGCCAGGCATTTCTCGACCATCGCCGCATGCAGCTTCGACGGCGTGGAGACCAGCACCGCATCGAGCGGCTCCTCGCCCAGCAGGCGGTCCAGGTCGGCATGGCACTTCAGGCCCGTGTGCCGGGCCAGCACGTCGGTCAGGTAGGCGCTGGTGTCGCAGGCCGCGACCAGCTGCACCCGCGGGTGGGCCCGCACGATGGCCAGGTGCGACAGGCCCATCTTGCCCAGCCCGATCATGCCGACTCTCAACACCACGCTTGCACTCCCGTTGTCTTCATGCGTTATTCGCCGTCGCCCCGCGGCGCAGAAATTTCAGGCCCAGCAGGCCCTTGGCGGCGGCCTGCAGCACGAACACCAGCGACCACCAGTAGCGCTTGGCGCGCAGCCGCGGCTGGATGATCAGCCGGAACAGCCACTCCAGCCCCAGCGCACGCAGCGGCGCCGGGGCCCACGGCACGGCGCCCGAGTGGTAGTCGAAGGCCGCGCCGACACCCACCATCCACGGCGCGTCGATGCGGCCCAGGTGCTCGGCGATCCATTGCTCCTGCTTCAACAGCCCGAGCCCGACCCAGACGAAGTCGGGCTTCGCGTCGTTGATCATCTTCACCAGCGCCTCGTCTTCCTCGGCCGTCATCGGCCGGAACGGCGGGCAGAAGGTACCCACGCACTGCAGGCCCGGGAAGCGCTGCTGCAGCTTCTGCGCCATCCGGTCCGCCACGCCTTCCTTGCCACCGAGGTAGAAGTGGCGCCAGCCGGCGGCCACACCCTGCTCGCTGCAATCGAGCTGCAGGATCGGCCC
>NZ_JBGAGA010000120.1:0-8794 GCF_044226965.1 Aquabacterium sp. | reverse complement strand
GGCCTGAGCCGCAAGTCGCTCGCCGCCGACGACAAGATCCTGATCGGCTTCTGGCCCATCGCCTCCGGCCTGCCGCTGTACGTGGGCCTGGAGCGCGGCATCTTCAAGGAAGCCGGGCTGCAGGTGGAGGGCGCCAAGTTCGCCAGCGCGCAGCAGGTGGCCGAGGCGATGATCGCCGGCCGCATCCACGGCTCGGCCAACGGCACGGCTTCGGCCGCGCTGGGCCTGGCCGAGATCACCAGCCCGAACCTGTTCAAGATCATCTGCAGCAACCCGAGCAACCGCAAGCTGGTGCTCGACGAGTTCGTGGTGCCCAAGGACTCGCCGATCAAGAGCATTGCCGAGCTGGGGGGCAAGAAGGTGGCCTCGGGCCCCGGCATCCAGAACGTCACGCTGGCCAAGGTGATCCTCGAGAAGAACGGCATCGCCAACCCCAGCGTCATCGAGCTGCCGATCGGCCAGCATGTGCCGGCGCTGGCCGCGGGCCAGATCGATGCGGTGTACACGCTGGAGCCCACCGGCACCGCCGGCCGGCTGAAGGGCCTGACGCGTGTGCTCGAGCCCGGCGTGATCGCCAAGTACGTGCTCGGCGATGCCGATGCGCCCTGGTTCGGCGGCTCGGCCAGCGTGACCACCGCGTTCCTGAAGGAGAAGCCCGAGCTCGCGAAGAAGTACATCGCGGCCTACGCCAAGTGCGTCGAATGGGTCCGCAAGAACCCCGAGGAGTCGCGCACGCACATGGACGGCTTCACGGCCATCGAGGCCTCGCTGGTGAAGGAAGTGCCGCTGTCGGGCTTCACGCTGCCATCGAGGCCTCGCTGGTGAAGGAAGTGCCGCTGTCGGGCTTCACGCTGTACAACGAGTTCAAGCCCGCCGACGTCGAGTACTTCCAGAAGTTCTTCGACGTGTTCACCGAGCGCAAGATCTTCACGCGCAAGCTCGACGTGAAGTCGCTGCTCTACACCGGCTGATGAGCATGGGCAAGCTGCTCGACAAACGCTGGCTGCCGCTGGTCGGCCCGCTGCTGCTGCTGGCGCTGTGGCAGCTGATGATCTCGGCGCACTGGGTCAAGGCGGTGCTGGTGCCGCCGCCGGGCGAGACGCTGGCGCACATGCTGGGCGTGTTCGGCAGCGGCAACATCTTCCCGGACCTGTGGGCCACGGTGTACCGCACGCTGTGCTCGTTCGGCATTGCGGTGGCCATCGGCGTGCCGCTGGGCGTGATGCTGGGCAGCGCCGAGGGCGCCTACCGTTCGGTCGAGTTCCTGATCGACTTCTTCCGCTCGACGCCCAGCTCGGCCCTGATCCCGCTGTTCATGCTGATCTTCGGCATCACCGACATCAACAAGATCGCCATCGCCAGCTTCGGCGCCGCGCTGATCGTGCTGTTCAACTCGGCCTACGGCGTGATGAACGCGAAGAAGACGCGCGTGATGGCGGCGCAGATCATGGGTGTGTCGAAGTGGCACGTGTTCAAGGACGTGCTGCTGATGGAGAGCCTGGCGCAGACCTTCGTCGGCCTGCGCAGCGCGGTGAGCATGGCGCTGGTGATCGTGATCGTGGCGGAGATGTTCATCGGCTCCGAGACCGGCCTGGGCCACCGCATCATCGACGCGCAGCAGGTCTTCAACGTCAAGGAGATGTACACCTCGATCCTGGTGACGGGCGCACTGGGCTACCTGCTGAACCTGGGCTTCCTGGTCTTCGAGAAGAAGATCATCCACTGGAGTGGCAAGGCATGAGCGGACCTCTTCCCACGGCCGTGCTGCCCGCAGCCGAACCCGGCACCCTGCTGAACCTGCCGGCCGCGCCCGCCACGCATGTCACGGTGCGGGGCCTCAGCAAGAGCTTCGCCGGCGTGCCGCTGTACACCAACTTCAACCTCGACCTGCCGCGCGGCAAGATCGTCTCGATCTTCGGGCCCAACGGCTGCGGCAAGTCGACCTTGATGAACATGATCGCGGGCCTCGTGCCGCTGGATGCCGGCGAGATCCTGTTCGACGGCAAGAGCCTGAAGGACACCCAGATCGGCTACGTGTTCCAGAACTACCGCGACGCGCTGTTCCCGTGGATCAGCGCCTGGGAAAACATCGCCTACCCGCTCAAGCGCAGGGGCCTGAAGCCGGCCGAGGTGAAGCGCCGCGTCGACGAACTGGTGGCGCTGTTCGAGATCCGCTTCGACCTGCAGCGCTACCCGTACGAGCTGTCGGGCGGGCAGATGCAGACCGTGTGCATCATGCGTTCGCTGGCCACCCGGCCCGAGGTGCTGTTCCTCGACGAACCGTTCTCCGCGCTGGACTTCGAGATGACGCTGTTCATCCGCGCCAAGCTGCAGGAAGCGCAGCTGGCGACGAACACCACGATGGTGATCGTCTCGCACGACCTCGAAGACGCGGTGTTCCTGGCCGACCGCATCCTGCTGCTGACGCGCCGCCCCACCCGCATCGCCGAGATCGTCCCCTTCGACCTGCCGCGCCCGCGCCTGCCCGAGGTGGTGGCCGAGCCCGAGTTCGTGCGTGTGAAGGCGCACACGCTGGAGGTGTTCCGGCGGGAGATGGCGGCATGACCCACGCGCTGACGCTGGAGACCTTCAACCTCACCAAGCGCTTCGGGGCCTTCACGGCGCTCGATGGCGTGCGGGCAAGAGCACGCTGGTGAAGTGCATCGTCGGCTACTACAAGCCCGACGATGGCGCGGTGATGATCAACACCCGCGAGCAGGCGATCACCAGCCCGACCGTCGCGCGCGAGCTGGGCATCGGCATGGTGTACCAGCACTTCACCGTGGTGCCGGGCATGACGGTGGCCGAGAACCTGCTGCTGGCGCGGGGCCACATCCCGGCCATCATCGACTGGCGCGCCGCCCGCGCCGAGCTGGAGCACTTCCTCGCCAGCGCACCGTTCAAGCTCGACCTCGACGCGCTGCCGCTGGACCTGTCGGCCGGCGAGAAGCAGAAGCTCGAGATCCTGAAGCAGCTGTTCCTGAAGCCGCGCCTGCTGATCCTGGACGAACCCACCTCGGTGCTGACGCCGCAGGAGGCCGACGAGGTGCTGGGGGCGCTGCGCGAGCGGGCGCATGCGGGCGACTGCTCGGTGGTGATGATCACGCACAAGTTCCGCGAAGTGGCCGAGCATGCCGACGACGTCAGCGTGCTGCGCCGCGGCAAGCTGGTGGCCACCGGCGCGGTGGCCGAGCTGCCGGCGCAGCAGCTGGCGCAGGCGATGGTCGGCGAGGGCAAGGTGATCAAGGCGGTGCTGACGCGTGAAGTACGCGACAGCGGCGAGGTGCGCCTGCAGATCGACGGCCTGCAGGTGCGCGGCGACCGCGGCGAGCCGGCGGTGCGGGGCCTGAGCCTGCAGGTGCGCGCCGGCGAGATCGTCGGCATCGCCGGCGTCTCCGGCAATGGCCAGCGCGAGCTGATGCAGTCGCTGACCGGCCAGCGCGCGCGCGAAGGCGGCAGCGTCACCGTGTCCGGCCACGACTTCCAGGCCACGCGGCGCGAGAACCGCGAGCGCCGTGTGCGCAGCCTGCCGGAAGAGCCGCTGCACAACGCCTGCGTCGGCGAGCTGAGCGTCGCGCACAACATGGGGCTGCGGCAGTTCGACGAAGCGCCGTTCGCCAGCGCCCCGTGGCTGGGCGGCTGGGTGCGCTGGGGCCGGCTGCGCGAACGCGCGCGCGCCTGGATCGCCGAGTACGGTGTCAAGACCCAGGGCGAGCGCGCGCCGATCCGCACCTTGTCCGGTGGCAACGTGCAGCGCGCTGTGCTGGCACGCGAACTGAGCGGCCAGGCCGACCTGCTGCTGGTCAGCAACCCGGTGTTCGGGCTCGACTTCGCCGCGGTGGCCGAGATCCATGGCCGGCTGATGGCCGCGCGCAATCGCGGCGCCGCGGTGCTGCTGGTGAGCGAAGACCTCGACGAGCTGCTGGCGCTGGCAGACCGCATCGTGGTGATGAGCGAAGGCCGCATCGTGCACGACGTGCCCGGCCATGCGGCCGACCGGCACGAGCTCGGCGCCTTCATGGGCGGCAAGGCGCACGGCGCCGACAAGGCGGCGGCATGAGGGGGACGGCATGACGACAGTGCTGGACGCCAAGCCTTTCCCGTTCCACTTCGCGATCGGCAGCGCCGCGCTGGTGATCATCGACATGCAGCGCGACTTCGTCGAGCCCGGCGGCTTCGGCGCTTCGCTGGGCAACGACGTCACGCGGCTGCAGGCCATCGTGCCGACGGTGCAGGCAGTGCTCGCGGCCTGGCGTGCCGCGGGCGGCTTCGTCGTGCACACCCGCGAAGGCCATGCGCCGGACCTGCACGACTGCCCGCCCGCCAAGCGCCTGCGCGGCGCGCCCAGCCTGCGCATCGGTGATGTCGGGCCGATGGGCCGGGTGCTGGTCGTCGGCGAACCGGGCCACGCCATCGTGACGGCGCTGGCCCCGATCGACGGCGAGCTGGTGATCGACAAGCCCGGCAAGGGCGCCTTCTACGCCACCGGACTGCAGAACGCACTGCAGGCGCGCGGCATCAAGCAACTGGTGCTGATGGGCGTGACGACCGAGGTCTGCGTGCAGACCACGATGCGCGAGGCCAACGACCGCGGCTACGACTGCCTGCTGGTCGAAGATGGCACCGAGAGCTATTTCCCCGAGTTCAAGGCGGCGACGCTGGCGATGATCACCGCCCAAGGCGCCATCGTCGGCTGGACCGCCAGCGCCGCAGCGCTGATGGCCGCGCTGCGCACATGACGAGACGATGACCCGCAACCTCCTGACCCTGGCCGACTGGCGCCGGGCCGTGACCGAGCCCGGCGCTTCGCTGCCGGCCCTGCTGTCGCCGCTGCTGGCCCAGCGCCACGCCGACGACCCGGCGTGGATTCACCGCTGCGACGAGGCTTTCATCGCCGCGCAGCTGCAGCGCCTGGCCGCCGTCGATCCCGCCAGCCTGCCGCTGTACGGCGTGCCCTTCGCGGTGAAGGACAACATCGACGTGGCCGGCCTGCCGACCACGGCCGCCTGTCCGGCCTTCCGCTTCGTGCCGCAGCGCCATGCGACGGTGGTGCAGCGCCTGATGGAGGCCGGCGCGGTGCTGGTGGGCAAGACCAACCTCGACCAGTTCGCCACCGGCCTGGTCGGCACGCGCTCGCCGTATGGCGAAGTGCCGAACAGCTTCGATGCGGCCCATGTCAGCGGTGGGTCGAGCTCGGGCTCGGCCTCGGTGGTGGCACGCGGCCTGGTGGCCTTCGCGCTGGGCACCGACACCGCGGGCTCCGGCCGCGTGCCGGCCGGCTTCAACAACCTGGTCGGCCTGAAGCCCACGCCCGGCAGCGTGCCGATGCAGGGCGTGCTGCCGGCCTGCCGCACGCTGGACGTGGTGTCGGTGTTCGCGTTGACGGTGGCCGATGCCGCGCAGGTGATGGCGGTGATCGAAGGCGCCGCGGGCGAGCCGTCGTTCCAGCACCACGCGCCGCGCCCGGCCTGGTTTGGCGCCGGCCAGTCGCCGCTGCGCATCGGCGTGCCGGCGCAGCCGGGCTGCGATGCCGCCATCGGCTACGACGCGGCCTTCGACGAGGCGCTGGCACAGCTCGATGCCTGGGGCCTGAAGCCGCAGCCGGTGGACATGCAGCCGCTGTTCGAGGTGGCCCGCCTGCTCTACGAAGGCCCCTGGGTGGCCGAGCGCTATGCGGTGGTCAAGGACCTGATCGAACGCCATCCGGAGCAGATGGACGCCACGGTGCGCCAGGTGATCGCGGCGGCCGGCGAATACGATGCGGTGGCCGTGTTCAATGCGCGCTATCGGCTGGAAGCGCTGCGCCAGCGCCTCGCGCCGCTGTGGCAGGACATCGACGTGCTGATGGTGCCCACCGCGCCGACCTGCCCGACGCGTGCCGCGGTGGCCGCCGAGCCGGTGCGCCGCAACGCCGAGCTGGGCCGCTTCACCAACTTCGTGAACCTGCTGGGACTTTCGGCGCTGGCGCTGCCGAGCGGCTTCGCGCGCAGCGGCCTGCCCTTCGGCGTGACCTTCATCGCGCCGGGCGGGGCCGATGCTGCGCTGGCCGCGCTGGGCGCGCGCTGGGAGGCGGCGCGTGCGCTGCCGCTGGGCGCACGCCTGCGCGAGGCGAAGGCGGCCGACCGCGCACTGCGGGCGCTGCCGCAGGCGGCGCCGTCGCTCGAGCTGGCGGTGGTCGGCGCGCACCTCGAAGGCATGCCGCTGCACGGCCAGCTGCTCGAGCGCGGCGCACGGCTCGTCGCCCGCACGCAGACGGCGCCGCGCTACCGCCTTTACGCGCTGCCCGGCACCACGCCGCCCAAGCCCGGCCTGGCGCGGGTGGGCGAGGGCGAGGCCGGCCACGCCATCGCGCTGGAGGTCTACGAACTGCCGGCGGACACGCTGGGCAGCTTCCTCGCGCTGGTTCCGCCGCCGCTGGGCCTGGGCTCGGTGGAGCTGGGCGACGGCCGCTGGGTCAAGGGCTTCATCTGCGAGCCGGCGGCGCTGGCGCAGGCCACCGACATCAGCGCCTTCGGCGGCTGGCGCGCCTGGCGGGCGTCGCGGTGAACGGCGCCCTGGCCGCGATGACCGACCTGGTCGTCAACGACCCCGCCGTGATCGCGGAACTCGAGCACCTGCTCGAGGACTACGAACGCGCGCTGATGACGAACGACACCGCCGCGCTCGACGCCTATTTCTGGGATGACGCTCGTGTCACGCGTTATGGCATCGCCGACCGCCAGTTCGGCGCCGAGGCGCTGCGCGCGTTCCGCGCCACGGTGCCGGCGCCGGCCTTCACGCGGCGGCTGGCCCTGCCGCGCATCAACAGCTTCGGCGACCGCTTCGCCACCGTGCAGGTGGAGTTCGTGCGCAGCGACACGACGCTGCGCGGTTTCCAGAGCCAGACCTGGGTGCGCTTCGAGGGCGGCTGGAAGATCGTGGCGGCCCATGTCAGCATGATCCCGTTCGAGCCATGAGCCGCCCCCACCGCGCCGCTGCGTATCATCGACCGATCATGTCCGCGTCCCGTGAACCCGCCGCCGTGCTGCCGCTGGACAGCGCGCCCGCCACGCTGGCCGACCAGGCCTACGCGCGCATCAAGCAGATGGTCTTCGACTTCACGCTGATGCCTGGCGACCGCTGCAGCGAAAGCGAGCTGGCGCAGCGCCTGGAAGTCAGCCGCACGCCGCTGCGCCAGGCCCTGCAGCGGCTGGAGCGCGAGGGCTTCCTGCAGGTGATGCCGAAGATCGGCTGGCAGGTGGCGCCGCTGGACTTCGACACCTTCGACGAGCTGTACGACCTGCGCGTGCTGATCGAATGCCACGCCGCGCAGCACCTGGCCGAGGCCGAGGACCGGCCCGCCCTGGCCGAGCTGGCCGACATCTGGCTGGTGCCGGCCGCCGAGCGCCTGGCCGATGGTGCCGAGGTCGGCCGCTGCGACGAGCAGTTCCATGCCCGGCTGGTGCAGGCCAGCGGCAACCGCGAGATGGCGCGTGTGCACCGCGAGATCACCGAGCGCATCCGCATCATCCGGCGCCTGGACTTCACGAAGTCCGCGCGCATCGAGGCCACCTACGACGAGCACGCGCGCATCCTGCGCGCCATCACCCGCCGCCGCGGCGACGAGGCGCAGCGCCTGCTGCGCGCGCACATCGAGCAGAGCAAGCTCGAGGTGCGGCACATCACGCTGGACATGCTGTACCGCGCGCGCCGCCAGGCCTGAGCGCCAGGCAGCGGGCGCCACCGATCCTTCCTGCTGCTACGCTTCGCGCTGTCCGCGGCCGCGGCGTTCCGGGCGCTCTGGAAGCCCTGTGGAACGGCCCGGCCCGCGCCCATCGGCCTGCGAGGAGAAACTGCGTTGGGAAAGACCCGGCTCGAAGCGTTCAGCGACGGTGTGCTCGCGATCATCATCACCATCATGGTGCTGGAGATGAAGGTGCCCCACGACCCCACGCCCGCGGCGCTGCTGGGGCTGCTGCCGGTGTTCCTGAGCTACGTGCTGAGCTTCGTGTACGTCGGCATCTACTGGAACAACCATCACCACATGCTGCACACCTGCACGCGGGTGACGGGCGGCATCCTGTGGGCCAACCTGCACCTGCTGTTCTGGCTTTCGCTGCTGCCGTTTGCCACCGGCTGGATGGGCGAAAACCATTTCGCCCCGCTGCCCTCGGCGATCTACGGGCTGGTGCTGCTGGCGGCGGCGGTCGCCTACTACGTGCTGCAGCAGGCCATCATCGCGGTCCAGGGCGAGCGATCGCTGCTGCGGCAGGCCGTGGGCGGCGACTGGAAGGGCAAGGCCTCGCCGCTGCTGTACCTGGCGGGCATCGGGCTGACCTTCGTGAGCACCTGGCTGGCGCAGGCGATCTATGTGCTGGTGGCGCTGATCTGGCTGGTGCCCGACCGGCGCATCGAGCGGGTGGCCGGGCACGACGCGTAGGCCCGGCCCCCGGCCGGGCCAGGCGGGTCAGTACAGCTCGACCGCCATCGCGGTGGCTTCGCCGCCGCCGATGCACAGCGCCGCCACGCCGCGCTTCAGGTTGCGCTTCTTCAGCGCGCCCAGCAGCGTGACGACGATGCGCGCGCCCGAGGCGCCGATCGGGTGGCCCAGCGCCACGGCGCCGCCGTGCACGTTGACGATCTCGTGCGGCAGCTTGAACTCGGTCATCGCGGCCATCGTCACTGCGGCGAAGGCCTCGTTCACCTCCCACAGGCCCACGCTCTTGGCGTCCCAGCCGGCCTTCTTCAGCACCTTGTCGATGGCGCCCACCGGCGCGGTGGTGAACCAGTCCGGCGCCTGCGCATGCACCGCATG
>NZ_JBGAGA010000119.1:0-9221 GCF_044226965.1 Aquabacterium sp. | reverse complement strand
AACAGGGCCAGTTCGAGATTCGATGCCATCGCGGGGAGCGGGAGAGTGGGCCCGGTCGGAGAGGGCAGGCACGCTGCGGGCCTGCCTCCTAGAATGCCCGATCCTAAGCGACGCGGCCGCCTCCGATGCGGCCGCCACGGGCGCTCGATGAGCACTGCCGTTCCGTTCGATGCCCAGCGTGCGCTGGCGCTGGCCGCACAGACCTTCGAAATCGAGGCTGCGGCACTGCAAGGCCTGGCCGCGCGCCAGGACGAGGGCTTCACGCGCGCCGTCGAGGCCATGCTGCGCTGCCGCGGCCGCGTGGTGGTGATGGGCATGGGCAAGAGCGGCCATGTCGGCCGCAAGATCGCCGCGACGCTGGCCTCCACCGGCACCCCGGCCTTCTTCGTGCACCCGGCCGAGGCCAGCCACGGCGACCTGGGCATGGTGACGCCCGGCGACGTGGTGCTGGCCATCTCGAACAGCGGCGAGAGCGACGAGCTCGCCGCCATCCTGCCCACGCTGCGCCGCCTGGGCATCACGCTGGTGGCGATGACCGGCAAGCCGGGCTCGACGCTGGCCCGCCACGCCGACATGGTGGTCTCCAGCGCGGTCGACCAGGAGGCCTGCCCGCTGAACCTGGCACCCACCGCCAGCACCACCGCGCAGATGGCGCTGGGCGATGCGCTGGCCGTGGCGCTGCTCGATGCGCGCGGCTTCCGCGAGGAGGACTTCGCGCGCTCGCACCCCGGTGGCTCGCTGGGCCGCAAGCTGCTGGTGCATGTGGCCGACCTGATGCGCAGTGGCGACGCGCTGCCGCTGGTGCGCGAGGACACCGGCTGCATCGACATGATGCGCGAGATGTCGGCCAAGGGCCTGGGCGCGGCGATCGTCGTCGATGGCGACCAGCGGCTGCAGGGCATCTTCACCGACGGCGATCTGCGGCGCCAGGTCGAGAAAGGTGCCGACCTGCGCCAGCTCACCGCGGGCGCGGTGATGCACCGCAGCCCGAAGACCATCCGCCAGGACGCGCTGGCCGCGGCCGCCGCCGACCTGATGGAGTTGCACCGCATCACCTCGGTGCTGGTGGTGGGCGACGACGGACGGCGCCTGCTGGGCATGCTGACCATCGGCGACCTGATGCGGGCGAAGGTGGTCTGATGGCGCAGCCCTTCGCGCCGGCGCTGCAGTTTCCGCCCGAGCTGCTGCTCAAGGCGCAAGGACCGGGCAGCGGCATTCGCGCCGCGATCTTCGATGTCGACGGCGTCCTGACCGACGGGCGCCTGTTCATCGGCGAGCGCGGCGAGGCCTTCAAGGCCTTCCACGTGCTCGACGGCCATGGCCTGAAGCTGCTGGCCCAGGGCGGCATCACGCCGGTCATCGTCACCGGGCGCGATTCGCCGGCGGTGCGGCGGCGCATCGCCGACCTCGGCTTGCAGCATGCGTACTTCGGTGTCAGCGACAAGCTGGCGGTGGCCGACCAGCTGTGCCTGGACCTCGGCATCGACTGGCCGCAGCTGGCGGTCATCGGCGACGACTGGCCCGACCTGCCGCTGCTGCAGCGCGCCGGCTTTGCCTGTGCGCCGGCCACCGCGCATGCCGAGGCCAGGGCGCTGGCGCACCACGTCACCCGCGCGCGCGGCGGCGAAGGCGCGGCGCGCGAGTTCTGCGACCTGCTGCTGATGGCCTGTGGCCGCTATGCCGCGCTGCTGCAGGGCCAGCTGGCCACGCTGGATGCACGTTAGGTCCTTCTGCCCCGAACCCGATGAACGCGGTCACGCCCCCGCCCGAGCTGCACCTGCCGGACCTGCCCGAGGTGCCGGTCAGCCTGCGCCCGCTGGCGCCGGCCGGCCCGCACCGGCAGTCGGTGCCGATCGGCCTGCGCCTGCGCAACTGGTTGTCCTCGTATCTGCCGCTGCTGCTGATGGCCCTGCTCGCCGGCTCGACCTGGTGGCTCATCAAGCACACGCCGGCGCCGCCCGGACCGGTTGGCGAAGCGGTGCTACGGCACGAGCCGGACTACACGATGCACCACTTCAACATCACCCGCTTCGACGCCACCGGCCAGGTGGCACTGCGCATCGAAGGGGACGTGCTGCGCCACTATCCCGACACCGATCGCATCGAGATCGACGTCGCGCGCATCCGCGCGGTCTCGCCTGACGGCCGCCTCACCGAAGCCACCGCGCAGCGCGCCCTGGCCAACGGCGATGCCAGCGAGGTGCAGCTGTTCGGCGGCGCCAAGGTCGTCAGCCAGCTCGAGGGCGAGGACGCGCTGACGATCGAGGGCGAGTTCCTGCATGCCTTCCTGCGCTTCGAGCGCCTGCGCACGCACCTGCCGGTGACCGTGCTGCGCGGGGGCGACGAGACCCATGCCGCCGGCATGGACTACGACCACCTGACGCGCCAGCTCCAGCTGCGCGGTCCGGTGCGCTCGGTGTTCCGGCCGGCGCCCAAGGAGAAACGATGAGCTTCGACGCGCTCGTGCCCAGCTCGCCGCTGGTCTTCATCACCGGCGCCTCCAGCGGCATCGGCCAGGCGCTGGCCGAGCGCTTCTACAGCGCCGGCTGGCGCTTGGCGCTGGTGGCGCGGCGCAGCGCCGGAGTGCAGCAATGGGCGCAGGACAAGGGCTTTGCCGCCGACCGTGTGCTGGTGCTTGGCGCCGATGTGCGCGACGTGCAGGCGACGATGGCTGCCGGCCGCGACTGCATCGCACGCTTCGGCCTGCCCGACGTGGTGATCGCCAATGCCGGCATCAGTGTCGGCATGGACACCGCGGACGCGGCCGACATCGAGGTGATGCGCAGCACGCTGGAGACCAACCTGCTCGGCATGGCCGCCACCTTCCAGCCCTTCGTCGGGCCGATGTGCCAGCGCCGCAGCGGGCGCCTGGTCGGCGTGGCCAGCGTCGCCGGCATCCGCGGGCTGCCCGGCCATGGCGCCTACTGCGCCAGCAAGGCAGGGGTCATCAGCTATTGCGAGAGCCTGCGTGGCGACTGCCGGCCCCACGGCGTGAAGGTGGTGACCATCACGCCCGGCTACATCGACACGCCGCTGACGCAGCACAACCGCTACGCGATGCCCTTCCTGATGCCGGCCGAGGCCTTTGCGGACCGCGCCTTCCGGGCCATTGCCGACGGTGACAGCTACCGTGTGATCCCGTGGCAGATGGGCGTGGTGGCCAAGCTGATGCGGATGTTGCCGAACGGCCTGTACGACCGCCTGCTGGCGGGCCGGCCGCGCAAGCGCCGCCAGGGCGAACAGGCCTCCGGCTGACGCGCCGGCGCCGCAGCGCCCCACGAAAAAGGCGCCCCGCGGGGCGCCTTGTCATGTGCGGCTGCGTTGAGCCGCCGAGGCTTCAGTAGCCCTGGCTGCCACCGCCGTAGCCGCCACCGCCGCCGCCGCCACGCGGGCCGCGGCCGGTGCCATAGGGGCTGCGGCCACCGCCGCCGCCACCACCACCGTAGCCGCCACCACCGCCGCCGCCGTAGCCGCCGCCACCACCACCGCTGCGGCCACCACCGCCGCCGCCGCCGTAGCCGCCACCACCACCGCCGCCGTAGGGGCTGCGGCCACCGCCGCCGCCGCCGCCGTAGCCACCCGGGCGCTCTTCACGCGGGCGGGCTTCGTTGACGACGATGGCGCGGCCTTCCAGCGGCTGGCCGTTCATCGCGTTCATCGCCGCCTGTGCTTCGGCCGACGAGGACATCTCGACAAAACCGAAACCCTTGGAGCGACCGGTTTCGCGGTCCATCATCACCTTGGCGGACGTCACCGTGCCAAATTGCGAGAACGCCGTCTGCAGAGACTCGTCACGCACCGAGTAGGCGAGGTTGCCCACATAAAGCTTGTTTCCCATGAGGGGAAGCTCCTTCTGACTGAACAATAAAACCCATGTGGAGCTTCTACCCAGCGTGAAAACACTCAAGCTAAAGGCGCCCTCACCACACATGTGGCAGGTATGAACTCGAAAGTCCATACCACCCCAAAGCATTATGGGCACAAAGTTCACGGCCCTGCCAGACGTGCAGGGCAAGGGCTAACCCGCAAGTATCATGAGTGTTGCCATGCGGGTACAGACCTCCGACTCCCCCCAGGCCCCAAGTTCGACCCTGTCGCCGCTGGCTGCGCTCAATCTGGTGCTCGGCAGCATCGATGCGGTGCGCAACGGGCGCGCGCAGTGGTTGCTGCTGGTGGCCTTCGCACTGTCGGGCCTGCTGATGGGTGAACTGCGTCGTGCCCTGCTGAACGAGTCGGCCCTGTCGGCGAGCCTGGCCGCGCTGGCCGCCTTCGTCGTCACCTTCTACGGCAGCAACGCCGCCGGCCTGATGCTGATGGACGAGGCGCAAGGCCGCCGCTCGCGCGATCCGCGCGACGCGCTGGCCGATGCCTTCGGCAGCGCGCACCGCCTGCTGGCGGTGGTGGCCTGCGTGCTGCTGCTGTTCGCGCTGCTGCTGGCCGCGGTCGCCCTGCTGTTGTGGGCCGCGCAGCTGCCGCGCGTGGGGCCCTGGCTGGCGGGGCTGGCCGTCACGCTGGGCGTGCCGGTGCTGGGGCTCGCGGCGCTGGTGATGGTGGGCCTGGTCGGGCCGCTGGCCGCGCCGGCGGTGTGGTGCGGCCTGTCGGTGCGCGAGGTGCTGGCGCTGCTGCGGCACGAAATCCGCAGCCGGCTGCCGCAGGTGCTGTTGTTGTCGGCCGCGGTCAGCCTGCTGTCGGCGGCGGTGGCCGGCCTGGTGAGCTTTGTCGTGCTCGGCGGCGGGCGCGCGGTGGTGGCGCTGGCCGCGCTGGTGACGCCGGTGGACATCGGCGCGCAGACCTTCCTGGCCGCGCTGTTCGGCCAGGGCCTGCGCGCCGCCGCGGTGGCCAGCACGCCGCATGCGTCAGCTGCCGTCACCGGTGCCGGTGTGGTGTTTGCGCTGGGGCTGGTGCTGCCCGGCGTGGTGTACCTTCGCGGCTTGTGCGCGCTGTATATGGCGGTGCAACCGGCGGCGCCGGTCGGCGGCGCGCAGGACGCCACCGATGTCGACCTCGCCGAGGTCGATCCCACTGAAGCCGACCCCGCCGACCCCACCGATGCCAGCTGACCCCGCATGGACCTGCTCAAACCGCTGATCGCACTGCTGGCCATCGTCAACCCGATCGGCGCCGTGCCCTTCTTCCTGGCCTTCACGCAGGGCCAGTCGCGCGAGCAGCGGCGCCGCACCTTGCGCGTCAGCAGCTTCTCGGCCTTCTGCGTCATCGCGATCAGCAGCCTCGCGGGCCTGAAGATCATCGAGTTCTTCGGCATCTCGATCGCCTCCTTCCAGGTCGGCGGTGGCGTGCTGCTGCTGATCTCCTCGATCCACATGCTCAACGCGATGCCGGCCGAGAGCCGCCCGGCCGACGTCGATGAAGGCCATGCCAAGGCCAATGCGGGCGACAGCATCGCGGTGGTGCCGCTGACCATCCCGCTGCTCACCGGACCGGCGACCATCTCGACGGTGGTGATCTATGCCGAGAAGACCCGCACGCTCTTCGAGCATGCGGTGCTGGTGGGCTACGGCGTCGTGATCGGCGGGGCCACCTACCTGGCCTTTGCGGCCTCCGGCCGCATCGCCAAGGTGCTGGGCAGCACCGGCATCAACGTGATGACGCGGCTGATGGGCCTGATCCTGGCCGCGATGGCGGTGGAGCTGCTGGCCGACGGCCTGGTCAAGCTGTTCCCGCTGCTGGGCAGCGTGCCGGCGAAGTGAGCGCACCCGCACCGCCGCGCATCCTGCTGCTGGAGGACGACCCGGCGATCGCGCGCACGGTCGCCTTCACGCTGCAGCGCGAGGGCCTGGCGGTCGAGCAGGTGCTGCTGCTGGGCGAGGCGCGGCGGCTGCTGCTGGCCGGCCCGCTGCCGGCGCTGGCGATCCTGGACATCGGCCTGCCCGACGGCAACGGCCTGGCCCTGTGCCGCGAGCTGCGCCAGTCCGGGCAGTCCGCGCTGGCCCGTCTGCCGGTGATGATGCTGACCGCGCACAACGAGGAGATCGACCGCGTGCTCGGCCTCGAACTCGGCGCCGACGACTACCTGTCCAAGCCTTTCAGTCCGCGCGAACTGGTGGCGCGGGTGCGCGCGCTGCTGCGGCGCGCCGCGCTGCAGGCGCTGCCGGCCGAGCGCGCAGCGCCGCTGTTCGAGCTGGACGAAGCCGGCCAGCGCGTGCACTTCAGCGGCCAGCCGCTGGCGCTGACGCGGCTCGAATACGGCCTGCTGCGCGCGCTGCTGGCCGCGCCCGGCCGCATCCTCAGCCGCGAGGCGCTGTTCAGCGCCGTCTGGGGTCCGCACAGCGAGGCCATCGACCGCACCGTGGACACGCATGTGAAGACGCTGCGCGCCAAGCTGCGCGCGCAGCGCCCCGAGCTGGAACTGATCGCCACGCACCGCGGCATGGGCTACGAACTCGTGCTGCCGCCGGCGGCGCACTGAAGCCTGCCGCATCGCGCCATGCGCCTGGGCCTGCGCCTGCTGTTCGGCTTCTTCGTGATCACCGGGCTGGCCGGCTTCTTCGTGCTGCGCGTGTTCCTGGGCGAGGTCAAGCCGGCGGTGCAGCAGGTCAGCGAGGACATCCTGGTCGATGCCGCGCATCTGCTGGCCGAGCAGGCCGCGCCCGAGCTCGCGGCGCTGGCGCCGGGCGCCACGCTGCAGCAGGGCGCGTTCGCCGACGCGGTGCAGCGCTACCGCGCGCGCCAGGTCGACGCCGAGATCTGGGGCCTGCACAAGCGCAGCCTGGACTTCCGGCTCTACCTCACCGACGCCGGCGGCCGCGTGGTGTTCGACGACGGCCCGGGCGACGCGCTGGACGCCGACTACTCGCGCTGGCGCGACGTGGCGCGCACGCTGCGCGGCGAGTACGGCGCGCGCGCCACGCGGGCCGAGGCCCACGACGGCGCCAGCACCGTGCTCTACGTCGCCGCGCCGGTGCTGCACCAGGGCCAGCGCATCGGCGTGCTGACGGTGGCCAAGCCAGTGCGCACGCTGCAGCCCATCGTCGATCGCGCCGAGCGCCACATCCTGGTGGCCGGGGCCTGGCTGCTGGGCCTGTCGCTCGCCGTGGGCGTGGCGGTCACGCTGTGGATGGTGGCCGCGGTGCGGCGGCTGCGGCGCTACGCACAGCAGGCGCGCGCCGGTGAACCGCAACCGCTGCCGGCGCTGCCCGGCGAGCTCGGGGACCTCGCCAGTGCGATGGCCACGATGCGCGAGCGGCTGGAAGACCGCGGCCATGTCGAGCAGCAGATGCGCGCGCTGACGCACGAGCTGAAGAGCCCGCTCACCGCGATCGGCGGCGCGGCCGAGCTGCTGCACGACGAGCTGCCCGCGCCCGACCGCGAGGCCTTCGCGGACCAGATCGGCGATCAGGTGCAGCGGCTGCGCGCACTGGTCGACCAGCTGCTCGAGCTGTCGAAGCTCGAAGGCCTGAAGCCCCAGGCACCGTTGCCGCCGGTGTCGCCGCTGCAGCTGATCGACGCGCTGCTGCAGGACCTGGCCGCGCCGCTGCGCCAGCGCGGCCTGGCCGTGCACTGGGCCCAGCGCGACGGCACGGCGGTGCCGGCCGATGCCGAGCGGCTGCGGCTGGCCTTGTCGAACCTGCTGGCCAATGCGATGGACTTCGCGCCCGCCGGCTCGGTGATCGAACTGGCGGTGCAGGCCGAGCCGCAGGCGCTGTGCATCACGCTGCGCGACCATGGCCCGGGCGTGCCCGACTTCGCGCTGCCGCAGCTGGGCCAGCGCTTCTTCTCGACGCCGCGCCCGGCCGATGGCCGCAAGGGCAGCGGCCTGGGCCTGGCCATCGTGCGCCAGGTGCTGCTGCTGCACCGTGGCGCCCTGCAGTTCGAGCCGGCGCAGCCGGGACTGCGCGTGCGCCTGAGCTTGCCGCGCAGCTGAGCGAAACGGCCGCGGCTTCACGCCGCCTTCACGCAGCGCGCGGCGCCTTCACTGCCGGCGCCGAGCATCGGCACCTTCATTCACGGAGGGTGCTGTTCATGCGATTTCCCCTGTTGTTCAAGGTGCTGGCACTGGGGCTGCTGGTGCTGATGCTGAGCGCGGTGCTGATGCGCATCGGCTACCTCGTCGACGAGCGCCAGGCGCGGCAGGGCGAGGCGCAGCGCAGCGTCGAGCAATCGCATGCCGGTGCGCAGACGCTGATCGGCCCCTGGGTCGAGCAGCGCTGCGTCGAGGAATGGGACGTCGTCAGCGGCGAAGGCAAGGACCGCAAGCTCAGCGTCGAACGGCGCGAACCGACGCTGCGCCGGGTGCCCGACCAGCTGGTGGTCGGCGCCCAGGTGCGCAGCGAACTGCGCACGCGCGGGCTCTACCGCATCCCGACCTACGGCGGCCCGGTGAACATCGACGCGGCCTGGAACGCGCCGTTCGCGCAACAGCCGCGCCGCGAGCGCAGCGATTCGCGCTGGGCCTGCGAAGCGCCGCGCCTGGTGCTGGCGATCAGCGACGTGCGGGGCCTGCGCGCCGCCACCCTGGCGCTGGACGAGCAGCCGGCCGCGGTGCGCGCCGGCACGTTGAGCGCGGCCTACCCACAGGGGGTGCATGCCGACCTGCCGGCCAACCGGCCGGCCACCGCGGCGCTGAAGGCGCGCTGGCAACTGCAACTGGCGGGCACCGGCCAACTGGCGCTGGTGCCGGCGGCGGAGGCCACCGAGTGGAAACTGTCCTCGGACTGGGCGCACCCTTCGTTCGGCGGCCGCTTTCTGCCCGAGCGCCGCAGCGTCTCGGCCGGCGGGTTCGAGGCCGCCTGGCAGGTCTCCTCGCTGGCCACCGGCGCGCCCGACCAGCTGCAGCGCGGCGTGCCGCTGTGCGGCGGCGCGATGGGCGTCGAGGGCGACGCCTACAGCCCGCCGGGCGCGCGTGCGGCAGGCTGCCTGGACACGCTCTCCGTCGCATTCTTCGACCCGGTCAACCCCTACGTGCTGAGCGACCGCGCCATCAAGTACGGCCTGCTGTTCGTCGTGCTGACGTTCGCCGCGGTGCTGCTGGTCGAGGCGCTGTCCGGCCGCCGCGTGCACCCGATCCAGTACGCGCTGGTCGGGCTGGGCCTGAGCCTGTTCTTCCTGCTGCTGCTGAGCCTGTCGGAACACCTGCCGTTCGCGCAGGCCTACGGCGCCGCGGCCACCGCCTGCGCGCTGCTGCTGGGCTACTACGGCGGCCACATGCTCGGGCGCTGGCGCGCCGGCCTCGCCTTCGGCGCCGGCATCGGCCTGCTCTACGG
>NZ_JBGAGA010000021.1:0-86869 GCF_044226965.1 Aquabacterium sp. | reverse complement strand
GTGATGACGGGCGCCGATCGGCCATGAACTGACATCGCCAACGACCGCTTCCAACAGTGGCGTTGAGTATCAGCCGGCGCGTTACTTCGAGAACCAGCCCGCGACGCGTTGACGCATTCGCTCGAAGAATCCGGCGCGTTCGACGGCAGCGAGCGCAATGATGGGGGCCTCTCCAATTTGCTTGCCGTTGGCTATCGCGACGATCTTGCCGATCACGGCGCCCTTCGAAATCGGCGCCTCAAGTTCAGGATTCATCGAGATCGAAGCCTTGACGGCGGCGCCCTGCCCCTTCGGCACCACCAACGTCCATGCCTGGTCGATGCCTGCAGCAACCGTGGGTGCCACGCCGTACAGGACCTTGGCGTTCGTCAGCGTCGCGCCGGCCTGCGCGGGAGTCGCTTCCTCGAAGTTGCTGAAGCCCCAGTTGAACAGCACGCGGGTCTGGTCCGCCCGGGCTTGCGCGCTGCTGGTGTTCATGATGACTGAAATCAGGCGCATGCCGTTTCGCTTTGCCGAAGCGGCCAGGCAGTAGCCGGCTTCCTCGGTATGCCCGGTCTTGAGTCCGTCGACCGTGGGGTCCGTGTACAGCAGCGCATTGCGATTGCCTTGCTTGATGCCGTTGTAGGTGAACTCACGCTCCGAATAGATGGGGTAGTAGTCGGCGCTATTGCGGATGATTGCTTGCGCCAGCACGGCCAAGTCGCGTGCCGAGGCCTTGTTGTTGGGGTCCGGCAGCCCGGCCGCGTTCGCGAAATGGGTATGGGTCATTCCCAGCTTCGCGGCTTCGGCATTCATCTTCGCCACGAAGCCGGCTTCCGAGCCGCCGACGTGCTCGGCCAATGCCTTGGAGGCGTCGTTCCCGCTGTCGATGACAACCCCGCGAAGCATGTCCATCAGGGATGCTTGCGCGTTGAGGGGAACGAACATGCAGCTGTCGCCCTCCTTGCCGCCGCGGCACCAGGCGCTGAGGCTCATGGTGACGGGTTCGTTGGGCTTCAGCTTGCCGCTCTTCAGCCCCTGCTCCACGAGGTAGCTGGTCATCATCTTGGTCAGCGACGCGGGCGGCAGGGGCTCGTCCGGGTTGGAAGAAGCCAGCACCTGCCCGGTGTTGAAGTCCATCAGCACCCAGGCCTTACTGGCAAGTACCGGCACGCCGTTAGCGTCGGTGGCCGTCGCGGGTTCGCCGGAGGTTGCCGGCTTGTGCTTGTGAACCGCTGCGCGCGGCTTGTGATGCTGCGCGCTGACGGCCGCAACAGGCACCGCGACAAGGATCGCGCTTGCAAGGACGAAATGAAGCAATGTTGCGGAGGAGAAACGGGGGGTCATCGGAAGGTGCTTCTTCAGGAAAGCGATAGCTCGCAGCATGATAGGCCGACAACTTGATACGGGGTCGTGACCATCTTTTCGAGCTTGGCATCGCACCGTCCACCAACTTCAATCCCATGTCCGCAGTTGCATAGGGTGCCAGATCGGCTACCGCCTCGGGCGGCTCCGCCTCGTTCACTCGGACGCTGGATCAAATAAGTTTCTTGAGTGTGCAGTGAGTGATCGCCCTGCGGCGACGAGGCGCCCGACCTGAATGTCAGCTTGATGGCTCTGATCGTGAGTTCGCGCTCCGGTGGCGACCGGCTCCAAACGCTGCACTGCAGCCACCTCGGATGAGGGCTCCAAGCCGCGAGCCGGCCGCAGCGATGGTGGTGGAAGGCGCCCTCAGGAACCAGCGGCTGT
The DNA here is from genome assembly GCF_044226965.1 of Aquabacterium sp. GTDB lineage: Bacteria > Pseudomonadota > Gammaproteobacteria > Burkholderiales > Burkholderiaceae_C > Pseudaquabacterium. The sequence continues at coordinate 85,141 of NZ_JBGAGA010000021.1, read as the reverse complement.
ATCCTTCGTCGGATCGGTGCGTCTCGGGCCCTACGGTTCCTTGCCCATGCCCGCTGACTTGCTCGTCCTTCGTGCGCCGCCCGAGTCCACGCGGGTCGGCCTTCGCGATGATCGTCGGCACAGCGCCCCATCTCCCGACACAGAGTTTGGAAATACCACGCCTACCATGCTGCGTTACTCGACTGTCCCCGTCACCCCCTTCCAGCAGAACTGCTCCATCGTCTGGTGCGACGAGACGATGGAAGGCGCCGTCATCGACCCCGGCGGCGACCTGCCGCGGCTGCTGGCCGAAGCCAATCGGCTGGGCGTCACGCTCAAGCAGATCCTGCTGACGCATGCGCACATCGACCATGCCGGCGGCACCGGCACGCTGGCGCGCGAGCTGGGGCTGCCGATCATCGGCCCGCATCCGGACGACCAGTTCTGGATCGACGGCCTGGCGCATCAGGCGCAGATGTTCCGCTTCGCGCCGGCCGAGCCCTTCGTGCCGACGCGCTGGCTGCACGACGGCGACACGGTGCAGGTGGGCCGCAGCACGCTGGCCGTGCGCCATTGCCCGGGCCACACGCCGGGCCACGTGGTGTTCCACAGCGCCGAGGCCCGGCGCGCCTTCGTCGGCGACGTGCTGTTCGCCGGCAGCGTCGGCCGCACCGACTTCCCCGGCGGCGACCAGCAGACCTTGATCGACAGCATCACCCAGCGCCTGTGGCCGATGGGCGACGACACCGTCTTCATTCCCGGCCACGGCCCGGAAAGCAGCTTCGGCCGCGAGCGGCGCAGCAATCCCTACGTCGGCGGTACCTGACGCGCGGCGCCTGCGGGGCAGGTGAATAACGCACAAAAGGCGGACGCCGGATTCACGCGGCCGCGGCATGCCGGCTGCCTATGCTTGCCGCATCCCGGGCCTGTGCATCGTGGTGCAGGGCCGGGCCACCGGAGCAAGCATGATGTACACCCCGCTCGAATCCTCCCGCCCGCATCCCGGCCTCGGTTTCGATCCGGCCGGCGCGCTGCCGCTGCTGCGCGAGCGCGGCTACTACAGCGGCCCGGAGCGGCGCAACGCCGCAGCCACCTTGCAGATGCGCCGCATGGCGCAGATGGTCGACGAGGTCGACTACGGCATGCTGCTGCTCAGCGACGAGAGCCGCGTGACGCATGCCAACCGCGCGGCGCGGCGCGACCTGGACGACACCCACCCGCTGCTGCTGGCCGGGGGTGAGCTGCGCGGCCGCCAGCCGCACGACGCCGTGCTGCTGCGCGACGCGCTGGCCGGCGCCTGCCAGCGCGGCCTGCGCCGGCTGCTGAAGCTGGGCGAAGGCGAGCAGCGCGTCACCGTGGCGGTGGTGCCGCTGCCCGCGCTGCCGGGCGACGCGCAGCATGGCGTGGTGGTGGTGCTGGGCAAGCGCCGCATGTGCGAGGAGCTGACGGTCGACTGGTTCGCCCGCGCGCATTCGCTGACGATGGCCGAGACGGCGGTCGTCAAGGGCCTGTGCGCCGACCTCACGCCGCAGCAGATCGCGCAGCGCCAGGGCGTGGGGCTGGCCACCATCCGCACGCAGATCGGCAGCATCCGCGCCAAGACCGGCAGCGCCAGCATCCGCGCGCTGGTGCGCCAGGTGGCGATGCTGCCGCCGCTGGTCAGCGCGCTGCACGGCCTGGGCGGCGGCATGGCCGGCGCGGCGGCCAGCTTCACGCCCAACCCGGCGGCGCTGGGCGCGCGGCCGGCGCCGCGCCTGGCGCCGATGTAGGCATTAGCATCGGCGGTCCCGGCCATCGAGCGGCCGGCGCCGCCCGATGACCGCCACCGATCCGAACCCCGACCTGGCCGACTGGCCCGACACCCTGCGCGAGCTGGTGTCGCGCGGCCAGATCCGCCGCTACCGCAAAGGCACGCTGCTGATCCAGGAGGGTGACCTGGGCGACACGCTGTTCATCATCCTGAGCGGCCGGCTGCGCGCCTTCAGCGCCGGCGAGCGCGACCGCGAGATCACCTACGGCGTCTACGGCCGCGGCGAGTACCTGGGCGAGATGAGCCTGGACGGCGGCCCGCGCTCGGCCAGTGTCATCACGATGGAGGCCAGCACCTGCGCGGTGGTGACGCGGCGCACGCTGGAAAACTTCATCGCCGAGCACCCGCAGTTCGCCTTCGAGCTGCTGGCCAAGGTGATCCGCCGCGCCCGCCAGGCCACCCTGGGCGCGCGGCAGCTGGCGCTCAACGACGTCTACGGCCGGCTCAAGCTGCTGCTCGACCGCCTGGCCGTCGAGGCGCCGGAAGGCCAGCGCATCGTGCCCGAGCGGCTGACGCACAAGGACATCGCCAACCGCATCGGCGCTTCGCGCGAGATGGTCAGCCGGCAGCTCAAGGACCTGGAGAACGGCCAGTTCATCGACCTGGTCGACGGGCTGATCCGCCTGCGCAAGCCGCTGCCGGCGCGCTGGTGAACTGCAGGTAAGCGGCGCCACGACGCCGCGACAACGAGGGAGAGGATCAATGACACGTTGGATCGCCGCCAGGCTGCACCACAGCCTGGCCCGGGTGGCCCTGCTCTGGTTTCCGCTGCTGCTCGCGGCTTGCAGCGGCGAGCCGGCGGGTGACCCGGCCGTGTGGCGTGACGCCGAGCAGCTGTCGCGCCCGGGCCAGCTGCCGTCAACCGGCACCGGCCCGACGCAGCGGCGGGCGTTGAATGTGCCGCGTCGGAACGTGCAGGCCCTGACGGCAGCAGCCCTGTTCGACTGGGCCGAGCGCACCTATCCTGCGCTGTTCCCGCCGTCGGCCCCGATGAAGACCTGGGACCGCTACACCTACCGCTATTACGCCGGTAGCGGCAACTACCTGGCCGTGGCAGGCGATTCGGTGTACGCGCTCGGCGGCTTCACGCAGCAGCAGATCCTGCGCGTCGGGACCCTCGAGGATTTTCATTGCGACGTGCTGCCGGCCGACTGCGTCCCGCCAGCCTTGAGCCTGGTGCCGTCGAGCCTGTCGGGGACCTACCTGCGCGGCAGCGCGCCGGTGTTCCCGGTCGTGGCCACGGCGACGGACCTCGCCGCATTCACCGGCGACACGCTGTTCGTGTATGTCGTCGACAGCCAGCATGTGCTGAGCAGTGGCATCTCGTTGCGGTCCCTGGGCAATGGCCAGTTCCGGGCCGAAGTTCAGCCGGCGGCCAGTCTGGCGCCCGGCCGCTACCAGGGCACGCTGCTGGTCCAGCTGTGCCACGACGCGGCCTGTGCCGACGAATACGCCGGCTCGCCGCTGCGCATGCCCTACGACTTCCATGTCGTGCAGACCCTGCTCGAGGCGCGGGCGGCACGCTGGGAGCCGCAGGTCGTCTACCAGGGCAGCGCGCCGCCGGACAATGCGATCGTCGTCACCGCCACCGGCAGTGGTCCCGGCAACGGCAACGACCTGGCGTGGTCGGCAAGCGCCAACGCGCCCTGGCTGCGCGTGAATACCGCCAGCGGCCAGGGCACGGCCAACATCACGGTCAGCTACCTGACCGCCACACTGGCGCAAGGCCGGTACGACAGCATCGTCGAGCTGACGTCGGCCGATGGCCAGCGCGTGCAGGTGCCGCTGTCCATCGACGTGCAGCCGCCGTCGACCTTCTGGGTCAGCACGCAGCCGCCGGAGTTCAGCGCGGTCAACGGCCACAGCATCGAGGAATGGGTGGACAACCACTGCGGCAGCGCGCCCTTGTTGGCGGCCAGCACATCGACCTTCCACAGCGGCGACGCCGGCGCGCCAGGTTTGTAGCCGGCCTTGGCCAGCCACCGCACCAGGCCCAGGACAGGTTTGCCGTCGGCTTCCGGGCCGGCGCTCGACGAAACGGGTGTGCGCATCGTCGCGCGAAGCGCAGGTGTGAATGCCCAGGTCAACGCGTGGTGACGCTGCCGATGCGATGGTGTTTAGACCCCCGCGCCGCCGCCTGTTTGCCGGTGTTGCCCAGGCCCAGCAGCGCCAGACGACAACCAGGGGCTTGACGGCGGATGGCGATGCCGGTTGGTTGAAGAGTGACCCCAGCGCGCACCGGTGTCGAAGGGGCGCGCTGCTCCCGGCGGCCCGGCGGCGGCTGCACCAGCAGCCTCGGTCAGCGCCAAGGTCGGTGAGCATGGATCCGAGCTCCAGCAGCGCGGGGGGATGGCCGACCTCGTGGCGCAGCATGATCATTCGCCACCATCGTCGTGTTCCCAGGTCGAGATCGCCGTGTACGACGCGCACACCGGCACCAAGGATGCCCGGTGCGGGACTATTACGAGATGGTCGTCTCACGCCGGATGGCTTGCCGCCCGGCATGCGGGTCTATGACCTGGCGACGATGAAGGCCCAGGCCACCTGGCCAGCTGCGGCTCGCTGCACCATCTGCTGGTCCTCAGGCCCAACGGGGTGGAGCTGGTGTTGCTGGACAACGGCCATGCCTTCACGCCGAGCGGCCAGTACCTTGGCAAGACCGGCGTCTCCGGGGTGCTGGCGGCCAGCCCCGACGGCCGGCAGCTGATGGCGGGCGATCGCGGATCGGGCGCCAACGTCCATCGCTGCGCGGACCCTCGATGTAAACGGCGCAGCCGCTACGACGCGGCGCTGACCTGCAATCCCGAGGGCACGCGGGTGTTCAACGATGCGTGCGCCCAGTTCGACGCCGCGACCTTGAGCCGCGCCGTCACGGGCACTACGCAGTGACCGTGGCCATGACGGCCGATGGCCGACTGCTCTGCTACACCGACGCCTTCTGCGTGACCTACCTCTGATAGCTGGAACGTGTACAACCCGCCGGTCTGCTCGCTGCGCCGGATGGTCTGGTGGCCATTGCGACCTGGTGCTGCAGGGCATCCCGCCGTGACCCGCCCAGCGGGCAAGATGTTCAGGAGGCGGCAGGCGGCGGTCCGAAGCGCTGCGGCGGCTTGGCCGCGCGGTCGTACAGCGGTTCCACCCGCGGCAGGCGGGCTCATGTCGGCGTCGAAGGTGGGTGGACAGCCACTGCGGCGGCGCGCCCTTGTTGGCGGCCAGCATCTTCTTCCACAGCGTGACGCCGGCGCGCGGGTTGTAGCCGGCCTTGGCCGCCAGCACCAGCCCCAGGGCGTCGGCTTCGGATTCGTCGTCGCGCGAGAAGCGCAGCATATCAGCACCGTGCGGCGCCGCCCAGCAGCGACGCCGGGCGTGCAGCGGGCGGCGCGCATGCTCCAGCGCGGCGATCATCATCGCCACCTCGCATCGTCGCAGCTTGCTGAATGGCCAGTCGGCGCGGGTGGAGGCATTCGGGCGCGAACAGGGACTTCCAGCGCCACTGTCGTTGCAGCCGTCGGTGATGGCGCGGCGATGTAGCGCAGCCGCCTGACCTGCGGATGCTCGGCCGGGAGCAGCGCGCGCTGGCCGCCGGCCTGGCTGACCATCTGGGTGTACTGCTGGAAGGCGCTCTGCTCGATCTGCTCGGCCGACACCACTTTGCGCCAGCGCTTGCATTCCGCTGCACCGCGCAGTGCGCCGGGGCTGCCCAGCGCGGCCAGCAGGCCGCTGCCGATCAGCGCGCCGCCCAGGCGGCGCCGGCGGGCGTCGCGTCGTCATCTCTCGGCGCAGGTGGGTTCAAGGCGGGGCGCAGTGGTCTGTGCTTGCAGGATTCTGCCTGCGGCGTCAAGTTCCGCTGCAGTGCCCTTGGTCGCCCTCCGTCGCCCTCAGTCGTCCTCGGCGCCGCTGCCGGGCACCACCTCCAGCCGCTGCACGTTGGCCTTCAGCCGCGCCAGCATCGCCAGCGCCGGCAGCGCCAGCACGGTGGAGACGATGAAGAAGCTGGGCCAGCCGATGGATTCGGCCAGCACGCCGGCCATCGGCCCCACCCACGCGGCCCACCGACGCGAAGGCGCTGAGCAGCGCGTACTGCGTGGCGGTGAAGCGCTGCTGCGTCAGCGCCATCAGGAAGGCGACGAAGGCGGCGGTGCCCATGCCGCCGGAGAGGTTCTCGAAGGCCACCACCATCAGCAGCCCGCCGTCCACCGGCGCGGCCTGCTTCAGCGCGACCAGGCCCCAGTCGAAGGCCGGGATCACCAGCCCGGGCAGGCTGCCCTTGCCGAAGGCGGCCAGCCACCAGAAGCCCAGGTTCGACGCCGCCTGCAGCACGCCGAACAGCATCAGCGCGCGCCACAGCCCCAGCCGCAGCATCAGCGCGCCGCCCACCAGTGCACCGCCGATGGTGAGCCACAGCCCGATCACCTTGTTGACCACGCCCACCTCGGCCGAGCTGAAGGCCATGGCCTGCAGCAGGAAGGGCGTCATCAGCGCGCCGGCGAAGGCGTCGCCCAGCATGTACAGCACGATGAACAGCAGGAAGGCCGCCGCGCCCGGCTGCGCGAAGTAGCTGCCCAGGCCGCCCAGCAGCGTTTCGAAGCGCGCGCGCCGCGCGGCCCAGCCGGCCAGCGGCAAGGTGAACGCGATGCCGAAGACCAGCGCCAGCAGGTCGATCCAGCGGGCCTGCAGCGCCGCGGCCAGCCCGCTGCCGGCCAGCAGCGGCCGCAGCAGCCAGCCGGCCAGCGGCGTGGCCAGCTGGAGCGTGAAGAGATAACCTGCGAATGCAGCGGCCAGCACCGCGGCGAAGCCGACCAGGTCGTGCCGGGCCACGCTCTGCGGGGCGGCGGCGGTCTTCAGCCGCGGCAGCGCCAGCGCCGAGAACAGCGCCGTGCCGGCCATGATGCCCGCCATCAGCCGGTACACCTGCGGCCAGGTCCAGCCGCTGCCGGTGACCGCATCGGTCCAGATCAGCTCAATGCCGCCGGAGAGGATCATCGCCAGCCGGTAGCCCAGCACCTTCAGCGAAGAGCCCAGGCCGCGCTCGGCCTGCGGCAGCAGGTCGGTGCCGTAGGCGTCGATCACCACGTCCTGCGAGGCCGAGACGAAGGCCGTCAGCAGCGCCAGCAGCGCGAACAGCTGCAGCGAATGCTGCGGCGGCGTGGCCGCCAGCGCCAGCAGCGTGCCGGCCAGCGCCAGCTGCGTGGCCACCAGCCAGCCGCGGCGCCGGCCCAGGGCGGGCAGCAGCTCGAAGCGGTCCATCAGCGGCGCCCACAGGAACTTGAAGGTGTAGGGCAGGCCCACCAGGCTGAGGAAGCCGATCGTCGCCACGTCGAGCCCCGAGACGCTGAGCCAGGCCTGCAGCGCCTGGCCGGTCAGCGCCAGCGGCAGGCCGGAGGCGAAGCCCAGCACGCCGACGACGAACAAGCGAACGGTACAGCGGCGCGGCGCGGGCGGACAGGGACATGGGGGGCGGGAACCGGGAAGCGGGGCGAGGACCAGGCGGCGATGCTACAGGGCGCACCGAGCGCGCCCCCGGCCGGGCGTGCACGCGGGCGGTTCGCTCAGCCGGCGTGGAACAGCAGCTCGAGCCCCAGGCGCTCGCCGCGGTGCACGCGGCTGATGGCGTGCTTCAGGTTCACGCGGTAATGGCCGGCGGCGCCGCGCTGCGGGCGCTGCGCCAGCGCGATCAGCGCGATATCGCCACGCCGCAGCGGCAGCACGATCGGCCGCGACTGCAGGCGCGGGCGCTGCTCGGTCAGCACGCATTCGCCGCCGTCGAAGTCGCGGCCGGGCTCGCTCAGCAGCGCCAGCAGCTGCAGCGGGAAGGCCTGCGGGTCGCCGGCATGCTGGTGCAGCGGCTGGTAGTCGCCGGCGCGCAGGCAGCTCGTCATCGGCTGCGCAGGGTGCGGGCAGGCCGCGGGCCAGGGCGTGGGCGGCTCGCCGAGCAGCGCCTGCCAGCGGTGGGCGATCGGCAGCAGCCGCGGGTACAGCGCATCGCGCAGCGCCGGCAGCGCGGCTGCGTCCTGCAGCAGGCCGGGCAGCAGCGCGTGGCCTTCGTCGTCCAGCTGCCGCGTGACGGCCGCCCAGTCGAGCGCGGCGACCTGTTCGGCGACGTCGGGCATCAGCCGGCCTCGCGCTCGAGCAGCGCGCGCTTGCGCTCGACGCCCCAGCGGTAGCCCGAGAGCTCGCCGCTGCGCCGCACCACGCGGTGGCAGGGAATGGCCACCGCCAGCCGGTTCGCGCCGCAGGCCTGGGCCACCGCGCGCACGGCCCGCGGTTGGCCGATGCGCGCCGCCACCTGCGCATAGCTGACCGTGGCGCCGGGCGGGATCTCGCGCAGCGCCTGCCACACGCGTTCCTGGAACGCGGTGCCCTGCACGTCCAGCGGCAGGTTCAGGCCCAGCGCCGGTGCCTCGACGAAGCCGACCACCAGCGCCACCAGCTGCTCGAAGCCGGCGTCGCCGCCGATCAGCTCCGCCTTCGGGAACTGGTCCTGCAGGTCTTCGACCAGCCGCCCCGGGTCGTCGCCCAGCAGGATGGCGCACAGCCCGCGCTGGCTTTGCGCGACCAGGATCGCGCCCAGCGTGCACTCGCCCACCGCGAAGCGGATGCGCATGTCCGGGCCGCCGGCGCGGTAGGCGCGCGCCGGCATGCCCAGCAGCTGGTCGGCGGCGGCGTAGAAACGGCTGCTGGTATTGAAGCCGGCGTCGTACAGCGCATCGGTCACGGTGCTTCCTTTCCGGGCGGCCTTCGGCGACCGCAGCTGCGCCCGCAGCTTGCGGGCGCGGAACGCGCTGGCATAGGCCTTGGGCGTCAGGCCGGTCTCGGCCTTGAACACCCGGTGAAAGTGGAACGGGCTGCAGCCCAGCTGCGCGGCCAGCGTGTCCAGCGCGGGCGGGGCTTCGGCCTGCTCGATCAGGCGGCAGGCGCGGGCCACCAGCGCCGCGCGCTGCGCCGCCAGCGCGGTGCGGTCGCCGGCCGCGCGCTGGCTCGGGCGGTAGCCGGCGGCCTGGGCGGCAAGCGCGTCGTCGAAGAACTCGACGTTCTCGCGCCGCGGCAGGCGCGCGCCGGCGCTCGGGCGGCAGTACACGCCGGTGGTGCGCACGCCATAGACGAAGTGGCCGTCGGCCCGCGCGTCGCGTGCCTGCACGGCGGCCCAGCGCTGCTCGTCGCTGGCGTAGGCGGCGGGTCGACGGGACGAGGGGCTGCTCATGGACCGGCCCTGCGAAAGCTCAGGTTCAGGCGCTGGCTGCCGAGCGCCGGATGCGGCACGTCCGCCAGCGGCAGCACGCCGTGATGACGCAGGCGATCCTCGCCGCCCCAGACCACGACATCGCCATGCCGCAGCGCCACGCGCTGCACGGGATCGCGGCGCTTGAGCCCGCCGAACAGGAAGGTGGCCGGCATGCCCAGCGAGACCGAGACGATCGGCGCGGCCAGGTCGCGCTCGTCGCGGTCCTGGTGCAGGCCCAGCCGCGTGCCGGGCCGGTAGCGGTTGATCAGGCAGGCATCGGGCGCGAAGCCCGCGAAGCCGGCCGCCTGCGCCGCGGCCCGGGCCAGGCGCAGGAAGGTCGCGGGCAGCGCCGGCCAAGGCGCGCCGCCGAGCGGGTCTTCGCGGGTGTAGCGGTAGCCCTGCGCGTCGCTGGTCCAGCCCCAGGTGCCGCAGTTGGTCATCGCCACCGACATCGTGTGGCCGCCGGGCACCTGCATGTGGCGCCACGGCGCGGCCTGCTCGATGGCGGCGATGCCGGCCAGCAGCGCGTCGACCTCGGCCAGCGCGAAGCCGCGCAGCACGCCGGCGCACGGGCCGAGCGGCTCGATGGTGCCCGGCGGGGCGCCTTCGGCCTCGAACAGGCCGCGCGTGTGCAGGTCCTCAGCGCGCGTCATGGAAGATCAGCCCGATCGTGTGGCGCCGGCCGCTGTGCACGCGGCTCACGCCATGGCGCATCGCGGCCCGGCGCAGGCCGCCGCGCCGGCCCGGCACCGGGCGCTGGTGGACGGCGAACACCAGCGCGTCGCCCTGCTGCAACGCGATGACCTCGGCGCGCTGTTCGTCGGCGTCGGTCTGCGTCATCACGAACTCGCCGCCGGAGAAATCCGCGCCGGGCCGCGACAGCAGCAGCGCCACCTGCAGCGGGAACACATGCTCGCCGTACAGGTCCTGGTGCAGGCAGTTGTGGTCGCCGGGGCCGTAGGCCAGGATCAGCGGCGTCGGGCGGACCTGCCCGGCCTGGTGGCAGCGCGCCAGAAAGGCGGCCAGGGTGTCCGGAAACCGTCCGGCCAGGCCCAGCGCCTGCTGCCAGCGGTTGGCCAGGGGCACCAGCCGCGGGTACAGCGCATGGCGCAGATCCTCCAGCAGTGGCGGCAGCGGGTAGGCAAAGTACTTGTACTCGCCGCGGCCGAAGCCGTGGCGGGCCATCACCACGGTCGAACGGAAGCCGCTGTCGCGTGCGTACAGCGCGGCCAGCTGACCGCACTGCGCCGGGTCCAGCAGGCGGGGCAGCACCGCGTGGCCGTGGCGGTCCAGCGACTGCTCGACGGCCGCCCAGTCCGGGTGGGCGGCGCTAACGGTCATGATGGGCGTCCAACGGGGGGATGGCAAGGCGGATGGCAACGGGAACGGCATGGCGGCAGTCTAGGCAGGCCGGGTGCCGCCGGCACTCCCATCCTTGCGCTCGAATTCCGGGCCGGCCGCGCGCCGCTGCGCCTTGTTTCGTTTGGCCTGCCAACGCCGGGCCGGGTCGCGGCGTTAGGCTGCTGGGGCCCGCGCCGCGGGCCGCGCCATGGAGAGCACGCATGAAGAAGCTGAAACAAGCCTGGAGCCTGGCCTGGGCCGGTGTGGCCGCCGCCGCGTTGCTGGCGGCCCCGTGGGCCCAGGCGGCCAATGCCATCGGCACGCCGACCACCTACAGCGGCCTGGTCTGGCTCACCGCCTTCAACGCCGACGGCCTGACGAGCTGCGACCAGCTGGTCCTCGACGCCACCGGCGACCTGGTGCGCAGCGACGCCCTGGTGGTGTACGGCGCGCTGAACTGCCACCCCGGCGTCTACGGCGTCACCGGCAGCGTGTTCACCGCCAACGACGGCACCCTCAACCTGACGCTGCAACTGGCCGGCTACACCGTGTCCTGCCCGCGCATCAGCGGCTATGTCGGCGGCTGCACGGTGTACGACGCCAACTGGGTCGTGCGCGGCAGCGGGTCGGTGCAGCTGCTGTGATCGCACTGCGGCGGCTGCCGGGCTTGGTGGCGCTGGCGGCGCTGGCCGCGCTGGCCTCACTGGCGGCCTGCACCGAGCGCCCGCACGAGCCGGTGAAGGTGATCGCGGCCCCGCGCCCGGAGCCGCCGGCCCCCGTGCCGGCGCCGCCGGCCAGCATGCCCGTGGCGATGTTGCCGGCGGCGCTGCCGCCTGCCGCCAGCGCGGCGGGCGCGCTGCCACCGCGCGCCCCCCCGCCCACGCCGGCCGCAGCGCCGGCACAGCGCCGCTACGAGGTGGGCGAGCCGAATGGCAACGCCGCCTTCCGCGCCGCGCTGGAAGAAAAGCTCCGCGCACGCGCTGCCAGCGGGCCTTGAGCGGGCCTTGAGCTTGGCCCTCAGGGCGCCATGGCGGCGACCTGAGCGCGCCGTGCCGGTGCTACTGCGGCGTCTGGCTGGGCGGCGGCAGCTCGGCGCCGAGCTCCTGCGCCAGCAGACTCGGCAGGCTCTCGCCCACCGGCTTGCCGCGGCGGCAGGCGGCGCTGGCCGCGGCCTCCAGCTCGGCGCGGACCTGCGCCACGGTGCCGACGATCCAGCGCCCGCGCAGCGAGTAGACGATCAGCTCCTGCTCGCCGTTGCCGCCTTCGCCGGCGGCGCGGCGCGCGCGCAGTTCGTGCAGGGCACGGCCGGCGTAGGAGTCTTCGCCGCGGGTTTCGACGACGATCTCGGCCAGCGCTTCCTGGCACAGGATGGACACCGGCACGCGCCGGTCACCGCCTTGCCGCCGATCGGGGCTGACGCCCGGGATCCAGGGTGAACTGCTGCCGCCCATCTGCCATCTCCTTGCGCGGCGGCCCCCATGGCGGGAGCGCCTTGCAGGTCATTCTGCGCCCGCGGCCGGGCCCCGGTCACGCCCGAAAAGCGGGGGCAATCGGGCGCTAACCCGCGGCCGCCGGCGGCGACAGCAGGCGCTCGACGAAGCGTGCGCGCTCGGCGCGCTGGGCCGCGCTGCCTTGACGCGGCATCAACGATTCGCCGACGACGTAGGTGTAGAGCAGGAAGGCGCGCGAGCGGGCCTCGGCAATCGGGCAGCCAAGCGCGGAGAACACCTGCGCGATGTAGCCGATGCGCGAGGCATCCGCCTCGTCGACCGCGTGGCGCGCCATCTCGTCGCGCCGGGCCCAGGCGCGGATGGCCAGCTCGATGCGTGCCGCGCGCGTGGCCGAGCGGCCGCGGAAGGGCAGCGAGATCACGTCGCGCAGCTGCTCGCGCGCGTCGGCATGGGCGCGCTCCAGGCGCTGGGTCAGCGCCTCGGTGGCCTGCTCGCGCCAGGCCTGCAGCACCGCGCGCAGCAGCTCCTCGCGGTCGCGGAAATGCCAGTAGAAGCTGCCGCGGGTGACGCCCAGCTCGCCGGCCAGCACGTCCACCCGCACATGGTCGATGCCCTGGTCCACCAGCACCTCGGTGGCGGCCTGGATCCAGGCCTCGGGCGTGAGCTGGGCGCGGGCGCTGCTGTCGCGGCGGCGGGGGGTGGCGGTCGGGGCGTTCACGCGGGGGCCGGTGGTCTCGGGAAGGCAGGATGATGCCATGCACTGCTGTACGGAAACGCGAGGAAACCCTGATGCCCATCAGTGAGCGGAACACTACCATCCAGTCAATACACAACTGTATGTTTTGAGCCATGGGCACCTTCTTCGACGATCCCCGGCTGCTGGCGCCGCCGCGCGTGGTGCGCGTGCCCTTCGACGACGGCAGCGTGGTGCTGCGCTCGCCCGAACCGCTGAAGCCCTATGCCCGCTGCGTGGGTGAATGGCTGGAGCGCTGGGCCGCCGAGACGCCCGAGGCGCCGGCCTTTGCCGAGCGCCGGCCCGACGGTGAATGGCGGCGCCTGAACTGGCGCCAGGCGCGTGAAACGGTGGGCCGCATCGCGCAGAGCCTGCTGGGTCTGAAGCTCAAGCCCCAGGCGCCGGTGGTGGTGCTGTCGGACAACGGGCTGGACCACCTGCTGTTGATGCTGGCGGCCATGCACATCGGCCGCGCGGTGTGCACCGTGTCCAGCGCCTACTGCCGGCTGACGAAGGACTACACCAAGATCCACGGCATCCTGAACACGCTGGGCCCGGCGCTGGTCTATGCCGACAATACAGAGGTGTACGGTCCGGCGCTGGCCCATGCCGGGCTGGACGCGGTGATGGTGTTCAGCCGCGGTGCCGAAAGCTTCCCCGGCGCGCTGGCCTTCGAGTCGCTGACCCGCACCGCCGAAGGCCCGGCGGTGATGCAGGCCTTTGCCGAGGTCACGCCCGACACCCATGCCAAGTACCTGCTGACCTCGGGCTCCACCGGGCACCCGAAGGTGGTGATCAACACCCACCGCATGCTGTGCGCGAACCAGCAGATGATCGCGCAGGCCTGGCGCTTCCTCGAGCACGAGAAGCCGGTCATCGTCGACTGGCTGCCGTGGAGCCACACCTTCGGCGGCAACCACAACCTGAACCTGGTGCTGCGCAACGGCGGCACGCTGGTCATCGACGAGGGCCGGCCCGCGCCGGGCCTGGTCGAGAAGTCGCTGGCCAACCTGCTGGAGGTGCAGCCGACGATCTACTTCAACGTGCCGCGCGGGCTGGACCTGCTGCTGCCCTACCTCGAAAAAGACGCGGCCGCGGCGCAACGCTTCTTCGAGCGCCTGCGCGTGGTGTTCTATGCCGGTGCGGCGCTGCCGCAGGCCAGCTGGGAACGGCTGCAGGCGCTGGCGAAGCGCGTGCGGGGCGAGGAGATCTGGCTCACCACCTCCTGGGGCTCGACCGAGACGGCGCCCGCGGTCACCAGCGCGCACTGGCAGCTCGAGCGGGCCGGCGTCATCGGCCTGCCGCTGCCCGGCGTGGAGCTGAAGCTGGTGCCCAACGGCGGCAAGCTGGAGATGCGGGTGCGCGGCGTCAGCGTGTTCCCGGGCTATCGGGATGCGCCGCAGCTCACCGCCAAGGCCTTCGACGAGGAGGGCTACTACTGCATCGGCGACGCCGGCAAGTTCGCCGACGAGGCGCACCCCGAGCGCGGCGTGGTGTTCGACGGCCGCGTGGCCGAGGACTTCAAGCTCACCACCGGCACCTGGGTCAGCGTGGGCACGCTGCGGGTGCGGGTGGTGTCGGCGCTGGCGCCGCTGGCGCAGGACGTGGTGATCACCGGCCACGACCGCGACGAGGTCGGCGTGCTGGTGTTCCCGACGGCCGAGGGCGCGGCGCTGCCCCCGGCTCAGCTGGCCGAGCGCATCGGCGCGGCGCTGAAGGCGCTGAAGGCCGAGGGCGGCGGCTCCTCGCAGGTGCCGGTGCGCGCGCTGGTGCTCGCCGAGCCGCCCAGTGCCGACGGCGGCGAGATCACCGACAAGGGCTACCTGAACCAGGGCGCGGTGCTCAAGCGCCGCGCCGCGCAGGTCGAGGCGCTGTACGCTGGCGGCGCCGGCGTGGTGCGGGCGGCCTGATCACTCATTCCTAACGTTCGAAAGCAGCGACCCTCATGCGCGGCCTCTACCAATCCTTCGATGACGTGTTCCTGCTCGACGGCCTGCGCACGCCGATGGTCGACCACCAGGGCGCGTTCGCCGAGGCGAACCCGATCGACCTGGGCATCAAGGCCGCGCGCGCGGTGCTGGCGCGCGCCGGCGTCGACGCTGCGCAGGTCGACAGCGTGCTGACCGGCAACATGGCGCCGGGCGGCTTCGACCAGTTCTACCTGCCGCGCCACATCGGCCTGTATGCCGGCGTGCCGCTGGAGGTGCCGGCGCTGATGTGCCAGCGCATCTGCGGCACCGGCTTCGAGCTGTTCCGCCAGGCCGGCGAACAGATCGGCGCCGGCGCGGCCTCGCTGGCGCTGGTGGTCGGCACCGAGTCGATGACGCGCAACCCGATCGCGGCCTTCGACCACCGCGGCGGCTTCCGGCTCGGCGCGCCGGTCGGCTTCAAGGACTTCATGTGGGAATCGCTGACCGACCCGGCCGCGGCGATCTCGATGATCCAGACCGCCGAGAACCTTGCCACCGAATACGGCATCACGCGCGAGGCGGTCGACGCCTTCGCCGCGCAATCGTTCAGCCGCGCGTTGGCGGCGCAGGCCTCGGGCTGGCTGGCCGGCGAGATCGTGCCGGTGAGCGACGAGCGCTTCGAGCTGCCCGGCTACCGCCCGCGCCGGCTGCGCCTGGCCGGCAAGGCCACGGTGGTGGAGCAGGACAGCCACCCCCGGCCGACCACGCCCGAGGCGCTGGCGCGGCTGCGCACGGTGTTCGACGGCGGCGTGCAGACAGCCGGCAACAGCTCGGCGCTGACCGATGCGGCGGCCGCGGCGCTGGTGGCCAGCGGTGCGGTGGCGCGCGACTGGCAGCGCGCCGCGGGTCGCGCGCCGCTCGCGCGCATCGCCGCGGCGGCGGTGGTCGGCGTCAGGCCGGAGGTGATGGGCATCGGCCCCGCGCCGGCCATCCGTCTATTGCTTGAAAAGAGCGGCCATCGCCTCACCGACATCGCCCGCTTCGAGGTCAACGAAGCGCAGGGCGCGCAGACCCTGGCGGTGGCGCGCGAGCTGGACCTGGACCTGGACAAGCTGAATGTGCACGGCGGCGCCATTGCGCTGGGCCATCCGCTGGCGGCCACCGGCGTGCGGCTGACGATCACGGTGGCGCGGCAGCTCCAGCAGATCGGCGCGCGCTGGGGCGTGGCCTCGGCCTGCATCGGCGGCGGCCAGGGCATTGCGCTGCTGGTCGAGAACCCGCAGGCCTGACCTCCGCGTCCCGGGCCCGCGGCCCGGGCCCGCGGCTAAGACGACGGCCGCGGCTTCAGGCCGGGCAGGTCCTGTTCCACCTGTTGGTAGGCGGCCTCGGCCAGCGCCAGCAGGCGTTCGCGCGGCAGCTTGCCCACCAGTGCGCAGCCGTAGCCTTCCTCGGCCCAGTAGAACATGCCGAGTTCACCCTCGCGCTGGTAGCGGAACGAGGTGTTGGTGCCCGGCTCGGGCCGGCGCAGGTAGACGGTGACGCGCTGGCCGCCGGCGTTCTGGTACATCAGCTGCGCGCTCGGGCCCTGCGCATCGGGCAGCAGCCGGCCGCCCACCAGCGTGAAGCCCTGCGCGCGCAGGTCGAAAAGGCGCACCGGCATGTCCAGCCGCTTGGTGAGCCAGCGCGCCAGGTGTTCTTCCTGCGCATGCTGTTCCGCGGGCTGGCCTTCGGCCACGTTCACTTCCACCGGGTGGCGCAGCTCGGGGGCGTAGACCGCGTGGGCCACCGCGGCGCGCTGGGTCCAGCTGCTGCGGGCGGCCGCCAGCTCGCGCGCGGGCTGGAGCTGCCACACCAGCGCGCCGCCGAGCAGGCCGCCGCCCACCATCAGGCCGGCGGCCGCGGCCGCCAGCCGCCAGCCGCGCCAGGCGCCGGGGCCCTGCCCGCCGCTGCGGCCGCCTTCGCGCACCGTGCGTTGCAGCGCCTCCGGCACGGGCTCGGCCAGCACCGGGTCGAAGCGCGCGCGCAGCGCCTCCCGGTCGGCGGCCCACAGGCGCACGCGGGCCGCGTCGTCCGGGTGCTCGCGCAGCCAGGCCTCGACCGTGGCGCGGGTCTCGTCATCGAGTTCGCCGTCGAGCCAGGCCGACAGCGTGGTGTCATCGGGTTGTTGCACGAAGCTGTCCATCGTCATACCACCCGTCGCAGCGGGCGCACTTTGGGGTCGGTCCGGCCGCGGCCTTCCAGCCATTCGCGCAGCACGGCCCGGGCGCGCGAGACGCGCGACATCACGGTGCCGATCGGGATGCCCAGCGCTTCGGCGCACTCGGCATAGCTCAGCTGCTCGACGCTGACCAGCAGCAGCGTCTCGCGCTGTTCGGGCGACAGCCGCGCCAGCGCGGCTGCCAGGTCCAGCCGCAGGCCGACATCCACGCCGGGGTCGGCGCCGTGCAGGTCCTGGTGCAGCTGCATCTGCTGCGGGTCCAGCACCTGCAGCCGCGCGTCGCGCCGGCGGCTGTCGAGGAAGGCGTTGTGGGCGATCGACAGCAGCCACAGCACCATGTCGCGCCGCTGGTCGAACTGGTGCCAGTGCGACAGCGCACGCTCCAGCGTGGCCTGCACCAGGTCGTCGGCCGGCGCGGGCTCGAACACCAGCGAGCGGGCATAGCGCCGCAAGCGCGGGATGGCGGCCAGCAGCTGCTGACGAAACGAATCGGGAGCGTCCACCCGGAGCCTACGCGGCAGCGGGCCGCGTTATTCCGCCGCGGCGCGGCGAGGGCCTGATTCTCAGGCGGCGCCGAACAGTTGCTGCAGCTTCAGCCGCCAGCGCGGCAGGTCGTGGCGCGGCGCGGCGCGCAAGGCCGCCACGGTGCGCCGCTCCAGCGGCGGCAGCGCGGCGGCCGGCTGCCAGCGCTGCAGCAGGCGCAGCGGCGGCGGGGCGTCGGCAAGTGCGGCCTGGGAGGCGTCGGCGGCTTGCAGACCGGCGGGCAGGCGCATGTCCATCAGGGTTCTCCAGAATCGGGCGGACCGGTGGCCATCGTAGGGGCTGCGTTTTCTGCAGGCAACGCGATGATCTGCAGTCCGAGCTTGCGTTTCTGCAGTCCCCTTCGGGATACTCGGACCATGGACGAGTTGAACTGGAGCGACCTGCGCTACGCCCTGGCCATCGGCACCGCCGGCAGCCTGGTGGCGGCCGCGCGCCAGCTGGGCGTGAACCACACCACCGTGCTGCGCCGGCTGGACACGCTGGAGCAGCGCCTGGGTGCGCGCTTGTTCGAGCGCCAGCGCACCGGCTACAGCCCCACCGAAGCCGGCGCGCTGGTGCTGGAGCAGGCGCGCCGCATGGCCGACCAGGCCGACGAGATCGAGCGCCGCGTGCTCGGCCGCGACCGCGAGCTCACCGGGCCCCTGCGCGTGACCACCGCCTTCGTCGTGATGACGCACCTGCTGCCGCAGCCGCTGGCCGATTTCGCGCGCGCCTTTCCCGGCATCGAGGTCGAGGTGGTCGAGAACGCCTTCCTGGTCGACCTGACGCGCCGCCGCGCCGACGAATCGGCCACCTGGACCGGCCGCGAGGCCGATGTCGCGGTGCGCCTGACCTCGCAGGTGGCCGAGCACCTGGTGGGCCGGCCGCTGGGCATGACGCATTGCCGCGTGTACGCCCGGCGCGGCGCCGCGGGCCTGCCGCAGGCGCTGGAGCCGCTGGCCACGCTGATCCGCGAGGCGCCCTGGGTCACCTTCGAGCGCGACGCGCAGTCGCGCGTGTACGACCAGTGGATGCGCGAGCAGCTGGCGCAGGCCCAGGTGCGGCTGCGCGTGGACATCTTCAACGCCGTGGCCGCGGTGCTGCGCACCGGCCTGGGCGTGGGCATCCTGCCGACCTTCATGGAGCCGCTGCTGCCGGAGCTGGTGGCGGTGTCGGACGTGATCCCCGAACTCTCGGTGCCGGTGTGGATGCTGACGCACCCCGACCTGCGCCAGACGGCCCGCGTGCGGGCCTTCATGCAGCACGTGGGCGACGGCGTGGCCGCGCTGTTGGAGCGTTAGGCGCCGAGCACTCCTAGGCGTTCGACGCGGTCAGCACCTCGGCCATGTCGGTCAGGCCGGCCAGCACCTTCTCGATGCCGTCCTGCCGCAGCGTGATCATGCCGGCATCGAGCGCGGCGGCCTGCAGCGCGTCGGCCGCGGCGCGGTGGCGCACCAGGTGGCGCGTGCTGTCGCTGGCCACCATCAGCTCGTGCAGGCCCAGCCGGCCGCGGTAGCCGGTGTGGTCGCAGGCCTCGCAGCCGCGGCGGTGGTGCATCAGCAGCCGGCCCTGTGCGTCGCCATGCTGGCGGCGCCAGCGCTCGATCAGCGCGTCCATCGTGGCGCCGCGCCCGCCGCTGCTCTCGGCGTACTGCTGTGCCAGGGCACGCAACGCGCCATCGTCCAGCGGCCGCGCCTCGCGGCAGCGGGTGCACAGCCGCCGCACCAGGCGCTGCGCCAGGATGGCCAACAGCGAATCGGAGAACATGAACGGGTCCAGTCCGATCTCCAGCAGCCGCGTGATGCTCTCGGGCGCCGAGTTGGTGTGCAGCGTGGACAGCACCAGGTGACCGGTGAGCGAGGCCTCCACCGCGATGCGGGCCGTCTCCGCATCGCGCATCTCGCCGATCATGATCACGTCCGGATCGGCGCGCAGGAAGGTGCGCATCGCCGCCGCGAAGGTCCAGCCGATGCGCGGGTTCACCTGCACCTGGCGCAGGCCGGCCTGGGTGATTTCCACCGGATCTTCGGCGGTCCAGATCTTGCGCTTGGCGGTGTTGAGTTCGCGCAGCACCGAGTGCAGCGTGGTGGTCTTGCCGCAGCCGGTGGGGCCGCAGATCAGGACCAGGCCGTAGGGCTTGTCCATCGCGCTGCGCAGGCCGGCGAGCACCGGCGCCGAGAGGCCGATGGATTCGATCGGCATCGGCTTCAGGCCCGAGAGGATGCGCAGCACCACGTCTTCGAGCCCGTGCAAGGTGGGCACGGTGACCATGCGCAGCTCGACCCGCGCGCCGCCGAAACGGGCGAACGCGATCTTGCCGTCCTGCGGCTTGCGGCGCTCGGCGATGTCGAGGTCGGCCATGATCTTCAACCGCGCCACCAGCGCGAAGCGCAGGCGCTGTGGCAGCTCGAGGTAGGGCGCGAGTTCGCCGTCGATGCGCAGGCGCACCCGCACCGGCTGGCCTTCGCCGCTTTCGATGTGGATGTCGCTGGCGCGCAGCCGCACCGCGTCGGCGATCATCGCGTTGACCAGCCGCACCAGCGGGTTGTCGGACTGGTTCAGCACCGCCGGGTCGATGTCGACATCGGCCTGGCCCTCTTCGGACAGCGCACGGGCCAGCAGCGCCACCTCGCTGGCCGTTGGATCGCCGCCGTCATGCCCGCCGGCCGGCACGCGGTAGGCCGCGGACAGCGCAGCGGGCAGGGTACCCGGCAGCGCCATCACCGGCAGCACGCGCTGCTCGGCCGCGAAGCGCAGCTGCTCCAGCAGCGCCTGGTCCCAGGGGTCGCTCATGGCAACGACGAGGGCGTCCTCGTGCTGCATCAGCGCCAGCACCTGTTCGCGCTCGGCCAGTGCGCGCGGCAGGCGGGCCAGCGCCTCGGGCTCGGGCACCAGGCGGCGCGGGTCGACCAGCGGCACGCCCATCCACGAGGCCAGCGCGCCGTTGAGCTGCAGCGGCGTGATCGTGCCGCCGTCGACCAGCAGCTGACCCAGCAGCCGGTGCGGCGTGAGCTGGCGCTGGCGGGCCAAGGCCGCCTGCAGGATGGCGGGATCGATGATGCCGCGCTCGATCAGCGCCTCGCCCAGGTGGCGGGCCCGCGGGCCTTCGGGCCGGCTCAGCGCCTGCTGCAGTTCCTGCAGCGAGGCCGGCAGTGCGCCTTGTGCGGCTTGTGCGGGGCGTGGTACCGGGTCCAGGCCCATCGGTTCGGTGTCGGCGGTGCTTGTGTCCATCTCGACATCGAGGCTAGCCCGCGCCGCCGCACCGCGGGTGGGCGGATCGCACGCCGCGCGCCGCCGCGTCTTCCGCAGCGTGCGCCGGCTTGACGCCTGTCAAGCCGGCGTTGCGTTCACGGCACGCACTGCGTCCACCAGTGCCTGTTGCGCGGCCGGCAGGCCACTGGTGAAGGCCAGGCCCAGCTGCAGCATCGCCGCCTCCACGCCGGCCAGGCAGCCGAGGATCTGCGCCTCGTTCTGGTCGCCCAGGTGGCCGATGCGGAACACCCGGCCGGCCAGCGGCCCCAGGCCGCCGGCCACCGCCACCTGGAACTGCTCGCGCGCGACGCGTCGGATGGCCTCGGGGTCGACGCCCGGCGGCGTCTGGATGGCGGTGACCGAGACCGAGCGCGCAGCAGCTTCACGCGCGAACAGCGCGAAGCCCTGGCCCCAGGCCGAGACGGCGGCCTGCACCGCGCCGGCCAGGCGCTGGTGCCGTGCCCACACCGCGTCCAGCCCCTCGGCCTCGATCAGGCCGATGGCCGCGCGCAAGCCCGCCAGGTGCGCCAGCGGCGCGGTGCCGCAGAACTTCTGGTAGGGCATCGCGCCGCGGCGGCGCGCCCAGTCCCAGTAGAAGCGCGGCGCCGGGTTGCGCTGCGCCGCGGCCAGCGCGCGTTCGTTCGCCGCGACGAAGGCCAGGCCGGGCTGGCCCATCAGGCCTTTCTGCGAAGCGCCCATCACCACGTCGATGCCCAGCGCGTCCATCGCGAACGGCGCCGCGCCGAGCGAGGCCACCACGTCCACCACATGCAGCGCCGGATGGCCGGCGGCCTGGATGGCGCGGGCGATGGCCGGCACGTCGCTGGTCACGCTGCTGGCGGTGTCGGTGTGTACCGTGAAGACGGCGCTGATGCGCTGCGCGCGGTCGGCCCGCAGCAGCGCCTCGACCTCGGCCGGGTCGATCGGCAACCCCTCGCGCCAGGGCGTGCGCAAGGCCTCGCCGCCGAACGCGCGCACCTGCTCGGCCCAGCTGTCGGAGAAATGCCCGGTGCCCGGGATCAGCACCACGGTGCCGGGGCCCACCAGGTTGGCGATCACCGCCTCCCAGCCGCCGTGGCCGTTGGCGGCGTAGAGGAAGACGTCGGCCGTCGTCGTCTGCAGCAGGCGCTGCAGGCCGCGCTCGCAGTCGTCGATCAGCTGCGCGACGGCGGGGTCGCCCAGGTCGGTGGGCTGGCGCAGCATCGCGTGCAGCACCTCGTCGGGCACCGGCGTCGGACCGGGGGAATGCAGCAGGCGGCGGCCGGGAATGCGGGGCATGGGCGATGGTCCTGGTGGCGTGAAGGGGTCAGTAGCCGCGCGTGCGGTCCACCGGATGGGGCAGCGGCTCGCCGCGCTGCAGGCAGCGCAGCCCGGCGACGAACTGCGCGGCCACGGTCTCCAGCGAGGATTGCGCGGCGATGTGCGGCGTGATCAGGATGCCGGGCACGGCCCACAGCGGGTCGTCCGGCGGCAGCGGCTCGGTCTGCTGCACGTCGAGCGCGGCGCCGGCCAGCTGGCCCGACTGCACCGCGGCGATCAGCGCGGCCTCGTCGACATGGCCGCCGCGCGCCACGTTGATGAAGTAGCCGCCGCGCGGCATCGCGGCCCAGCAGCCGGCGTCGAGCAGGCCCTGCGTGGCCGGCGTCAGCGGCAGCGTGTTGACGACGATGTCGCTGCGCGCCAGCAGCGCGTGCAGCGGGCCGCTGTCGCGCCGCCAGCCCTCGACCGCGAAGCCCAGCGCGCGCAGCGGCTCGGCGATGGCGCGGCCGACCTCGCCGAAGCCGAGGATCGCGACGCGGTGCCGCGCCGCGGCCTTCGGGTGGCGCGCCCAGCTGCGCACCTGCTGCTGCTGCTCGTACAGCGGCAGCGCGCGGGCATGGCGCAGCACCATCAGCGCCACATGCTGCGCCATGCCCAGCGCCTGGTCGGGGTCGACGATGCGCGACACCGGCACCTGCGGCGGCAGCTCGGGCACCAGGAGCTTCTCGACGCCGGCGGCGATCGAGCACACCCAGCGCAGCCGCGGCAGGCGCGGCGCCAGCCCCGGCGGCAGGCGCCAGCCGAGCACGACCTCGATGCGCGCGAGCTGCGCGTCATCCAGCTCGCGGCTGTAGCCGGTCACGTCCAGCGACGGGTCGGCCGCCAGCAGCGCGGCGCGGTAGGCCGGGATCAGCGAAGGGTCGGGCGGCAGCAGCAGCAGGGGTGGCGAATGCATGGCGAGCGAGTGTGCCGCAGCCCGAAAAACCTCAGTGCGACGCCAGGTCCAGATACCGCCAGATGTCGCGCATGAACGGATGCCGCCAGTAGTGGCGCAGCCAGGGCTGCAGCAGGTCGGCCTGGATGCGATGGCCGTGCACTTTGTACGGCATGTAGGCCACCATCAGATTCTTGGCCTCGCGCATCAGCGCGGCGCGCTCGGGGCCGTCGGGCAGCACGCGCTGGCGTTCGTACAGCTTGTCGAAGGCCGGCAGCCGGAAGCGCGCGTCGTTCGATTCGCTGGCGTTCGGCCCGTAGGCAATGCCGAGGAAGAAGGCGCCGTCGGGCGTGGCGGCGCTCCAGGCGTAGCCCCACATCATCAGGCTGCCGGCGCGCGAGCGGCGCAGCAGCTCGCCCCAGCCGGCGGGCTCGAACACCACGCGCAGGCCGACGGCGCGCAGGCTGCGGTACCAGACCTCGTTGCCGTCGCGGCCCAGCTGGTCGGCCAGCGAGGCGATGCGCAAGGTCAGCGGCCGGCCGTCGGGCGCCTCGCGCCAGCCGTCGCCGTCGCGGTCGACATAGCCGTACAGGTCCAGCAGCGCGCGCGCCTTGGCCGGGTCGTATTCGCTCATCTCGCTGCGGTAGTCGGGCTCGTAGCCGTAGGTGTAGGGCGCGATCGGCGACTGCGCCGGCACCGCCAGCCCGCCGCGCACGATGCGCCGCCACAGCGCGCCGTCGTGCGCCAGCGCGATGGCCCGGCGCAGCGCCACCTTCTCGGGCGTGTTGCCGCCGACGACCGGGTCCTCGCAGTTGAAGTAGGTCATCTGCATGTCGGCCTGCGGTTCGAGCGCCAGCTGCACGCCCTGCTTGCGCAGGAAGGGCGCGAGATGGCCGTTGGGCACCGCCAGCTGGCCGTAGCTGCCGCGCGCCTCGATCATGTCCAGCCGGCCGTTGACGAAGGACAGCCAGTACGGCTGCGGCTCCTCGATGATGCTGAACTCGATGCGGTCGATCAGCGGCAGGCGCTGGCCGCTCAATTCATGCGCTATCGACTGGGCCAGCGGCGTCTCGGCCGGCTGGCCGCTGTAGACCTCGCCGCGGAAGCCGGGCGAGCGCTCCAGCACGATCAGCGAGCCGCGGCGCCAGCTGGCGAGCCGGTAGGCGCCGGTACCCACTGGATGCGTGCCGATGTCGGGGCCGTAGCGCTCGGCGACTTCGCGCGCCACCGCGCCGCTCAGGTAGGGCAGCGCCAGCTGGTAGACGAAGCGGGGGTCGGGGTCGGCCAGGCGGATGCGCAGCGTGTAGCGGTCCAGCGCCTTCAGGCCTTCGACCTCGGTGTCGTAGTCGAAGGGCTTGCCGCTCTTCAGCGCCTGCTGGCGCAGCTCGCTCAGGCCCAGCAGCTTCGCGCCTTCGAAGATGTACAGGTCGGCCGAATTCCAGCGCGGGTCGTAGAAGCGCTTGAGGCTGTAGACGTAGTCGGCCGCGGTCAGCTCGCGCGGGCGGCCCTGGAACGCCGGGTCGTCGGCGAAGAAGATGCCGGGCCGGATGCGCAGCGTGATCTGGCGGTAGTCGGCCGGGATCTCGGGCAGCGCCTCGGCCGTCAGCGGCACCAGCCGTGGCGGGCGCGCCAGGTAGTCGTAGCCCAGCGGCGATTCGAAGATGCTGGCGATGACCTGGTAGGTGTAGTAGCTGCTCTCGCTTTGCGCGGGGTCGAGCTGCGTCTCGGTGGCGGGCAGCGCCAGGCGCAGCGTCTTGGGACCCTCGCGGCTGGCGGCGGCACCGGTGGCCGCGGCCAGGCCCAGGCTGCCGGCCAGCCAGTCGCGTCGCCGCAGCCCGCGATGGCTCATTGGTGCACCCTTGGCGCTGCGCGCCGTCCCTCCAGGAGGGAATTCGCCCTTCGGGCGGCCGGGCGGGCTCATGCCCTCTTCGTGTCGTCGATGTCGATGTACTGCCACCAGTCCTGCCAGAACAGCGGCCGGCGGTAGCCGACGACCCAGGGCCACATCAGGTCGGCATCGATGCGGTGGATGCGGTTCTTCCACGGCAGGTAGGTGGCGGCGATGCGCTTGGCCTCGAGGAACAGCGCGTCGCGCTCGGGGCCGTCGGGCAGCGCCTGCATGCGCTCGTACAGGCGGTCGAAGGCAGCCAGCTTGAAGCGCGGCATGTTCTGGCTGCCGGCTTCGGGGCCGTACAGGCGTGCCAGCGCGCTCTGCCCATCCAGCCCCGCGGCCGACGAGGACAGCTGCCACATCATCAGCTTGCCGGCACGCGCGGCCTTCAGGTTCTCCGGCCACTGGCCGATGATGAACTTGACGCGGATGCCCAGCGCGTCGAGCGCCTTCTTCCATAACTCGTCAAAGGTGCGGAAGCGCTGCTCGGGCTGGGTGGTCATCTCGATCAGCAGCGGCGAGCCGTCGGGGCGCTCGCGCCAGCCGTCGCCATCGCGGTCGACATAGCCGTACAGGTCCAGCAGCGCCTTGGCGCGGGCCGGGTCGTAGTCGCTCATCTCGCTCTTGAAGGCCGGGTCGTAACCGCTGGTGTGCGGCACGATCGGCGACTGCGCGGGAATGGCCGCGCCGCGCCAGTAGACCAGGATCTCGCGCTGCACGTCGTAGCCCAGCGACATCGCGCGGCGCAGCGCCACCTTCTCGGGCGTGTAGCCGCCGACGACCGGGTCTTCCATGTTGAACATGGTCAGCGCGTTGTCGGAATTGACCTGGCGCCGGCCGACGATGCCGCGCCTGGCCAGGTTCGGCGCCAGCTTGCCGTTGGGCATGGCCTGGTTGATGTACTCGCTGGGCACCGCGTTCGCCAGCGTGGCCAGCATGTCGATCTGGCCGTTCAGGAAGGACAGCCAGCGCGGCTGGTTCTCCAGGATGATCGAGACCTGCACCTCGTCGATCAGCGGCAGACGGCGGCCCTTGAAGCGCGCCAGCAGCGCCTGGCCCTCGGCATCGTCGGTCGCCGGCTCGGCGTCGTACAGCACCTCGCGGTAGTCGGGGCTGCGCTCCAGCACGATCAGCGAGCCGCGGCGCCACTGCTTGAGCCGGAACGGGCCGGTGCCCACCGGGTGCGCGTCGATCTTGTCGCCGTAGAACTCGACCACCTCGCGCGCCACCGCGCCCAGCAGGTCGGGCTGGGCCAGCGTTTCCAGCAGGCGCGGGCGCGGCTGGTCCAGCGTGATGCGCAGCGTGTAGCGGTCCAGCGCGCGGATGCCCTCCACCTCGCGCCCGTAGTCGAACGGGATCTTCCTGGCGATGGCTTCCTCGCGCAGCGCGTTCAGGCCGGTGAGGCCGACGGTGATCATGCCCCCGACGATCGGGCTCTTGTTCGCGGGGTCGAACACGCGCTTGAAGCTGTAGACGAAGTCCTGCGCCACCAGCTCGCGCTTCTGGCCCTTGAACGCGGGGTCGTCGGCGAAGAAGACGCCGCGCTTGAGCCGGACCGTCCACACCCGGAAGTCGGCCGAGACCTCGGGCATGCCCTCGGCCAGCTGCGGCTTGATCTTCGCCGGCCGCGCCAGGTGGTCGTAGTGGTACAGGCCCTCGAAGATGTGCGGCGTGATCGTGCGCGAGTACAGGTCGTTGACCTTGATGGGGTCGAAGCTGGATTCGGCCGAACTGAACGCGAAGCGCAGCACCTTGCGGCCGCCTTCGGCGCGCACGCCCGTCAGCGGCGCGGCCAGCGCCCAGGCGCCGGCGAACTGGCCAACGCGGCGGCGGGTGAGGGGCAGGGAGGGCATTGTGGGTGGACGCTCAGTTTGGCCGCTTGCTCGGGTCGATGTCGACGTACTGGAACCATTCGGTCCAGAACAGCGGGCGCCGGTAGCCGACGACCCAGGGCTGCACCAGGTCGATCTCGACCCGGTGCACATGCGCCTTCCAGGGCATGTAGGCGGTGGTCAGGCGCTTGGCTTCGAGGAACAGCTTGTCGCGCTCGGGCCCGTCGGGCAGCGCCTGCAGCTGGTCGTACAGCTTGTCGAAGGCCTCGAGCTTGAAGCGCGCCAGGTTCTGCGCACCGGCTTCGGGCCCGTAGTAGCGCGCCAGCGAGCCCTGGCCGTCGGGCTTGTCGGCCGAGCCGCCGAGCTGCCACATCATCAGCTTGCCGGCGCGGGCCGACTTCAGGTTCTCCGGCCACTGGCCGGTGATGAAGCGGATGCGGATGCCGATCGCGTCCATGCACTTCTTCCACACCAGGTCGAAGTCGCGGTTGCGCTGTTCCGGCTGCGTGGTCATCTCCAGCACCAGCGGCGAGCCGTCGGGCTGCTCGCGCCAGCCGTCGCCGTCGCGGTCGACGTAGCCGTACAGGTCCAGCAGCGCCTTGGCGCGCGCCGGGTCGTAGTCGCCCATCTCGCTCTTGAACGCCGGGTCGTAGCCGCTGGTGTGCGGCACCAGCATCGACTGCGCCGGCACGCCGATGCCGCGGCGCACGACGCGGATCTCGCGCTGCACGTCGTAGGCCAGCGAGATGGCGCGGCGCAGCGCCACCTTCTCGGGCGTGTAGCCGCCGACGACCGGGTTCTCCATGTTGAAGAACGAGACGCCGGCGTCCGGGTTCACCACCTGCCAGCCCTGGATGCCGCGCCGGGCCAGGTTGGGGGCGAGGTGGCCGCCGGGCATCGCGATGTTGACGAACTCGATGGGCACCGCGCCGGTCTGGGTCGCCAGCGCGTCGATCTGGCCGTTCAGGAAGGCCAGCCAGCGCGGCTGGCTTTCGTTGATGATCGAGACCTGCACCTCGTCGATCAAGGGCATGCGCTTGCCCTTGAGCCGGGCCAGGATGGCCTGGCCTTCGGCATCGTCGGCCGCGGGCTCGGCCGTGTAGTGCTCCTCGCGGTAGTCGGGGTTGCGCTCCAGCACGATCAGCGACGAGCGGCGCCACTGCTTCAGCCGGAACGGGCCGGTGCCCACCGGGTGCGCGTCGATCTGGTCGCCGTAGAACTCGACCACCTCGCGCGCCATGGCGCCGTACAGGTCCGACTGCGCCAGGACTTCCAGCAGACGTGGCCGCGGTGCTTCCAGCGTGATGCGCAGCGTGTAGCGGTCCAGCGCCTTGATGCCTTCGACCTCGCGGTCGTAGTCGAAGGGCTTGCGGGTCTTCACCGCCTCCTGGTACTGCGCCATCAGGCCGACGAAGCCCACCGAGTCCAGCTCGCCCAGGCCGGCGCTCTTGTTGGCCGGGTCGAACACGCGCTTGAAGACGTAGACGAAGTCCTGCGCCGTCACCTCGCGCTTCCTGCCCTTGAAGGCGGGGTCGTCGGCGAAGTAGATGCCGCGCCTGACCTTGATCGTCCAGACCTTGAAGTCGGGCGAGGACACGGGCATGCCGTCGGCCAGCAGCGGCCGGATCTTCGTCGGCCGCGCCAGCGGGTCGTACTGGTACAGCGCCTCGAAGATGTGCGCGGTGATGGCGCGCGAGTACAGGTCGTTGAGCTTGACCGGATCGAACCCGGTCTCGGCCGAACTGAAGGCCACGCGCAGCACCTTCTTCGGTTCGTCGGCCGTGGCCGCCAGCGGCAGGGCGGCGGCGATGCACAGG
Organism: Aquabacterium sp.; assembly: GCF_044226965.1. Lineage (GTDB taxonomy): Bacteria > Pseudomonadota > Gammaproteobacteria > Burkholderiales > Burkholderiaceae_C > Pseudaquabacterium. Next base: position 56,969 of record NZ_JBGAGA010000021.1, on the reverse strand, counting down.
AGGAGCAGTCGGAGCAGGGCGTTCATGCGTGTCGTGGCGCAGGTTGCTGCGCGGTGTCGATGTCGATCAGGTGCCACCACTGGTTCCAGAACACGGTGCGGCGGTAGCCGATGACCCAGGGATGGGCCAGGTCCACCTCGATGCGGTGGACGTGGAATTTCCACGGCATGTAGGCCACCGCAAGGCGCTTGGCCTCCAGGTACAGCGCGTCGCGCTCGGGGCCGTCAGGCAGGGCCTTCATGCGGTCGTACAGGGCGTCGAAGGCCGGCAGCTTGAAGCGCGCCATGTTCTGGCTGCCGATCTCGGGGCCGTACAGCCGTGCCAGGCTGCCCTGGCCGTCGGCGGTGTCGGCCGAGGAGCCCAGGGTCCACATCATCAGCCTGCCGGCGCGCGCGGCCTTCAGGTTCTCCGGCCACTGGCCGGTGACGAAGCGGATGCGGATGCCCACCGCATCGAGGCACTTCTTCCACAGCGCATCGAAGTCGCGGTTGCGCTGCTCGGGCTGGGTGGCCATTTCCAGCAGCAGCGGCGAGCCGTCGGGCTGCTCGCGCCAGCCATCGCCGTCGCGGTCGACATAGCCGTACAGGTCCAGCAGCGCCTTGGCGCGGGCCGGGTCGTAGTCGCTCATCTCGCTCTTGAAGGCCGGGTCGTAGCCGCTGGTGTGCGGCACGATCGGCGATTGCGCGGGGATCGCGCCGCCGCGGCGCAGCAGGCGGATCTCGCGCGCGTTGTCGTAGGCCAGCGAAATCGCGCGGCGCAGCGCCACCTTCTCGGGCGTGTAGCCGCCGACCATCGGGTTGTCCATGTTGAACAGCGTCAGCCCGGTGTCGGGGTTGACGATGCGCCAGGCCTGGATGCCGCGCTTGGCCAGGTTCGGCGCCAGTTTGCCGTTGGGCATCGCGGTGGCGAAGTAGTCGGTCGGCACCGCGTTCGCGCGCGAGGCGATCAGGTCGTTGTCGCCGTTCAGGAAGGCCAGCCAGCGCGGCTGGCTCTCGTCGATGATCGAGATGCGCACCTCGTCGACCATCGGCAGGCGCCTGCCCTTGAGCTTCGCCAGGATGGCCTGGCCCTCGGCGTCGTCGGGCGCGGGCTGCTCGTCGTAGAACTCCTCGCGGAACTGCGGGTTGCGCTCCAGCACGATCAGCGAGGACCGGCGCCACTGCTTCAGCCGGAACGGGCCGGTGCCCACCGGGTGCGCGTCGATCTGGTCGCCGTAGAACTCGACCACCTCGCGCGCCACCGCGCCGAGCTGGTCGGACCAGGCCAGGATGTCCAGCAGGCGCGGGCGCGGCTGCTCGACGACGAAGCGCAGGGTGTGGCGGTCCAGCGCCTGCAGGCCTTCGACCGGGCGCTCGTAGTCGAACGGTTTCTTCTCGCGGATCGCCTCGTCGCGCAGCGCGTTCAGGCCGACGAAGCCCTGCGCGATCATGCCGCCGACGAAGGGGCTCTTGTTGGCGGGGTCGAAGGCGCGCTTGAACGCGTAGACGAAGTCCTGCGCCACCAGCTCGCGGCGCCGGCCCTGGAAGGCGGGATCGTCGGCAAAGTACACGCCGCGCCGCAGCCGGACGGTCCAGACCCGGAAGTCGGCCGAGACCTCGGGCATGCCCTCGGCCAGCAGCGGGCGGATCTTCACCGGCCGGGCCAGGTGGTCGAAGCGGTACAGGCCCTCGAAGATGTGCGGCGTGACGGTGCGCGAGTAGTTGTCGTTGATCTTGACCGGGTCGAGGCTGGTCTCCGCCGCCGCGAACGCGATGTTCAGCACCTTCCTGCGCCCGGCCTCGGCCGCGCGCACGGGCAGCAGCGGCGCGGCCAGCATCGCCGCGGCCAGGCCGGAGACGGCGCGCCGCTTCATTGGGCGCTCCGCCGCTGCAGCTCGGCCAGGTCGATGTCCACGTACTTCCAGCTGTTGCGCGCGAACACGTTGCGGTGGTAGCCCTGCACCCAGGGCTGGGTCAGGTCGGTGAACACGCGGTGCACATGCGCCTTGTAGGGCATGTAGGCCACCATCAGCTTCTTCTGCTGCTCGATCAGCGCGGCGCGCTCGGGGCCGTCGGGCAGCGCACGTTGACGATCATGTAACGCGTTATAGGACGGGAGGTCGAAGCGCGCATGGTTGGCCTGGCCCTTGTTCGGGCCGTAGCCGAGTTCGAGGAAGGCATCGGCATCGGGCACGGTGGCCGACCAGCCCACGCCCCACATCATCAGCTTGCCCGCGCGCGAGGCCTTCAGCTGCTCGGGCCACTTGGCCAGCTTGAAGACGATGCGGATGCCGATGGCGTCCATGTTGGCCTTCCAGTGCTCGGCCAGCTGCTTGCGTTCCTGGTCGGGCTGCGAGGCGTATTCCAGCACCAGCGGCGTGCCGTCGGGCTGCTCGCGCCAGCCGTCGCCATTGCGGTCGACGTAGCCGTGCATGTCCAGCAGCGCGCGTGCCTTGGCGCGGTCGAACTCGCTCATCTCGCTCTTGAACGCCGGGTCGTAGCCCCAGGTGTTGGGGCCGACGGTCGATTGCGCCGGAATCGCCTGGCCGCGCCGCACCAGGCGGATCTCGCGGTCCACGTCCACCGCCAGCGCGATGGCGCGGCGCAGCGCCACGCGCTCGGGCGTGTAGCCGCCGACCACCGGATGCTCCATCGCGAAGTACGAGGCCGAGATGTCGGCGCGCAGGTAGCGCTCCATGCCGATGCCGCGCCTGGCCAGGTGCGGCGCGAGCTGGTTGTTCGGCAGCACCTGCGGCGCGAAATCGACCGGCACCTCTTCGAGCAGGTCGTGCTCGGCGTTCAGGAAGGCCAGCCAGCGCGGCTGGTTCTCCTCGATGATCGAGACCTCGACGCGGTCGTTCAGCGGCAGGCGCCGGCCTTGATAGCGCTGCGCGATCGCCTGCAGCCGCGCATCGTCCGGCGGCGGCTGCTCGTCGTACAGCACCTCGCGGTAGCCGGGGTTGCGGTCGAGCACGATCTTCGACGAGCGCACCCATTGCGCCAGCCGGTACGGCCCGGTGCCCACCGGGTGGGCGCCGATCTTGTCGCCATAGGCCTCGCACACCTCGCGCGCCATGGCCGGGAACAGCGCGCTGTCGCCCAGCAGGTACAGGAAGCGCGGCTGCGGTTCGGCGAAGCGGAACTGCAGCGTGTAGCGGTCCAGCGCCTTCAGGCCTTCGACCTCGGTGTCGTAGTCGAAAGGCTTGTTCTCGCGCAGCAGCTTCTGCCGCAGCTCGGACAGGCCGAGGATGCGCGCGTTCTCCATCACGTAGAGGTTGCCGCTCTTCCAGCGCGGGTCGTAGTGGCGCTTGATGCTGTAGACGTAGTCGGCCGCGGTCAGCTCGCGCTTGCGGCCCTTGAACGCGGGGTCGTCGGCGAAGTGGATGCCGGGCTTGAGCCGGAGCGTGATGGTCTTGAAATCGGCCGACACCTCGGGCATCGCCGCCGCGGTGTTGGGCCGCACCTGGAAGGGTCGCGCCATCAGCGCGAATTCGAGCGGCGCCTCGAAGATGTTGCCGACCACGGTGCGCGAATACAGGTCGGTGACCTGGATCGGGTCGAACGAGGTCTCGGCCACGCGGAAGGCGTAGCGCAGTGTCTTCACGCCGCTGGCCGCGGGGGGGGAGGCCGGCGCATTGGCCAGCGCCGGCTGCAGGCGCAGCGGCAGGCACAGCAGCAGACTCGTGGTCAGCGCCAGGAGCAGGGGTCGGCTCATCAGGGCTTTTTGGGCAGCGCCGGCTCGGGGTGGTGGCCGGGTGCGCCAGGAACAGCAGTTGGCGAAGTGCCGAGTCTAAGGGCCGCTTCCCCTGCTGCCGGAGTACCCCCGGCACGGGGTTTGCGATAGGGGAGCGCGCCAGTGTGGGGGTCCTACACTCGCGCATCCCGAAATTGGGGCGGCCGCGCCACGAGCGTCGGCGGCCCGTGCATGGAGTTCCGCGCGTCATGGTGGCCTACCTGATACGACGCCTGTGGCAAATGATTCCGACGCTGATCGGCGTGGTGCTGCTGGTGTTCGTGCTCTTCCATTTCTTCGGCGGCGACCCGGCCGAAATCCTCGGTGGCCTCAACGCCACGGCCGACCAGGTCAATGCCATCCGCCAGCAGCTGGGCCTGAACGAGCCCTGGTACGTGCAGCTGGGCATCTTCCTGAAGCAGATCGCCACCTTCGACTGGGGCAAGAGCTGGGCCACCAACGAGGCGGTGAGCCACCTGTTCGCCACCCGGCTGCCGGCCACGCTGACGGTGATGATCCCGATCCTGCTGCTGGACACGCTGCTGGCGATCCCGATCGCGCTGGGCGTGGCCTACGTGCGCGGCTCGCTGACCGACCGTTTGCTGATGATCGTCACCACCGTCGCGCTGTCGATCAGCTTCCTGGTCTACATCATCGTCGGCCAGTATGTGTTCGGCTTCCAGCTCGGCTGGTTCCCGGTGCAGGGCTGGAGCGATTCGACCTGGACCAACCTCACCACCTACACGCCGCTGCCGGTGCTGCTGGCGGTGCTGGTGGGCGTGTCGCCGCAGACGCGGCTGTACCGCAGCTTCTTCCTCGACGAACTCGGCCACGACTACGTGCGCACCGCGCGCGCCAAGGGCCTGCAGGAAGGCACGGTGCTGTTCAAGCACGTGCTGCGCAACGCGATGATCCCGATCCTCACCAACGTCGGCCTGGCGCTGCCGGGCATCTTCGTCGGCTCGTTCCTGATCGAGGTGTTCTTCTCGATCCCCGGCCTCGGCCGCGAGGTGCTGCTGGCGGTGAACCGCAGCGACTATCCGGTGATCCAGGCCACCACGGTGTACCTGGCGGTGCTGACGATGTTCATCAACCTCGGCACCGACATCCTCTACAAGGTCGTCGATCCCCGGGTGGTTCTCAAATGAGCGCGGTGCTGAATTCGCCGGTGGCGGCGCCCGCCACCATCGTGCATTCCGAAGGCGTGTGGCATGCCGCGTGGCGCCGCTTCAAGGGCGACCGCGTCGCGCTGACGTCGATGTGCATCGTGTTCGCGTTCCTGCTGCTGATCCTGGCCTCGGGCCTGGGCTTGGTGGCCAAGGACTGGGGCCGCGAAGTGGGCGTGGCCAATGCGCCGCCGCACTTCATCGGCCCCAAGCCGCCCGAGGCCACCGGCGCCATCGCCACGCCCAAGGGCCCGAACGTCGACCTGAGCTCGATCGACCCGCTGGCGCCGCGCTACAAGGAATGGGCCGAGCGTGCCGCCAAGCTGAAGACCACCGACACGGTGAAGGCCGAGACGCTGCCCTTCGGCGGCGACCGGCTGGGCCGCGACGTGCTGTCCAAGGCCATCAAGGGCACGCAGGTGTCGGTGGCGGTGGGCCTGCTGGCGGCCGTGCTGGCCGCGGTGTTCGGCACCCTGCTGGGGGCGCTGGCCGGCTTCTTCGGCGGCAGGATCGGCGACTTCCTCGAGTGGCTCTACACCGTCTTCACGTCCATCCCCGACATCCTGCTGATCTTCACGCTGGCCGCGGTGCTGAACCGCGCCGACGCGATCATCCCGCGCGGCATCTGGACCATCGTGATCATCCTCAGCCTGGTCGGCTGGACCACGGTGTACCGCCAGGTGCGGGCCGAGTTCATCAAGCATTCCACGCGCGAGTACGTGCGCGCCGCCGAGGCCATCGGTGCCTCGTCGGGCTCGCGCATGTTCCGCCACATCCTGCCCAACGTCAGCCACGTGATCCTGGTGCGCATGAGCCTGCTGGTGGTCGGCTTCATCAAGAGCGAGGTGATCCTGTCCTACCTGGGCCTGGGCGTGCCGATCGACCAGGTCAGCTGGGGCACGATGCTGGCCGAATCGCAGGCCGAGCTGATCCTCGGCTACTGGTGGCAGCTGGCCGCGGCCACCGTGTTCATGGCGGTGTTCGTCACCGCGTTCTCGTTGATGGCCGACGGCTGGCGTGACGCGCTGGACCCCAAACTGCGCGGAGCCGAGTAAGACCATGCTGCTCAGTATCCAGGACCTCAAGGTCGCCTTCCGCATGGGCCAGCGCGGCGCCACCACGCTGGCGCAGGCCGTCAAGGGCGTGAGCTTCGACATTCCCGAGAACAGCACCGTGGCGCTGGTCGGCGAATCGGGCTCGGGCAAGAGCGTCACCGCGATGAGCGTGCTGAACCTGCTGCCCGACAACGCGCAACGCGAGGGCCGCATCCTGTACCACGGCAAGGACCTGCTGCATGCCTCGCTGCCCGAGCTGCAGGCGCTGCGCGGGCGCGAGATCGCCTGCGTGTTCCAGGACCCGATGAGCTCGCTGAACCCGGTGTTCACCGTCGGCCAGCAGCTGGCCGAGCCGCTGGTCAAGCACCTGGGCATGAGCGGGCGCCAGGCCATCGAGCGGGCCGAGGCGCTGCTGGCCGAAGTGGGCATTCCCGAGCCGAAGCGGCGGCTGAAGGCCTACCCGCACGAGATGTCCGGCGGCCAGCAGCAGCGCGTGATGATCGCGATGGCGCTGGCCTGCGAACCCAAGCTGCTGATCGCCGACGAGCCCACCACCGCGCTGGACGTGACGATCCAGCGCCAGATCCTCGAGCTGATCGCGAAGATGAAGGACAAGCACCGCATGAGCGTGCTGTTCATCAGCCACGACCTCGGCGTGGTCGGCGAGATTGCCGACCAGGTGGTGGTGATGCGCCACGGCGTGGTGCGCGAGCAGGGCCCGGTGGCCCAGATCTTCAGCGCGCCGCAGGACGCCTACACCAAGGCGCTGCTGGCCTGCCGCCCGAGCCTGACCGAAACGCCGGCGCGGCTGACGGTGATCGACGACCACATCGCGCAGACCAACGGCAGCGCCCCGACCGCGGCCGCGGTGGCCAAGCCCAAGGACCCGAACGCGCCGGTGGTGCTGCGGGTCAAGAGCCTGGCCAAGAGCTTCTTCCTGAAGGAGGGGCTGTTCGGCAAGCGCGAATTCCGCGCGGTGCGCGACGTCAACTTCGAGTTGAAGCGCGGCCACACGCTGGGCGTGGTCGGCGAGTCGGGCTCGGGCAAGACGACGATGGGGCTGACGCTGCTGCGCCTGCACGAACCCACCGGCGGCGAGGTGATCTTCGACGGCCGCAACCTGCTGACCTTGAGCGACGCGGAACGCCAGCTGATGCGCCGGCGCATCCAGATCGTGTTCCAGAACCCCTATGCCAGCCTGAACCCGCGCTTCACGATCGGGCAGACCCTGGTCGAGCCGATGACCATCCACGGCATCGGCGCCAGCGTCCACGAGCGCGAGGCGCGTGCGCAGGCGCTGCTGGCCAAGGTGGGGCTGGACGCCAGCGCCTTCGGCAAGTACCCGCACGAGTTCTCCGGTGGCCAGCGCCAGCGCGTGGCGATCGCCCGGTGCCTGACGCTGGACCCCGAGGTGCTGGTGCTGGACGAAGCGGTGAGCGCGCTCGACGTCTCGGTGCAGGCGCAGGTGCTGAACCTGCTGCGCGACCTGCAGGACGAGCTGGGCCTGAGCTACGTGTTCATCAGCCACGACCTGGCGGTGGTGCGCTTCATCTCCGACGAGGTGATGGTGATGAAGGACGGCGAGGTGGTCGAGCAGGCCAGCGCCGCCGAGATCCTGGCGCATCCGAAGCAGGACTACACGCGCCGGCTGATGAGCGCGGTGCCGCGGGGCTGGCAGGGGGCGACGGCCTAACGGCCATCCGGTGCGGGTGCCTGGCGGCCAGCCGGTGCGGCCGGCGCCGCGATCAGCCGCACCAGCGCGCGCTTGAGCTCCGCCTCGTGCACCGGCTTGGCGACGAAGTCGACCATGCCGGCGGCCAGCGCCTGCTCGCGTTCGCTTTCCAGCACCGCGGCCGACAGCGCGATCACCGGCAGGTGCCGGGTGCGCGCGTCGGCGGCCAGCGCGCGCGCGGCGCCCAGGCCGTCGAGCACCGGCATGTGCAGGTCCATCAGCACCGCGGCGAGCTCGGCATTCATGTCGCGCGCGATCAGCAGCGCCTCGGCGCCGTCCTGTGCCTCCACCGGCTCGGCCCCCAGCGCGCGCAGCAGCGCGGTGATGATCAGCATGTTGACCGGGTTGTCCTCGACCACCAGCACCTTCGTGCCGTCCAGCGCCTTGGCCGGCACCGGCGCGGGCAGCAGCAGCTGCGGCGCGGGTTCGACGGCCTGCAGCGGCAGCCGCAGCCAGAAGCGGCTGCCCTGGCCCGGCGTGCTGTCCACGCCGACCTCGCCGCCCATCAGCTGCGCCAGCTGGCGGCAGATCGACAGGCCCAGCCCGGTGCCGCCGAAGCGCCGCGTGGTCGAGCCGTCGGCCTGCTCGAAGGGCTGGAACAGGCGTTCGCGCGCCTCGGGCGCAATGCCGATGCCGCTGTCGATCACGTCCACGCGCAGGTGCGTGGCGTCGGCCTTGATAACGCGCAAAGTGATCTGCCCAGCCGGCGTGAACTTCAGCGCGTTGCTGAGGTAGTTCGACAGGATCTGCCGCAGCCGCACCGGGTCGCCCAGCACCTGGCGCGGCAGGCCGGGTTCGAGCTCGCAGCGCATCGCCAGGCCGCGCTCGCGGCCCAGGGTCGCGAAACTGCGGAAGCTGCCTTCGACCAGCGCGATCAGGTCGAAGGGCAGCCGCTCCAGCTGCAGGCGGCCGGCTTCGATCTTGCTCAGGTCCAGCACGTCGGACACCAGCCCGGCCAGGCCTTCGGCCGATTCGACCAGGTGGCCCAGGTACTCGCGGCGCCGCGCCTCGTCCAGCGCCGGGTCCTGCAGCAGCCGCGCCAGGCCCAGCACGCCGTTCAGCGGCGTGCGGATCTCGTGGCTCATGCTGGCCAGGAAGGCGCTCTTGGCCTGGTTCGCGGCCTCGGCGGCATTGCGCGCCTCGGCCAGCGCCTTCTCCGCTTCGCGCCGCTCGGTGATGTCCTCGGCCACCCAGATGGTGCCGGCCTCGCGCGGCTGCGCCGCGTCGACCGCCCGGGCCCGCATGCGCGCGACGATGCGGCTGCCGTCCGGCCGGGTGACATGGCGCTCGATGTCCAGCGTCTGCCCGCTGCCCAGGGCCTGGTCGACCTGGCCGATAAAGGTTTCGTAGCCGGCCGTGTCGGCGAACACCTGGCTGATCGGTGCGTCGTGCAGGCTGCCCGGGGCCAGGCCGAACATGCGCTCGAACTGCGGGTTCACGCGTTCGAAGCGGCGCTCGCGCACCAGCGCGATGCCGACCGAGGCGTTGTCCAGGATGGCCTCGGTCTGCGCGCGTTCGCGCTCGGTCTCGGTGATGTCGCGCGCGGTGATCACCGCCACTGGCTCGCCGTCCCAGTCGAAGCTGCCGACGTTCAGCAGCATGTCGCGGCGCCGCCCGTCATGCGTCCACACCGGCGAGCGCAGGTTGTGCACATGCTTGTGCGCGACCAGCGCGGCGCGCAGCGCGCGCGGCGTCTCCTTGTCGCGCCACAGGCCCAGCCCCAGCGCGGTCTTGCCCAGCGCTTCGGCCTCGGTGAACCCGGTGATGCGGGCAAAGCTGTCGTTCAGCAGCAGGATGCGCCCGTCGCGCGTGCTGGCCACGGTGATCGCGTCGGGCGACTCGCGGAACAGGCGCTCGAGCAGGGCCTTCGAGCGCTGCAGCTCGGCCTCGGCCTGCACCTGGGCGCTGACGTTGCGGCTGACGCCCCACCAGCCGGTGGCGCGGCCCTGCTCGTCGAGCACCACGTCGCCGCTGGCGCGCACGGTCAGCGGCGTGCCGTCGACCGAGCGGTAGTGGATCAGCATCTCGCGGAAGGGCTGGCGTGTGCGCAGCGCGGCGCGCACCTGCGGCCAGTCGCCGTCCTCCAGGATCACCGGCCCGCCCGGCCGGCCGAGTTGCAGGTACTCGGCCACCGTGCGGCCGGTGCGCTGCGCGAACGAGGCCGACAGCGCGGTCACATGGCCCTGCAGGTCGAGCGCCCAGGTCCAGTCGGCGCCCAGCGCCAGCAGCTGCGCCAGGCGGTGCTCCTGTTCGAGCGCGCGGCCCAGGCCGCGGCCGATCAGCCGTGCCATCAGCAAGGCCGTGAGCAGGCCGCCCAGGCTCAGCAGGCCGTGCACCGCGACGCGGTAGGGCAGCGGCGTCGAGGTGGCCAGCAGGGCCGCGCCGCCCAGCCGGCCTTGCAGCTCGGCCGCGTACAGCGCCAGCGCCAGCAGGAAGTTCAGCACGGCCAGGGCCGCCGCGGCCGAGGGCGCCAGCAGCATGCCGGCCAGTGCGATGAACATCGGCGCACCGCCCAGCGCCAGCGAATGCAGGCCCAGCCCCGACGCGGCCGCGTAGCCGTGCATGGCGACGATCCACAGCGCCAGCAGGCCCAGGCTCGCGCCGCGCGCGTGGCCGCGCCGCTGCAGCAGCCAGCCACCGCCGGCGGCCAGCAGCAGCACCCCGCCGAAGACCATGCGCTCGGCCGCGAACGGCAGGCCGGCGCGCGGTCCGCCTTGCAGCAGACCGGTGCCCAGCAGCAGGACGCCCAGCGCCGCACTGACGCCGACCAGCACGCGCACCGCCAGCGCGTCCAGCTCGCGTCGCGCGGCGGGCGGGCCAGCCGGTACCGGCGGCAGGGGATCAGGCATCGGCAACGATCTTAGCGGCGGCCGCGGGCCTGCCGCCACTCCGGCAAATCCCGGCCGACCCTGGCTCGGACATGGTTTTCGCACGACCGTGCTAATCTTCCGGCCATGGAAACCCGAACCGAGCGCAGCGGCCTGACCCTCGCGGCCATCGTCGACACCGCCGTGCAGATGGCGGCGACCGACGGGCTGGAGAGCCTGACGATCGGCGAGGTGGCCAAGCGCCTGGGGCTGTCCAAGAGTGGCGTGTTCTCGCGCGTCGGCTCGCGCGAGGCGCTGCAGTGCGCGGTGGTCGACGAGTACGACCGGCGCTTCCTGCAGGACGTGTTCATGCCGGCGATGCGCGAGCCGCGCGGCTTGCCGCGGCTGAACGCCATCATGCGGCTGTGGCTGGCCCGGGCGCGCGACGTGGAACTGCGCATCGGCTGCCTCTACTGCGCCGGCGCCTTCGAATACGACGACCGGCCCGGCCCGGTGCGCGACCGCCTGCTCGACGGCGTGCTGCGCTGGCGTGCCGCGCTCAAGCGCACGGTGATCCAGGCCATCGATGCCGGCCACCTGCGCGCCGACCTCGACGCCGAGCAGCTGGTCTACGAGATGGACGCGCTGTTCACCGGCCTGATGCGCGACGCCCGCTTCCTGCAGGACCCGCGCGCCGCCGACCGGGCCTGGACCGCCTGGCAGCGCCTGCTGCAGGCTTCGGTGCCATCGGCGCCGCCGGCCACCTCCCCTTCCCGCCCACGCTGAGCGCCATGAACGCCCGACGTGACCTTGCTGCCGCCCATATTTCGCACGATCGTGCGAAGTTTGGGGCGTTAGCCATCCGCTCCTGCTGGAGAACTCCATGAGCCTGATCCTTCTGAGCTTGTTGCTGCTGGTACTGCTCGGGCGCGCGCTGCGTGCCGCCTGGCGCCTGTGGTCGCTGCTGCCGCAGCGCAACACCGACTTCGGCCTGGTCGACGGTGACACCGGGGGCCGGCCATGAGCGGTGGCGCGCCCACGGCCCTGAGCGCCGTGCCCCGCACGGCAGCAAGCCCGAACCCGGCCGCCGCGTTCTACGCCTCGCCCGCCGCGCGCCTGCTCGCCGCCACCCTGCGGGCGGCCGAGCGCTGGACGCCGGCCTTGGCCACCCGGCTCGCGCTGCGCCTGTTCTTCACCCCGCTGCCCTCGAAGCGGCACGCCCGTGCGAAACCTGTACCCGCGCCCTGGCAGGCGCAGCGCCGCCGCTTCGAGCAGGGCGAGCTGGTCACCTGGCAACGCAGCGACGCCGCGCCGGGCGCGCCGAAGGTGCTGCTGGTGCATGGCTGGGCGGGCGACGCGCAGCAGTGGCGTGCGTTGGGCGACCTGCTGCTGGCCGAAGGCTACGACCCGGTGCTGCTGGACCTGCCGGCGCATGGTCGCAGCGACGGCCAGCGCAGCAGCCTGCCGCAATGGGTGCGCGCGCTGTTCGCGGTGAGCGCGACGCTCGGGCCCTGGCATGCGGTGGTGGCGCATTCGCTCGGCGCGCTGGCCAGCGCGCATGCGGTGGCCCGCGGGCTGCCGGCCGGGCGCCTGGCGCTGGTGGCCACCTCGCCGCCGCCGCGGCAGTTCCTGCGCTGGTTCTCGGCCGTGCTCGGCCCCGGCGAGGCGCTGGCGCAGCGCATGCAGGCGCGCATCGAGCTGCGCGAAGGCGTGCCGCTGCGCGAGTTCGAGCCGGCCTGGCTGGGCCCGCGGCTGAGGCTGCCGACGCTGCTGCTGCACGACCGCGACGACCGCATCGCCCCCCTGGCCGGCGCCGAGCGCCTGGCCGCCGCGGTGCCGGCGGCGCAGTTCGGCACCAGCAGCGGGCTGGGCCATCGCCGCATCCTGGGCGACGAGCCGACGCTGCGGCAGCTGGCCCGCTTTGTCAGCGGCCGCTGAGGCGCCCGGCGCAGCCTACGCGCAAATACCAGGGGCGAAACCCCGTAACTCGACGTCTCGACGGCAGGGCGGCTTCGTACACTGGGCCCCATGCTGTCCGGCCCGCCACGGTGCTGCCGATGAGTTCCGCTGCGGCCCGTCGGGTCGCGGCCGGCGCTCGTCGGCTGGCCGCATTGCTGAGCCTGGCCCTGCCGCTGGCGGGCCTGGCGCCGGCCTGGGCCGCGAACAGCCTCGCCGCCGCCGCGGCCCCGGCCAGCCCGGCGGCCAGCGCCGCCAGCCCGGCCGAACGCGTTGCGGCACTCGAGTTCCTGTCCCGCGCCAAGCCCAAGGCCGCGCTGGCGCAGCTGGGCGAGTTGCTGGCCGGGCTGCCCGCGCGCGATCCGACGCGGGTGCTGGTGCTGGCACTGCGCGGCACCTTGCAGGCGCAGCTGGACGATGCCGAGGCGGTGGACCTGACGCTGCGCGAGCTGGACGCGCTGGGGCCCTTGCAGCCGCTGGCCCAGGCGGCCGCGGGCCTGGTGCGCGCCGAACAGGCGGCCCGGCGCGGCCCGGCGCGGCGCGTCGAACGGCTGGCCACCGATGCCATGGCCCAGCTGCCGGCCGATGCCCCGCCGGCACTGCGCATGCGCCTGATCCGCACGCTGGCGCGGGCCAAGGAGCTCACCGGCGCGCTCGACGACGCGGTCCGCCTGCGCCAGCAGCAGATCAAGCTGGCCGACCAGTACGGTCCGGGCTGGCGCCGCGCCGAGGCGCGCGACGCGCTGGCCGATGCCCTGTACACCGCCAAGCAGCTGACCCAGGCCAAGGCCCTGAACGACGAGGCCATCGCGATGGCCCATGCCGAGGGCGACCTGGTCGGCGAAGCGCGTGCGCTGACCACGCGCACGTTCATCCAGACCGACTCCGGCGACACCACCGGCGTGCTGCGCACGATGACCCAGGTGATCGAGCTGACGCGGCGCGCTGGCGCGCGCGGCGAGGAAGTGCTGGCGCTGGCCAACCTGGCCGACTACTACCTGCGCACCGGCGAATTCGCCACCGCGCTGAAGCTCTCGCGCGAAGCGCTGCCGCTGACGCGCGAGATCGCCGACCCCACCGCCGAATCGGTGGCGCTGGCCAACATCGGCCTCGCGCTGATCTCGCTGCACCAGCGCGACGAGGGGCTGGACTACGTGCGCCAGTCGATGGCGATCGACGAGCGCAACGGCGCGCTGACCAACCTGGTCACGATCCAGGAGGAACTGGCCGGCTACCTCGAGCGCGCCGGCTACCTGAAGGAGGCGGTGCAGGTCTACCAGCAGCAGCGCAAGCTCAGCGACGAGGTCTACCGGCGCGACCAGCAGCAGGCCGTGCTCGAGCTGCAGGAAGGCTTCGACAGCGAGCGGCGCCAGCGCGAGCTCGCGCTGCTGCAGATCGACAACCAGCTCAAGCAGGCGCAGCTGCTGACCAGCGAGCTGCAGCAGCGCGTGTGGCTGGCGGCGCTGGCCGTCGGCGCACTGCTGCTGGTGCTGGTGGGGCTGCTGCTGCTGCGGCTGCGCCAGGCCGGCCGTGAGTTGTCCGCCGGCAACCAGCTGCTGCGCACGCAGAGCGAACGCGACCCGCTGACGCAGCTGGCCAACCGCCGCTACCTGCAGCGGGTGATGAACCGCGCCGCCAACGGCGAGACCGGTGGGGCCTTCGAGGGCGCGCTGCTGCTGATCGACCTGGACCACTTCAAGCTCATCAACGACCGCCACGGCCATGCCGCCGGTGACGCGGTGCTGGTGGAAGTGGCGCGCCGGCTGCGCGCGACCCTGCGCGACGAGGACATCGTCGTGCGCTGGGGTGGCGAGGAATTCCTCGTCGTCGCCCAGGAACTGACGCAGGACCAGCTGCAGGCGCTGGCGCAGCGCCTGCTCACCGCGATCGGCGGTGCGCCGGTGCCGCTGCCCGAGGGCGTGGTGCCGGTCACCGCCTCGATCGGCTATGCCGCCTTCCCGATCGAGCCGACACGCCTGGCCGTGGGCTGGGAGCAGGCGCTGGACCTGGTGGACACCGCGCTGTACCTGGCCAAGGCGCATGGCCGCAACCTGGCCTATGGCGTGCGGCTGGTGCATGCGCAGGACGAGACCGAGCTGGTGCAGATCAGCCGCGGCCTGGAAGCGGCCTGGAGCGCCGGCCGCGTCAAGCTCACGCCGCTGCGCGGGCCGGCGGTCGAGCCGGCCCTCAGCACCCCGGAGGCCCTGCCGTGAAGGGAGCCGCGCTGCGGGTGGCCCTGCTGCTGGTGCTGGCCGCCACGGCCGGCGCGGCGCCGCCGACCGAGCCCGCGCCGGCCGGCGGCCCCGACGCGGTCTACGACGTGCTGGTGCGCGAAGGCGAAGACCACCTCGACCAGGTGATGAAGCAGCTCGACGCGCTGCCGCCCGGCCCCAGCGCGGCCGATCAGCGCCTGTGGGCCATGGCGCGCGCCGAGATCGGTGCCCGCGGCGGCGATGCCGCGTGGTCCGCCGGCACGCTGACGCAGGCGGTGCGGGCTTCCCGCGCGGTGGACGCCGGCCTGGCCGAGGCCGACGAGGCCTACCTGACCGCGCTGCGCGGCGAGCGCGAGGACGGCGCCGGCATTCCCGCCACCGCGCAGCGTGCGCTGGCCGGCTACGAGGCCTGGTGCAAGGCGCAGCCGCTGCCGGCGGGCGCGGCGTCCGATGCGGCCGCCGTGGCCGCCTCAGGCGCCTCCGGCGCCGCGGGCCTGCCGGCGGCTCCCGGCCCCTGCGAATACCGGCGCCGCTGGCGCCTGCTGCAGCTGCTGGCCAACCAGGCGCGGCGCCAGCACGCCACCGCCGCGGCGCGCAGCCAGTGCCAGGCCGCGCTGGCCCTCAGCACCGCGGCCGGCGACAGCTGGCGCCAGGCCTGGACCGAGACCGAGCTGGCGCTGGTGGCCAATGCCGAGCGCGACGAGGTGCGGGCGCAGCGGCACCTGGCGCGCGCGCACCTGCTGGCCGAGCGGCACGAGGACGTGTGGCTCGACGCGCGGCTGCTCTTCACCGAAGCCACGCTGGCCAGCGACCGGGGCGACCCCGACGCCGCGCAGGTGGCGCTGCAGCGCGCGCTGGCGCTGGCGCGCCAGGCGCATGCGCCGCGGCTGGAAGCGCAGGCGCTGCTGAACCTGAGCGACCGTGCGGTGCGCGTCGGCCACGCCGCCGAGGCCCTGCGCATGGCGCAGCAGGGCCTGGCGATCGCCCAGCCGCTGAAGCTGACGCGGCTGGAGCGCATCCTGCAGAGCAACGCGGTGCTGGCCCGCGTGGCGCTGGGCCGCCAGGCCGAGGCGCGCCAGGACTTCGAGGCGCTGCAGACCGCCTGGGGCGCCGAAGGCATCACCGGCATGCAGGTCACCACGCTGCGCGAATACGGCGACGCACTGGCCGCTGCCGGCGAACTGAAGGCGGCGCTGGAAATCCACCACCGCGAACGCAAGCTCTCGCAGGAGCTGATGCTGGCCAACCGCGACGCCGCGCTGGCCGAGCTGCGCACGCGTTATGACCGCGAGGCGCAGCAGCGTCATATCGTCCAATTGGAGCGTGACAACGCGCTCAAGAGCGCCGAGCTCGCCAACCAGGGCCTGCAGCGCAAGCTGTGGGCGCTGGGCGCCGGCGTGCTGCTGCTGGCGACCAGCCTGATGCTGCTGCTGCTGCGCCGCGTGCGCCAGACCAACCGCCGCCTCGAACGCAGCCGCGCGCGGCTGCGCGTGCAGAGCGAGCGCGACGCACTGACCGGGCTGGCCAACCGGCGCCACTTCCAGTCGGTGCTGCAGGGCGCGGTGGCCGCGCCGGACGAAGGCGCGCTGGCCGGGGGATTCGTCGGCGCGCTGCTGATGATCGACATCGACCATTTCAAGCACATCAACGACGACCACGGCCATGCCGCCGGCGACGCGGTGCTGGTGGAGGTGGCGCGCCGCATCGCCGGCGCGGTGCGCGGCCGGGACACCGTGGCGCGCTGGGGCGGCGAGGAGTTCCTGGTGTTCGCGCCCGGCCTGCAGCGCGACGATGCCGAGGTGCTGGCGCAGCGCCTGCTGCAGGTGGTGGCCGGCACGCCGGTGGCGCTGCCCGGCGGCACGCCGCTGCGCGTGGCCGTCTCGATCGGCCATGCGGTGTTCCCGCTGCCGCCGCACCGCGTGGCCCTGAGCCCCGAGCAGGCGCTGAACCTGGTGGACATGGCGCTCTACACTGCCAAGAGCCAGGGCCGCAACCGCGCGGTGGGCATCGTGCGCGCCGACGCCGCAGACGCCGCCGGCCTGCGCGCACTGGAAAGCGATTTCGAGCGCGCCTGGCGCGAAGGCCGCGTGGTGCTGCGCATCGACCCCGGACCATGACACACGGAGACACCATGAACGACTCGAGCAAGACACGCCGCCACCTTGTCCGCCTGCTGGCGCTGGGCCTGGCCAGCCCGCTGCTGGCGCAGGCGCAATCGGCGTGGCCGACGAAGCCGGTGCGCATCGTCGTGCCCTTCGCGGCCGGCGGCACCACCGACATCCTGGCGCGGGCGCTGGCGCCCGAGCTGCAGAAGGCCTTCGGCCAGCCCTTCGTCGTCGACAACAAGCCCGGTGGCGGCGGCAACACCGGTGCGGCCGAGGTCGCCAAGTCGGCGCCGGATGGCTACACGCTGCTGATGGGCACGGTGGGCACGCACGCGATCAATCCGGCGCTGTACCCGAAGATGCCCTACGACCACGTCAAGGACTTCGCGCCGGTCACGCTGGTGGCGGGTGTGCCCAACGTGCTGGTGGTGAACCCGGCCTTCGCGCAGAAGTACAACCTGAACACGGTCGAGGACCTGGCCAAGGCGGCGCGGGCCAACCCGGGCAAGTTCAACATGGCCAGCTCGGGCAACGGCACCTCCATCCACCTGGCCGGCGAACTGTTCAAGACCATGACCGGCACCTTCATGGTCCACGTGCCCTACCGCGGCTCGGGTCCGGCGCTGATCGACCTGATGGGCGGCAGCATGGACCTGATGTTCGACAACCTGCCCTCGGCCATGCCGCACATCAAGAGCGGCAAGCTCAAGCCACTGGCTGTCACCAGCGCCACCCGCTCGGCCGCATTGCCGGAGCTGCCGACGGTGGAGGAAGCCGGCGGGAAGGCGCTGAAGGGCTACGAGGCCAGTTCCTGGTTCGGCCTGCTGGCGCCCGCCGGCACGCCCAACGACATCGTCCAGCGCGTGCAGCAGGAAACCGCCAAGGCGCTGGGCACCGCGGCGCTGAAGGAGCGGCTGCAGTCGCAAGGCGCCATCCCCAGCGGCAACACGCCGGCCGAATTCGCGAAGCTGATCGCGGCCGAGACCGCGAAATGGGCCAAGGTGGTGAAGGCCTCGGGCGCGAAGGTGGACTGACGGGCCCCTACGGCCCTGCGGGCCGGTTCGTCGGCCACTGCGCCATCCACGCGGTGAACTCGCCCACCGGCAGCGGCTTGCTCATGTGATAGCCCTGCGCGTCGTCGCAGTGCAGGTGGCGCAGCTGCTCGAGGATGCCGCTGTTCTCCACCCCCTCGGCCACCACGGTGAGGCCGAGGTTGTGCGCCAGGTCGATGGTCGAGCGCACGATGGTCGCGGCGCCGGCGTCGCCCGGCATCGCCATCACGAAGGCCTTGTCGATCTTCAGCTCGTCGACCGGCAGGCGCTGCAGGTAGGCCAGTGACGAGTAGCCGGTGCCGTAGTCGTCGATCGAGAGCTTGAATCCGCGCTCGGCCAGGCGGTTCAAGGTGGCCTCGGCGCGCTGCGGGTCGTCCATGATCGCGCTCTCGGTGATCTCGAGGCAGAAGCCGGCGGCCTGGGCGTCGTGCCGCGCCAGCAGCTCGTCGAGCTTGTCGGGCAGCTCGTGGTCCAGCAGGTCGCGCGTCGACAGGTTGACCGAGATGCGCTCGACGCCCAGCAGCCGCAGCGACACCTGGTGGCGCGCCGTTTCCTCGAAGATCCACAGCGTGATGCGGCGGATGAAGCCGGTCTGCTCGGCGAAGGGAATGAACTGCATCGGCGGCACCAGGCCGCGCTGCGGATGCTGCCAGCGCACCAGCGCCTCGGCGCCGCTGGCGCGGCCGCTGGCCAGCGCGATCTTGGGCTGCAGGTACAGCCGCAGCTCGCCATGCTCGAGCGCGTGGCGCAGCTCGCTCAGCAGCGACAGCGTCTGCGCGCTGGCGGTGTCGATCGCCGGGTCGTACACGCGCGCGCCGCCGGTGTGCGCCTTGGCCGCGTACATCGCCACCTCGGCGCGGCTGAGCAGCGCATCGGCATCGTTGGCATGTTCGGGCCAGCACGCAATGCCGATGCCGGCCGACAGGTCCACCGCCTGGTCGTCCAGCGTCAGCGGCTTCTCGAAGGCCAGCATCAGCTGCTCGGCCCAGGCCGCGGCGGCGCGCGCATCGGCGCCCATCATCAGCAGCGCGAATTCGTCGCCGCCCAGGCGGGCCAGCAGGTCGCCCGGCCGCAGCGCCTGCTGCAGCCGCGCGGCCACGCCCTTGAGCAGGCTGTCGCCGCTGGCGTACCCCAGCGCGTCGTTGACGTTCTTGAAGCGGTCCAGGTCCAGCATCAGCACCGCCAGGTGGTCGCGCGCGGAGTTCGCGCGGCCGATCGCGGCGCGCACCGAATCGCGGAACTGCACCCGGTTCGGCAGTCCGGTGAGGCGGTCCCAGTAGGCCAGCAGGCGGATCTCGCCCTGCTGGGCGGCGATGTTCACGCGCATGTGGTCGAAGGCCTTGGCCAGCTCGCCGATCTCGTCGCGGCGCTGCGTGTGTTCCAGCGGCGCGTCGTAGTCGCCGCGGCCCAGGCGTTCGCTGGCGCGTGCCAGCGAGCGCAGCGGCTGCGTCACGCGGCGCGCCGTCCAGATGCTGCCCAGGCCGAACAGCAGCAGCCCCAGCAGCGTCAACCCGCCCAGCACCAGCTGCAGGCTGCGGTAGGGCGCGACCGCGCGTGCCAGCGAGCCCGACAGCCGCGCGACGATGGGCTGCGGCCCGTCGCCGCTGAGCGGGATGCTGCGCACCAGGTGCGGCGCGCCGTCGATCAGCAGCTCGCCGTCGGCGGGCACCTGGGCCAGCGCCTGCGGCGACTTCAGGCTGCTCAGCAGCACGCGGGGCTCGGCACCCGCGGGCTGCAGCACCAGCGTGGCGTCCAGGCCGCTCACCGCGTGCATGTCCTCGGCCAGCGAGGCGTCGAGCGCAAAGCCCATCAGCACGTAGCCCACCAGCAGCGGCGCCTTCATCGGGACCATCACGAACTGGAACGGCCGCTGCCCCACCGCCGCCACCGCACTGCCGCGCTGGGCCAGGCGCGGCGCCAGCAGGGCCAGCACCGGCTGCAGCGCCACGTCGCTGCCGTCCGCGGTGGCCACCAGCCGCTGCTGGGTGTCGAGGAAGGCGGCCACCGCGGCGTCGATGCGCGCGCCGTGGTTGTCCAGCGCCGAGACGATGGTCGGGTTGTCGTGCGTGCCCACCGCCTCGCGGAAGGCGTAGTCGGCGGCCAGCACGGTGGCGCCCTGCGTCAGCTTGGCCGCGCGCTGGTCGAGCAGCCGGCCCCAGATGCGCTCGCCCACCGCCAGCTGCTCGGCCAGCTGCGCGCGCGCATTGCGCTGGATGCTGGTGCCGATGACCGCGAAGCCGGCGGCCTGCACCAGCAGCAGCAGCAGCAGCGACAGCAGCGCCATGCGGCTGGACAGCCGCCAGGCGTCGAAGCGCCACCAGGGGGTCTTGCTCGGCATGGCCGGGGTGTCCGTGCGCGGCGAGCCGGCTTCAGGGCCTGGCCGCGGCCAGCCGCACGCTGGCCTGCACCGGCGTGGCGCCCACGGTCAGCGGCTGTTCCAGCGGCGGGCTGCCGGTGGGCAGGCTGGCATGCCAGGTGTGCAGCGCATAGCTGCCGGGCGGCAGGTTCGGCAGCGTCAGCTTGCCATCGGCGCCGGTCTGGCCGTAGTAGGGCGTGTCGACCACCACCACCCAGGCCACCATGTTGTCGTGGATGTTGCAGCCGAGCACGGCGATGCCGGGCTTGTCGAACACCACCGGGCTGGCCGGCGTGCCGACGTAGAGCTTGATCTCGAAGGGCTTGACCGGCGAGAACGAGTAGACGTGGTGACGCACCGTATCGCGGTTAGGAAAATTCACCGCGCTGCCCACCGGCACGATGCTGACCTGCGGCACGAACTGCTTGCCCTGCTGGGCGATCTCGATGCCGGTGGCCGGCTTGACCGCCGCGCGGGCCTGTGGCGATTCGGCATACACCACCGCATTGGCCAGCGGCTTGCCGGCGCCGTCGGTCACCGTGACCTCCAGCGGCGCGGCGACCGCCAGCGGCGGCAGCGCCGCGGTGGCGAGCAGCAGCGCGGCAGCCTGCCGCGGCCAAGATGGATAACGCACGAAAGAGATGGCCATGGTCACGGCGTCGAGGCTCAGGGAATGATCGCCAGCCCCTGCAGCGGCTGGCCGCCGCCGATGGTGCCGAGCAGGATGGCCTGGCCGCTGGCCAGGTCGATGCGGTACAGCCGCGTGCGGCCGGCGCTGCGCAGCGCGGCCAGCGCGGTGTTGTCGGTGTCGGCGATGTCGAACGAGGCGTCCTGCAGCGGTCCGGTGCCCAGGGCGCCGACGGTGTACAGCCGTCCGCTGTTGGGCGACACCGCCGGCTGCACCCCTTCGGCCGTGCCCTGCGTGAGCAGCGCGCCCAGGCCGGCGTCGATCGCGTAGTTGGTGGTGAGCTTGTCGTCGCGCCTGTTGTAGGTGTAGGCCGCGGCCACCACGCGCGGCGTGCGGCCGGCGTTCGCGTCGCCGGGCGCGAACTGCAGGTCGGGGTCGGGTTGTGCGCCTGCGCGCAGGGGGTCGCCGTCGATCATCTCGCCGCTGTCGGGATGCAGCCGCAGGTTCTGCCCTCGGTCGCTGACGATACGGACACGGTCGGCCACCGGATTCACATCCACGCCGAACTGCTGGCCAACCAGCGGCAGCGCGACCGGTCCGCCCACGGCCGCGAGCTGGCCGCTGGCCGGATCGAGCGTGTAGAGCTGGCCGCGCGACGAGAAGGTGTACAGCACGCCGCGCGAGACGCGGTAGTCCAGGCCCAGCAACTGCTCGCCGGGCTGCAGGCCGATCACCGGCTTGCGCTCGAGCAGCTGCTGCGGTTGATGCGCGGCAAAGCGCACCAGGTCGCCGCCGGCCGTCAGGCCCAGCAGCATCTGCGGCAGCGGGTTCGCTGGCGGTTCGTCCTCCATCCAGACGGCGCAGCCGCCCAGCGCGGTGGCCAGCAGCAGCGCCGCCGCCCGGCGTCGCGCGGGCCGCTCAGGCCGCGCCGGCAATGAGGCCGCCGCCCAGGCAGACCTCGCCGTCGTAGACCACGGCCGACTGCCCGGGCGTGACGGCCCACTGCGGCTCGTCGAAGCGCAGCACGAAGCCGGCGGCGCCGGGGGCATCTTCGTAGCGGCAGGCGGCATCGGCCTGGCGGTAGCGCGTCTTGGCGGCATAGGCACCCGGCGCCGGCGCATGGCCGGCGACCCAGCTGGTCGTGTCGGCCGTGAGCGTAGCCGATTGCAGCCACGGATGATCATGCCCCTGCACCACGAGCAGCGCATTGCGCGCCAGGTCCTTGCGGGCGACGAACCACGGCGCGTGTTCACCGCCGCCGCGCGGCGCGCCCTTGTCTTTCACGCCGCCGATGCCCAGCCCCTGGCGCTGGCCCAGCGTGTAGAAGCTCAGGCCCACGTGCCGACCCAGCACGCGGCCGCGCTCGTCCTCGATCGGGCCCGGCGCATGGCTCAGGTAGCGGTTGAGGAACTCGCGGAACGGCCGCTCGCCGATGAAGCAGATGCCGGTGGAGTCCTTCTTCTTCGCGTTCGGCAGCCCGGCCTCGGCGGCGATGCGGCGCACCTCGGTCTTCTTCAGCTCGCCCACAGGGAACAGCGTCTTCGCCAGCTGCGCCTGCGTCAGCCGGTGCAGGAAGTAGCTCTGGTCCTTGGCCGGGTCCAGGCCCTTGAGCAGCTGGTGCTGGCGCAGCCCCTCGTGCCAGCGCACGCGGGCGTAGTGGCCGGTGGCGATGCACTCGGCGCCCAGCCGCATCGCGTGGTCGAGGAAGGCCTTGAACTTGATCTCGGCATTGCACAGCACGTCCGGGTTGGGCGTGCGGCCGGCCTGGTATTCGCGCAGGAACTCGGCGAACACGCGGTCCTTGTACTCGGCCGCGAAGTTCACATGCTCGATCGGGATGCCGATCACGTCGGCCACCGCGGCGGCGTCGACGAAGTCGATGTTCGACGAGCAGTATTCGCTGTCGTCGTCGTCTTCCCAGTTCTTCATGAAGATGCCGACGACCTCGTGCCCCTGCTGCTTGAGCAGCCAGGCGGTGACGGCCGAGTCGACACCGCCGGACAGGCCGACGACGACACGTTGCGCAGGCGTTCGGGACATGGTGGCGATTATCCCGACGCGGCGGTTGCCCGAACCCGCTTCTAATAAGGCCCGGAAAAACTCCGGGATTCCAGCCATGAAGCGTCGTTCCCTGTTGTCGGCCGCCGCGGGCGCCGGCCTGCTGCCGCAGCTTGCCCTGGCGCAGGACAAGTACCCCAGCAAGCTGATCACCTGGATCTGCCCGTATGCCGCGGGCGGCGGCGCCGACAACCGCTCGCGCCAGCTGGCGCGGCTGATGCAGGTGAGCCTGGGCCAGAACGTGATCGTCGAGAACAAGGCCGGCGGCGGCGGCAACATCGGCACCGACGCGATCGCCAAGGCCAAGCCCGACGGCTACACCATCGGCATGGGCAATTTCGCGCCGCTGGCGGTGAACCACGCGCTGTTCAAGAAGCTGCCGTTCGACCCCCTGAACGACCTGGTGCCGATCATGCTGGTCGAGCGCGGCCCGCTGGTGCTGACGGTGAAGGTCGACTCGCCGTTCAAGTCGGTGAAGGAGATCGTGGCCGCGGCCAAGGCCAAGCCCGGCAGCCTGAGCTATGCCTCGGGCGGCATCGGCGGCACGCACCACCTGAGCGGCGCGCTGCTCGAGAGCACGGCCGGCATCGACCTGATCCACGCCCCGTACAAGAGCGGCGGCGCGGCGGCCACCGACCTGATGGGCGGGCAGGTGGACATGATGTTCGAGCAGATGTATGCGGCGATGCCGTCGATCAAGGGCGGCCGCATGCGCGCGCTGGCCATCACCAGCAAGACCCGCTCGCCGCTGCTGCCCGACGTGCCGACGATGGCCGAGGCCGGCTTCCCCGCCGTCGAGGTGCTGAACTGGCAGGGCATCATCGGGCCGAAGGGCCTGCCGGCCGAGGTGGTGAAGATCCTCAATGCGGCCGGCAACAAGGCGCTGCTGGATCCCGAACTGCGCGCGTCGATGCAGGCCCAGGGCAACGAGATCGCCGGCGGCACGCCCGAGCAGTTCGCCGCGCTGATCAAGGCCGAAGCCCCGCGCTGGGGCAAGGTGGTGAAGGACGCGAAGATCGAACCCGAGTGAGCCGGGGCGGGCTCAGGCCAGTGTCCAGGGGTGCTGCAGCGCGGCATCCGCCTGGATCAGCTCCAGCGGGTAGCGCTGGCCGGCGGCATGGTCGTCTATGCAGCGCATCACCAGCGGGCTGCGGTGCTCGGCCTGCCGCGCGCGGATCTCGTCGACGCTGAGCCACAGCGTGCCGACGATGCCCTCGTCCAGCGCGCGCCCGGGCAGCGGCGCGTCCACCGTGCCGCGGTAGGCGATGCGCAGGTAGGTCACGTCCTCGCCGGTGGCCGGGCGCTGGAAGCGGGTGAGGTACAGGCCCAGCAGCGCCTCGGGCACGAAGCGGCGCGCGGTTTCCTCGAGCGCCTCGCGGATCACCGCGTCGAAGGGCGATTCGCCGGGCTCCAGGTGGCCGGCCGGGTTGTTGAGGCGCAGGCCCTCGGGCGTGTGCTCCTGCACTAGCAGGTAGCGCGGGCCGTCGCTGATCACCGCGGCGACAGTGACTGCAGGTTTCCAACGTTCGGGGGTCATTCGCCGATGTTATCGGTGGATCACCGGGGAACTCGGGTAAGCTTTCTGCAAGGAATCGGCCCTCCGCGCGCGGGGCCGGCACGAATCACAAGAGGAGTTGCAGTCATGGCATTGCGTATCGGCGTTCCGAGGGAAACGGCCGCGGGCGAAAAACGCGTCGCCACCGTGCCCGACGTGGTGCAGAAGCTGATCAAGCTGGGCTTCTCGGTCGCCGTCGAAAGCGGTGCCGGCGATGCCGCGAACTTCGATGACGAGAGCTACCGCGCCGCCGGCGCCGAGGTGCTGCCGAATGCCGCAGCGCTGTGGGCCGCCGCGGACATCGTCTTCAAGGTGCGGGCGCCCAGCGCCGACGAAGTGGCGCTGATGCGCGAAGGCGGCATGCTGCTGAGCTTCATCTGGCCGGCGCAGAACCCCGAGCTGATGCAGCAGCTGGCTGCGAAGAAGGCCACCGTGCTGGCCATCGACGCGCTGCCGCGCCAGCTGTCGCGTGCGCAGAAGATGGACGCGCTGACCTCGATGGCCGGCATCAGCGGCTACCGCGCGGTCATCGAGGCAGCCAATGCCTTCGGCCGCTTCTTCAACGGCCAGATCACCGCCGCCGGCAAGATCCCGCCGGCCAAGGTGTTCATCGCGGGCGCCGGCGTGGCCGGCCTCGCGGCCATCGGCACCGCGGCCAACCTGGGCGCCATCGTGCGCGCCAACGACACCCGCGCCGAGGTGGCCGACCAGGTGGTGTCGCTCGGCGGCGAGTTCGTCAAGGTCGACTACGAGGAAGAAGGCTCGGGCGGCGGCGGCTACGCCAAGGTGATGAGCGAAGGCTTCCAGGCCGCGCAGCGCGCCATGTACGCGCAGCAGGCCAAGGACGCCGACATCATCATCACCACCGCGCTGATCCCGGGCAAGCCCGCGCCCAAGCTGATCACCGCCGAGATGGTGCAGAGCATGAAGCCCGGCAGCGTGATCGTCGACATGGCCGGCGAGCAGGGCGGCAACTGCGAACTCACCGTGCCCGGCGAGGCGGTGGTGCGCCACGGCGTCACCATCATCGGCTACACCGACCTGGTGAGCCGGCTGGCCAAGCAGTCGTCGACGCTGTACTCGACCAACCTGCTGCGCGTGACCGAGGAGCTGTGCAAGACCAAGGACGGCACGGTCAACGTCAACTTCGACGACGACGCGATCCGCGGCCTCACCGTCATCAAGGACGGCGCGGTCACCTGGCCCGCGCCGCCGCCCAAGCTGCCGGCCGCGCCGCCCAAGCCCAAGGCGGTGGCCGCCCCGGCGCCCAAGGGCCACGGCCATGGCGCCGGCGAGCCGATGTCGGCGCAGTCGCTGGCCACGGTGTTCGGCATTGGCGCGGTGCTGTTCCTGCTGGTGGGCCTGTACGCGCCGGCCACCTTCCTGTCGCACTTCACGGTGTTCGTGCTGGCCTGCTTCGTCGGCTACATGGTGGTGTGGAACGTCACGCCTTCGCTGCACACGCCGCTGATGAGCGTGACCAACGCGATCTCCTCGATCATCGCGATCGGCGCGCTGGTGCAGGTGGCGCCGCCACTGGATGCCTCGGGCGCGGCCAACCGGCCCAACAGCCTGATCCTCGGGCTGGCCGTCGTCGCGCTGGTGCTGACGGCGGTCAACATGTTCGGCGGCTTCGCGGTCACCCGGCGCATGCTGGCGATGTTCCGCAAGTGAGAACAACAACAAGGACACGGACATGACCGCAAGCCTGGCCACCGTCGCCTACATCGGCGCGACCATCCTCTTCATCCTCAGCCTGGGCGGACTCTCGAACCCCGAGACCGCGCGCCGCGGCAACCTGTTCGGCATGATCGGCATGACCATCGCGGTGCTGGCCACCGTGCTGGGGCCGCGCGTCACGCCGGCGGGCATCCCGTGGATCATCGGCGCGCTGGCCGTCGGCGGCGCCGTCGGCGTCATCGCGGCGAAGAAGGTGCAGATGACGCAGATGCCCGAGCTCGTCGCGCTGATGCACAGCCTGGTGGGCCTGGCGGCCTGCCTGGTGGGCTTTGCCAGCTACGTCGACACCTCGGTGCAGTTCAGCGGCGCCGAGAAGGCCATCCACGAGGTCGAGATCTACGTCGGCATCCTGATCGGCGCGGTCACCTTCTCGGGCTCGATCATCGCGTTCGGCAAGCTCTCGGGCCGCATCGGCGGCAAGCCGCTGCTGCTGCCGGCGCGCCACTGGCTCAACCTGACGGGGCTGCTGGTCGTGATCTGGTTCGGCCGCGCGTTCCTCAACGCGCACGACATGCAGGACGGCATGACCCCGCTGATCGTGATGACCGTGATCGCGCTGCTGTTCGGCGTGCACATGGTGATGGCCATCGGCGGCGCCGACATGCCGGTGGTGGTGTCGATGCTCAACAGCTACTCCGGCTGGGCCGCCGCGGCCACCGGCTTCATGCTGAGCAACGACCTGCTGATCGTCGTCGGCGCGCTCGTCGGTTCGTCGGGCGCGATCCTCTCCTACATCATGTGCCGCGCGATGAACCGCAACTTCATCAGCGTGATCGCCGGCGGCTTCGGCGGCGGTGCACCGGCTCCGGCCGCGGGCGGCGGTGCCGCGGCCGAGCCGCAGGGCGAGGTGACGCCGGTCAGCGCGGTGGAAACCGCCGAGATGCTGCGCGAAGCCAAGAACGTGATCATCGTGCCCGGCTACGGCATGGCGGTGGCGCAGGCCCAGCACACGGTGTTCGAGATCACCAAGCTGCTGCGCGAGAAGGGCGTCAACGTGCGCTTCGGCATCCACCCGGTGGCCGGCCGCATGCCCGGCCACATGAACGTGCTGCTGGCCGAGGCCAAGGTGCCCTACGACATCGTGATGGAGATGGACGAGATCAACGAGGACTTCCCGGACACGGACGTCTCGATGGTCATCGGCGCCAACGACATCGTGAACCCGGCCGCGCAGGACGACCCCGGCAGTCCGATTGCCGGCATGCCGGTGCTCGAGGTGTGGAAGGCCAAGACCTCGATCGTGATGAAGCGCAGCATGGCCTCCGGCTACGCGGGGGTGGACAACCCGTTGTTCTACAAGGACAACAACCGCATGCTGTTCGGCGACGCGAAGAAGATGCTCGACGAGGTGCTGGCGGCGTTGCGGGGCTGAGCGGCCAAGTCGTTCTCGTCAGCGTTTGCCGCATCAGGCGGCACCGTGAGGTCGACCTCCGGCGAGCCTTGCGCGGCGCTCGATCACGTACAGGGCGTCGCGGCCTTGCCGGTGTTCTCGTGGCACTTCGTGCACGGCAGCAAGGGCTACTCGGCTGGCTGTCTGGCCCTGAATCAGCCCCGGCGTTGGCGAGTCGGCACACCTTGGTCGGCAGGTCGGCGGGGCGAAACCCCCGCAATGGGGGGGCGCATTGGCAATTTTGCGATGGCTGTGCCGTATCCGCGATGGCGATGTCGGCGCCGTTGCTAGGATCCCGCGCTCTTTCGCTTCCGTGCGTCGTCCCATGCAGACGACAACGCCTCCATGACTGACTCCACGACGAAGTTCTTCCCCGGCATGGTCCTCACCGCCGTTGACGGGGCCAGCGGAGGGATTTCAGAGATATTGACCTTAAGCGATGGCCGCATCGTTGCAGTCGGAACTGCCTATGTGTCCAAAAACAATGTGGCGGCTGTCGCTTGCTACACCGCCGACGGTTTGCCGGACACGAGCTTCTCCGGAGACGGCGCCCTGACCACAAACTTCGGCGGTTCGTCCTCCATGGGCGAAAGTGTCCACCTGCTGAGCGACGGCGGATTTCTCGTAACGGGTTCGGAGTACCACGTGGGCCTGCCCAACCAGAATGGGCGAACGTACCTGGTGGCAGCTCAGTACACCGCCAGCGGCGTTCTGAATCCAGCCTTATCTGCTGATGGCATGGCTTCGTTGGACGATGGAAAGAGCGATACACAAGTCGAAGCAGTGGTTGCCAGCCCCGACGGGGGACTTGTCATTGTCGGAGACGTCCATCCGACCGGACAGTCTCAGATCGAAGTCAGTCGAGTGGGACCGGACTTTCGATTCGATACAAGCTTTGGCTCTGGTGGTCGTCAACGGATTGACGCCGCAGGGTCGAACTACGCCTTTGCCAACGACGTGACGCTGCTACCAGACGGCAAGATCGTCGTCGTCGGTGGGGTGGATTTGTCGAACCGTCGAGACCTCCTGGTTGCGAGACTCAATGCGGATGGCACGCCAGACAGCAGCTTTTCCGACGATGGCTTGGCCTTAATTGCCTTTGGGGGTGACTACTCCACAGGTACTGGCTATTCCGTCGCGATTCAGCCCGACGGGAAGATCCTTGTCGTGGGGTCTGGTGGCCCGGCCAATGCCGGCAGTGATTTCGCCGTCTGTCGTTTCAATCGCGATGGCAGCCCTGATGCGAGTTTCTCGGGGGACGGCAAACTGACCACGGATTTCGGTGGGGGCTTGGATCAGGCAACTTGCGTCGCGATTCAATCCGACGGCAAGATTGTGGTGGGCGGTGTGAGCAGGGATGCCAAGAGCGAAAACATGGCAATCGCCCGCTACCTGCCCAATGGTTCGCTGGACACCACCTTTTCGGGCGATGGCAAGCTGACAATCGATTTTCAGGGCTCCACCGACTCGATTTCCGCGATCACTGTCCTCGACAACGGAAAGATCCTCCTGGCTGGATGCGCCGCAGAGTTGGGATCCTTCACTGACTTCGCCTTGGTTCGACTGAATGCCGATGGCAGTCTTGATACGCGCTTCGGTGCCGGAGCCGGCGCCAACACACCGCCGTTCATCACGAGTTTCGCCGGGCAGGAGAATCCTTCGACGGCCATCACCGAGGACGCGCTGGACGTCACCACCTTGGTCGCCAAAGACAATGACGGCGACCCGCTTTCGTTCTCGATCACGGGCGGGGCGGATCGAGCTCTGTTTCGTGTCGATGCGGCCACTGGTCGCCTTTCGTTCGCACGGGCGCCGGACTTTGAAGCGCCGGGCGATGCGAACAAGGACAACGACTACGAGGTGATCGTCGCGGTGAGCGATGGTCACGGCGGCAGCGACTCTCAATCGTGGACGATTCGGGTATTGAACGGCCCTGAGTGGATCCGAGGCACCGATGGACCCGACGTGCTCATCGGCACGAGTGCCGGCGAGGTAATCGATGGTCTGGGTGGGCGTGACCGGTTGCAAGGAGGGGGCGGTACCGACAGGCTCGTGGGCGGGGCCGACATCGACACCGTGGTGTACACCGGCCCACGTTCGGAGTATCAAGTGAGTGCGCGTGCTGCCACGGTCGCTTCCGTTCGCGATGGCAGTGACTATCTGGAACAGATCGAGCGAGTGAAGTTCAGCGACGTATCGATCGCGTACGACATCGATGGTTCTGCCGGTACCGTGGCGCGCTATCTTGGCGCGGTCTTTGGCAAGGAGGCCGTCGCCAACAAGAGCTATGTCGGCATTGGGCTGGACCTGCTGGATGCAGGCATGTCAAGCGACCGGCTGATGCAGATGGCGCTGGAGTCGGCATTGGGTCCGGGATACGCACCAGCGGCCGAGGTGAATCTGCTCTATCGCAATGTGCTTGGCCGGTCGGCAGATGCTTCCGAGCAGAGCTATTGGACCGGTGAACTCCTACGAGGAGCCTACGATGCCGTGTCGCTGGCCCAGATGGCCGCACTGTTGGATCTGAATGCCAACAACATCGGATTGGCTGGTCTGCACGACACCGGCCTACCCTACCTGGGCGCCTGATCTGGCAATGCTCCGTTCCTGATCATTGGTGCCGCGGTTGCGCCCAACCCGCCTAGGACCGAGCGCCTCGTTGGCCATATCGCTGCCGATGTGGTGAAGGCGTTGCACGCTCGAGCGCTCTGCCGGACGTTTCAGCCCCGCTGCGGCTTCAGCCCCAGGTGGGCCATCACCGCCAGCCCGGCCAGCAGCTTGAGCCCCGGGCCCTGCTCGGGCAGGCCGGAGACCGACCAGGCTACCAGCCGGTCGCCCTGCACGAAGCTGTCGTAGCTGGAGGCCTGGTCGATCATCAGCTGGTCGTCGATGAAGTAGGTGCTGCCGTCGACGTTCAGGATGCCTGACAGCGCCAGCAGCCCGCTGGCGGCGTTGTAGCTGACGGTGTAGGTGCCGGCGATGCGCTCGGCCTGGCCGAGGCCGGCCGGCGCGGGCAGCGGCGCGGCTGCGCGCCCGGCGCCTTCCGGCCGCTGCAGCGCGAAGCTCAGCTGGGTGCTGAACGACTGCTCGCGAGTCCAGCTGCTGGTGGCCTCGTCGTCGTCGTCGAGCCCGGGCGCCGGCATCGGCCGGGTGACGCCGGCGGCGGTGTCCTGGAACTCCGGGGCGTGGAGGGCGGTGGTGTGCATGGCGGGCCTTTCTGCTGTCCAACGACGGCATCGCTGTGTCGATGGCTGCACTGTCGCCAGCGGCCGTTAGACGACCGTTAGGTGCGCGTTAGCGCTGCGGCGCCGGAACCCCCCCGATCGAGGGGGCGCGTCAGCCGGCGCGATCGTCCAGCGCCAGCCGCACCGCCTCGCCGAGCTTCAGCGTCGCGCCCTCACGCCGGGCCTGCGCGACCAGTGCCGCGTCTTTTGGATGTTGGCACAGGCGCTGCAGCCGGCGCAGGTCGTGGCGGTCGCCGCGGCCGAGCCGGCCCCAGTACAGCAGCGCCTGGGTCTCGGCGAAGGCCATCAGCCGCGTCGCCGCCTCGGGCTGGCGCAGGTGGGCCAGCGCGCGCGGCAGGTTCCACAGGCCGTAGGTCAGCAGCAGGGGGTCGGGCAGCGCGTAGGCGATGCGGATGCAGTCGCGGTAGGCCTGCGCGGCCTCGGGCCAGCGGCGCAGCCGGCACAGCGCTTCGCCGCGGGCGTTGAGCGCCTGGCCGGCCTGCTGCCAGTCGCCGTGGCCGCGGGTGCTGGCGATGGCCTCGTCCAGCAGCGCCAGCGCCTCGTCGCAGCCGACCGTGCTGGCCGCCAGTGCTATCGCCAGATTGACGCGGCCGGTGTTCATGCCGTGCACGTCGCCGGCGGCCGTCCACAGGGCCAGCGAGCGGCGCTGCAGCGCGATGGCGGCTGCCGCGTCGCGCGTGCGGGCAATGGCGCCGCGCGTGGCCAGGATGCTGGCCTGCAGCGACTGCGTGGCCGCGCGCTGCGCCGGGCTGCTGGCTGCCGCCAGCGCGGCTTCGGCCAGCGCCAGCGCCTCGACCAGCCAGTCGTCGGCCGCGGCGTCGCGCTGCAGCCGCCAGCGCACGTGGGCCAGCCGCGCCAGCACCTGCGCGCGCGGCAGGCCGGCCGGCGGCAGCTCGGCCCAGGCCTGGTCGGCCTGCACCGCGGCGCGCTGCGGATCGCCGCCGCGGAACAGCGCGCGCGCCAGGTAGGCCCGCGTCACCGCGCGCGCCTCGGCCTGGCTCATCAGCGCCGCGCTCTCGGCCAGGGCGCGCAGGGCGCCTGGTGGCAGCGCCAGGTCGACCAGCGGGCCCGTGAGCGCCCCGGCCAGCGCGGCGGCATCGTCGGCCGCGCCGTCGGCGCGTGCGCTGGCCAGTGCGGCGCCGAGGTTGGCGAGTTCGTCGCGCAGCGCGGCCAGCGGGGCATCGAGGGCCAGGTTGCGGGCCCACGCGATGACCCAGTCCCGGTGGCGCGCGCGGCGCGGGGCGGCGTCGGCTGCCGGCAGCATCGCCGCGGCGAACAGGCGGATCAGCTCGAAGGGCTCGTAGCGGGCCTGTGCGCTGTCCGGTCCCGCCACGCTGCGCAGCATCGATTGCGCGACCAGCTCGTCCAGCGCCAGGGCCACCGGCGCGTCGCCGGCGTCGCGGCACACGGCTTCGGCTGCGTCGAGCGTGAAGCCGCCGGCGAACACCGACAGCCGCCCGAGCAGCGCCTGCGCCGCGGGCGACAGCAGCTGCCAGCTCCACTGCACCACCGACAGCATCGAGGCATGGCGCGGGTCGCTGCCGCCGCGCGGGCCGCTGCGCGACAGCAGCATCAGCGCGTCCAGCTGCGGGCCGCTGCCGGCGGCCTCGATCTGTGCCAGCAGCTGCGCCGGCGGCAGGCTGCGCACGCGGCTGGCCGCGAGCTCGATGGCCAGCGGCATGCCTTCGAGCCGGCGCACCAGCGCGATCACGGCCTCGCGGTTGCGGCTGCTGAGGTGGAAGTCGGCCCGCGCGGCCCGGGCGCGGTCGACGAACAGCGCCACCGCCGGGTTCAGCGCCGCCTCGGCCTCGCTGCTGTCGGGGCCGGGCAGCGGCAGTGGCGGCAGCACGAACTCGCGTTCGCCATCGACGCCCAGCACGCGGCGCGAGGTCACCAGCAGGCGCAGCCCGGCGTGGCGTTCGAGCAGCGCGGCCACCACCGGGGCGGCGCTGTCGGCCAGCTGCTCGGCGTTGTCCAGCAGCAGCAGCGCACGGCGGCCCGTGAGCAGCGTGGCCAGGCGCTCTAACGGCTCACCGGAGCGGCCCTCCTGCTGCAGCGCCAGCAGCATCGCATCGAGCATCGCCTCGCGGCTGGTGCAGCCCACCAGCGGCACGAAGGCGACGTAGTCGAAGCCCTCGGCCTGCGCCGGCGCGGGCCAGGCCCCGCCCTCGGCCAGCGTGCGCGCCACTTCCACCGCCAGCCGGGTCTTGCCGTGGCCGCCGGGGCCGAGCACGGTGACCAGGCGGTGCTGCAGCAGCTCCGCGCGCAGGCGGGCCCCGACCTCGTCGGCGCCGTGCAGGGGCGTCAGGTAGCGCGGCAGGTGGCGGCTGCCGGGGGCTTCCGCGGCGGCCTGCGGCGACGTCGGCAGGGGTTCGGGCAGCGGTGGGGTCGGCGTGGTGGAGGGCGTGGTGGATGGCAGCGCGGCCACCAGGCCCGGGCCCGCCGCGAGCCGCTCGTCGAGGCGATCGGCCAGCGCGGCCAGCCGCGTGCGCTCGTCGACGATCCATTCGTCGAAGAAGCCCGGCATCAGCTCGCCACGGTACAGCGCACGCGCCTCGGCCCAGCGACCCTGGCGCAGCGCGGCCTCGAAGGCCGGCACGTCGCAGTGCAGCGCATCGGGCGTGAGCCGCAGCGCCTGGCGGTCGGCCTGCAGCACTGGCGCGCCGGCCTGGCCGGGGTGCTCGAGCAGGCTCTTGAGCGTCGACAAGACCTGCCGCAGCCGGTTGCGGCCGACATCGAGGGCGACCCCTGGCCACAGCAGCTCGATCAGTTCCTCGCGTGCGTGGGCCCGCTGCGGGGCCAGGCCCAGGCGTGCCAGCAAGGCCGCGGCGGCACGGCTGGGCAGGCGCACCGGTGCTTGCGCGGCCTCGCGCAAGGCCACGTCGCCCAGCAGGCGCAGCTGCCAGCGTGCGCGTGCCGGGGCGGGTGTGCTGCGGCCAGCGGTGTCGAGGGCGTCGGTCATCGGCGGCGGAGGTTCGTCGCGATTGTAGGAATCGCCCTGCGCGCCGCGGAGGTCGCCGGCTATCGAATGCCCTGATCGTCCCGCTGTCAGCCCTCGGTCAGAATCCGCCCCCAGGAACGGAGCGATTGATGGAGAAAATCTGGCTGAAGCAGTATCCCGCCGGCGTGCCGGCCGAGGTGAAGACCGATGTCTACCCCTCGCTGGTGGCGCTGCTGGACGAGAGCTTCCGCAAGTACCGCGAGGCCACGGCCTACAAGTTCATGGGTCGCTCGCTGAGCTTTGGCGAGGTCGATGAAACTTCGCGTGCGCTGGCCGCGTGGCTGCAGGGCAGCGGGCTCGAGCGCGGCGACCGGGTCGCGGTGATGATGCCCAACGTGCCGCAATACCCGGTGGCGGTAGCGGCCATCCTGCGCGCCGGCTATGTGGTGGTGAACGTCAACCCGCTGTACACGCCGCGCGAGCTGGAGCACCAGCTGAAGGACTCCGGCGCGAAGGCGATTCTGATCCTCGAGAACTTCGCCGGCACGCTGCAGCAGGTGATCGACAGCGTGCCGACCAAGCAGGTCATCGTCGCGGCGATGGGCGACATGCTCGGCTTCTTCAAGGGCATGCTGGTCAACCACGTCGTGCGCCGCGTGAAGAAGATGGTGCCGGCGTTCTCGCTGCCCGGCGCCACGCGCTTCAACGACGCGGTGAGCCGCGGCCGCGGCATGCGCTACACCGCGCCGAAGGTGGGCCCGGACGACATCGCGGTGCTGCAGTACACCGGCGGCACCACCGGCGTCAGCAAGGGCGCTGTGCTGCTGCATCGCAACCTCGTGGCCAACGTCCTGCAGGCCGAGGCCTGGTACCAGCCGGCGCTGAAGAAGATTCCCTCGGGCGAGCAGATCGTCACCGTCTGCGCGCTGCCGCTGTACCACATCTTCGGCTTCAACACGAACATGATGCTGGGGCTGCGCATGGGCGGTTGCAACCTGCTGATCGCCAACCCGCGCGACATCCCCTCGGTGCTGAAGGAACTCGCGGCCCAGCCCTTCCACAGCTTCCCGGCGGTGAACACGCTGTTCAACGCGCTGGTCAACCACCCCGATTTCGACAAGGTCGACTGGAGCCACCTGAAGATCTCGGTCGGTGGCGGCATGGCCGTCACGCAGGGCACCGCGCGGCTGTGGCTGGAGAAGACCGGCTGCCCTATCTGCGAAGGCTATGGCCTGTCCGAGACCAGCCCCTCGGCCACCTGCAACCCGGTGGACGCCACCGCGTACAGCGGCACCATCGGCCTGCCGATGCCCTCCACCGAGCTGGCGCTGCTGGACGACGACGGCAAGGAAGTGCCGATGGGCTCGCCCGGCGAGATCGCCATCCGCGGCCCGCAGGTCATGGCCGGCTACTGGCAGCGCCCCGACGAGACCGCCAAGGTGATGACCGCCGACGGCTACTTCCGCACCGGCGACATCGGCACGGTGGACGAGCGCGGCTACTTCCGCATCGTGGACCGCAAGAAGGACATGATCCTGGTCTCGGGCTTCAACGTGTACCCGAACGAGATCGAGGATGTGCTCAGCGCGATGCCGGGCGTGCTCGAATGCGCAGCGGTCGGCATCCCGGACGAAAAGGCCGGCGAGGCGGTGAAGGTGGTGCTGGTCAAGAAGGATCCGGCGCTGACCGAGGCCGACGTGCGCGCCTATTGCGAGGCAAACCTCACGGGTTACAAGCGGCCCAAGGTGGTTGAGTTCCGCACCGAACTGCCGAAAACTCCGGTAGGCAAGATCCTTCGCCGCGAGCTGCGCGACGCCAGGCGCTG
Source organism: Aquabacterium sp. (assembly GCF_044226965.1). GTDB lineage: Bacteria > Pseudomonadota > Gammaproteobacteria > Burkholderiales > Burkholderiaceae_C > Pseudaquabacterium. The sequence goes on along the minus strand of NZ_JBGAGA010000021.1, from coordinate 21,434 downwards.
ACCCAGCGCCCCGCGTCCGTCGCACGGCCCCAGCAGCATGACCACGCGCTACGTCAAAACCGAAACCGGTCGACAGGCCATCCGCGACAGGGCGCAGACCCTGTCACGCCCGGCGCGCAACCTGTTGCTGATCCTCGATGGCCAGAAGCCTGGCGAAGAGTGGGTGCGGCTCGTCAACGGCAGCACGCCGGCCGACCTGCAGCAGCTGATCGATGCCGGCATGATCGAACCCGTGGCCTCGGCCGCCGCCGCCACGCCGGCGCGCACCGCGGCCGTGGCCTCCGCGGTGGCCTCGGCCGTTGCCGGCGCCGGGGCCCAGGCCGCGCCGGGCGCGGCACTCGGCACCGCAGCCGATGCGGCGGCCGATGCCGGTCTGCCGTCGCAGCCGCCGGTCGACCCGGCCGCCGCGCTGCCGCTGGCCGAACGCTTGCAGTCGGTGAGCTACCGCCACCTCTACGACACGATGACCGCGCAGGCGCGGCCGCTGCTGGGCCTGATCAAGGGCTACCGCATGGTGCTCGATGTCGAGAAGTGCAACGGCCCCGAAGAGATCCGCGCGCTGGCGCTGCGCTTCGTCGACGACGTGCTGGCGGCCCAGGGCGTCGAAGCGGCACGGCGCGTCGCGCAGCAGCTCTGCAGCGCGACGCCGGCCGAGGCCTGAGCAGCGCCACGCGCCGGCCGGGCTTCAGGGCTTCGGGCACACTGCCCGTCCATGCCACCGCGTTTCTGTGTCGAGCCCCCGCTGCGGGCGGGGCTGGTTGTCGATCTCCCCGCCAATGCCGCGCGCCATGTGCAGGTGCTGCGCCTGCAGGCCGGGGCTCCGCTGATCCTGTTCGACGGCACCGGCGGCCAATGGTCGGCCGAAGTGCTGCAGATGGGCCGTCGCGAGGTGCAGGTGCGCGTGCTGGCACCCGAGGACATCGAATGCGAGCTGCCGCGCGCGGTGACCCTGGCCCTGGGCATGCCGGCCAACGAGCGCATGGACACGCTGATCGAGAAGGCCAGCGAGCTCGGCGTGGCGGCGATCCAGCCGCTGGTGTGCGAACGCTCGGTGCTGCGCGTGGCCGGCGAGCGCGCTGAACGCAAGGCCGCGCATTGGCAGGCGGTGGCCGCCGCGGCCTGCGAGCAGAGCGGACGCAACCGCGTGCCGGCCATCGCCGCGCCGCTGCCACTGCGCGAATGGCTGGCCGGCTTGCCGATGCCCGTGCAGGACGAGACCCGCCTGCTGCTGAGCCTGGACCCCGCGGCCGTCCCGCTGCTGCGCCTGGCGTCGCTGCCGGCTGCATCGCAGGTGCTGACCCTCAGCGGCCCCGAAGGCGGCCTGAGCCCAGCCGAGCAGGCGCTGGCCGGCCAGCACGGCTTTGTCGCGGTGTCCCTCGGCCCGCGCGTGCTGCGGGCCGACACCGCACCCCTGGCCGCGCTGGCCTGCATCGGAGCCCTGGCATGAAACGGACCCCCACGCTCACTGCGTTCGCTGCCCCCCGAGGGGGCGCCTCATCGCCTTCGGGCGGCCGGGCGGCGATGACATGAACCCCCGCCTCGCATTGCTGGTGCTGTGCCAGGGCCTGCTGATGGTCAACAACGTGACCTTCATCGCGGTGAACGGGCTGGTCGGGCTGGCGCTGGCGCCGGTGGGCTGGATGGCGACGCTGCCCATCACCGGCTACGTGGCCGGCGGCGCGCTGGCCACCGGGCTGGTGGCGCGGCACCAGCGCCGCTTCGGCCGCCGCCGCACCTTCCAGATCGGGCTGCTGGTGGCCATCGCCAGCGCCGCGGTCTGCGCCTGGGCGGCGATCAGCCGCAACTTCGCGCTGCTCGTCGCGGCCACCGTCATTGCGGGTTATTACAACGCCAACGGCTCGCTGTACCGCTTCGCGTCGGTCGAGCTGGTGGCGCCGGACTACAAGGAGCGCGCCATTTCGTGGGTGCTGGCCGGGGGCATCCTCGGCGCGGTGGTCGGGCCCAACCTGGCGCAGTGGAGCCGGGCGCTGCTGCCGCAGCCTTTCGCCGGTGCCTACCTGGTGCTGTGCGGCGTGGGCCTGCTGAGCCTGGCGTTGATGTCGTGCATCCGCTTCCCCACGCTGCCCGGCCAGGGCCAGGCCGCCGCGGGCCGGCCCTTGCGCGAGATCGTGCGCCAGCCGCTGTTCATCGTCGCCACGGCGGCCTGCGCCATCGGCTACGGCATCATGAACCTGCTGATGGCCGCGACGCCGATCGCGATGCAGCAGTGCAGCCACCCGTTTGCCGCCACCGCGCTGGTGCTCGAATGGCATGTGCTGGGCATGTTCGTGCCGAGTTTCTTCACCGGCCGGCTGGTGCAGCGTTTCGGCGCGCTGAAGGTGATGGGCGCGGGCCTGGCGCTGAACCTGGGCTGCATCGTCTTCGCGCTGCAGGGCAACGACGTGATGCATTTCCTCGGCGCGCTGCTGACCCTGGGCGTGGGCTGGAACTTCCTGTTCATCGGCGGCACCAGCCTGGCCACCAGCGCCTGGCGTCCCGAGGAAAGGACCCAGGCGCAGGGCGCGCTGGACTTCTGCGTCTACGCGACGATGACGCTCACGTCGTTCGCCAGCGGCGCGCTGGTCACCACCGGCGGCTGGCGGGCGATGAACCTGGGTGCGTTGCTGCCGCTGGCGCTGCTGGCGGCCGCGCTGGGCTGGCTGGCCCTGCGCCAGCAGCGCGAGGCCGCGCTGCCGGCCTAGCTGTCGGTCGCGGCCTTGGGCTCGCGCGCCGAGCCGGCCACCAGGTCGAAGCGGAACAGCCGGCATTCGATCGGGCCGTTCCACAGCGGCGTGCGCTGGCTTTCCTTCAGCCGCAGCGCCTGCGGCAGCTTCATGTCCGGGCTCAGCACGTAGGCGCGCCAGCCGGCGTAGTGGCGCTTCCAGTGGCTGGCCAGCTGGCTGAAGAAAGCAGCCGGCGTGCCGCCTTCATCGAAGCTTTCGCGGCTGCCGCGTCCTTTGGCGTCTATGCGCTCGCCGTAGGGCGGATTCAGCATCAGCGTGCCGCGCTCGGCTGGCGGCATGCGCTGCAAGGCATCGGCGGTCTTGAACTCGATCGCCTGCCGCACGCCGGCGCGTTCCGCGTTGCGCGTCGCGAAGTCGGTCATGCGGAACGAGACATCGCCGGCGAACACCGGCACCGCCGGCGCATGCTGATGCGCGCGCGCCTCGTCCTTCATGCGGCGCCAGGCGGCCTGGTGGGCACGGAAGGGCAGCATCTTCTCGAACGCGAATTGGCGCTGCAGCCCGGGCGCGATGCCGCAGGCGATCTGCGCGGCCTCGATCGCGATGGTGCCGGCGCCGCAGCAGGGGTCGAGCAGCGGGCCGTCCTCGGCGCGGCCCTGCCAGCCGGCGGCAGCCAGCATCGCGGCGGCCAGCGTTTCCTTCAGCGGCGCCTCGCCCTTGGCTTCGCGCCAGCCGCGCTTGAACAGCGCCTCGCCCGAGGTGTCCACGTACAGCGTGGCATGGGTGGCGGTCAGGTGCAGCGCCAGCGGCAGGTCGGGCCGGCGGGTGTCGACGCTGGGCCGCTCGCCGGTGGTGTCGCGCAACTGGTCGCACAGGCCGTCCTTCACGCGCAGCGTCGCGAAGTTCAGGCTCGGCAGCGGCGAGCGCTGCGCGGTGGTGTCGATGCGCAGCGTCTGCTGCGGCGTGATCCATTCGCGCCAGTCGATGCGGCGCGCGATGTCGTACAGGTCGTGCTCGTTGCGGTAGCCGGCATGCGCCAGCGGCCACAGCACGCGCTGCGCGAGCCGGCTGTGCAGGTTCAGGCGCATCGCGTCGAGCGCGTCGCCGTGCACGATGGCGCCGCCGCGCGCGGCCTCCACGCCGTGCGGGCGGCCCAGCACGCGCTGGCATTCGTCGGCCAGCAGGGCTTCGACGCCACCGGCGCAGGGCAGGAACAGGGCGGGCATCGGGCTACAGCGCCTTGCGCAGGTTGGCCGGCGCGATCTTCAGCGCCTCGCGGTACTTCGCCACCGTGCGCCGCGCGACCTGGATGCCCTGCTCGGCCAGCATGTCCGAGAGCTGGTTGTCCGACAGCGGCTTGGCCGGGTCTTCCGAGCCCACCAGCTGCTTGATCAAGGCGCGCACCGCGGTGCTCGAGGCATTGCCGCCGGCTTCGGTGTTGAGCGAGGAGCCGAAGAAGTACTTCAGCTCGAAGGTGCCGTACGGCGTGTTCATGTACTTGGCCGTGGTCACGCGCGAGATGGTCGACTCATGCAGGCCCAGCTCGTCGGCGATCTCGCGCAGCACCAGCGGCTTCATCGCGATCTCGCCATGCGTGAAGAAGCCCTTCTGGCGCTCGACGATGGCCTGGCTGACGCGCAGGATGGTGTCGAAGCGCTGCAGGATGTTCTTCATGAACCAGCGCGCCTCCTGCAGCCGTGCCGACAGGCCGGCGCCCGAGCCGTTGCGCTGGCCGCGGATGGCCTGCGCATAGAGGTCGTTGATGCGCAGCTTGGGCATCACGTCCGGATTCAACAGCACCTTCCATCCCCGGCCGGACTTCTGCACGATGACGTCGGGCACGATGATGTTGGCCTCGGCGCGCGCGAAGGGCCGGCCAGGCTTGGGCTCGCAGGCGACGATCAGCGCCTGCGCCTCGCGCAGCAGCGCCTCGTCGGCGCCGGTGGCGGCCATCAGCTTCTTCATGTCGCGCCGGGCCAGCAGCTCGAGGTGCTGCTTGCAGACGATGATGGCGATCATCTGCGCCTCGCTGCGCGGCAGCGTGCGCAGCTGCAGCGCCAGGCATTCGCCGAGGCTGGCCGCGCCGACGCCGGTGGGCTCCAGGCTCTGCAGCCACTTCAGCGCGCAGCGCAGGCGGTCGATCAGGTCCTCGCGGGCTTCGGCGTGGTCGTCGCCTTCGCCGGCGAGGCGCGCGGCGATGTCTTCCAGCGGGTCCGCCAGGTAGCCGTCGTCGTCCAGCGATTCGATCAGCACCATCACCGCGGCCGCATCCTCGGGCGACAGGCGCATGCCCAGCAGCTGGCGCTTCAGGTGGTCCTGCAGGGTCGGACCGCTGTCGCCGGACTCGATCGGCTCGAACTCGTCGTCGCCGTTCGCGCTGCCGCTGGCATTGCTGGGCAGCTCGCGGATGCCGTCGAAGTCGTCGCCTTCGGTGCCGTTGTCCCAGTCTTCGCGCTCGGTGGTGCCGAACTCGGCGGCATCGACGCCGGCGGGTTCGTCACCGCCATCGCCGCCGATGTCACTGCCGCTGGGCTCGTCGCGCTCGGCGGCGCGATCGGCGCTGTCGTTGGTCTTCTCCGGCGCGCTCACCCGTTCGAGGCCGAGCTCCATCGGCGACTGGTCGCCCTCGACTTCGAGAAAGGGGTTCTGCTCGAGCATCTGCTCGATTTCCTGGTGCAGCTCCAGTGTCGACAGCTGCAACAGCCGGATCGACTGCTGCAGCTGCGGTGTCAGCGCAAGGTGCTGCGAAAGGCGGACCTGGAGCGAAGGCTTCATGCGGGGTCGGCCTTCACATGCGGAAGTGCTCGCCGAGGTAGACACGGCGCACGTCCGCGTTCTCGACGATCTCGGCCGGCGTGCCTTCTGCCAGCACGCGGCCTTCGCTGATGATGTACGCGCGGTCGCAGATGCCCAGCATCTCGCGCACGTTGTGGTCGGTGATCAGCACACCGATGCCGCGGCTCTTCAGGAAGCCGATGATGCGCTGGATCTCGATGACCGCGATCGGGTCGACGCCGGCGAACGGCTCGTCGAGCAGGATGAAGCGTGGCTGCGTCGCCAGCGCGCGGGCGATCTCGACGCGGCGGCGTTCGCCGCCGGAGAGCGCCGGGGCCGGCGAGTCGCGCAGCTTCTCGATCGACAGCTCGTGCAGCAGCTGGTCGAGCTTGACCTCGATGACGTCCTTCTTCAGCGGTCGGCCCTGCGCATCGGTCTGCAGCTCGAGCACGGCGCGGATGTTCTCGGCGACGTTGAGCTTGCGGAAGATCGAGGCCTCCTGCGGCAGGTAGCTCAGGCCCATGCGCGCGCGCTGGTGGATGGGCTTGTTGTGCACCGGCACGCCGTCGATGCTGATCTGCCCGGCATCGGCGCGCACCAGGCCGACCACCATGTAGAAGGTGGTCGTCTTGCCGGCGCCGTTGGGGCCGAGCAGGCCGACGACCTCGCCGCCGGCCACCGCCAGGTGCACTTCCTTGACGACCTTGCGCGAGCCGTAGGTCTTCTGCAGGCCGCTCACTTCGAGACGGCTGGCCGGCAACGTGACGGCTTGCGGCAGCGCGCTCAACGCCGCTCCCCGAGCGACGAGGTGCTGCGCAGCGCCGCGGCGGGCGCCGAGGCCGCGCTGGCCGTCGCGGCGGGCGCCGAGGCGCTTTCCCGGGGCGCGAACACGGCCGTCACGCGGCCGCCGGGATTGGCCGGTGTGGTGGTGCGACCGCTGACGTTGAACAGCTCGGCGTTGTTGTCCCAGGTGATCAGCTCGCCATGGATCTCGTCGGCCGGGGTCGCATTGCGCAGCCGGCGGGCCACGGCCTGGCCCTCGAAGCGCAGCAGGTTGGCGCGGCTGTCGTACTCGATGCGCTGGGCGGTGCCCTCGACGTACTCGTCGACGTTGTCACGTTTCTGCCGGTACTGCGCCGGCTTGGCGCTGCTGCCGATCGCGCTGGCGACGCGGTAGCCGTCGGGCGTCTCGCGCAGCTCGACCCGGTCGGCGCGGATCACCAGCGTGCCTTGCGCCACCACCACATTGCCGCTGCAGCTGCTGACGTTCTTGACCAGGTCGACGCTGCAGGGGTTGTCCGACTCCACCGACATCGGCTTGCTGCGGTCGGCCTTCTCGGCCCAGGCCGCGCCGCCGGCGCCCAGCGCCAGGCCCAGCCCGAGCCGGGCGATAACGTGACAGACGGTGAGGGTATTCATCAGGCGGCACAAAACTTGCAGGTCATTCTAGACGCAAGCTCGTGCCGCCTGGCACGACGGGCGGCGAGAAAGTTCGGTAAATCTTCGCGCCGCTGCCGGGGAGACAGGTTATGCCTTCTTGGCTTTCTGGATCAGGGCTTCCATCACGCGCAGGGCCTGCTCATGCCCGCCGGCCTGGCCGACCGAGGTCATGAAGCGCCCCTGCACGCCCATCGTCGGCACGCCGTCGATGGCCCAGGCACGCGCGGCCTGCGTGGCCTGGTTGCACTTGGTGGCCACCGAGAAGCTCTTCATCGACTCGATCAGCTTGGCGCCGTCCAGCCCGTTGGCGGCGGCCAGGGCCTGCACTTCACTGTCCTTCTCGAGCCGCATGTGCTGGATGTGCACCGCGTTGAAGACCTTGCGGTGCATGGTGTCCAGCACGCCCATCGCCTCCAGCGCGTAGTACAGCTTCTGGTAGGGCTGGTGCGCGGCGTTGAACGCCACCGGGATGCGGCGGAACACCACGTCGGCCGGCAGCTTGCGCACCCACAGGTCGAGGACGGGCTCGAACGCGTTGCAGTGCGGGCACCAGTAGCCGAAGAACTCGACCACCTCGACCTTGCCGGCCGGGGTGGACACCGGCTGCGGCGACTGCAGCCGGGTGTACTCGCGGCCTTCGACCGGCTCACCCTGGGCGTGGGCGGGGCTCGCGGCCAGCAGGGTGGCCAGGCTGCCGGCGCTCATGCCCAGCGTGAAATCACGACGCTTCATGCTCTTTTGTCCTTTCGGTGGTCTGCTGTCAGCGCCGGGGTGGACCCGCGGCGGCGGCCAAGGTTCAACGTTCGACGCGCACGAGGTTCGATTCGACGCTGGAACCCGCCAGGCGCGACTGCATCGCCTCGGCCTCCTCGCGTGCGTCGAACGGGCCGATGCGCACCCGGTACACCATGCGGCCGGACTGCTCGCGCTCCATCACCTTGGCCGCGACCCCCAGCATCGCCAGCTTGGCGCGCTGCGCTTCGGCATCCTCGGTGCGGGCGTAGGCGCCGGCCTGCACGTAGAAGCTGAACGCTTCGGCGCCCGGCGCGGTGGACTTGGGCTGCAGCGCGCCGGACTGGCCGGCCAGGATGGCTGCCGGATCGCGGGCGCTGCGCGGCGCCGACGCGGCGCTGGCCGCGGCAGCCACCGGCGGCAGTGCGGGCGCCGTCGCCACCGCCGAAGCGGCCGCGGGCCGGGCGGCGGCCGAAGCGGCCTCGGCCACTGCGCCGCTGGCCCCCGCCGCCGGCACCGAGGCCGGCCGCGCCGGGTTCTTGCCGGCCAGCGGGGCGTTCGGGTCCCAGTTCTTGTTCTTTGCGGCCTCGGCGGCGTCCTGCTCGGCGGTGCGTTGCGGCACCTTGTTGACGAAGGGGATCGGCACCTTCGTGATGTACAGCGCCACGCCCAGCGCCAGCGCCAGGCCCAGCAGCAGGCCGACGATCAGGCCGAGCGCGAAGCCACCGCGTTGCTTGCTGTTCTTCATGGGGTTCAGGCGGCCTCCTCGGCCGGGGTCTCGCGGGCCATGGCCTCGGGGGCGCTGACGCCCAGCAGCGCCAGCGCGTTGCGCAGCACCTGGCGCGTGGCGGCCAGCAGCGCCATGCGGGCACGGGCCAGCGCGACGTCGTCGACCAGGAAGCGCTCGGCCGCGTAATAACTGTGGAATGCAGCGGCCAGGTCGCGCAGGTAGAAGGCCACGTCGTGCGGTGCCATGTCGGCCGCCGCGGCGGCCAGCATGTCGGGGTAGGCGGCCAGCTTGCGCATCAGCGCCTGCTCGGTCGGGGCCTGCAGCAGGGCCAGGTCCGGCGCAGCGGCCAGGTCGCCGCCCTGCTTCTGGTATTCGGCCAGCACCGAGCAGATGCGGGCATGGGCGTACTGGACGTAGAACACCGGGTTCTCGTCGTTGGCCTTCAGCGCCAGGTCGATGTCGAACACGAACTCGGTGTCGGCCTTGCGGCTGATCAGGAAGAAGCGCACCGCGTCGCGGCTGGTCCACTCGATCAGGTCGCGCAAGGTGACGTAGCTGCCGGCGCGCTTGGAGATCTTCACCTCCTCGCCGCCGCGCATCACCGTGACCATCTTGTACAGCACGTAGTCGGGGTAGCCGGCGGGGATGCCGGCGCCCACCGCCTGCAGGCCGGCGCGCACGCGCGCCACCGTGCCGTGGTGGTCGGTGCCCTGCACGTTGATCACCTGGCCCCAGCCGCGCTCGAACTTGGTGACGTGGTAGGCCACGTCGGGCACGAAGTAGGTGTAGGTGCCGTCGGACTTGCGCATCACGCGGTCCTTGTCGTCACCGTACTCGGTGGTGCGCAGCCACAGCGCGCCGCCTTCCTCGAAGGTCTTGCCGGCGGCCACCAGCCGGCGCACCGTGTCCTCGACGCGGCCGTCGCGGTACAGGCTGCTTTCGAGGTAGTAATGGTCGAAGTGCACGCCGAAGGCCTGCAGGTCCAGGTCCTGCTCATGGCGCAGCCAGGCCACCGCGAACTGGCCGATGCCGGCCAGGTCGTCAGGGTCGCCGCTGGCGGTGAATTCGCGGTCGTCGGCCCGCACGGTCTGGCGCGCGGCGAAGCCGGCGGCGATGTCGGCGATGTAGTCGCCGTTGTACGCGGCCTCGGGCCAGCCGGCGTCACCGGGCTTCAGGCCCTTCAGCCGGCATTGCGTGGAGACGGCCAGCGTCTGGATCTGCACGCCGGCATCGTTGTAGTAGAACTCGCGCAGCACCTCGGCGCCCTGGCTCTGCAGCAGGTTGCTGATGCAGTCGCCCAGCGCGGCATTGCGGCCATGGCCCACGTGCAGCGGGCCGGTGGGATTGGCCGAGACGAACTCCACCATCACCTTGCGGCCGCTGGGCGGGCGCAGGCCGAAGCGGTCGCCGCTGGCCAGCACTTCGGCCACGATGGCATGGCGCGCCTCGGGCTTCAGGCGCAGGTTGATGAAGCCGGGGCCGGCAATCTCGAGCGCCGACACCCAGCGCTGCACGGCCGGCTGCGACTCGAGGGCCTTGACCAGCTCGCTGGCCAGCTCGCGCGGGTTGCGCTTCAGCGCGCGGGACAGCTGCATCGCGCTGGTGATCGCGAAATCACCGTGCGCGGCTTGCTTGGGGTTCTCGAAGGCCGGGCTCGTGGCGACCCCGGGCGCGAGCTGCGCGATCGCGGCGCCCAGCGCCTCGAGCAGCTCCTGCTTGGCTTGGATCATGGCGGCGGATTCTAAGGTTGGGGCCCCGTCCCCCGCGGTGGGAGAAGGTGGATCGTGGCGTGCTTGGCTTCTCGCCCCGGTGGAATGCCCGCAGAATGTGCCCAGACCATGTCCAGCCTGCCTGCCTCCCCACCCGGTGTCGACAACGCGGCCGAGCCGGCCGATCACCCGGCCTGGATCGGCCGCTACCGCGTGCTGTCGCGCCTGGGCGAAGGCGCCACCAGCGAAGTCTTCCTGGCGCGCGACGACTTCCGCGACCGCCAGGTGGCCATCAAGCGCGTGCGGGCGGCCAGCGGGGTCGAGAGCCCGGAGAACCACTACCGCAGCCACTTCTTCGATGCCGAAGCCGCGCTGGCCGGCAAGCTGAAGCATCCGAACGTGGTCGAGATCTTCGATGCCGTGCCCGACCCGGTGATGCCCTACCTGGTGATGGAGTACGTGCCCGGCGTCACGCTCAAGCGCTACTGCCGCGCCAACGCGCTGCTGTCGCTGGACCAGATCGTCGAGATCGGCTTCAAGTGCGCGATGGCGCTGGGCTATGTCTCGCGCCAGGGCCTGATCCACCGCGACGTGAAGCCGGCCAACATCCTGGCGCTGGTCGACAACGGTGTCGTGAAAGACGTGAAGATCAGCGACTTCGGCAGCGTGCTGGACACCATGTCCGACCGCACCCAGGTGTTCCGCGTCGGCTCGCTGGCCTACATGTCGCCCGAGCAGCTGGACGGCAGCACGCTCGATGCGCGGGCCGACCTGTACTCGCTGGCGGCGGTGCTGTTCCACCTGGTGGCCGGCCGCCCGCCGTTCGACGCGACCACGCAGCCTTCGCTGATGCACCAGATCTACAACGTCGACCCGCCGGCGCTGCAGCATCTGCGTGAAGGCGTGCCGCCGCGCATGCAGGCCATCCTCGAACGCGCGCTGGCCAAGAACCGCGACGAGCGGCATGCCAACTGGGAAGAGTTCGCGCGGGAGTGGTCTTCGCTGGTGGCCAATGCCGAAGTGCCGCGCGGCCAGCGGCAGGACGTGCTGGACTCCGAGCGTTTCAACCTGCTGCGCTCGCTGGAGTTCTTCGCCGGCTTCGGCGATGTCGAGCTGTGGGAAGTGGTGCACCGCGCGCGCTGGCAGCGCCATGCCTTCGGCGCCGCGCTGTACCGCAAGGGCGAGGACGGCAACACCTTTCACATCATCGCCCAGGGCCGCATCGACGTGTACCGCGACGGCAGCCGGGTGGCACAGCTGGGCACCGGCACCTCGGTTGGCGAGATGGCCTACCTGGCGCCCAGCCCGGACCTGAAGACCCATGCGGCGGACGTGATCGTCTCCGAGGCCGCCACCACGGTGGCCTTCACGCCCGAGGCGATGCAGACCCTGAGCCCGACGACGCGGCACCTGTTCGACGCCGCCTTCATCCGCGTGCTGGTGCGGCGGCTGCATGCCGCGCACGAGGCGCTGGCGCACCCGCGGCGCATCCTGTAACGCCTGCTCGCGCGGGCTGTGCACCGCGCGCCACGCCGCCGCGTTGCGTCAATTGCCGGCTGGGGGTTTGCCTGCTCCAATCGGCCCCGGCCCTTGGTGGCCACCAGCGTCTGCAACGAGGAAGGAACCCCACCATGATCACGATCAAGCAATGCGCCGCCCTGGCGGCATCGACCCTGCTGTGCATTGGCGCGGCGCAGGCCAGCTCGCACAAGGGCGCCCCGGACATGGCCGCCAGCGGCGCAAAGCCCACCGCCCAGCAATCCAAGATGGGCGACTGCAACAAGGAAGCGGGCGACAAGAAGGGTGATGAGCGCAAGGCCTTCATGAAGACCTGCCTGTCGGCCAAGAAGCCCGCCACCCAGCAGGACAAGATGAAGGCCTGCAACAAGGACGCCGGCGAGAAGAAGCTCAAGGGCGACGAGCGCAAGAAGTTCATGAGCGAGTGCTTGAAGGGTTGACCCCCGGCCGCCTGGCGGCCGCCCCCCGGGGGGCTACCAAACCCGACCGGGCAACCCGGATCGGGTTTGGCGGCTTCGATCACGAGCCCGCACCCCTGGCCAGCTTCGCGGGCCTGTCCCCTGCCGGGGGCGGGTCGTGGCTGACGGGGACGTTTGGTGTTAGCGGGTCAGCAGCCCCCGCGCCAGCAGCACGCCCAGCAGCGGGAGCCACACCATCAGGTGGGTGGCGCGCATCAGGCGCTGGCGCAGCTGGGTGATCTGCGCGGCACTGGGCAGCGCGCCGCTGCGTTGGTGGTCGGTGTGCCAGCGTTTGATCTGGCGGGTTGATTGCCAGGCCGCGATGGCCATCAGGGCGAACAGCGCGAGCTTGGCCCACAGCAAGGGCTGCGCCAGTGTCCAGGCCGGGCCTTTGACGCCCCAGGCGACGCGGGCCAGGCCAGTGGCCAGCACCGCGGCGGCGGCGATGTTGGCAATGCGGGCCACCAGCACCAGGCGCTGCAGCGCCGCGGCATTGAGCCACTCGGCACGGGCCAGCGCGGTCTGGCTTGTGAGGAAGACCACCCAGCTCAGGATCGCGAGCAGGTGGGCATAGGCGAGCAGGGCTTCGAGCATCGATGATCCCTTGTCAGGGGCTGGCGCCGCGCCAGTAGGCCGGGTCGCCGTAGCTGTGCTTGATGAAGTCGATCCACAGCCGCACCCGCAGCGGCAGGTGCTTGCGCTGCGGCACCACTGCGTAGATGCCGTTCGGCGGCGCGGCATAGGCGCCCAGCACCTCCACCAGCTGGCCGCTGGCGACCTGCTGCTCCACTTCCCAGGTGCTGCGCCAGGCGATCCCCAGGCCCTGCAGGCACCAGGCGTGCAGCACCTGGCCGTCGCTGCAATCGAGCCGGCCGCTGGGCCGCAGGTGGGTCAGCTCGCCGTCGATCTGGAAGGCCCAGCCGCGGGTCTGGCTGGCGTCGGACGAGAGGGTCAGGCAGGCATGCCGGCCCAGCTCCTGCGGGTGCTGCGGCGTGCCGGCGCGCTTCAGGTAGGCCGGGGTGGCCACGCACAGGCGCCGGTTGTCGGCCAGCCGCACGCTCACCAGGCTGGAATCGGGCAGGTCGCCGACGCGAACCGCGCAATCGAAACCTTCGTTGACGATGTCCACCACCCGGTCGGCCAGGTTCAGCGACAGGCTCACGTCCTGGTGCAGCGCCAGGAACTGCGGCACCAGCGGCGCGACGTGCCGGCGCCCGAAGCCGGCCGGCGCGGTGATACGCAAGTGGCCGCTCGCCTTCACGCCGCCCGCCGAAACGCTGGCCTCGGCATTGGCGATGTCGGCCACGATGCGCTGGCAATCCTCGAGGAACGCACTACCTTCGTGGGTGAGCGTGATGCGCCGCGTGGTGCGCACCAGCAGCTTGACGCCGAGCCGCTCCTCCAGCCCGTCGATGCGGCGGCCGATCACCGCCGGGGCCACGCCCTCGGCCTGCGCGGCCGCGGTCAGGCTGCCCTTGGTGGCCACCGCGATGAAGGACTCGATCTGCTTCAGGCGATCCATGGCCGATGATTACACATCAAAGTGTCACGAATCAATCGCAAATCGCTTTGTTAATACGGGCGCAAGTTCGCAATAGAGTCTCACCCCATGATGCCGATGCCATCGCCCGCGCCGGAAGCCGTGCTCTTCGATGCCTACGGCACGCTGTTCGATGTCTACAGCGTGGCGCTGGCGGCCGAGCAGCTGTTCCCCGGCCAGGGCCAGGCGCTGGCCACGCTGTGGCGTGACAAGCAGATCGACTACACCCGGCTGTGCTCGATGAGCGGTCGCTACCGCCCGTTCTGGGACCTGACGCGCGCGGGCCTGCGCTTCGCCGCGCTGCAGCGTGACATCACGCTGACGGCCGAGGCCGAGGACCGGCTGATGAACCAGTACCGGCACCTCTCGGCCTTCCCGGAAAACCGCGTCGTGCTGCAAGGCCTGCGCGAGCGCGGCGTGCGCGCCGGCATCCTGAGCAATGGCGACCCCGAGATGCTGGCAGTGGCGATCAAGAGCGCCGGCCTGGCCGACCTGATCGACCCCGTGCTCAGTGCCCACAGCGTGCGCCGCTTCAAGACCGACCCCGCCGTGTACACGCTGGGCACCGAGGCGCTGGGCCTGCCGGCGAAGAAGATCCTGTTCGTCTCCAGCAACGGCTGGGACGCCATCGGCGCCAGCTGGTTCGGCTACACCACGCTGTGGGTCAACCGCGCCGGCGCGCCGCTGGAGCAGCTGGACACCGAACCCACCCGCATCGGCCGCAGCCTGCGCGACGTGCTGAACTTCTTCCCGACGACCACTAGCGACAACAGACCCGCCTGACGAGGACATGCCATGACTTCACGCACCCCCATTCACCGCCTGCAGGTGGCCACTGAGCTGGTCCGCTTCATCGACGATCAGGTGCTGCCCGGCACCGGCATCGCCAGCGAGCGCTTCTGGCAGGGCTTCGATGCCATCGTCGCCGAGTTCGCGCCGAAGAATGCCGCGCTGCTGGCCGAACGCGACCGGCTGCAGGCCGAGATGGATGCCTGGCACAAGGCCCACCCCGGCCCGATCGCCGACATGCCGGCCTACCGTGCCTTCCTGCAGCAGACCGGCTACCTGCAGCCGCACCCGGCGAATGCGAAGGCCACGACGACGAATGTCGATGCCGAGCTGGCGATCCAGGCCGGCCCGCAGCTGGTGGTACCCATTCTGAATGCGCGTTATGCCCTGAACGCCGCCAACGCGCGCTGGGGCTCGCTGTACGACGCGCTGTACGGCACCGATGCCATTCCCGAGACCGGCGGCGCCGAGCGTGCCGGCGCCTACAACCCGGCGCGCGGCGCGAAGGTGATTGCCTTCGCACGCCAGTTCCTCGACCAGTCGGCGCCGCTGGCCACCGGCTCGCATGCCGATGCCACCGGCTACCGCGTCGAAGCCGGCAAGCTCGCCGTCGCGCTGAAGGACGGTCGCAGCGTCGGCCTCGCCGATGCCGCGCAATTCGTGGGTTATCAGGGCAGCGCTGCGGCGCCGTCGTCGGTGCTGCTGGTGAACAACGGCCTGCATGTGGACATCCGCATCGACCGCTCGACGCCGATCGGTGCCAGCGACGCTGCCGGCGTGGCCGACCTGGTGCTCGAGGCCGCGCTGTCGACCATCCTCGACCTGGAGGATTCGGTCGCCGCGGTCGACGCCGAGGACAAGGTGCTGGCCTACCGCAACTGGCTCGGCATCCTGAAGGGCACGCTGACCGAAGAAGTCAGCAAGGGCGGCAAGACCTTCACCCGCGGGCTGAACCCGGACCGGTTGTACACCGCACCCTCGGGTCAGGGCGAGGTGCGGCTGCATGGCCGCTCGCTGCTGTTCGTGCGCAACGTCGGCCACCTGATGAGCAACCCGGCGATCCTGATGGCCGACGGCCGCGAGATCCCCGAGGGCATCATGGACGCGGTGATCACCACCGCGATCGCGCTGCACGACCTGCAGGGCCATGGCCAGAACGGCATCCGCAACTCGCGCACCGGCTCGGTCTACATCGTCAAGCCCAAGATGCATGGCGCCGAGGAAGTGGCCTTTGCCAGCGCGCTGTTCGGCGCGGTCGAAAAGCTGCTCGGCCTGCCGGACTCGACCGTCAAGCTCGGCATCATGGACGAGGAGCGCCGCACCAGCGTGAACCTGAAGGCCTGCATCGCCGCGGCGGCCAGCCGCGTGGCCTTCATCAACACCGGCTTCCTGGACCGCACCGGCGACGAGATGCACACCGCGATGCATGCCGGCCCGATGCTGCGCAAGGGCGACATGAAGAGCACCGCGTGGATCCAGTCCTACGAGCGCAGCAACGTGCTGGTGGGCCTGAGCTGCGGCCTGCGCGGCCGTGCGCAGATCGGCAAGGGCATGTGGGCCATGCCGGACCTGATGGCGGCCATGCTGGAGCAGAAGATCGTGCACCCGAAGGCCGGCGCCAACACCGCCTGGGTGCCCAGCCCGACCGCCGCGACGCTGCATGCGCTGCACTACCACCAGGTCAAGGTCTCGGCGGTGCAGCAGGAACTGGAGCAGATCGATGCCGAAGCCCAGCGCGAGACGCTGCTGAACGGCCTGTTGACGATCCCGGTCGCGGCCGAGGCCAACTGGACGCCCGAGCAGCGCCAGCAGGAACTGGACAACAACGTGCAGGGCATCCTCGGCTACGTGGTGCGCTGGGTCGACCAGGGCGTCGGCTGCTCGAAGGTGCCCGACATCCACAACGTCGGGCTGATGGAAGACCGCGCCACCCTGCGCATCTCCAGCCAGCACATCGCCAACTGGCTGCTGCACGGCGTGGTGAGCGAGGCGCAGGTGCGCGCCACCTTCGAGCGCATGGCCCGCGTGGTGGACCAGCAGAACGCCGGTGACCCGGCCTACAAGAGCCTGGCGGCCCACCCGCAGGGCCCGGCCTTCCAGGCCGCGCTGGACCTCGTGTTCAAGGGCCTCGAGCAACCCAGCGGCTACACCGAGCCGCTGCTGCATGCCTGGCGCCTGAAGGTCAAGGCCGGCGCCTGAAGACCCCGCCTGCCGGCGCTCAGCTCGGCGTCGGCAGGCCGTTCATGCGGTCGGCCTTCAGGAAGTACTGGCGGGCCAGCGCGACGAGCTGGTTCTCGCTCGGGTGGTCCACCGTCTCGTAGCCGACGATGCGCTTCGCGGTCTCGGGACGGTGCTTCTCGACGTAGTGCCGGAAGTCGGCCTGCACGGTGTGCGCGCCGGTCACCAGCAATTCGGGAATGCCGGCCAGGCTCTCGCAGACGGCGGCGAAGAACTCGTGCTCGCTGCGCACGGCGCTGCCATGCTGGCGCGTCTGGTGGCTGCTGGCCTTGACCTTCTGCGCCTGCACATGTTCGGCGTCGAATTGCAGGATCTGCGCCTGGTGGTGGTCCAGCCAGACAACAGCGTGGAAAGTGGTCATCCGGAACTCCTTTGTTCTCGTGGGGTTTGTCGATGATTCATCGTCCCACTGCCGCCGTGGCCCTGCGTTGACGACCATCAAGCGAGCCGTGGCGCGTGCAGGCCGCTGCCTACAATCGGTCGCTCCGCCGTTCGCCCGCTGGCCGCTGCCTCCCCGCCGATGAATGCTTCCTCGCTGCCCGACCGATGCGACGTGCTGGTGATCGGTGCCGGCCCCGCCGGCAGCGCCTGCGCGCAGTGGCTGGCGCAACAGGGTCTGGACGTCGTGCTGGTCGACCAGCAGGCGTTTCCGCGCGACAAGGTCTGCGGCGACGGGCTGATCCCCGACGCGCACCGCGCGCTGCAGCGCCTGGGCGTGCATGCCGAGGTGATGGCGCAGGCGCAGGCGGTGCGGCATGTCGCCTGCATCGGGCCGCGTGGCGGGCGGGTGGATGTGCCGGGTCGCGTCGCGGTGCTGCAGCGGCGCGTGCTCGACGACATCCTCAAGCGCGCCGCCGAGCGCGCCGGCGCCCGCTTCTTCGCGCCCTGGCGCTTCGAGTCCACGCTGATGTCCGGCGAGCGCGTGGCCGGCGCGCGGCTGCGCGGGGCCGATGGCGGCGCGCACGACCTGCAGGCGCGCTGGACCGTGCTGGCCACCGGCGCGGTGCCCAAGGCGCTGATGGCCGCCGGCATGTGCCAGCGCCACACGCCCAGCGGCGTGGCGCTGCGCGGCTACGTGCGCCGGCCGGCGCTGCAGGGGCGCATCGAGGCGCTGGAAGTGGTGTGGCACAAGCGGCTGCGCAAGGGCTACGGCTGGATCTTTCCGCTGCCCGGGGGCGTGTTCAACATCGGCGTCGGCCTGGCGCACAGCCATGCCGCCGGCAGCGACGGCCGCGCCTCGATGGCCGACGTCAACCTGCGCGAGATGTTCAAGACCTTCGCCGAGGTCTACGCGCCGGCGCGCGACCTGCTGGCCGGCGGCGAATGGGTCGGCGAGCTCAAGGGCGCACCGCTGCGCTGCTCGCTCGAAGGCGCCGAGCTGGCCAGGCCCGGCCTGCTGGTCACCGGCGAAGCCGCCGGCAGCACCTATGCCTTCACCGGCGAGGGCATCGGCAAGGCGATGGAGACCGGCCTGCTGGCCGCCGAGGCGCTGCTGGCCCACGGCGGGAGCGCCGCCACCGACATGGCCGCTGCCATCGCGCGTTATCAATCGGCGATCGCCGCGCTGAAACCGCGCTTCGACCTCTACGAGCGCGCCAACCGCGTCAACGACCATCCCTGGCTGGCCGACCTGCTGATCTGGCGCGCCAACAAGAGCCCGCGCATCCTCAAGCGCATGGAGGGCGTGCTGGAAGAGACCGGCAACCCCGGCCACCTGGTCAGCCTGCGCGGCATCACGCGGCTGTTCCTGCCGATCTGAGACCGGAGCCCGCGCGATGTGCCAGCTGCTCGGCATGAACGCCAACACGCCGACCGACGTGATGTTCTCGTTCACCGGCCTGGCCACCCGCGCCAGCGAGCACAAGGACGGCTTCGGCATCGCCTTCTTCGAGGACAAGGGCGTGCGCTTGTTCGTCGACCCGCACAGCGCGCTGGTCTCGCCGGTGGCCGAGATGGTGCGGCGCTACCCGATCAAGAGCGAGAACGTCATCGCCCACATCCGCAAGGCCACGCAGGGCCGGGTGGCGCTGGAGAACACGCACCCGTTCATGCGCGAGCTGTGGGGCCGCTACTGGGTGTTCGCGCACAACGGCGACCTGAAGGGCTTCGCGCCGCGATTGCATGCGGCCTTCCGCCCGGTGGGCAACACCGACAGCGAGCAGGCCTTCTGCTGGCTGATGCAGGAGCTGGCCAAGGCCCATGCGTCGGTGCCCTCGGTCGACGAGCTCACCCGCACGCTGGCCGAGCTGCTGCCGGTGATCGCGCGCCACGGCACCTTCAACCTGCTGCTGTCCAACGGCCAGGCGCTGTGGGCGCATGCCACCACCCAGCTGTACTGGCTGGAGCGCCGCCACCCCTTCGGCGCCGCGCACCTGGCCGACGAGGACCTGAGCGTCGACTTCGGCGCGCTGACCTCGCCCGACGACCGCGTGGCGCTGGTCGCCACCGAGCCGCTGACGCGCGACGAGCCCTGGACCGCCTTCGCGCCCGGCGAGCTGCGCGTCTTCGTCGGCGGCCAGCTGCAGCGCTGAGCGTCGGCCCGCTGGCCGCTGCTCGTCCGCCCGCTGGCCGCTGCTCGTCGGCCCGCTGGCCGCTGCCCATCCGCGGGCCGGTCGCCATTCATCCGCCCGTCCCGCCCTTCACCGCGGCGCCCCGGCCGTCCGCCCGGCGGCCTGCGGCAGGCCCCGCCTGCCGGCCTAGACTGCCGCCCGATGAAGCCCGCCCACCCGTCGATGCCCGCCGCTGCCGCGCCTGCCGCTGCCTGGCAGCGCTGGTGGTACGCCGGCCTCGACGAGCCGACCCGCGCACAGGCGCTGGCCTTCGACCGCCGGCTGCTGCGGCGCGAGGGCCTGGGCCTGTGGCTCGGCATCGCGCTGGGCTGGGCGGCCACCGCGGTGGGCCTGCAGCAGGCCGGCATGACGGCGCGTTGGGCCTGGTTCACCTCGGCGTTGTTCGTGGCCGGCAGCGGGCTGGCGATGCGCCGCGCCTGGCTGCAGCCGCAGAAGTTCGACGCCCGCACCTTGCGCCGGCTGGCGGTCCTGATGGTGGTGGCCACCTATGCCGGCGCGCTGGGCACGATGTTCGCGGGCGTGTGGGATGCCGGCGGCCCGCCCGGCTGGGAGAAGCTGCTGCGCGCGCTGTGGCGCGCGACGCCGGTGCAGTTGCTGGCCGGCATGGCGCTGCTGCTGATGCTGTGGGCGGTGGCCACGGGCCGGCGCGCGCAGATCCAGCGCGCGCTGCAGCAGTCGCAGCTGGTGGCCGAGCGTGACGCGGCCGCGCGCCATGCCGCCGAGGCCCGGCTGCAGCTGCTGCAGGCGCAGATCCAGCCGCACTTCATCTTCAACACGCTGGCCGCGCTGCAGCACTGGGTGGACACCGGCGACGCCCGCGCGCCGGCGCTGCTGCGTGCGCTGACGCAGTTCCTGCGCGGCTCCACCGAGCTGCTGGCGCGCGAGCAGGCGACGCTGGGCGACGAGCTGGCGCTGGCGCGGCACTACCTGGCCATCGTGCAGGCGCGGCTGGGCGAGCGCCTGCATCCGCCGGCCTTCGCCGTGGCCGACGATTGCCTGGCCCAGGCCCTGCCGCCCGGCCTGCTCCTGACGCTGCTGGAGAACGCCGTCGAGCATGGCGTGGCGCCTGCGCTGCAGTCCGCCGGCATCTCGGTGCGGGCGCAGCGCAGCGCGGGCCGCTTCGAGCTGACGGTGCTCAACAGCGGCCAGCCGCTGGCACCCGACTGGCGCGAAGGCGTGGGCCTGGCCAATTGCCGCGAACGGCTGCAGCACCGCTTCGGCGACGCGGCGCGGCTGAGCCTGCAGGCCACCGAGGCCGGCACGCTGGCGCGCGTGACGATCGAAGGCCCCGCGGCATGACCACGCTGGACAGCCGCCGCGAGCGCATCGACTGGAGCCAGCTCTGGTTCCCCGGCCCGACACGGCCCTTCACCGACGCGGAACTCGCCCGCGCCGGCCACGACCGGCCCAGCCCGACGCTGCTGATGGTGCTGGCGGTGAACCTGCTGGGCTGCGCGCTGGGCTTCCTGCCGCTGGTGCCCGGGCCGGCCGTGCCCTGGGTGCTGGCGCTCTTCGTGGCCGCGCCTTATCCGATTTACCGAGCGGCCATGAGCTTGTGGCGACAACCCACCCGGGCCCGGCTGCTCGGCCGCTCGCTGGCCTGCGTGGCGGTGTTCGTCACCCTGGCCTTCACCGCCCGGCCCTGGCTGCCCGATCCGGCCTTGCGGCGCTGGGTCGGCGCCGCGATCGGGCTGACGGCGATGGCCGGCACGCTGGTCCTGTGGGCCGTCACGGTGTTCCGCGCCCACCAGATCGAGGCCCGCCTGCGCGAGCTGGCCGAGCGCGAGCAGGCCATCGAGATGGCTCGCCAGCTGGCCAGCGCGCAGATCCAGCCGCACTTCCTGTTCAACACGCTGGCCTCGCTGCAGCACTGGGTCGCGTCGGGCGACGCCCGCGCCGCGCCGCTGCTGGCCTGGCTCACCGCCTACCTGCGCGCCACGCTGCCGCTGTTCCAGCGCCGCCTGCTGACCCTGGGCGAGGAGCTCGAAGCCGCGCAGCGCTACCTCGAAGTGATGCAGGCGCGCCTGGGCGAACGCCTGCGCTTCACGCTCGAGGCCGATGGCCTGGCGCGCATGCAGCGCCTGCCGCCGGGACTGCTGCTGACCCTGGTGGAGAACGCCGTCGAGCATGGCGTGCAGCCCAGCCTGCAGGGCGCCGAGATCGCGGTGCGCGCCTGGCGCGAGGGCGAGCACACGCTGGTCGAGGTGCGCGACAGCGGCGCCGGCCTGGCACTGCCGCTGCAGGAAGGCCT
>NZ_JBGAGA010000020.1:0-88926 GCF_044226965.1 Aquabacterium sp. | reverse complement strand
ATCAACTTCTGCTGCAGCTGGGTGTCTGCGAGAAAGCCTGCGACTATAGCAGCTTCCGTATCGCGTCGCAGCAAGGGGCTGCGAAAAATTGAAGGCGTGGCAATCGATTCGGCCGGCTTGACCACGGCGAAGCGCTGCGCTGCCAACGGCATCGGGTGCAGCTGCTCGCCGATGCCTTCGACGAATGCGTTGTGGCCGCCGATGAAGAACGGCACGTCGGCGCCCAGCGTCAGGGCGATGCGCAGCAGGTGCTCGCGCGGCCAGTGCAGCTCCCACAGGCGGTTCAGCGCAAGCAAGGTGCTGGCCGCATCCGAGCTGCCGCCGCCCAGCCCGGCGCCCCAGGGCACGGACTTGAGCAGCGAAATGTCGGCACCGAACCTGCAGCCACTCGCCGCCTGCAGCGCGCGCGCGGCGCGCAGGCTCAGGTCGTCCTCCGGCAAGGCGGCCCCCAGGTCGTGACGCTGCAGGTGACCGTCGTCGCGACGTTCGAAGTGCAGCGTGTCGCACCAGTCGATCAGCACGAAGACCGACTGCAGCAGGTGATAGCCATCGGCACGGCGGCCGATCACGTGCAGGAAGAGATTCAGCTTGGCCGGCGCCGGCACCTCGTAGAGCGCGCGCAGGCTCACGAAGGGCTGTCCAGCTTCGCGCGCACCGTGACCACCGGTGCGGCCTGGCGCCGCGCCTCGACCCAGCCTTCCTGCCAGCGGGTCAGGCTGATCTGCCAGCCGAGTTGCTCGAAGCCGGCTTCCCCATCGCTGCGTGGCTGCGACGCAGCGCCAGGCCAGGCGCGACCGCGCAGCCAGTCGAACAATGCGGCGATCGGAATGCGCTCGCCCAGCGCGTCGACGGCCAAGGACTCGAGGTCGGGATATTCGTTGCGCTGGCCGCCGCTGACGAGGCTGGCCTCGCCGGGGGCCCAGCGCGCCTGGGCTGCGGTGGTGCCGAGCGGGCCGCTGAGCACCAGTTCGCCCTGGCGGGGAGTGCCGCTGAGCTCGAAGCTGGCGCTCACGCTGCGCGGTGGCGTGCTGTCGATGCGCACGGCAAGCCGGCCCGCGAGCAGTTCACCTGGCGCCGTCGCGCGCGGCGTCGCACAGGCGGCCAGCAGGCTGGCCGCGGCGACGCACAGCCCGCGCCTCAGCGCGGACGTCACAGTCCGACCTTGAGCCGCGCCAGTGTCTCGCGCAGCACCTCGTTGTTGGCATCACGGCCACGGGCGTCCTGCCAGATGCGGCGGGCTTCGTCGCGTTCGCCCATGGCCCAGAGCACTTCGCCGAGGTGGGCGGCGATCTCGGTGTCGGGCCTGGCGCGGTAGGCCTGCCGCAGCAGGCGGGCGGCCTCGTCGCGGTTGCCCATGCGGTATTCGACCCAGCCGAGGCTGTCGGTGATGAACGGATCCCCGGGCGACAGATCGAGCGCCTTGCGGATCAGCTCGCGCGCCTCGGGCAGACGCTGGTTGCGGTCGGCCAGCGAGTAGCCCAGCGCATTGTGCGCATGCGGATGCTCGGGTTTCAGCGCGATCACGCGGCGCAGCAGGCGCTCCATTTCGGGGAAGCGTTCGATCTTCTCCTCGGCCATCGCCTGCTCGTAGATCAGGTCGACGTCGTCGGTGAAGCGCTTGTTGGCGTCGGCCAGCAGGTCGGCCGCGTCGCGCCAGCGCTTGGCGTCGCGCAGCAACTGGGCCTCGGCCAGGAGCTTGGCGCGCGCGTCATCGGGCTGGCGCTCGGGCACTGCGCGGATCAGCGCGCGCGCTTCCTTCAGCTTGCCCTGGCGCAGGAGCAGCGAGGCGCGGCGCGATTGCACCTCCAGAGCACGCTTGGGGTTGTCGATGCGCGCCAGCCAGGCTTCGGCGGCCTTCAGGTCGCCCCGTTGCTCGGCGGCCTGAGCCAGCAGCAGCCAGGCCTGCGTCAGGCCGCGGTCGCCGCCAGTGGCATCGTCATCGTCGCCTTCAGCGGCGCTGGCCGCAGGCGCAGGCGCGGGCACGGCGGACTGGTTGACGAGCTCGACGAACTTCAGCAGGGCGGTCTCGGCCTCGCGTGGGCGCTTCAGTTCCAGCCGCAACGCCCCCAGCGACAGCCACGGCTCGGGCGCCTGCGGTCGGGCCAGCGTCAGCGCTTCGAGCTGTTGCGTGGCGTCGGCATAGCGCTGCGACTGCGTCAGCATGCGCACATAGGCCAGGCGCACCGCGGGCTCGCTGTCGGGCAGTGCCAGGTAGTCGGTGAGGATGCGTTCGGTCTCTGCGGGTCCGGGCAGCATGTCCAGCGCCAGCAGCGCGGGGCCGATCGCCTTGGGCTCGAGCGCCTGGGCCTGGCGTGCCAGGTCTGCCGCCGGCGCGCTCTGGCCCGCGGCGAAGTTCGCGCGACCCAGCGCCACCAGCGCCGCGCCGCGGGTGCTGGCGTCGTTGCGATAGGGTTCCAGCACCTGCTCGACCAGCGCCAGCGCCTGCTGGCGGTCAGACACGCGCTGCAGCAGCCGGGGCAGGGCGGCAATCAGGGCCGGCCGCTCGATCACCGGCGTGGCGGCCAGCCAGCTCGACAGCGGCGCCGCCATGTCCGGCACCCGGCCCAGGCCCAGCAGGATCTGCGCTTCATAGCGCATCGCCTCGACCGACTTGGGTTTGGCCTGGCGCCAGGCACGCGTGGCCACCAGCGCCTGTTCGCCGGCGCCGGCCTGCCGCGCGATGTCGACGCAGCGTTGGTAGAGCCCGTCGTCACCGGTGCGACGGGCGGCGTCCAGCAGCACCTGGAATGCCGTGCCGGCCAGGCCGGCCGAGAGCTCGAACTCGCCGATCAGCAGCTGGTAGAACAGGGCTTCGTCGAGCGCCGAATTGCTGGGTTCGCTCGGCGCCTGCGCCCACGCCCCCGGCGTGCACAACGCAGCGGCAGCCGCCGCCGCGATCCATCGCCGCATGCCGCTGGTGCGGGCTTTCCGGTCGGCCATCGTCGCTCCTACAAACAGGGTCTGATTCTATTGGCGGCCCATAATTCCCGAATGCCCGAGTTGCCTGAGGTCGAAGTGACACGCATCACGCTGGCCGACCGCCTGAACGGTGGTCGCGTCACCGCGGCGCGCCTGGGCAAGCCACTGCGCTGGCCGCTGGGCTGTCCGCCCGAGCGGCTGCACGGGTTGCGCATCGGCGCGATGAGCCGGCGCGGCAAGTACCTCTGGCTGCCGCTGCAGGGCGCCGACGATGCCGGCGGGCTGCTGATGCACCTGGGCATGTCCGGCTCGCTGAACCTGGCGGACGCTCCGCCGCCGGCTGGACTGCACGACCACTTCGAGCTCGTCACCGACCGCGGCACGCTGCGGCTGACCGATCCGCGGCGCTTCGGTGCCATCGTCTGGTCCGACGCCATCGACGTGGCCCCGGCCGCCCAGTTGCTGGCGCGGCTCGGGCCGGAGCCCTTCGATCCGGCCCTGACGCCTGCGGCGTTCCACCGCTCGCTGCGCGCGCGGCGCACGACGATCAAGGCGGCCCTGCTGTCGGGCGAACTGATCGTCGGGGCCGGCAACATCTACGTCAGCGAAGCGCTGTTCCGGGCGGGCATCGATCCGCGCGCGCGCTGCGACAAGATCAGCCGCCCGCGCAGCGAGAAGCTGCTGGCCGCGTTGCGGCAGACCCTGGCGCAGGCCATCTCGCTGGGCGGTTCGACCCTGCGCGATTTCCGCGACGCGCATGGCATGAGCGGCGCATTCCAGGAGCAGGCGCTGGTCTACGGTCGCGAGGGCCAGCCCTGCGGCCATTGCGGCGGGCCGATCCGGCGCATCGTGCAGGGCCAGCGCTCCACGTTCTTCTGCCCGCATTGCCAGCGCCGCTGATGCGTGGCGTGCGAGCACGGGCGCCGACAAAGCGAGAAAAAGTGCCGCGGCGCGTGCGCTAGGATGGACTCCATCCTAGGCGGTGCGCTCCCCATGTCCACGACCCTGTCGCGTGATCTCGATTCGCTGGCCGAATGGCGGCGCAGCCTCGATCGTCGCATCGAGCTCTTCGGCACGCTGCTGACCGACCAGGACCTGCTTGATGCCGATGGCGCCGCGCTGGCCGCCGGCCTGCGCCAGCGCCTGGCCTCCGATCGCCTGGTGCTGGCCTTCGTGGCCGAGTTCTCGCGTGGCAAGTCGGAGCTGATCAACGCGCTGTTCTTCGCCGACAACGGCCGCCGCGTGCTGCCGGCCACGCCGGGGCGAACGACGATGTGCCCGGTCGAGCTGGCGTGGGATCCGCAAGAGTCGCCCCTGCTGTCGCTGCTGCCGATCGGCACGCGGCGCGGCGGGCAGCCCGTCTCCGCGTTGCGCCAGCGCAGCGAGCTGTGGCAGCACCACGTGCTGCCGGTCAGCGATCCCGCCGCGCTGGCCGCGGTGCTCGAGGAGGTCACGCGGACCCAGCGCGTCTCGATGGGCGAGGCGCGCGAACTGGGGCTGTGGGACGACGAGCATCCCGAAGACAACCCGCCGCGTGACGAGCACGACCAGGTCGAGATTCCTGCCTGGCGCCACGCGCTGATCAACTACCCGCATCCGCTGCTCAAGCGCGGCCTCGTGGTGGTGGACACGCCGGGGCTGAATGCGATCGGTGCCGAGCCCGAGCTCACGCTGGGCCTGCTGCCGTCGGCCCATGCCATCGTGTTCCTGCTTGCCGCCGACACCGGCGTAACGCGCTCCGACCTGTCGATCTGGCGCGACCACCTGGGCGACCGCTCGCTCGAGCGCTTCGTCGTGCTGAACAAGATCGACATCCTGAACGATCCGCTGCTGGATGCCGCGCAGGTGCAGGCCCAGGTGCGGCAGCAATGCGCCTCGGTGTCCGAGACCCTGGGCATCCCGCTGCAGCGCGTGTTCCCGATGTCCGCGCGCGAGGCCTTGATGGCCCGGCTCGGCAATGCCGAGACGCAGGCCGACGGCGGTCTGCCGGCGCTCGAGCATGCGCTGGCCAGCGAACTGCTGCCGCAACGCAGCGCGGTGATCGGCCGCATGGTTGAAGACGGCGTGCTGGTGCTGCAGCAGCGCGCGCTGCGCCGCGTGGCCGACCGCCGCCGCCAGGTGACCGAACAACTGCTGGACCTGCGGGGCCTGCGCGGCAAGAGCAGCGCGAAGCTGCAGCTGATGAGCCGCCGCTTCGAAACCGATGCCACCAGCTTCGAGCAATGCATGCCGCGGCTGGCGGCGCTGCGCACGGTGCAGGCACGCCACCTGCGCGAGCTGCTGCGCCTGCTGTCGGCCGACCGCGTGCGAGCCGAGATCGCCCGCATGCAGAGCGACAGCGAGGCCAGCTTCTTCAAGCTTGGTGCCGGCAAGGCCTTTGCCCGTCTGGGCGAGCGGCTGCGCGGCGTGTTCGACGAGGTCGACAAGGCCATCGACGAACTCGACCAGATGCTGGCTGCCAGCCACCGCCAGCTGAATGCCGACTTCGGCTTCGCGCTGGCCGCGTCGCCGAAGCCGCAGCTCGATGGCTACCGCCGCGAGCTGCAACGCATCGAGGCCAGCTACAGCCGCTACTTCGGCATCACCAAGCTGTGGCGCCTGTCGGAGCCCGGCTTCCTGTCGCAGTTCCTGCAGGTGCTGCTGTCGCGCCTGCGCGTGGTGTTCGAGAACGCCGCGGTCGAGATCGAGCTGTGGAGCAAGACGGCCGGCACGCAGCTCGAATCGCAGCTGCGTGAGCGTCGCCGCAGCCTGCAGCACCGGCGCGAGGCCTTCAACCGCATCCAGGCGGCCGAGGGCGAGCTGGAGCAGCGCATCGCCGAAGTCGAGTCGCAGGACCAGCGGCTGCAACAGGCCGGCGAACGCATCGATGCCGCAGTCGATGCGCTGCGCATCCTGGCCGCCTCGCCGCCGCGTGCCGAAGCGGCGGCCTCGGAAAGCACCGGGCCGCGCTTGTCGCTGGTGCATTCGGCCGCCGGGCAGGTATCGCGCGGCGCCGCATGACGGCGGCTTCGCTGGCCGCCCGGCTGGTGGCCTGGCAGCGCAGCCATGGCCGGCACGACCTGCCGTGGCAGAACACGCGTGATCCCTACCGGGTGTGGCTGTCGGAAATCATGCTGCAGCAGACCCAGGTCAGCACCGTGCTCGCCTACTACCCGCGCTTCCTGCAGCGCTTTCCCGATGTCGCGAGCCTCGCCGCTGCGCCGCAGGATGACGTGCTGGCGCTGTGGAGCGGCCTCGGCTACTACAGCCGGGCCCGCAATCTGCACCGTTGTGCGCAGGTGGTGGTGGCCGAGCACGGGGGCGCGTTTCCGCGCAGCAGCAGCGCGCTGGCCGAGTTGCCCGGCATCGGGCGCTCGACCGCGGCGGCCATTGCCGCCTTCTGCTTCGGCGAGCAGGTGGCCATCCTCGACGGCAACGTCAAGCGCGTGCTGACGCGGGTGCTGGGTTTCGGCGACGACCTGGCCGAGCCGCGCCACGAGCGCGCGCTGTGGCAGCAGGCCCAGGCGCTGGTGCCTGCGCAGGACGTGGAGGCCTACACGCAGGGCCTGATGGACCTGGGTGCCACGCTGTGCAGTGCGCGCCGACCGGCCTGCCTGCTGTGCCCCTGGGCCGAGCCCTGCGTCGCGCGGGCCGCGGGCGAGCCCGAGGCCTACCCGGTGAAGACCCGCAAGCTCAAGCGCGGCCAGCGCAGCAACAGCCTGCTGCTGCTGACGCGCGCCGATCAGCTGTGGCTGGTGCAGCGGCCGCAGACGGGCGTCTGGGCCGGCCTGTGGAGCGTGCCGGACTTCGAGGACGACGACGCGCTGCTGGCGTTGACGTCCCAGGGCCCGGGCCAGGCGCAGCCCTGGCCCGCCCTGACCCATGTGCTGACGCACTTCGATTGGCGGCTCAAGCCCTGGCACTGGGCCCTGCCGGCGCGTACCGCGGCAGCTGCCCGCCAGCGCATCGAAGCCGCCCTGCCGGCGGGGCGCTGGCACGCGCGGTCGGATGTGCTGGCACTCGGACTGCCGGCGCCGGTGCGGCGGCTGATCGAGCAACTGCCCGCCTGAGCGCCCGGCGCGGCCGCGCTCAGCGGTCCTGCACCACGCCCTTGCCGCGCAGGAACTCGTCGACCAGCTTCAGCCGCAGCGCGGGTTCCTGCAGTTCCATCAGCTTCTGCTTGGCGGCCAGCGAGATCGGCAGGATCTCGCACCAGCGGTTGGCCACCCAGCCGGCGTCGTCCATGTGGAACGGCTCGGTGAAGGGCACATGGCCCTGGGCGCGCAGCGATTCGATGGCATGCGACAGCGCCACGACCGTGGCAGACAATTCCGGCGGCGGTGCCAGCGGTGCGTCGGCATCGATCACGCGGACATCGGCCATCCACAGGCCGTCGGACTGCTCGCGCGGCGTGCCGGCCCGAAAGCGCTGGCCGCCCAGGCAGCGCACGCGCAGGATGCCGGGCTGCTCGGCATCCACGCTTTGCAGCGTCGCCAGCACGCCCACCGGCTCGAAGCGCACGCGCTCGTTGCCGGTTTGCCGCAGGTCCGAGCCCTGGTTGAGGCAGACCACGCCGAAGGCGGTGTTCTCGCGCAGGCAGCGACTCACCAGGTCGAGATACCGCGCCTCGAACACCTTCAGGCTCAGCAGCCCGCCCGGGAACAGCACGGTTTGCAGCGGGAACAGCGGCAGGGCCGGCAGCTCAGTCAATCGATCGCATCCAGTTCACGGTGTCGCACCAGCGTAGCACCGTGGCCCGCAAAGCGCTGGCTCAGTTGTTCAACGATGTAGACCGAACGGTGCTGGCCGCCGGTGCAGCCAATGGCCACGGTGACGTACGCGCGCTGGTCGGTGGCCAGCGCCGGCAGCCAGCGGCGCAGGAAGGCTTCGATCTGCGCCAGCATCTCGCCGGCCTCGGGCTGTTCGCCCAGGTACTGGGCCACCGGCGCATCGCGTCCGGACAGCGGGCGCAGCTCGCGCACGTAGTACGGGTTCGGCAGCATGCGCACGTCGAACACGTAGTCGGCATCCAGCGGCACGCCGTACTTGAACGCGAAGGATTCGAACACCAGCGTCAGCCGGTCGTGCGGCGCGGCCACCAGGTCGCGCACCTGCGCGCGCAGGCCGGCCGGGCGCAGCGTGCTGGTGTCGATGACGGTGGAGACCTCGCGCAGCTCGGCCAGCAGCAGGCGTTCGAGCTCGATGGCTTCGACCAACGCATGCTGCGGCTCGCCAATGCTGCCCGGCTGGCTCAAGGGGTGCGGGCGCCGGGTTTCCGAGAAGCGGCGCAGCAGCGTGTCGGTGCTGGCATCCAAAAAGAGCGGCCGTATCGTCACGCCTTCACCGCGCAGCTCGAAGATCAGCGGCACCAGCGCCGGCAGCGACTTGGCCGCGCGCACGTCCACCGCAATCGCCACGCGCTCGGTGTAGCGCTCGTGCTCCAGGCGCATGTAGTCGCGCAGCAGCTCGGGCGGCAGGTTGTCGACGCAGAAGTAGCCGGCGTCCTCCAGCGCATGCAGCGCCACCGACTTGCCCGAGCCGGAGATGCCGGTGATCAGCACCAGCTCGCGCGGGCGGACCGCGGGGCCTGGCGTGGTCTCGCTCATGCCTGCGTGCGGCGCCGGGCCGGCGAAGCGGAGGGCGGTGGCGGCAAGGGCGGCGCGGCCTGCAGCATGGCCTGCGCATGCGCCAGGCTGGTGCCGGCCATGCGCTCGCCGCCGAGCATGCGTGCCACCTCGGCCACGCGCGCCTCGCCGACGACCGGCTGCACCGCGCTGGCGGTCTGCCCGCCGCGCTGCGACTTCGACACGACGTAGTGCTGGTCGGCGCAGGCGGCGACCTGCGCCAGGTGGGTGACGGCCAGCACCTGGCGTTCGCGGCCCAGCTGCTTCATCAGCGCGCCGACGGTGTCGCCCACGGCGCCGCCGATGCCGGCGTCGATCTCGTCGAAGATCAGCGTCGCCGCGCCCCCGCCGGCACGCACCGTGGTGACCGCGATCGCCAAGGCCAGCCGCGAGAGCTCGCCGCCCGAGGCCACCTTGGCCAGCGGCCGCGGCGTGCTGCCGGCGTGGCCCGCCACCGCGAACTCCACCGACTCCAGGCCGAAGCTCTGCGGCGCGGCGACGGCCGGCAGCTGCACTTCGAAGCGGCCGCCGGCCATGCCCAGGGTCTGCATGGCCTGGGTCACGGCGGTGGACAGCGACGCGGCCGCCCGCTGCCGCGCGGCAGTGACCTGTTTCGCCTCGGCGTGATAACCCTTGTCTGCAGCGGCCAGGGCCTGCTCGAGCGCGGCCAGGTCGGTGGCCTGTTCCAGGGCCTGCAGTTCCGCGCGCCATTGCGCCAGCAGCGAGGGCAGCTCCTCGGGCGGGCGGCGGTAGCGGCGCGCCAGGCTCATCCAGGCCGACAGGCGCGCGTCGACCTCGGCCAGGCGGTCGGGGTCGAGCTCGGCATGGCCGAGGTAGCTGTTCAGCGTGTGCGCGGCGTCCTGCAGCTGCACCAGCGCGCCCTGCAGCACCTCGATCACCGGCTGCAGCCGCGCGGCATCGTGCCCGGCCACGTCCTGCAGCGCGTCGAGCGCGCGGGCGGCCAGGCCTTCGGCATGCGTCTCGCCGTCGCTGATGGCGTCCAGCGCCAGCCGCGCCGCGTCGATCAGCGATTGCGCATGGGCCAGGCGCTGGTGCTCGGCACTGAGCTCGGCCCACTCGCCTTCGGCCGGTGCCAGCTTGTCGAGTTCGCCGATCTGCCAGGCCAGGCGCTCGCGTTCGCGCAGGATCTCGTCGCTGCGCTCGCGGGCCCGCTCCAGGGCTTCGGCGGCGGCCTTGCGTGCGGCAAAGGCCTCCGCCAGCGGGCGGGTGTCGATGCCGGCCTGGCCGTCGAGCAGTTCGCGCGTGGCGGCCGGCCGCGTCAGGCCCTGCCAGGCGTGCTGGCCGTGGATGTCCAGCAGCTGGTCGGCCAGCTCGCGCAGCTGCGTCACGGTGGCCGCGCTGCCATTGATCCAGGCGCGGCTCTTGCCCTGCGCGTCGATGGTCCGGCGCAGCAGCAGCGTGTCCTCGGCCTCGAAGCCGGCCTCCTCGAGCCAGTGGCCCAGCGTGGCCGGCACATCGAACTCGGCGCTGACCTCGGCGCGCGATGCGCCTTCGCGCACCATACCCGCATCGCCGCGGCTGCCCAGTGCCAGCTGCAGGGCGTCGATCAGGATCGACTTGCCCGCGCCGGTCTCGCCGGTCAGCACCGAGAAGCCGGCGTGGAAGTCGAGTTCGAGCGTCGGCACGATCACGAAATCGCGCAGCGTCAGGCGCCGGAGCATCAGGGCTCCCCCTGCGGGCAGTTCACTACACCACTCCCTCGTACCAGCGCAGCTTGCGCCGCAGCGTGGCGTAGTAGCTCCAGCCGCGCGGGTGCAGGAAGCGCACCTTGTGGGCCGAGCGCTGCACGCGCACCTGGTCGCCGTGCAGCAGGCTGGCCAGGCGCTGCATGTCGAAATTGGCCGACGCATCGCGCCCGGCCACCACGGTGATGCGGACCTCGCCGCTGTCGGGCAGCACGATCGGCCGGTTCGAGATGGTGTGCGAGGCGATCGGCACCAGCACCCAGCCGGCAATGCCCGGGTGCAGGATGGGGCCGCCGGCCGACAGCGAATAGGCGGTGGAGCCGGTGGGCGACGCGACGATCAGGCCGTCGGCCCGGATGTTCGCGACGAACTCCTCGCCGATGTCCACCCGCAGCTCGACCATGCCGGCCGTGGCACCGCGGCTGACGACCACGTCGTTCATCGACAGACCTTCGAAGATGCGGTGGTCGTCGCGCCAGACTTCGCTTTCGAGCATGCTGCGATGCTCTTCCTCGAAGTCGCCCGCCAGCATGGGCGCGAGTGCTTCGCGGAACTGGCCGATCGGCACGTCGGTGATGAAGCCCAACCGCCCCTGGTTGATGCCCACCAGCGGCACGCCGTAGCGCGCCAGTTCGCGCGCAAAGCCCAGCATCGTGCCGTCGCCGCCGACCACCACGGCCAGGTCGCAGCGCGCACCGATCTGCTCCGGCGTGAGTGCGTCGTACTCGGCCACGCCGGTGTTCTGCGCGGTCTGCTGCTCGAACGAGACCTCCAGGCCCTCGCGCGTCAGGAAGCCGGCAATCTCTTCGAGCACCGGCCGGATACCGTCGGCCTGGTATTTGCCGACCAGCGCGGCGTGGTGGAAACGTCGTGCCATAGCGGGAAGCGGGGGAATGCGGCGGATTACACCACAGCGATGTGGCATGGCGCCCCCAGGGCGTGGGACGGCACGCGCGGCGTCCGTACAATGAAAATCTCCATGGACGAGCGCGCCCGCAGCCTGCTGAAGACCCTGGTCGAACGCTACATCGCCGACGGCCAGCCGGTGGGCTCGCGCACCTTGTCGCGTGCCTCGGGGCTGGAACTGTCGGCGGCCACCATTCGCAACGTGATGGCCGACCTGGAAGAGATGGGCCTGATCGCCAGCCCCCATACCTCGGCCGGCCGCGTGCCCACGCCGCGCGGCTACCGCGTGTTCGTCGACACGATGCTGACCGCGCGGCCGATCGACCTGCAGCATGCCCCGCCCGACATCGCCGGTGTGCGCGAGCAGCTGCACCCGGACCAGCCGCAGCGGGTCATCGCCCAGGCGGCCCAGCTGCTGTCCAACCTGTCGCAGTTCGTTGGCGTCGTCACCACGCCGAAGCGGGCCAGCATGTTCCACCACATCGAGTTCCTGCGCCTGGGCGAGAAGCGGGTGCTGGTGATCCTGGTGTCGACCGATGGCGACGTGCAGAACCGCGTGATCTTCACGCAGCGCGACTACACGCAGGCCGAGCTGGCGGAGGCCACCGCGCTGCTCAACAACCACTACGCCGGGCTGGCAATCGATGAGGTGCGGCAGCGCCTGCGCACCGAGATCGATTCGCTGCGCGACGAGATCGCGCTGCTGATGAAGGCGGCGGTCCAGCCGGGCAACGACGTGCTCGGCGACGACACCGGCCAGGTGGTGGTGTCCGGCGAGCGCAACCTGCTGGGCGTGCAGGACTTCGGCAACGACCTGGGCTCGCTGCGCAAGATGTTCAACCTGTTCGAGCAGAAGACCGAGCTGATGCGCCTGCTCGAGAACTCCAGCCGCGCCGAAGGCGTGCGCATCTACATCGGCGGCGAATCGGGCGTGGTGCCCTACGAGGAGCTCTCGGTCGTCTCGGCGCCCTACGAAGTGGACGGCCGCATCGTCGGCACGCTGGGGGTGATCGGGCCCACCCGCATGGCCTACGACCGCATGATCCAGCTGGTGGACATCACCTCGCGGCTGGTGGGCAACGCGTTGTCCACGCCCAAGGGCTGATCCGCGGCGTCATCGGCCCGGCGGCGCCAGCGCCCGGGTGCGTGCGGCCTCGTCGACCAACCACTGCACGAGCTGCTGCCGCGCCGGCGAGTCGCCGCCGCGGCGCTGGACCAGCCAATACGCAAAGTCAGCGGCCAGCGGTTGGCCGCGCGTGCGCAGCGCCACCAGCCGGCCATCGGCCACCAGCTGTGCCACCAGCGGCCAGCGGCCCAGCGCCAGGCCGTGGCCGGCCAGCGCGGCGAAGATCACCTGGTCGTACTGGTTGAAGCCTAGCCGTGCCCGCGGCTTCAGCGGCGGCAGGCCCAGCGGCGCCGTCCACTCGGGCCAGCGCAGCCAGGGGCGCGAGAGCTCGTCGTATTCCAGCAGGGTGACGCGGGCCAGCGCGTTGTCCTCGAACACCGGCGCCAGCCCCAGCGCCGGGCTGGCCACTGGCACGATGTGCTCGTCGAACAGCCTGAGCCTGCCTTGCGGATCCTGGTCGGCCGGGCCGTAGCGCAGCGCCAGGTCCACGGATTCGCGCTCCAGGTCGACCACGCGGTTGTGCGCACCGACCCGCACGTCCACCTTCGGATGGCTGGCCTGGAAATCGCCCAATCGTGGCAGCAGCCACAGCGAGACCAGGCCGATGGTCGAGGTCAGCGTCACCGGCTGCTCGCCGCTGCGCTGGCGCAGTGCCTCGATCTGGTCGCCCAGTTGCGTCAGCCAGGCATCGGCGATGCGGAACAGGCGTTCGCCGTCGAGCGTGAGCTCGAGCGCGCGGTGGCGACGGTGGAACAGCGGCCGCCCCAGGTGCTCCTCCAGCCCGCGGATCTGCCGGCTGATGGCCGACTGCGTGAGGAACAGGTCCTCCGCCGCCAGCGTCACGCTGCCGCGCCGGGCCACGGCGACGAAACCGCGCAGCAGGTCCAGCGGCGGCAGGCGGGCGAGCGGGCTATCCATGAGTCTGGCGCATGCCAACAGGGCGAATTTGTCGTTGGATTTTGCGCTCGTCCTCCTGTGGAATCACCTCATCGTCAACACGCATTGGAGTCCGACCATGAACGCAAGGCATCTGACAGTGGTCCCGCCCGTCCGCCCCCGGAC
This sequence comes from Aquabacterium sp., assembly GCF_044226965.1. Lineage (GTDB taxonomy): Bacteria > Pseudomonadota > Gammaproteobacteria > Burkholderiales > Burkholderiaceae_C > Pseudaquabacterium. The sequence continues at coordinate 75,604 of NZ_JBGAGA010000020.1, read as the reverse complement.
GCCGGCGCTGCACAGCGCGATGACACTGGGCCGCGGCGACCTGGTCGCGCTGGAACTGCAGCCCGGTGATCGCCTGCGCAGCGATTGCGGCACCCTGTGGCTGACGGTCGACGGCGAGCAGCGCGACGTGCTGGTGGACGTGGGCCAGGTGCACCGCGCCGAGCGCGCCGGCATCGTCAACGTCTCGGCGCTGCGCGATGGCTGCCTGGTGGTGCTGAGCCGCCAGCCGCTGCGCTGGCACCGCGTCGGCGCCGTCAACGGCAACTGGCTGGGCCGGCTGCTGGCCAGCCTGGGCGAGACGCTGGCCACGCTGGCCCGCCACCTACAATCCGCGCCGCAGCACGCTGCGGGCCGTTAGCTCAGTTGGTCAGAGCAGAGGACTCATAATCCTTTGGTCGTTGGTTCAAGTCCAACACGGCCTACCAGTGAAAGCGTGCAGTAAGTCCACTCATGAGGGTTCCGTGGCGGGCGAACTAGTCACCATACCGGTCACCATATGCTGGTCGGTAGGGCTAGTGGCACTGATAGCTGGTGCCCTCTGCGATACAGGCCGGCGACTCGATGTCTTTCGCGCTTCCAGGGGACCCTCTAGGACGTAGCTGGATAGAGCTGGCGGGTGTCAACCCGGGTGAGGTTGATAGGCATCGACCTACGTTGGTCACGTTCCTAGCGTTCGACAAGGACAGGTCGGTCACAGGGCAGACAACGGTAGGCACCGGCTTCGTCATTGGCGCCGCAGATGACCTTGCGGTAGTCATCACTGCCAAGCACGTGCTCGATGGCGTCCATACGATCCAGACTCCGCATGCGCGTCACGCACTGTCGGCCCTGTTCGTTCCCGAGAGCCAGAGCCTGCCAACGCTCGACCCGGCGCGTTTGAAGGTCATTTGGATGGGCACCGATTCAGCTGGGCCGCTGAATGTCGCCTGGGCCTCTTTCAACCGATCATCCGATCTTGCCCTTTGTGTCGTCGAGCCGCAGCCTGTAGCCCCACCACCTTTCAAGCCATCAAGCGTTTTGCTGGACATGGCGGTGCCAGCGGTGGGAGAGGTTGTGCACATGGTCTCCATCGACGAGCAGAGCGCAGAAGAGTTGGTCCCACCTCAAAAGCGAGATGGGGCCGGGCAAGTCATGCGGATCAATCGCCGAGTCAGCATCAGGCGGGGCGTTGTGACCTCCGTACATCCGGATGGCTACAACCAATACCGCTGGCCGTGCTTCATGACAACCATTCCGGCACCTGGCGGAGCCAGCGGTGGATACGTCTATGTGCCGAGGGACGGTGAACCGATTGCGGCGTGCGGTGTCGTCTGCGCGGACCTCGACCCGTATCACCCGGGAATTGACCAGCGCCAGCCCGGCTCCTCACTTGTTGGTTGCTCCTGGCCGGCGATAGCGTTGCGCATGCCGCAGTATGTGCCTGCGCCTCGAGACGCTCCCACCATTGCGGTGCTGGACGCTATGAAGCTTGGCAACCTCCCTTCGGCCGTCGGCGGCATGGACCGTTTCAGCATCGAGGCCCTGCCCGACGGGGACTATCGCCTGAGGTCTCGGGCGTGATCCATGCGGACAGCGATGGGGCACACTGCCTGCTGCCTCAACCCTTCGCCCTATAAGAGAAGACTTCGAGGAGCGGCCTACGACACAACGACCCCCATCGGACGGGCCATCCGCTTCTAGGACCCCCGGGGGTTGTCGCCAGCCTCGCTCGCGGTCGTGATCGTCAAAGCTTCTACATGGGCGACTCCTAAGTCGCCAAGGTCATCGCCGAAGAGCGATCCGCACGATGCAGATCTCGACACCACTTGAGACCTGCACATGATCTACATCGCACACTTCAGTTTCGAAACTCTCGGTCCGGCCCCATCCCTTGGGTACCTCACGACCGTGATCGAGGCGGACGACATCTCGTCCGCGACCGCTGGGCTTCGGTCGCATCTGCTGCGCCTGCACGCAGAGCAGGGGATGTTCTCGGTGCCGACCGAGATCACCCTGGTGAACTGTGTAGAGCTGCGGCGCGCACCGAGCGCCGGATTGATGATGCAGTATTGGTCTCCGCCGGGTGCAGGTTCAACCGAGATCTCGGCGGTGCTGCTCGACGCGTCGAACGATGACGCTGTCTCGTACCAGAGCTGTGGAGAGGAGCGCAACCCGGACGGAAGCCCCAGGTTGGAGCCGTTCCTTCGGGTGGGGGGTGATCCGGAAGCCTGTAAGCCCCCGTGACCCGAGTGGCGCAAGCCAAGGAGTCTCGGTCACAAGCGCCTGCCGAAAGGGTATGGTCATGGCATACATCAGCATATGCCGATTGACGATTTCAGGCTGGATTCTTGAGCCTGGCTGAGTCGGGTGATCTCATTCGTGCTGGCCCGCAAGGGGGTGCACCGATCTGACCTTGTGCACCCCCTTCCAGTGGGGACCTATGCACCCCCTTCGAGCAAGTGTTGGCGTGGCTTGCTGCTCCGCCCGCTGCCCCCCACAGTTTCACTGTGGGAGCGGGGCCATAAGACTGGGAAGACCAGATTCTCCGCGTCCGCGACGGTCGCGGCCTTCTCTAGCTGTCGCTTCATCGCCTGACGCGACAACGACAGCCCACAGATGTCATTGAGATACCGGGTCGTTTCCGTGTGGTTGCGGCCGAGCAGGACGAACGTCTCGATCATGAGCCTGCGCCGCTGCACGACCGCATCAGGTGTGTGCACCCCGGCCTTGTCTGGCTTCTCCAGGGCATGCTCTCGCCAGCGGTCAAGCATCGCAGGCATCGCAAGGCGCAGTCTGCGTCGATCTCCGAGTTGCGCCTTGGTCGGCAAAGTCTGCATCTCCTGGCGCTGGGCATCATTCAAGCCCAGCGCGGTAGAGATGCGGTGGGGTATGCCCCGGTGCTGTCGGTAGACCCAGAGACACGTCCGATGCCACGCCTCGCTCAGCACCGGATGCCGGAAGACTCCTCGAACCCGGTTGCTCAGGGTCTGATGGGTCGGATACCGCAAAACCAGCCAGTGCAGATCCGCCAGAGTGTTCAAGAACATGTGCTGGCGCGAGTGCTGCTGCATGCCACCGTGGCGGAGCACGGGCGGCACACCTCGGCATGCGAGTTCCAGATGAAGCTCCCAGGCGAGCAGAGGGTCGTCGACTGTCCCAAGGCGTACTAGCAGCGTCGAGGTCGGTTGGTGCCTGATGGACTGGACTGCGGCGACGAACCGTTCCGATGCTGCACGATCTCGCGCAAGTGACGCGTCCTTCTCAGCACGCAGACCTATCACAGTACGCAGCGTGTCTGTGTCCCACCAGGTGTCTTGTTCGAGGTTGTTGATGTCTTGATGCATGAACGAAAACGGCGGGCATGGTGCCCGCCGGATTCAGATGGTGTTGAGTGTTATGCCGCCTTGGTGCGCCTGCGTTCCTGCAACCAGTCCTTCAGCTCTCGCAGGTCGTCGGCATCGAGGTCTGCCGCTGTGATCTGCCCAGTCGTCGGGACTGGGGCCGTCATGTCTCTGATGATCTTGCGCGTCGTTGTCTCCAACGATTCCGGTCCCGGCTGTAGCAACTCCCAGCGAACCGTCGCCCACTGGTGGGGATTGGAGTCACGCTCCAGCGCGGCAGCCTTGGCCGAGTCCGCGATCTCGACCAGGTGCGGGATGGCTCGGAGCACTGCTTGTTTCTCCAGAAGCGTTGCCTTGCCGATCTCGAACCGATCGCTCAGTTCGGTCAGCACTTCATCGAGCTCAGGGGGGATCGTCAGCAACAGCCGGGGCCGCTTGCCTGTTGCTGGCCGCCCGGGGCGCCTCTTCGCGCGCCGGGCGCCGTCAGCCGTGAGATCCGGGGTCTTGTCTTCCTTGTTGTCCATTTTTCTAGTTTTCGTTTCGGGATGCGTCCCGTGGCGTTGCCTCAGCCCGTGAGGCATCGCCAGTATAAGCATACAACAAATGTTTTTCAAGACACTTTATGCATCTATGTATGTTGATAACTTAACATCTTTGCCGCCATGGTCCGCACAGCGATGATCGTCGCCCGAGACACCGCGAACCGGCGTGCGACCTCTGACACCGAGACGCCCGACTCCAGCGCGCTACAGATCTCGCGCTGCTGCGTCGGGGTGGTCTTAGCCGGGCGACCGAGCTTCTTGCCCTCCTGGCGGGCTCTAGCGAGCCCTGCCTGCGTCCGCTCGACCAGGAGGTCGCGCTCCATCTCGGCGACCGCTGAAAGCATCGCCAGCATGAGCTTGCCCGCCGGGGCGGTCAGGTCCTGTCCACCCAGGGCAAGCACCACGACCCTGATGTCGCGGTCCGCCAGGTGGCGCACACACTGCTGAACGTCGATTGCGTCTCTGCCGAGCCGGTCCAGTTTTGAGACGATGAGCGTCTCGCCATCCCGAATCTTGTCCAGAAGCGCGGCGAACTGCGGTCGCTGCATGGCCGGCACCTTGCCCGACACGCCGCGATCCTCAAACCAAAAGTCAACCTGGTGACCGCTCCGCTCGATCTCCAGCCGCTGGTTCTCGGTGTGCTGCTGATCGGTACTGACCCTCCCGTATCCGAACGTCGCCATCTTTCGCCCTCCTGTTGGAAATGGGTGTCAGCCTAGCGGATGCGTTGGAAAACTGGAAGGCTATATTTCCGACAGTCTTGGCGCAGACCCGCAGTCGGTGTTGGAAACCGGTCAGTTTTCTACGCCGCTCCAATTGCACGTTGCAACTGTGTCAGCCAAACTTCGTCCCACAACGACACTAAGACGTTATGCAACTGCTCACCCCGCTGAAGGCCCTGAACAAAGCATTCCTGAAGCAGAAGTCGGCCCGCGCAGATATTGACGTGTTGGCCCGTGCGCTGCCGCCACTCTTGGGTGAAATCAAGACCGAGGAGAGCGAGGAATATTACAAGAATCTGCTGTCGCACTTTCTTAGAAATATTGGATACGAGGGGCGCCACTTCATTAACACCCATGGCGATACAGACTTGGTTATCCATCACGGACCTACACGGCAAGCTGATGTCGCCGTATTAATAGAAGTCAAGCGCCCGAACAATCGGGTGGAGATGATCGGCAGAAAAGGATGGAATTGCAAGGCTTTCCAAGAACTTCTGCTCTACTTCTTGGACGCGAGAACTGAGAACAATGGATTTGAACTCCGCAATCTCGTCGTCACAAATATCATCGATTGGTATGTCTTTGATGCGCAGCTGTTTGAGCGCCTGTTCTATAGAGACACGTCTTTACTTCGTGCCCATCGAGACTTTCGAGCTGGTCGGCTATCTGGCACGACGACTGACTTCTTTTACCGAGAGATTGCCTCCCCTGCCATCGCTAATGCCGAAGACCAAATTTGTGCAACTCATTTTGATCTAACATCATATAAAAATGGAGGCGTCCGGAAGTACGTTGAACTTCATAAGATACTTTCTCCAACGCACCTATTGAAGCTACCTTTCGCGAACGACAGCAATTCATTGGATGCAGCTTTCTACTCCGAACTCCTTCACATTATCGGTCTCGAGGAGCGACGAGAAGGAGCCAAGAAGTTGATCCTTCGAAAGGATGCTGGGAGCCGCGATCCTGGATCGCTACTTGAGAATACCATTTCAGAAATCAGTGCCCTCGATAAAATCAACCGCGTTAAGAACCCTCAGCGATTTGGGCAGGTTCGCGAAGAGAGGCTCTTTAATATCGCCTTGGAGCTGGTAATAACCTGGGTTAACAGGGTACTCTTCCTCAAGCTACTGGAGGCGCAACTCGTCACGTTTCGAAGGGACCCTGGCTGGGCTTTCCTGAATAGTGCAAAGATTGCGTCCTACGGGGAACTGAACGCACTCTTTTTTAGGGTGCTTGCTGTTCCATTCAACGAGCGCAAAGGCAGCGATCAGAGTCGGTTCGGACCAATTCCATACCTAAATAGTTCACTGTTTGAGCCTACTGAACTAGAGCATGACGTATTTAACATCGGTGCGCTAGATCGAGATCTGACACTCAAATGTCATCCAAAGACAATCCTGCGTGACGAGCGAGACAGAAAACTTGCCGGACAGGTGGGCTCACTGGAATACCTTCTTCGATTCCTCGCCTCCTATGATTTTGGCAGCTCGGGAAGCGATGAAGTGAAGGATGATGACAAGCCACTGATCAGTGCGTCTGTCCTTGGGTTGATCTTCGAGAAGATCAATGGGTACAAGGATGGCTCGTTCTTCACGCCTGGCTTCGTAACCATGTACATGACGAGAGTCGCGATTGTTGGTGCGGTCTTTCAGAAGTTTCTTGAGGCGAAAGGATGGAATTGTCAAAGTCTCGACGAGCTATATAACCGGATTGATGATGTAGAAGAAGCTAATCGAGTCGTCGATAGCCTTCGGATTTGCGATCCGGCCGTGGGCTCTGGACACTTCTTAGTTTCGTCGCTGAACGAGCTGATCGCGTTGAAAAGCGAGCTGAGAATACTTAGAGATCGGCACGGCAGGCTGCTGAAGGAGTATCGGGTTCAGGTGGTCAATGACGAACTTCATGTGTTCGACGAAGAAGGCGCGCTATTCGACTACAGACCTGGAAGCCGAGAGAGTCAAAGAGTCCAGGAGGCCCTTTTCCATGAAAAGCAAAGACTCATTGAAGGCTGCCTCTTCGGAGTGGACGTAAACCCGAACTCAGTAAAAATCTGCCGCCTGCGGTTGTGGATAGAGCTACTGAAATCCGCCTACTATCGTCAGGGTGAAGAGCTTGAAACCCTCCCAAATATCGACATCAATATCAAGGTGGGTGATTCCCTTGTCGCGCGCTTTCCTTTGGATGCTGACCTTCGGCGACCGCTTAAGCGCGCGGGGCGTGGTATAGCGGAATACCGATCTGCAGTGGATACCTATCGAAACGCTACGAGCAAAGCGCAGAAACATGAAATGGAAGCGATCATCGATGCGATCAAGACAGACTTGAAGCACGAGATTGCATCGAACGACCCTCTTATTATACGGCTTAGACAAATAGACGGGCGCCTCGCGACCTTGGAGCGCCAACAGGATCTCTTCAGCGAAGACGATGGAGCGCAACTGGCTCGGGAAGCGGAAGAAAGAAGACTTACGCGCGAACAACAACGCATTAGATCTGTAATGGAGTCCGTTCAGGATGCTCGCATATTTGTGAATGCGTTTGAATGGAGGATTGAGTTTCCCGAGGTCCTTGATGACAAGGGGGAGTATCATGGCTTCGACCTTATGATCGGCAACCCGCCATATGGCTTATCGATCAAAGGTGATGCTAGAAACCACCTCCTCGAGACATTGGGAAAGGTTCCCGATTTTGAAATCTACTATTGGTTTATCGATCGGGCCAAACAACTTCTCAAGCCGAGGGGAATTCTCTCGTTCATCGTTCCCAACACCGTGCTATTCAACGTAAATGCGCGAAATTATCGATCTAAGCTGTTGGATGATTGGTGCTTACATGAACTATTGGACTGCACTGACATACCAATTTTTACGGATGCGACCGTTCGCAACGTGATAATTACTGGAAAGCGGGGAGTGTCGGAGCAGATTGGCTACCGCCAGACTTCGGAAGTAAGTGGGTTTGACGACTTGGTGGGACGGCCCCGATCGTGTCTGCCGCGAACGCAGTTCGAGGTCCAGATCCAAAACTGGGCGCTCTTGTTTAAACTGTCCCCTGAGACTCTCTCCGCTATTGAGGAGATTCGTAGTGGTGCCGTGCCATTGTCAAGATTCTTTCCTGAGACAAGTCAGGGGCTAATTGCGTATGACAAATACCAAGGGCAGGATAAGGCAACCATCACATCCCGAAAGTATCACTCGCGTATTAAGCATGGTGCCGACTGGAAGCCATGGCTGCGGGGGGAAGACGTCAAGCGGTATGCTGTGACATGGAATGGGCAGGAGTACATAAAGTATGGAATTGGAATAGCCAACCCGCGCGATCCAAAGTTCTTTGTGGGCCGGAGGGCCTTGATCCGCGAGATCACCAATCCGACGATTTACGCAGCCATAGCGACGGAGGAGCTGTACAACGATCCGTCGGTGCTTGTGGTGAAGGATTCAGGCAGTACGCCGCTCAGTTTGGAAGTATTGATTGCGATCCTGAACTCAAAACTTGGGACCTTTTACCACTTCAATTCTTCGCCAAAGGCTACAAAGGGGGCGTTTCCCAAGATCCTAGTGACGGACATCAATCAGTTTCCTCTGCCTGCTGTGCCAAAGGCTGCTTGTGTCCGCATGATCGAAAAGCTATCTCGCAGAATCCAACAGGCAATTGCGACCGGGAGAAGTCCCGATCTCAGCGACGAGGCGGCCCTGGATCGAGCCGTGTGTGCGCTGTACGCCCTGTCTCCCGCGACCACTGAGCTGGTTCTTGGCGCGTCGTGACGTCCACCGTCGAAGAGGACCCCAGTCTTCAATCCTAGGCTGCCGATTGCCAATGCGTTCAACGATTGGACGGCAGTCGGTTAGAGACGTTCGATCCTCCTCGTCTCCAGCGGTGTCGACACCTGCTGGCTGCTAGCGAATCGACTGCGACAACCTCGGCAGAACCGGGCTTCGACACTTGACTTGCCGACTAGCGAACCAAGAAGCGGCCGGCTAGGAGGGGTCGCCCACCAGATTGCGCTCGGGGGTGTAGCCTCAATATATGAGGCACCAGCCCAAGGTCGCCCCGAGCGGGGCAGGCCCCGACAATGAGCATGCGCCTCCGAAAAGGCGACACCAATGCTAGTGCAACTGCCAGTTTCCTGTCGCGGCTAGCTCAAGGATGTCTTGAGTTCGCCAGGCGACGCATCGTTCGGAGACCCTGACGCTTGGGGGATACTTGCCCGCCTTGACTCCGGCGTACCAAGTCGATCGTCCGACCGGAAATAACTCTAGGACCTTGGGCAATCGAATGAGGCCCTGGGCCGTTTTCTTTTCGTTGACGTCCATTTCTGTGGCTGTGTTTCGCAATTGAGGGTTTGTTTAGGGGAGTGCAACGCTGTGCACCCGGGTCGTTTGCAAAACCCAGTATAGTCATCGACAACTTTTACCCCACTGGTCAACCCCCTGACCGAGGGGGTGGCTGATGTCTTGCCAGCCCGCCAAAGTGGGGCCGGCTCGCCTGTGCGGTGTTGAGTCTGTCGTCTCGGACGGCGCGTAGGTGCTCCTCCCACTTCGACAGTGCGGCAGCCTTCTCCTTGAGGTACTCGTACTGTTCGTAGTGCTTCTGCTGCACGCCGCTCGTTCTGCCGTGCGAGAGGAGCTGGGCGCGCACGTCCCTGCTGTACCCGAACTCCTGGAGTTTTGTCTCGGTCGTTCGACGGACGTCTGAGGCCGTGAAGTGACCTCCTTCCGCAGGCTGCAGGCCCTTTGCGATGGCGGAGACCGTGTTGGTGAGTGACGAGTTGCTGATCGGTCGCTTGCCGCCAGTCGTGGAAAAGATGAACACTCCTTCTCCGTTGGCCGTCGCCAGCTGTTCGATCAGCGTTGCTACCTGGGCGGATACGGGGATGAAGTGATCGAGGGCTTCCGTGCGGCGGCCCTTGGGATCTTGAAGCCGCAGCACCCGTTCCGAGGCATCGTAGTCGTCCCAGGTCGAGCGAAGCAGCTGCTGCATGCGCTGTCCTCCCAGCAGAATGTTCACGCGGACGGTGATCGCGATCTGCCCGTCGGCGGCCTCAAGCGCGACCAAGAGAGCACGAAGCTCCTCGTCTGTAAGGACGCGAGTCTTCGCGCGCTCGACATCGCTCAGCCTCGGCACCAGCGCCATAGGGTTGGAGCTGAGCTTGTAGACCGCTCCGTCAGCAGCTGCTCGGCGAGGATCGAGGTCTGATGAGGCGCCGTGTCTGAATGCCGCGAGTAGGTAAGACCGGGTGGCGTTTGTCTGGCGTCCGATGCCTGCGTTTACCATCCGCGCGAGAATGTCCCGGCAATCTTCAGGGCTGATCGCATTCGCTGGAGAGCGAGCAAGCGCGGGCCACGGCCCCGTGACGTGGCGCTTGAAGATCATCTCCACGTCCCGGGCCGACACGCTGTTCCTGGCGCGGAGCGACGCGACGTAGCTCTCTAGCAGGCCCGCGAATGTGCCTAGCCTTGCCTTTACTCTTTGCGCCTCGGCGGCTTCCCGCCTCGCATCCAACATCGCCAGTTTCGGGTCGATCCCATTCCGGACGTTCTCGATCTGGTCCCTCGCGAGCTTGCGCGCAGCCTCTAGCGACAGCGCGGGCCAGTCTCCCAAGCGGACCTCTCCTTGATGCTCCTTCGACCGGTAGCGGAAGGTCCAGGTCCTGCGCAAGGCGCCCCGAACCTTGGTGCACGTGATCACCAGGCGGCCATTGCCTGTTGGGAGGGCGCCGTCGGTGCGAGACTGTTCTGCCTTGAGGGTGCGCAGAGTCGCGTCGGTCAGGGGCTTTGCGGCGGTGCGACCGGTGGCGGCGACCCGCGGCGATTCGGTCACCATAGCGGTCACCATAGGAGCCTGGCTGTGGGCGGATTTCATCGAACTCACTTGGACTGATGAATGTGATCATATCCTGTGAAATCAACAACTTAGGTTGATGTTCAAGACTCCGACGAACATCACTGGACACTGCGATAAAGGACTCATAATCCTTTGGTCGTTGGTTCAAGTCCAACACGGCCTACCAGTCCAAGGGCGACGACCGCGGGAGCGGTCGTGCCCCTGTTTGGCGCACCAGCTGGCTGTTGCCTTGGCGCCCTTGCGGCCGCGCAGGCATGTCGATGTGAAGTGTGGAAGGCGCTGGTTGGCAACGGGCACAGCTCCAGTTGCGTAAGCGGCATATACAGCCTAAAGTGTGTTTTATGAAGATACATACTGAAGGCTGTATGGACGAATTCCCCGTGCGCACCCCCGAGCAGCTGCCTGGGCTGCTTCAGGGCTTTCGCAAACAGGCCGGGTTCACCCAGGCGGACGTTGCTTCGCGGCTGGGCGTGACGCAGCAGACGCTGTCCTCGCTGGAGCGCAACGCGACGGCCGTCAGCGCCGCTCGCCTGATGAAGCTTCTCAGCATCCTCGGAGTCGAACTCGTGCTGCGCAGGCCTTCGGGAACGTCGTCGCAGCCCGAGCAGCCGGTCACCGACGCCGGCAAGGCGCAGTGGTGACGCATGGGGCGTCGCTCGCACACCCGCCGACTCGGCTTGTGGATGAATGGCGAGCCGGTCGGCATCTGGACCGCTTCGGCAGCCCGGGACGAACTGCAGTACGACTCTGCCTGGCTGAACTCGGCCCAGAGGCGACCCCTCTCGCTGTCCTTACCTTTCCGCCCAGGCAATCCGCCCCATCGAGGCCCGGTCGTTCGGGACTACTTCGACAATCTGCTCCCGGACAGCCAGTCGATCCGGGACCGGCTGGCGCGTCGATTCAAGACCACGACCACCGATGCTTTCGATCTGCTGGCACAGATCGGCCGTGACTGCGTCGGTGCACTGCAAATCGTGCCCGATGGGCAGGGCCCTGGCGAGGTGAGAAGCGTACAGGCTCAGCCGCTGGACGAAGCGGGCGTCGCCCGTGTGCTGCATGCCGCGCTGACGCCCGGCAGCTTCGATGACCAAGCCTCGTACCCGGACGAATTTCGCATCTCCATCGCCGGTGCCCAGGAGAAGACGGCGCTGTTGTGGCACGAGGGCCGGTGGTGGCGTCCCACGGGAGCGACCCCCACCACTCACATCCTGAAGCTGCCGCTCGGGCTGGTGGGCAACATGAAGCTCGACCTGCGCGACTCGGTCGAGAACGAGTGGCTGTGCGCCCAGATCCTGGAGGCTTACGGCTTACCGGTCGCCCGCTGCCACCCGCTGAGCTTCGAAGGCCAGCGGGCCCTGGGCATCGAGCGCTTCGATCGCCGCTGGGCCGACGATGGCTCCTGGCTGATTCGCCTGCCTCAGGAAGACATGTGCCAGGCCACCGCTACGCCCGCGCACGGAAAGTACGAAGCAGACGGCGGCCCTGGTATCGACCGCATTCTCGAGGTCCTGAACGGTTCGATCAGGCGGGTGCAGGACAGAGAGAACTTCTTCCGGGCCCAGCTCTTGTTCTGGCTGATGTGCGCACCCGACGGGCATGCGAAGAACTTCAGCATTGCCCTGCACGCCGGAGGGGCCTTCTCGATGACGCCTCTGTACGACGTCGTGTCGGCCTACCCCGTGCTGGGAGATGGCCCGAACCGGATCTCACCTCACCGGGTGAAGTTGGCGATGGCGCTGCGGTGCACGAATGCCCACTGGCGCATGCGCGACATCCTGCGCCGGCATTGGGAAGAGGTCGGGCGACGAAACGGGATCGTGACCGCGTCGGGGCAGGGTGTGGATGCGTTGATCCAGGACGTGATCGAAAGGACCCCGGCCGCACTCGACGCAGTCGTCGCCAAGCTGCCCAGCGGCTTCCCGTCACACGTGGCCGACTCGATCATCGGTGGCATCAAGGCTGCTGTCGGCAAGCTACAAGTGGCGACCGCTGCGTAAAGGCGCGAGGCCGTCTTCATTCAAACGGGAGTGTTCCACCCGGCGCGCGACCCGCGGGTCACACGAACCCGTCCCCCGCTTCCTTCAGCACCCGCAGCACGAAGCTCGACTTGCTGTGCCGGATGCCGGGAATCTTGTAGAGCTTTTCGCGCAGCAGGCGTTCGTAGTCGCGCGTGTCGCGCACGGCGATGCGGATGTAGTAGTCGTAGTCGCCGGAGACCAGGTAGGCCTCGACCACTTCGGGAATCGTCGCCAGCACGCGGCCGAATTCCTGCAGCGTCTTGTCGGTATGGCTGGTCAGCGTGACCTGCACGATCACCGAGTCGTGGTAGCCCAGGCGTGTCTTGTCCAGGTCGATGGTGTAGCGGCGGATCACGCCCTCGGCCTCGAGCCGCTTGATGCGCGTCCAGCAGGTGGTGGGCGACAGGCCGACCTCCGCGCCGATCTCGTTCAGCGTGCGCCGGCTGTCCTGCAGCAGCAGGCGCAGGATGTGCAGATCGAACTTGTCGAAATTTCCTTCGGCGTTTTGGGGTGATGGGCGAATAGCTTTCATCGTCGGCAGGAAAGGCGGGTGAAGGAACGAAGCCTATTCTGTGGCGGCGCCGGAAGAATGTCCGCATGGATTCCCCCGTCGCCGCGCTGCTTGCCCTCCCTGCTGCCGACCACCCCGCCCGCCTTCGCAACGGCGCCCAGGCGCTGCTGCAGGCGCTGGTAGAGGCCGGCGTCGACACGATCTTCGGCTACCCCGGCGGCGCCGCGCTGCCGCTGTACGACGCGCTGCACGGCGAGCCGCGTCTGCGCCACGTGCTGGTGCGGCACGAGCAGGCCGCCGTGCATGCAGCCGAGGGGTATGCCCGCAGCACCGGTCGCGTCGGCGTGGTGCTGGTGACGTCGGGGCCGGGCGTCGCGAACACGATCAGCGGCCTGCTCGACGCGATCAGCGATTCGGTGCCGCTGCTGTGCATCAGCGGCCAGGTGGCCACCACGGTGATCGGCACGCAGGCCTTCCAGGAAAGCGATGCGCTGGGCATGAGCCGGCCGGTGACCAAGTGGAATGCGCAGGCGCGCGAGGCGCGGCAGATTCCCGGCCTGGTGGCGCGGGCGCTGGCGATCGCTGCGGGCGGGCGGCCCGGGCCGGTGCTGCTGGACGTGCCGAAGGATGTGCAGCTGGCTCCGGTGAAGGGCGGCGGGGCCGCGGTGTCGGCGCGCCCGCTGCGCCAGCAGGCGCGCAGCCTGCCGCCGCGCGGCAGCCTGCAGCGGGCCGCCGACCTGCTGTCCACCGCGCGGCGGCCGGTGCTGTACGGCGGCGGCGGGCTGGTGAACGCCGGCCCCGCGGCCTGCGCGGCCTTCACTCAACTGGTCGACCGCCTCGGGGCACCCTGCGTGCTGACCTTGATGGGGCTCGGCGCGCTGCCCGCGTCCAGCCCGCACTTCCTGGGCATGCCGGGCATGCACGGCACGCTGGAAGCCAACCTCGCGATGCACCATGCTGACCTGATCGTCTGCATCGGCGCGCGATTCGATGACCGGGTGACCGGCCGGCTCGATGCCTTCAGCCCCGGCGCGCGCAAGATCCATGTCGACATCGATCCGGCCAGCATTAACCGCACGGTGAAGGTCGACGTGCCGCTGGTGGGCGACTGCGGCGCGGTGCTGCGGGCGTTGGCCGAGGTGATGGGGCCAGGCGCGGCCGATGCCGCTTCACGGCTCGCGCCCTGGTGGCAACGCATCGAGGGCTGGCGCGCGGTGCGATGCCTGGACTTCGCCCCGCGCGAGGACGTGATCCTGCCGCAGCAGCTGATGCGCTCGGTCCGGCAGGCCATCGACGGTCGCGGTGCGATCGTCAGCACCGATGTTGGCCAGCACCAGATGTGGGCCGCGCAGTACCTGCGCTTCGAGGCGCCGCGCCGCTGGCTCACCTCGGGCGGCGCCGGCACCATGGGCTACGGCTTGCCGGCGGCGATCGGCGCGCAGGTCGCGCACCCGGACCGGCTGGTGCTGTGCATCAGCGGCGACGCCTCGGTGCTGATGAACATCCAGGAGCTGGCCACCGCCACGCAGCACCGCACGCCGGTCAAGCTGGTGCTGGCGAACAACGGCTACATGGGCATGGTGCGGCAATGGCAGCAGTTGAACCACGGCAACCGCCTGAGCCACAGCTGGAACGAGGCCCTGCCCGACTTCGTCTCGCTGGCACGGGCCTTCGGCTGGGGCGCGCGGCGGGTGGACCGGCCGGCCGAGCTGGCCGAGGCGCTGGCCGAGTGCCTGGCCTGGCCGGGGCCGTTCTTTTTGGACGTTGGCATCGCGCCGCTGGCCAACTGCTTCCCGATGATCCCGGCCGGCGAGGGCCACCATCGCATGCTGCTGGCCGAGGGGCGCTGGTACGAGGAGGCGGGCCACAGCACGGCAGGCCACCGGGCCGGCCGGCCTTGAGCCTGCGCAAGCCCGGGCCAGGGCATCGGGCCCAACATCGCCCGCATGGGCAAACGCATTCTTGTCATCGAAGGCCACCCCGATCCGGACGGTGGCCGCTTCAATCACGCGCTGGCCGAGGCCTATGCCGAGGCCGCCTTGGCGGCCGGCCACGAACTGCGGCGCCTGAAGCTCGCCGAGCTGGACTTTCCGCTGCTGCGCAGCAAGCAGGACTGGGAGCAGGGCGCGGTGCCGCTGGCGCTGCGGCCGGCGCAGGATCACATCCGCTGGGCCGAGCACCTGGTGTTCTTCTTCCCGCTGTGGCTGGGCGGCATGCCGGCGCTGCTGAAGGGCTTTCTCGAACAGGTGGCGCGGCCAGGCTTCGCGCTGTCGAAGCCCGAGGGCAAGGCCCTGCCAGAGAAGCTGCTGCGGGGCCGCTCGGCGCGGCTGGTCGTGACGATGGGCATGCCGGCGCTGGTGTACCGCTGGATCTTCCGCGCCCACAGCCTGAAGGCGCTGGAGCGCAACATCCTCGGCTTCGTCGGCATTGCACCGGTGCACGAGACGCTGATCGGCATGGTCGAGGGCGAAGCGGCCGGCCGCGCGCGCTGGCTGCGGCGGCTGGCCGCGCTGGGACGGCGCGGCGAGTAGCCGCTGCCCTCAGCGGATCGTGACGGCCTTGAGGTTGTCCTCGCTGTTGCGGTCGATGCGCTTGTTGTAGGGGTCGATGCCGGCCCACTTCGGCTCGCGGTCCAGCACCAGCGTCAGGCGCTGCTGGCCGCTGTGGATGCGCTGCTTCTGCAGGCTCAGCACCGAGGCCGGCTTGAAGCCGGGCTTGCCGGGCTCGTCGGTGAACGCGCCGACCTCGACGACCTCGTCCATCGGCGCCTCAGTCTCCTTGCCCTTGCCGTCGGCGTAGAGCTTGCGGGCGCTGATGTCCAGCGTCAGCGCCCACTTGCCATCGGCGCGCCGGGTGGCGGTGGCGTCGGCGGCCTTCAGGTCGAGCAGGGTGATCTTCTCGAACAGGTCGGTGATCAGCGCGTCATGCTCGGGCCCGGCCTCGGCGCGCAGCAGCGCGAGGAAGTCGCGGGTGTTGGGGTAGGGCGCGTTCTTGAACGCGTGCTGCTGCAGGAACTTCGCCATCGCGCGGTTGACCACTGCCTCGCCCACCACTTCCTTCAGCCAGAACATCGCCAGCGAGCCTTTCTGGTAGTGGATGTAGGGCTGGTTCTCCACCCGCGCCAGCGGCAGCTCCTCCACCACTTCGCCGCCGCGTGCGCGCAGGTAGCGGTCGAGCTCGTACTTCAGGAAGCGGCGCATCTGCTCGGGGCCGTAGAGCTGCTCCATCACCAGCAGCGCGGAGTACTGCGCGAAGCTCTCCACCAGCATGGTGCCGCCCTGCTGTTCGCTGGGCACGAGCTGGTGGCCCCACCACTGGTGGCCGATCTCGTGCGCGGTGACGTAGCTGACCATGTCGATCTTCTCGGGATCGGTCTGGCGGTGGATGAAGCCGATCGACTCGGAATACGGAATCGTGTTGGCGAAGCTCTGCGCGAAGTTGGCATACGCCGGGAATTCGAGGATGCGCGCCTGGTGAAACTGGTAGGGGCTGAACTTGCTGCTGAACAGCGCCAGCGAGAGCTTCATCGCCGCCAGCATGCGGTCGACGTTGTACGGGTGCGCCGGGTGGTAGTACACGGCCAGCGCCACCTCTTCGCCACCGTGCTTCCACACGTCCTGCTTCACCGCGTAGCGGGCCGACTGGATCGAGAAGAAGTGGTTGATCGGCGCATCGGTCTTGAAGCGCACCACGCGGCGGCCATTGGCCGTGGTGTCGCTGACCGTGGTGCCGGGGGCGATCGGCGTCTGGTCGGCGTCGGTGCCGACGGTGATGTCGGCCTTCACCCAGATGCTGTCGCGGCGGAAGTCGCCATGGGCGCGGCCGCTGTCGTCTTCCAGCGTCGGCGGGCGCAGGTCGGGCGGCAGGCCGTGCTTGCGGCGCTTCGCGCGGTCTTTCAGGAACGCATCGCGCGAGACGCCGAGAAAAGGCGTGATCTCGCCGTTGTCGATGAAGCTGCCATTGGCGACGATGCGCGTGAGCGGCGCGCTGTTCGGAAAGCCCTGTTCCTGCAGCGTGGTGCGGAAACCCAGCGTGCGCTGCTCGCCCGGCTGCATCGGCTGCGCCAGGCGGTAGATGCGGTAGTTCAGCCGCGGCCAGTCCTGCTGCACGCTGGCGCCTTCGAGCTGCAGCTGGTCGAGCTTCAGCCGCGGCGCCCAGCTCAGGTGGATCTGGTCGATCGGCCGGGCCGTGCGGTTCTCCAGCGTGTAGCGGCCGGTGGTGACCGCGCGTGTCTCGCGCGGGTACAGCTGCACGTCCAGCACCACGTCGGTGATCATCGGCTGCGGCACGTTCTCGAACGGCAGCAGCGTGCGCTCGGCCTCGGCCAGCAGCGCCTCGTTCTCCGGCGCGGTGCGGTAGGTGTTGAGGACGTTGGTGTTGTAGAAGATCCAGCCGCCGATGCCGGCCCAGGCCGCGAGCGCGCCACCTAGCAGGCCAAGGGCGCGGCCACGCAGGCGCTGGCGCAGCTGCTTCAGCCGCGGCCTCAGCGCGGTGATGGCACCGCGCCGCCACAGCCCGTAGGCCAGCACGCACAGCACCAGCGCACAGGCGGCCCAGTAGGCCTGGAACCAGGCTGCACCGATCCAGAAGCGGCCGATGCCGTTCATGTCCGACAGCGGCGTCGGGGAGGTGCCGGCGTAGTTGTACAGGTTGTGCTCGAAGCCGGCGCTGCCCAGTGCCACCGCGGCCACCAGGAACAGCAGCATCACGCCCCAGCCGACGAACTTCTGCGGCACCAGCACCTGCACGAACACCGACAGCACCGCCAGCAGCACCGCGCTGATGGTGGCCGGCAGCACGAACCACAGCAGGTAGGCGTCGGGCTGGAACAGCGTGTAGCCCTTGAGCAGCTGCACCAGCATGCCGGTGAGCATCGCGATCACCGAGGTGCTGGCCAGCACCAGCGCAATGGCCAGGATCTTCGGCAGCAGGTGCGCCCAGTCCGGCGCCGCGGTGGCATCGACGATCTCGTGCACACGGCGCTCGCGGTCGCGCCACACCAGTTCGCCGCCGTAGAAGATGGCGATGATCATCGGCATGATCGTGAACGCGTCGTTCAGGCCGTTGACCATCAGCCGCGTGACCGGGTACGAAGGGCTGCCGTAGAGCTCGCCGGTGAACCACAACGTGCCGCCGGCATTGAGCAGGCCGATGCCCATCAGCACGAAGAAGGCCGGGCTCTTGAACACGAAGGCCATGTCGAACTTCGTCAGCGCCCAGGCCTGGGCGCGGCGGGTCGCGGCATCGCTGCGCGGTGCAGGCAGGCGACCGGCTTCGGTGCTGGCGGTGGCGGGTTCCTCATCGCCCGCCTTGGCGGCCGGTGCGGCCGCCGCCGCGCCGCGGGTTTCGAAGCGGAAGATCTTCCAGGCCAGCGCCAGCATGGCCAGCGCGAGACCGGTCCACAGCAGGCGGTTGTAGAGCAGCGGACCACTCAGCGCCGGCAGCAGGCTGTTGCGTTCGGCCGCGGTCCAGTAGCGTGTGGCGATCGACAGCGCGGAAATGCCGAAGGGGTCGAGCAGCGCGGCGATCTGGTCATGCCGCGGGTCGCGCAGCAGCCCGCGCATCACCAGGTACAGCACCAGGAAGGCCACCGCGCCGACGTAGGTCCACATCATCGACCGCGTGGCGGTGGCCAGTGCGAAGAAGCCGGCCGCGGTGATCAGCAGCGTGGGCAGCGCGAACGTGAACAGCGGCAGCAGGTAGTGCGCCAGGTGGAAGGCGCCGATCTTCTCGGGGTCCTGGTGCGGCATCAGCGCGCCGAGCCCGATGGCCAGCGGGACGCAGGCCAGCACCACGAAGGCCGCGGCCGTGGCCCCGGCGAAGCGGCCGAGCAGATAGCCCGTCTTGCCGATGGCCGTGGTGCGCAGGATCGGCGCGAAGCCGGTCTCGTCGTCGCGGATCACGACATTGGCCACCAGCGCGACGGTGATGAACACCGAGAAGATGCTCATGATCGCAAGCGTCTGCACGATCGCGAACGGTGCGTTGATGTTGACGTTGCCGCGGCTGCCGATCTGGATCTGCTCGACCGTGGTGGCGCCGAAGGTCAGCAGGAAGAAGAGCAGGCAGCCGACCCAGAACACCGGGCTTTTCAGCTGGTAGCGCCATTCGAAGGCGGCGATGTGTCGCAGCATGGCGTCAGGCCGCCTGTGTGGGGCTGCCGGCGGCCTGGCGCTCGCGGTACAGCGTGGCAAAGTAAACGTCCTCCAGTCCACCGGGCACCGGCTCGAAGCGCGGGTCGGGCGCGGCATCGGCCAGCACGTGGATCTGCGTCTGCCCGCCGCGCAGCCGGGTGGCGATCACCTCGAACTGCTTGCGGTACTCGGGCAACTCCTGTTTGTCGACGCTGCGTGTCCAGACCCGGCCTTCGAGCGAGCGGATCAGCGCGCCGGGCGTGTCATGCGCGACGATGCGGCCGTTGACCAGGATCGCCATCCGCGAGCACAGGTCGGTGACGTCGTCGACGATGTGGGTCGACAGGATCACCACCACCGATTCGCCGATCTCGGCCAGCAGGTTGTTGAAGCGGTTGCGTTCCTCGGGGTCGAGGCCGGCGGTGGGCTCGTCGACGATGATGAGGCGCGGGTTGCCGATCAAGGCCTGCGCAATGCCGAAGCGCTGGCGCATGCCGCCCGAGAAGCCGGCGATGGGGCGCTTGCGCACTTCCCACAGGTTCACCTGCTGCAGCAGGGCCTGCACCGTCTCGCGCCGTTCGCCGCGCGCGGCGATGCCCTTGAGCACGGCCAGGTGGTCGAGCATGTCGATCGCCGAGACGCGCGGGTACACGCCGAAGTCCTGCGGCAGGTAGCCCAGCGTCGCGCGGATGCGTTCGGGCTCGGCCAGCACGTCGATGTCGCCGAAGCGGATGCTGCCGGCGCTGGGGATCTGCAGCGTGGCCAGGCAGCGCATCAGCGAGGACTTGCCCGCGCCGTTGGGGCCGAGCAGGCCGAACATGCCGCGCGGGATTTCGAGGTCGATCTGGTCGAGCGCGCGCGTGCCGTTGGGGTAGACATGGCTGAGCTGCCGGATCTGCAGCGTGGGAGAGGGCGACATGCGGAGTGCTTCGGGAGGCGGGTGATGCTGCGCACTGTGGCCAAAGCCCGGCGGGCGGGCAAGCGCGCGGCGATGAAGAGTGCAGGCAGCGGTACAGACCGTCGCGCCTGCGTCACAGGCTGATCAGGGCGGCATCAGGCGTGGAGGCGGCTGGAGCGCGGCACGCTCGCCAGCAGGAACTCCATCTGGTCGGACAGGATGCGGCGGCCGCGCAGGATCATGTCCTCGTGCAGGCTGGGCACGTAGGGCAGGTACAGCAGGGTCATGCGCGCCTCTTCGGGCATGCGGTTGCCCTTGCGGCCATTGCAGGCGCGGCAGGCGGTGATGCAGTTCATCCAGGTGTCCCTGCCACCGCGCGAGACCGGGATGATGTGTTCGCGCGTGAGCGTGTCGAAGCCGAAGCGGCCGCCGCAATAGGCGCACAGGTGCCGGTCGCGCACGAAGAGCTTGGGGTTGGTCAGGGCCGGGGTCTGGCGCCACGCGCGGCTGGGCACCGCGCCGCGCACCGCGATGATCGAGTGCACCTCGATGCGCGACTGCAGCCCCGTGGTGCGCTGGATGCCGCCGCGCAGCACCTGGCAGGCACGGCCCAGGGTCCAGGCCACGCCGTCGCTGGCGTAGAGAAGGGCGGCCTCGCGTGGCGTGATCCACGCCTGAGGGCGTCCGGACACATCGAGCTGCAGCACGTCCACGAACCGTCGACCTCCGAGCTGTCGGATGGAATCGGAGCTTAAACCATCCGGCGCGGGCCGGCCGGCGGTGCCCGGGCGCGCGGACCGCGGCGAATTGCTGCAGCACCTAGTCACGCGGCTCTAGAAAAAAGAGCGGCGACGCAAGGCACAGGGCGGCCGCTTTCTGCAAAATAGCACGATCGTTCGTTTCAATTGCCGACGCGCCGTGACCGTCACCCCCCTGCCCACGCCCCGAAAACGCACCAGCGCCGCCGGCGCCGCCCGCTCGTTGCAGAAGGGCCAGCAGACCCGTGCGGTGATCCTCGAGGCGGCGCTGGGCCAGGCCTCGCACATGGGGCTGGAGGGCCTGTCGATCGGCGCCCTGGCCGAGGTGACGCAGATGAGCAAGTCGGGCGTCTTCGCCCACTTCGGCTCGCGCGAGGAACTGCAGATCGCGGTGATCCGCGAGTACCACGCCCGCTTCGAGGAAGAGGTGTTCTTCCCGGCGGTGCGCGAGGACCGCGGCCTGCCGCGGCTGCGTGCGCTGTTCGAGCGCTGGGTCAAGCGCGTCTCGGTCGAGCTCGACTCCGGCTGCATCTACATCTCCGGCGCGGTGGAGTTCGACGACCGGCCGGGCCCGGTGCGCGACGCGCTGGCCTCGATGGTGCAGGCCTGGCAGAACGCGCTGGAACGCGCGATCGCGATCTCGATCGAAGAAGGCCACCTGCGCGCCGACACCGACACGCTGCAGATGCTGTTCGAGATCCACGGCCTGATCCTCGCGCTGCACCACGATGCCCGCTTCCTGCGCCTGCCCGGCGCGGTGGACCGCGCGCGCCGCGGCTTCGAGCGCATCGTCTCGCACTACCTGGCCGAGCCGGCCGCCGCCAAGGCGCGCGGCGCGACCCGCTGATTGCCGTTCCCCGTTTTCCCCGTCCATTCCCTCCAGGAGCTCCCATGCCCCAGTACACCCCGCCGCTTCGCGACATGCAGTTCCTGCTGCATGAGGTGCTCAACGCGACCGAGGAGCTGAAGCTCCTGCCCAAGCACGCCGAGATCGACGCCGACACGATGAACGCGGTGCTCGAGGAAGCCGGCAAGTTCGCCGCCGAAGTCACGGCGCCGCTGAACCTCTCGGGCGACGCCGAGGGCTGCACGCTGGACAAGGCCACCCACGAGGTGAAGGCGCCCCAGGGCTTCAAGGAAGCCTACGCCCAGTACGTGGAAGGCGGCTGGCCGGCGCTGAGCTGCGATCCCGAGTACGGTGGCCAGGGCCTGCCAATCCTGCTGAACCAGTGCATGTACGAGATGCTGAACTCGGCGAACCAGGCCTGGACCATGTATCCCGGCCTGTCGCACGGCGCCTACGAGGCCCTGCATGCCCATGGCACTGACGAGCAGAAGAAGACCTACCTGCCCAAGCTGACCAGCGGCCAGTGGACCGGCACGATGTGCCTGACCGAGCCGCACTGCGGCACCGACCTCGGCCTGCTGCGCAGCAAGGCCGAGCCGCAGGCCGATGGCACCTACAAGATCAACGGCCAGAAGATCTTCATCTCGGCCGGCGAGCATGACCTCGCCGAGAACATCGTCCACCTGGTGCTGGCCCGGCTGCCGGATGCGCCGCAGGGCAGCAAGGGCATCTCGCTGTTCGTGGTGCCGAAGTTCCTGGTCAATGCCGATGGCTCGCTGGGACAGCGCAACGGCATCTTCTGCTCGGGCCTGGAGCACAAGATGGGCATCCACGGCAACGCCACCTGCCAGATGGTGCTGGAAGACGCGGTGGGCACGCTGGTGGGCGAGCCGAACAAGGGCCTGATGGCGATGTTCGTGATGATGAACGCCGCCCGCCTGGGCGTGGGCAACCAGTCGCTGGGCCTGACCGAGGTGGCCTACCAGAACGCGGTGGCCTATGCGAAGGACCGCATCCAGATGCGCGCGCTCTCAGGCCCGAAGGCGCCCGACAAGCCGGCCGACCCGATCATCGTGCACCCGGATGTGCGCAAGATGCTGCTGACCGCGCGCGCCTATGCCGAAGGCGGCCGCGCCCTGTCGATGTACACCGCGCTGCAGCTGGACAAGATGCTGGCCACCGACGACGAGGACGAGCGCAAGGACTGCGAAGGCGAGGTCGCGCTGCTGACGCCGATCATCAAGGCCTTCCTCACCGACAACGGCTGGACGGCCACGTCGGCCTGCATGCAGGTGTTCGGCGGCCATGGCTACATCCACGAGACGGGCATGGAGCAGTACGTGCGCGATGCCCGCATCAACATGATCTACGAAGGCACGAACACCGTGCAGTCGCTGGACCTGCTGGGCCGCAAGGTGCTCGGCGACAACGGGGCCAAGCTGAAGAAGTTCGGCAAGCGCATCGCCGAATTCGTCGAAGAGGAGGGCACCGACGAAGCGATGCAGGAATTCATCAACCCGCTGGCCGACCTGGGCGACAAGGTCACCAAGCTCACGCAGGAACTCGGCATGAAGGCCTTCGGCAATGCCGACGAGGTGGGCGCCGCGGCGGTGGACTACCTGCGCGTGGTCGGCCACCTGTGCTTCGCGTACTTCTGGGCCCGCATGGCCAAGGTGGCGCTGCAGAAGCAGGGCTCGGGCGACGCCTTCTACACCGCCAAGCTGCACACCGCGCGCTTCTACTTCGCCAAGCTGCTGCCCGAAACCGCCACGCTGATCCGCACCGCCCGCGCCGGCCTGGCGCCGCTGATGGCCATGGACGAAGCCTTGTTCTAAGCTGCTGACTCCCAACACGAACGGAGACAAGCGCCATGAAGAAGTTTCTCCTCGGCATGATGCTCGCCACTGCATCGGGTCTTGCCCTGGCCCAGGCCACGCCGGTGGGCCTGTGGAAGACCATTGACGACGAGACCAAGATCGAGAAGTCCTACGTCCGCATCACCGAGAACGGCGGCGCCCTGACCGGCAAGATCGAGAAACTGCTCGACCCGAAGTCCAAGCAGGACGCGGTGTGCGACAAGTGCAGCGACGAGCGCAAGGACAAGCCGGTCCTCGGCCTAACGATCATCCGCAACGCCAAGCCCGATGGTGAGAAGGAGCATTGGGAAGGCGGCGACATCCTCGACCCGAACAACGGCAAGGTCTACAAGCTGCGGCTCAAGCCCGTCGAAGGCGGCAAGAAGCTCGAGGTCCGTGGCTACATCGGCGCGCCGCTGTTCGGGCGAACGCAAACCTGGGTTCGTGTCGAGTGACCGGGCCTTGAATTTACAGGAGCAAGAATGAGCAAGTTCAACGTGCGCAAGGTGGCCGTGCTCGGCGCCGGCGTGATGGGCGCGCAAATCGCGGCGCACCTGGTCAACGTCAAGGTGCCGGTCGTGCTGTTCGACCTGCCGGCCAAGGAAGGGCTGAAGAACGGCATCGTGACGAAGGCGCTGGAGGGGCTGAAGAAGCTCAAGCCCTCGCCGATCGGCGTGGCCGACGACCTGGCCCTGATCCAGCCGGCCAACTACGAGGAGCACCTCGAACTGCTCAAGGACTGCGACCTGGTGATCGAGGCGATCGCCGAGCGCATGGACTGGAAGCTGGACCTGTACCAGAAGATCGCGGCCTTCGTCGCGCCGGGCGCCATCGTCGCGTCCAACACCTCGGGCCTGTCGATCACCAAGCTGAGCGAAGCGCTGCCCGAGAGCATCAAGCCGCGCTTCTGCGGCATCCACTTCTTCAACCCGCCGCGCTACATGCAACTGGTCGAGCTGATCCCGACGCCGACCACCCGCGCCGAGATCCTCGACCAGCTCGAGACCTTCGTGACCCGCTCGGTCGGCAAGGGCGTGGTGCGCGCGAAGGACACGCCGAACTTCGTGGCCAACCGCGTCGGCATCGCCGGCATGCTGGCGACCATCAAGGAGGCCGAGAACTTCGGCCTGAGCTACGACATCGTCGACGACCTGACCGGCAAGAAGATGGGCCGCGCCAGCTCGGGCACCTTCCGCACGGCGGACGTGGTGGGCCTGGACACGATGGCCCACGTGATCAAGACGCTGCAGGACAACCTGGGACCCGACAAGGCCAGCGACCCGTTCTACGCCAGCTACGCCACGCCGCCCGCGGTGGCCGCGCTGATCGAGGCCAAGGCGCTGGGCCAGAAGGCCGGTGCCGGCTTCTACAAGAAGGTCGGCAAGGACATCCTGCGCTTCGACCTGGCCAAGAAGGACTACGTGCCCGCCGGCGGCAAGGCCGAGACCATCGTCGACCGCATCCTGAAGAAGCCCGCGGCCGAGCGCCTGAAGCTCCTGCGCGAATCGAGCAACCCGCAGGCGCAGTTCCTGTGGGCCATCCTGCGCAACAGCTTCCACTACGTGGCGGTGCACCTGGCCGACATCGCCGACTCGGCGCGCGAGGTGGACCTGGCCATGCGCTGGGGCTTCGGCATGAAGCAGGGCCCGTTCGAGCTGTGGCAGGACGCCGGCTGGCAGCAGGTGGCGCAGTGGGTGAAGGACGACATCGAGGCCGGCAAGGCGCTGTGCAACGCGCCGCTGCCCGCGTGGGTCTTCGACGGTCGCACCGGCGTGCACACGCCGGAAGGCTCGTGGAGCGCCGCGCAAGGCAAGTACATCGCCCGCTCGACGCTGCCGGTGTACCAGCGCCAGCATTTCCCCGAGAAGCTGCTGGGCGAGGGCGCGGTGTCGCCGCTGGCCTCCGGCACCGAGGAATTCAAGAACGACGAGATCCGCCTGTGGTCGCTGGACGGCGAGGTGCTGATCGCCAGCATCACCAGCAAGATGCACCTGATCGGCCCCGGCGTGATCGAGGGCCTGCTCAAGGGCGTGGAGATCGCTGAAAGTCGCTACCAGGGCCTGGTGATCTGGTCGCCCGACGAGCCCTTCTCGGCCGGCGCCAACCTGGAAGCCATGCTGCCCACCTTCATGAAGATGGGCGCCAAGGGCATCGCGCCGGAGATCAAGAGGCTGCAGGACGCGCTGCTGCGCGTGCGCTACGCCGGCGTGCCGACGGTGGCGGCCGTGCGTGGCATGGCGCTGGGCGGCGGCTGCGAGATCGCGGTGGCCTGCGCGCGCCGTGTCGCTCACATGGAAAGTTATGTCGGCCTAGTCGAGGTGGGCGTCGGCCTGCTGCCCGGCGGTGGTGGCCTGACCTACATCGCCCGCCGCGCGGCCGAGAAGGCCAAGGCGGCCGGCTCGACCGACTACCTGGCCTTCGCGAAGGACGGCTTCCAGGCCGCTGCAATGGCCACCGTGGGCACCAGCGCGCTGGAAAGCCGCAAGCTGGGCTACCTGCTCGACGACGACGTGATCGTGCCGAACAAGGACGAGCTGCTGTACGTGGCGATTGCCGAGGCCAAGGCCATGGCCGACACCGGCTGGCGCGCGCCGCTGAAGACGCTGGTGCCGGTGGCCGGCCGCAACGGCATCGCGACGATCAAGGCCCAGCTGGTCGCGATGCGCGATGGCGGCTTCATCGGCCCGCACGACTACCACATCGCCGGCCTGATCGCCGACGTTGTCTGCGGCGGCGAGGTCGATGCCGGCTCGCTGGTCACCGAGGAGTACCTGATGACCTTGGAGCGCAAGCACTTCTGTTCGCTGCTCGAGCATCCCAAGACCCAGGAGCGCGTGATGGGCTTCCTGCAAACCGGCAAGCCCGTGCGCAACTGATCTGGAGCATTCGACATGAGCAAGCAAGTTCAAGAAGCCTACATCGTCGCCGCCGCGCGCACGCCGATCGGCCGCTCGCACCGCGGCTTCTTCCGCAACACCCGGCCCGACGACCTGCTGGTCGCCGCGATCCAGGCGGCGATGAAGCAGGTGCCGTCGCTGGACCCCAAGGCCATCGAGGACGCGATCGTCGGCTGCGCGATGCCCGAAGGCGAGCAGGGCCTGAACATGGCCCGCGTGGCCGCGCTGCTGGCCGGGCTGCCGAACTCGGTGGGCGGCATCACCGTCAACCGCTTCTGCGCCTCGGGTCTCTCGGCGGTGCAGATGGCGGCCGACCGGATCCGCGTCGGCGAGGCCGACGTGATGATCGCCGGCGGTGCCGAGAGCATGAGCCTGGTGCCGATGACCGGCAACAAGCCCTCGTTCAATCCGGCGGTGTTCGAGAAGGACGAGAACGTCGGCATCGCCTACGGCATGGGCCTGACCGCCGAGAAGGTGGCGCAGCAGTGGAAGGTCAGCCGCGAAGCGCAGGACGAGTTCGCGCTGCAGTCGCACCTGAAGGCCATCCGCGCGCAGCAGGCCGGTGAGTTCACCGACGAGATCGTGCCGGTCGATGTGCTCGAGCGCCTGCCGGACCTGCTGACGGGCGAAGTGAGCGTCAAGCGCCGCACGGTGAGCCTGGACGAAGGCCCGCGCGGCGACACCACGGTGGAAGCGCTCGCGAAGCTGAAGACCGTGTTCGCGGTGCCGAAGACGCCGGGCGGCCAGGCCACCGGCCTGGGCTCGGTGACGGCGGGCAACAGTTCGCAGACCAGCGACGGCGCCGGCGCGCTGATCCTGGCCAGCGAGAAGGCGGTCAAGCAGTTCGACCTGAAGCCGCTGGCGCGCTTCGTCAGCTTCGCTTCGCGCGGCGTGCCGCCCGAGATCATGGGCATCGGCCCGATCGAAGCGATTCCGGTCGCGCTGCGCTACGCCGGCCTGAAGCTCGACGACCTCGGCTGGATCGAGCTGAACGAGGCCTTCGCCGCGCAGTCGCTGGCGGTGATCAACACGGTCGGCCTGAACCCGGCGGTGGTGAACCCGATGGGCGGCGCCATCGCGCTGGGCCACCCGCTGGGCGCCACCGGCGCGATCCGCTCTGCCACGGTGGTGCACGCGCTGCGCCGCCACAAGCTGAAGTACGGCATGGTGACGATGTGCGTGGGCACCGGTCAGGGCGCCGCCGGCATCTTCGAAGCATTGTGACGATGCAGCGCCGCACCGTGCTGCTGGCCGCGGCCGCCGCGCCGCTGGCCGGCTGCGGCGCCGGCGCGCTGCAGGGCTTTGCGAGCTTCGACGACGCGCGGCGCGCGCTGGCTGCGCTGCCGGCACAGCATGCGAAGACCGCCAGTGGCTGGGGTCTGCCGCAGGTGCTGCAGCATGCGGCGCAGAGCATCGACTACTCGATGGACGGCTATCCGCAGATGAAGTCGGGCCTGTTCCGCAGCACCGTCGGCGCCGCGGCCTGGGGCGTGTTCGATGCGCGCGGCGCGATGCGGCATTCGCTCGACGAACCCATCCCGGGGGCCCCCGCGCTCGATGCTGCGCTGACGCTCGAACAAGGCATCGCCAAGCTGCTGTCCGCGATGCAGCGCTTCGAGGCCCACACGGGCGCATTGCAGCCGCATTTCGCCTACGGGCCGCTGGACAAGCCGGCCTACACCCGCGCGCACCTGATGCACCTGGCCAACCACTGGTCGCTGGTGCAGACAGGTGCGCCAGCCTGAACCCGCACCGGAGACATTGCATGGAGCACATCCGCACCGCCACGCTGAACGGCGTGGCCACGATCGAGATCGCCCGCCCCGAGAAGAAGAACGCGCTGACGATGGCGATGTACCAGGCGATGGCCGACGCCCTGGCCGCGGCTGGCGCGGACCCGGCGGTGCGCGCGGTGCTGATCACCGGCCAGCCCGGCATCTTCACCTCGGGCAATGACCTCGAGGACTTCATGCAGCGCCCGCCGCAGGGCAGCGATTCGCCGGTGGCCCGCTTCATGCGCGCGCTGCTCGATTGCGAGAAGCCGGTGGTTGCCGCGGTGACCGGTGGCGCGGTGGGCATTGGCACGACGATGCTGCTGCACTGCGATCTCGTCTACGTCAGCGACGAGGCGCGCCTGGCGATGCCCTTCGTCAGCCTTGGCCTGGTGCCCGAGTACGCTTCCAGCCTGCTGCTGCCGCGCCTGATGGGCCATGTGAAGTCGGCCGAGAAGCTGATGCTGGGCGAGCCCTTCAGCGGCAGCGATGCGGTGGAGGCCGGCATCGCCAATGCGGTGCTGCCCGCCGGCGAAGTGGTGAACCATGCACGCCGCATGGCCGAGCGCTTCAACGGCCTGCCGCCCGGCGCGGTGCGCGACACCAAGCGGCTGATGCGCGCCGACACGCGCGAGCGCGTGCTGCAGGCGATGGCGACCGAAGGCGAGATCTTCGGCAGCCGCCTGCGCAGCCCCGAGGCGATGGAAGCCTTCCAGGCCTTCTTCCAGAAGCGCAAGCCGGACTTCTCGAAGTTCTGATCGGGCCGGCGCGTCCGGGGGCGATGCGGTGTCGGCGGCGCTGAAGCTCGCGCTCGCGCCGGTGCTCGTGGCACAGGCGCTGCACACGCGCTGGCGCCTGCCACGGCTGCCCGAGGCCGAGGGTGCCCGCGAGGGCCTCGCCGGGGGTGAGGCGCGCCACGCTGCGCCGCTGCGCCTGCTGATCCTGGGCGACTCGTCGGCCGCCGGTGTCGGCGCGGCGACACAGGACGAGGCGCTGGCGGGCCAGCTGAGCCAGGCCCTGGCGCGCCACAGCGGCCGGCGCGTGCGCTGGCAGCTGCGTGCCCGTTCCGGCATTTCCAGCGAGCAGGCGCTGGGCCTGCTGCGCGAGGCGGCGCTCGAGCCGGCCGATGTGGCGGTGGTGGTCACCGGTGTCAACGACGTGGTCGGCCAGCTGCGCCCGGCGCGTGCGCTGGCCGCGCGCGCCGCGCTGCTGCAGGCGCTGCGCGCCGAACTCGGCGTGCGCCACACGGTGCTGACGCCCGTGCCACCGATGCAGCGCTTTGCCGGCCTGCCGCAGCCGCTGCGCTGGGTGGCCGGCCGCGATGCGCGGGCACATGACCTCGCGCTGCAGCGCTGGGTGGCGCAGCAGCCCGGCGCCTCCTGGCTGCCATTCGACCTGCCGCTGGCGCCGCAGCTGCTGGCCCGCGACGGCTTCCATCCCGGGCCTGTCGCCTACCGCCACTGGGGCGAGGCGCTGGCCGCTCACATCACGCGTCAGGTGCTGGCGGGGCTTTTGCCCGGCCCGGGCTGATCGGCGCTCAGGCCCTGGGCACCGGCCGCGGCCGGCCTTCGTGGTCGATCGCGACGTAGGTGAGGTTGGCCTCGGTGACCTTCACCACCTGCAGGTTGGCCGGGTCGCGCTCGGCGTAGACGGTGACGTGCACGGTGATCGAGGTGTTGCCGATGCGCTCGACGCGGGCGTAGAAGCTCACCAGGTCGCCCACCGAGACCGGCTGCTTGAAGATGAACTGGTTCACCGCCACGGTGGCGATGCGGCCCTTGGCGATGCGCGCGGGCAGCACCGCGCCGGCCAGGTCGACCTGGGCCATCAGCCAGCCGCCGAAGATGTCGCCATTGCCGTTCACATCCGCGGGCAAGGGCATCACCCGCAGCACCAGTTCGCCGCCGTCGGGCAAACTGGTGGGTCCGGTCAGGCTGGGCGGGGCGGGGCGGGTGGTGTCGGTCATCGCCCGATTGTCCATGCCCGGCACCCGCTTTCGACTCCCCCGATGCGACGCTCTGCCACCCCCTTGCCCCTGCCCGCCGCCCCCGTTGCGGCTGCCCGCCGTTCGGACCGCCAGACGCTGGCCCGGCTGCTGCCCTACCTGTGGCAGTACCGGGGACGCGTGATCCTGGCGCTGATGTTCCTGCTGGCCGCCAAGGCCGCCAACGTCGGCGTGCCGGTGCTGCTGAAGCATCTGGTCGACGCGCTGGACCTGAAGCCGGGCGACGCCCGCGCGGTGCTGGTGGTGCCGGCCGGGCTGCTGCTGGCCTATGCCGGACTGCGGCTGTCGACCTCGCTGTTCACCGAGCTGCGCGAGCTGGTGTTCGCCAAGGCCTCGTTCGGCGCTTCGCGGCAGATCGCGCTGCAGGTGTTCCGCCACCTGCACGAGCTGAGCCTGCGCTTCCACCTCGAGCGCCAGACCGGCGGCCTGTCGCGCGACATCGAACGCGGCACGCGCGCGCTGCAGTCGCTGGTGTCGTACTCGCTCTACAGCATCCTGCCGACCTTCGTCGAGGTGCTGCTGGTGCTGGGTGTGCTGGGCTGGCGCTTCGACGTCGGCTATGTGTGGATCACGCTGGGCGCGCTGACGGTGTACATCGCCTTCACCGTCACGGTGACCGAATGGCGCAGCCGCTTCCGGCGCGAGATGAACGAGCTCGATTCGCGGGCCCACACCCGCGCGGTGGATGCGCTGCTGAACTTCGAGACCGTCAAGTACTTCAACAACGAGGCCCTGGAAGCGCAGCGCTACGACCAGGGGCTGGAGGCGTTCCGGCGTGCGCAGGTGCGCTCGCAGACGACGCTGTCGATGCTCAACACCGGCCAGCAACTGATCATCGCCCTCAGCCTGGTGGCGATGCTGTGGCGCGCGACGCAAGGGGTGGTCGAGGGGCGGCTGTCGCTCGGCGACCTGGTGATGGTCAATGCCTTCCTGATCCAGCTCTATGTGCCGCTGAACTTCCTGGGCGTGCTGTACCGCGAGATCAAGCAGAGCCTGACCGACCTGGACCGCATGTTCGAGCTGCTCGAGCGCGAACGCGAGGTGGCCGACGCGCCCGATGCGCGAGCGCTGCGCGTGAGCGAAGGCGTCGTGCGCTTCGAGCAGGTGAGCTTCGCCTACGACCGGGCGCGGCCCATCCTGCAGGACGTCAGCTTCGAGATCCCGGCGGGCAGGACGGTGGCGGTGGTCGGCGCCTCGGGTGCCGGCAAGAGCACGCTGGCGCGTCTGCTGTACCGCTTCTACGACGTGAGTGGCGGCCGCATCACGATCGACGGCCAGGACATCCGCGCGGTCACGCAGGCCAGCCTGCGCCAGGCCATCGGAATCGTGCCGCAGGACACGGTGCTGTTCAACGACACGGTGGGCTACAACATCGCGTACGGCCGTGCCGGCGCCACGCCGGCCGAGGTGGAGGCGGCTGCGCGCGCCGCGCACATCCACGACTTCATCGTCTCGACGCCGCAGGGCTACGAGACGATGGTCGGCGAGCGTGGGCTGAAGCTCTCGGGTGGCGAGAAGCAGCGCGTGGCGATCGCCCGCACCCTGCTGAAGAACCCGCCGATCCTGATCTTCGACGAGGCCACCTCGGCGCTCGATTCCCACAACGAGCGCGCGATCCAGGCCGAACTGAAGAACGCGGCCCAGGGCAAGACCGCGCTGGTGATCGCGCATCGGCTGTCGACGGTGGCCGATGCGCACGAGATCGTCGTGCTCGAAGCCGGCCGGGTGGCCGAGCGCGGCACCCATGCGCAGCTGCTGGCCGCCGACGGGCGTTATGCCCGGATGTGGCGGCTGCAGCAGGCCGGCGAAGGGCGCGCCGAGCGCGTGATCGAAGCCTGAGCCAGACCTGAAAAGCAAAACGCCCGCACAGGGCGGGCGCTTCGGGCCGAAACGGCGCGGCTGCGATCAGCGCTGCGTGCGGCGGCGCGCGACGCCGGCTGCGCCTGCCAGGGCCAGTGCCACCAGCGCGACGCTGGAGGGCTCGGGCACATTGGTCGGCGGCGTGTCGGTGGTGGTGAAGGTCAGGTTGTCGATCGCCCAGGCGCCCGGGTCACCCTTGAAGCGCAGGCCGGTGTAGGTGCCGGCCGCGGCCACGTAGGTGAACGGAGAGGCCAGCCAGTCGTTGACGTTCGGCGGGTCGGGCAGTTGGCCGATGTTGAACCAGGTGCCATCGGTGCGCTGCAGGTCGATCTGCAGCGTGATGCCCAGCACGGCCATGTCGAAGGTGATGGCGGTGCCGGCCGTGCCGTCACTGTGCAGCCCGCTGCCCATGCTCAGCACGACATAGTCGTTCAGGCAGGACTGCAGCGCACAGCCGTTGATCAGCGAATGGTTGTTGAGATTGCTGTGCGTGGGCGGCGTGCCGGGGTCGGTCGACAATTCGCCCAGGCTGTTGACCGTGGTGAAACCATGCGCTGCATCGTTGTAGAACGTGGCCAGCGTGCTGACGCCTTCGAAGTCGATCGTGGTGGCAACCAGCCCGGCATTCGCGATCTGCGGCAGCCCGGCGGCTGCGATCGCGGCCACGGCGGTCAGGGTACGCAAGGTCTTCAACATGTTCTGCTTCCTGGCTGATCGGGTTGGGCACAGCCCCTGCGGCGCAGGGATCGGGCCTTTCGGTGACATGGACTTGACTGTAGCGAAGGGCGCCCCAAAGCACCCGGGCCCGGGACCCTCCGTTTGAGGGGGTTTCGCCGGGCGTGCCCCTCAAACGGTGGGGCTGGCCGGACGGGCGGCGGAGCGCGGGGCCGCCGCTACACTGCCCGCCGTGGAAACCAAGTGGCTCGAAGACTTCGTGAGCCTGGCGGAGACGCGCAGCTTCTCGCGCTCGGCGCAGTTACGGCATGTCACACAGCCGGCGTTCTCGCGTCGCATCCAGGCCCTCGAAGCCTGGGCCGGCGTCGACCTGGTCGACCGCTCGGCCTATCCGACGCGCCTGACCTCGGCCGGCGAGACGCTGCATGCGCAGGCGCTGGAGATCCTGACCGCGCTGCAGTCCGCCCGCAACCTGATGCGCTCGCACCGCGCCAGCGGGCAGGACGTGATCGAGTTCGCCGTGCCGCACACGCTGGCGTTCACCTTCTTCCCGCACTGGCTGATGGAGCTGCGCCGGCGCTTTGGCTCGGTCAAGACGCGGCTGATCGCGCTGAACGTGCACGACGCGGTGCTGCGCCTGACCGAAGGCGGCTGCGACCTGCTGATCGCCTACCACCATGCCTCGCAGCCGCTGCAGCTGAGTCCGGACCGCTACGAGATGCTGTCGTTGGGCCAGGAGACGCTGGCCGCCTATGCCAAGGCCGATGGCGAGGGCCAGCCCTTGTTCCGCCTGGGCGGCAGCGGCCCGGTGCCCTTCCTGGCCTATGCCTCGGGCGCCTACATGGGCCACATGGTCGAGCAGATCATCCGGCAGATGGCGATGCCGCCGGCGCTGGAGACGATCTACGAGACCGACATGGCCGAGGGCCTGAAGGCAATGGCGCTCGAAGGCCATGGCCTGGCTTTCCTGCCGGCGAGTTCGGTGCGCAAGGAGCTGAAGGCGCGGCGCCTGGTGCCGGCGGCGCCCGCGGGCGTTGGCGAGCTGACGATGGAAGTGCGCATCTACCGCGAGCGGCCCGAGGTGGCGCGCCATGCCAAGTCGGCGGCGCAGGCGCTGTGGGACTTCCTGAAGGGTCAGTGACCCAGGATCTTCGACAGGAAGTCCTGGGTCCGCTCGCTCTTCGGGTGGTCGAAGAACTCGTGCGGCGTGTTCTGCTCGACGATCTGGCCCTGGTCCATGAAGATCACCCGGTCGGCCACCGCTTTCGCGAAACCCATCTCGTGCGTCACGCACAGCATCGTGATGCCCTGGCCGGCCAGCTCGATCATCACGTCGAGCACTTCCTTGATCATCTCGGGGTCCAGCGCCGACGTCGGCTCGTCGAACAGCATGATCTTGGGCGTGAGGCACAGCGCGCGGGCGATCGCCACCCGCTGCTGCTGACCACCCGAGAGCTGCAGCGGGTACTTCAGCGCCTGTTCGGCGATGCGCACGCGCTGCAGCTGCTGCATCGCGCGCTCTTCGGCCTCCTTGCGTGGCAGCTTGCCCACCCACATCGGCGCCAGCGTCAGGTTCTCCAGCACCGTCAGGTGCGGGAACAGGTTGAACTGCTGGAACACCATGCCGACCTGGCGGCGGATCGCCTCGATGGCCTTGACGTCATCGCCCAGCTCGATGCCGTCGACCTTCAGCACGCCTTCCTGGTGCTCCTCCAGCCGGTTGATGCAGCGGATGAGCGTCGACTTGCCGGAGCCCGACGGCCCGCAGATCACGATGCGCTCGCCGCGCGCCACGTCCAGGTCGATGTCGCGCAACACATGGAAGCTGTTGCCGTACCACTTGTTGACCTTCTGGAACTGGATGATGGGCTCGGTCATGGTCAGCGGTTCTTCGAGGCGGACAGCTGCTTCTCGACCCACAGGCTGTAGCGGGACATCGAGAAGCAGAACAGGAAGTAGATCGCGGCGATGAACAGGTAGGCCTCGACCTTGAACGGGCGCCACTGCGCATCGGAATTCAGCGCCAGGCCCATCGCACCGGTCAGCTCGTAGAGGCTGACGATGGTGACCAGCGAGGTGTCCTTGAAGATCGCGATGAAGCTGTTCATGATGCCCGGCACCACCAGCGCCAGCGCCTGCGGCAGGATGATCTTGCGCTGCGTCTGCCAGTAGCCCAGGCCCAGCGAATCGGCCGCTTCCTGCTGGCCCTTCGGAATGGCCTGCAGCCCGCCACGCACGATCTCGGCCATGTAGGCCGCGGCGAACAGCGTGATGCCCACCAGCACGCGCAGCAGCACGTCGATGCTGGTGCCCGGCGGCATGAAAAGCGGGAACATGAAGCTGGCCATGAACAGCACGCTGATCAAGGGCACGCCGCGGATCAGCTCGACATACACCACGCACAGCGAGCGGATCGCCGGCATCTTCGAGCGCCGGCCCAGCGCCACCAGCACCGACAGCGGGAATGCCAGCACCACCGACAGCGTCGCCAGCAGCACGGTGAGTGGCAGGCCGCCCCAGCGGTCGGTGGGCACGGGGGTCAGGCCGCCGAAGCCGCCGAGCATCAGCGCGAAGAACAGGCCCAGCACGGCGGGCCACAGCAGCGCCAGCCAGGGCTTCCAGAACGCGCGCACGCAGCTGGCCACCAGCAGCGCCACCAGCGCCAGCGTGGCAATCTCGGGCCGCCACTGCTCGCCGAAGGGGTAGCGGCCGAAGATGATCAGCCGGTGCTTCTCGGTCACCACGCCCCAGCAGGCGCCGATGCCGCGCGCGGCCTGGCAGCGGTCGGCGTCGGCCGCGAACACCGCCTTCAGCAGCGCCCAGTCGACCACGTGGGGCAGCGCCCACAGTGCCAGGGCCCCCATCAGCAGAGTGATGGCGCCGTTGCGCCAGTCGCCGAACAGGTTGCGCCGCATCCACGGCAGCAGGCCCTGGGTGCGCACCGGCGAGGGCCGCGGCGCGATGGGCTGGAACGCATCCATCGTCAGCGTTCCTTGATGGCGGCGCGCCGGTTGTACCAGTTCATGACGCCGGACGTGGTGAGGGAAGTCGTCAGGTACACCAGCATGATCAGCGCGATGCACTCCACCGCACGGCCAGTCTGGTTGATCGCGGTGTTCGAGATCGACACCACGTCGGGGTAGCCGATCGCGACCGCGAGCGAGGAGTTCTTCGTCAGGTTCAGGTACTGGTTGGTGATCGGCGGGATGATCACGCGCAGCGCCTGCGGCAGCACCACCAGCCGCATCTGCTGGCCGCGCGCCAGGCCCAGGGCACCCGCGGCCTCGGTCTGCCCGCGCGGCACCGACTGGATGCCAGCGCGCACCACCTCGGCGACGAAGGACGAGGTGTAGAGCGTCAGGCCGATCAGCACCGACAGGTACTCGGGGGTCAGCGCCGAGCCGCCTTCGACCGACACGTCGCCGACCTTGGGCACCTGCCAGGCGGTGGGCGCGCCGCCGGCCAGCCATCCGAGCAGCGCGATGCCGATCACCAGCGCCACGCCAGGCAGGAAGGTCGGCAGCGGCTGGCCCGTGCGCTCGAAGCGCTGGCGCGCGTAACGGGCCCAGCCCCAGGCCAGCGCCAGCCCCAGCAGCGCGCCGCCGCCGGCCAGCGCCTGGCCCTGGCCCCACACCGGCACCGGAAAGCTGAAGCCGCCCTTGCTGAGGTAGAACAGCCCGAAGGCCGACAGTGGCTCGTCCGGGTTCGGCAGCCATTCGGTCAGCAGCAGGTACCAGGTCAGCAGCTGCAGCAGGATCGGCACGTTGCGGAACAGCTCGACGTAGCCGTAGCTGAGCCCGCGCACGATGGCGTTTGGCGAGAAGCGGCCGACGCCGACCAGCGTGCCGATCACGGTGGTCAGCAGGATGCCCACCACCGCCACCCGCAGCGTGTTCAGCACGCCCACCAGGAAGGCCTTCCAGTACGGGTCCAGCGCCTCGTAGGGAATCGGCAGCTCGCCGATGTCGAAGCCGGCCGGGCCCGTCAGGAAGTCGAAGCCGCTCTGGATGCCGCGCACCCGCATGTTCTCGAGCGTGTTGTGCGCGAGGAACCACACGCCGAGCGCGATGACGCCGATCGCGATCAGCTGGTACAGCAGCCCCCGCAGCGCGCGGCTGCGCAGGCTCCAGTCACGCTTCTTCTTCGGTGGGGTGCGTGCCGCCGTCATGCGCCGAATCAAGCGAGGTCAGCGCTCAACGAACCGGAGGTGCATACAGGATGCCGCCCTTGTTCCAGAGGTTGTTGATGCCCCGCGGCAGACCCAGCGAGGATTTCTCGCCGACGTTGCGCTCGAACATCTCGCCATAGTTGCCGACGGCCTTGATCGCGCGGAAGGCCCAGTCCTTGTCCAGGCCCAGCAGCTTGCCCATGTCTTCCGAGGTGCCGAGGATGCGCATCACCACCGGGTCGGTGCTGGTCTTCTGCTGCTGCTCGACATTGGCCTGCGTCAGGCCGTATTCCTCGCCCTCGATCAGCGCGAACACCACCCACTTGGCGATCGCGAAGAACTCGTCGTCGCCGCGGCGCACGCTGGGGCCCAGCGGCTCCTTCGAGATCAGCTCGGGCAGGATCAGGTGGTCGGCCGGGTTCTTGGCCTCCTGCTTGCGCTGCGAGGCCAGGCCCGAGGCGTCCGTCGTGTAGGCCTGGCAGCGGCCGGCGAAATACGCGCCGGTGGCGGCCTCGACCTTCTCGAACACCACCGGCTTGATGTCCAGCTTGTGGGCGCGCGAGAAGTCGGTGAGGTTCTTCTCGGTGGTGGTGCCCGACTGCACGCAGACGGTGGCGCCCTTCAGTTGCTTGGCGCTCTTGATCTTGCCCTTGGCCGGCACCATGAAGCCCTGGCCGTCGTAGTAGGTGACGCCGGTGAACTGCATGCCCAGCGAGGCATCGCGCGTCAGCGTCCAGGTGGTGTTGCGCGAGAGGATATCGATCTCGCCCGACTGCAGCGCGGTGAAGCGCTGCTGCGCATTCAGCGGCACGTACTTCACCTTGTTCGCGTCGCCGAGCATCGCCGCGGCAATGGCCTTGCAGACATCGACATCGATGCCAGTCCAGTTGCCCTGGCTGTCGGCGGCCGAGAAGCCGGCCAGGCCGGTGTTGACGCCACACACGAGCTGGCCGCGGGCCTTGATCGCGTCCACCGTCTTGCCGGCCTGGGCGGGCAGGGCCATCAGCCCCAGCGTGGCCGCGGCAAAGGCGGCGGAAAGCATCGATTTCGCGGTCACACGGTTCATTTGTCGCAGCTCCACTGTTGAACGAACGCCGGAGAAGGCCCCCGGCGCCGCCGCAGTATAGGAACGCAAGAACCGTGCACGACCTCGCGGCAACCCCTAGGGGCCGAGCCGTACGCCCCGCGCCGCTGCACGGCCGCGTAACGGCCGCTTCAGGGCCGCGCCAGGCCCGCCGCCTCGGTGTCCAGGATGCCGAGGAAGCGGCTGATGCGGCCTTCGCGCAACTGCCACACGTGCACCCATTCGCTTTCGAACAGGCGGCCGCCGGGCAGGGCCTGGGTGCGCTCGAAGCCGATCACCGTCACGTGGTCGGGCCCGACCAGGAACTCGCGCGGCTCGAAGGCCTGGATGCCGTCCTGCGCGGCCACCTGCCCGAGCCACTCGGCCACCTGGCCGTGCCCGCGCACGGTGCCGCTGTAGGCGGCCTTGCGGTCGCCGATGAACTGCCACACCACGTCGGGCGACAGCAGGGCCAGCAGCGCGGGCACGTCGCCGCGGCCGAAGGCGGCGTAGGCGTTCTGGACAGTGGTCAGGGCCTGGCTCATGAGGGATCTCCGGAAAGGGAAGGGCACATGCCAGCGTCTACGGCGGGCAGCGGGCCGTGGATGCACGAAAATCCCTGGATGACCGACCGCCTGACCCTGACCCGACCCGACGACTGGCACCTGCACCTGCGCGACGGCGCGGCGATGGCCGCGGTGCTGCCGCACACCGCGCGGCAGTTCGCCCGCGCGATCGTGATGCCGAACCTGAAGCCGCCGGTCACCACCACCGCCGCGGCACTGGCGTACAAGCGGCGCATCGTCGAGGCGCTGCCGCCCGGCCTGGCCTTCGAGCCGCTGATGACGCTGTACCTCACCGACCTGATGGCCGCCGACGAGGTCCGTCGTGCGCGCGAGGCCGGCATCGTCGCCTGCAAGCTCTACCCCGCGGGCGCGACGACCAACAGCGATGCCGGCGTCACCGACATCAAGCGCATCTACACGGTGCTGGAGGCGATGCAGCGCGAAGGCCTGCTGCTGCTGGTGCATGGCGAGGTCACCGACCCGGCGGTGGATGTGTTCGACCGCGAGGCGGTGTTCATCGACCAGGTGATGCAGCCGCTGCGGCGCGACTTCCCGGCGCTGAAGGTGGTGTTCGAGCACATCACGACGAAGGACGCCGCGCAGTACGTGGCCGAGGCCGGCCCGCTCACCGCGGCCACCCTCACCGCGCACCACCTGCTCTACAACCGCAATGCGCTGTTCATCGGCGGGCTGCGCCCGCACTACTACTGCCTGCCGGTGCTCAAGCGCGAGGTGCATCGCCAGGCGCTGGTGGCCGCGGCCACCTCGGGCGGCCCGAAGTTCTTCCTGGGCACCGACAGCGCGCCGCACGCCGCGGCGCTGAAGGAGGCCTCGGTCTGCGGCGCCGGCTGCTTCACCGCGTTGAGCGCGCTGGAGCTGTATGCCGAGGCCTTCGAGGCCGCCGGCGCGCTGGACAAACTCGAAGCCTTTGCCAGCTTCAATGGCCCGGACTTCTATGGCCTGCCGCGCAACACCGGTACCGTGACCCTGGCCAGGCAGCCCTGGACCCTGCCCGAGAGCGTGCCCTTCGGCGACGCGCCGCTGAAGCCCCTGCGGGGCGGGGAAGTGCTGGCCTGGCGCCAGCAGGCCTGACGCTCAGCGCGCGCCGAAGCGCGCGTGCTCGAACAGGTCCTTCAGCTCGCGCGGCTGCGAGCGCCAGTACTGCGGCGGCGCCTGCACGCGGGCGCCCAGCTTCGCCGCCGCATGCCAGGGCCAGCGCGGGTCGTACAGCATCGCGCGCGCCAGCGCGATCGCATCGGCCTCGCCGTTGGCAATGATGGCTTCCGCCTGCTCGGCCTCGGTGATCAGGCCCACCGCAATGGTCGGCAGCCCGACCTCGGCCTTCACGCGCTGCGCGAACGGTACCTGGTAGCCCGGCTTCAGCGCGATGGCCTGCTTCGGCGACACGCCGCCGCTGGAGACGTGGATCGCCGCGCAGCCGCGTGCCTTCAAGGCCTGCGACAAGGCCAGCGTGCCCTCGATGTCCCAGCCGCCCTCGACCCAGTCGGTGGCCGAGACGCGTGCCCACACGGGCCGGTCGGCCGGGAAGGCCTCGCGCACCGCGTCGTACACCTCGAGCGGGAAGCGCATGCGGTTGTGCAGGCTGCCGCCGTAGGCATCGGTGCGCTGGTTGGCCAGCGGCGAGAGGAACTGGTGCAGCAGGTAGCCGTGCGCGGCATGGATCTCCACCCCGTCGAAGCCCAGCCGCGCCGCACGCCGCGCGGCATCGGCAAAGGCCTGGCGCAGGCGTCGCAGGCCGGCCAGGTCCAGCGCCTGCGGCGGCTGTTCACCCGGCAGGTGCGGCAGTGCCGAAGGCGCCTGCGCCGGCCAGCCGCCGGGTTCGCCGATCGGCACCTGCGCACCGCCTTCCCAGGGCGCGCGGCTCGAGGCCTTGCGGCCGGCATGCGCCAGTTGCAGGCCCAGCTTGATCGGCGAATGGCGGCGCAAGGCATTCAACACGCGGCCCAGCGCGGCCTCGTTGTCGTCGCTGTACAGGCCCAGGTCGCCGGCGGTGATGCGGCCCTCGGGCGTCACCGCGGTGGCCTCGACGATCAGCATGCCGGCACCGGACAGCGCCAGCGTGCCCAGGTGCATCAGGTGCCAGTCCTGCGCCGAGCCGTCCACGGCCGAGTACTGGCACATCGGGGCGATCAGGATGCGGTTGTCCAACCGCAGCGGGCCGATGGTGAAGGGCTGGAACAGCTGGCTCATGAAGGCACCCGGCAGGGCGTGGTGGCGATGGAAC
Source organism: Aquabacterium sp. (assembly GCF_044226965.1). Lineage (GTDB taxonomy): Bacteria > Pseudomonadota > Gammaproteobacteria > Burkholderiales > Burkholderiaceae_C > Pseudaquabacterium. The sequence goes on along the minus strand of NZ_JBGAGA010000020.1, from coordinate 34,900 downwards.
GACGATAACCCGCCGTCCGTGCCGGTGCGCTGTGCACCAGCAATGCCCCGACCACCATCGCCAGCCCCAGCCATTCATGCGTGGCGGGCCGGTGGCCCAGGGCCATGCCCATCAGCAGCGCCGAGACCGGCACCATGTTCATGAACGCCGTGGCCGACACCGTGCCCAGCAGGCGCACGCCCTGGTTGAAGGCCAGCACGCACAGCGCCGAGGACACCAGCCCGACATACGCCAGCGCCGGCGCGCTCTGCAGCAGGCCCTCGGGCGTGGGCCGATGCGACCAGCCCAGCGCGCTGGCCCCCAGCGTGGCCAGCACCAGCAGCGGCCAGGAGGCGATGGCCGTCAGCCCGGTGTAGCTCAGCACGTCGAGCTGCGCAAACCGCGCCGCGCCGCGGGTGTAGACGATCCAGCCCAGCGAGCCCACCAGCGTCAGCCCGTCGCCCAGCACCGTGCCCGCACGGTCGCCGCCGGCCGGGGCCAGCAGCAGGCCCGAGACCATCGCGACGCCGGCCAGCGCCAGCAGCGCGGTGCCGAAGGCGCGCGCCGAGGGCCGCTGGCCGTCGAGCAGCCAGCGCAGCAGCTGCGTGTTCATCGGCACCGTGGCCATGATCACCGCGCCGTGCGCCGGCACCGAATGCGCCAGTCCCAGCAGCATGAACAGGCTGAACACGCCGAAGCCGGCCAGCCCGCGCAGGGCCAGCGCTGGCGCGTGCGTGCGCAGCGGCTGCCAGGCGCTGCGGCCGCGCAGCAGCAGCAGCACGGCGAACACCAGCGCCGAGAGCGTGTAGCGGATCAGCGTGAACCACAGCGGGTCCACATGCCGCAGCACCGGCGGGCTGACGATGAACATCGCGCCCCAGCCGCTGGTGGCCAGCAGCAGCGCGCCGCTGCCCAGCGCGCGGCGCGGGGCGGTGAATGAAGCAAGCGAGAGGGTCATGATGAGTCCGGAGCACAGGTCGAAGCAACCGCAAGGGTCGATGGCCGTCAGCATCGGCCTCGCCGCGCGCGCTGGCCATTCGCTTCTTTGGAGGCGGGCATCCGGTTTTGCGAATGCCGGCCGGCTCGGTGCCGATCAGAATCGCGGCCCATGGAGCTCTACCAGCTGAAGACCTTCGTCGCCATCGCGCAGGAAGGCAACCTCACGCGCGCCGCCGAGCGCGTGTTCACCAGCGCGCCGGCGGTCAGCGCGCAGCTGAAGGCGCTGGAGGATGAACTCGGCGTCCGGCTGTTCGAGCGCAGCCCGCGCGGCATGCAGCTCACCGAGGCCGGCGAGCGGCTGCTCGCCGAGGCGCAGCGCACGCTGCTGTCCGCCGGCCGCATGCGTGCGGCGGCCGAGGCGCTGCGTGGCCAGGCGCAGGGGGTCGTGCGCTTCGGCACCGTGGTCGACCCGGTCTCGCTGCGCCTGGGCGAGGTGCTGGTCAGGCTGGCCGAGCGTCATCCGCAGGTCTCGCTGCAGCTGCGCCAGGGCCTCTCGCACGAGACCATCGCGGCGGTGCAGCGCGGCGAGCTCGATGCCGCCTATGCCTTGAGCGACCAGACCGCCATCGAAGGCCTGGACCTGCGCCGGCTGACCGCGGTCGACCTGGCCGTGGCGCTGCCGCCGGCGCTGGCCGAAGCCCATCCGGCGCTCGACCTCGATCAGCTCACGCGCCTGCCCTGGATCGGCACGCCGGCCAGCTGCGTGATGCGCAGCCATGTCGAGCGCCTGTTCGCCGCCGCCGGCCGCGAGCAGCGCATGGCGCAGACCGCCGACAGCGAAGGCGCGCTGCGCAGCATGGTGGCCAGTGGCCTGGGCGCCGCGCTGCTGCGGCTGGACCAGGCCGAGCAGGCCCAGCGCCGTGGCGAGCTGGTGGTGTGGCCCGGCTGGCGTTCACACACCTGGCTGTGCTGGGTGGCGCCGGCCGACCGCGCCTCGGCCGCCGGCGAGGCGCTGCGCTCGGTGGTGTTCGAGGTCTGGTCCGGCGCGCCGGGCGATGCGTAAGATCCGCGCCTCCCCTCACTTCCCGCGTCATGCCGATGCCCCAGGCCGACACCCTCGACGACATCGAGATCCACATCGAAGGCGCCAGCGGCGAAGGGGCCGAGACCCTCGTGATGCTGCATGGCTGGCCCGACACCTGGCGCCTGTGGGATGCCCAGATACCGGCGCTGGCGCCGCACTACCGCTGCGTGCGCCTCACGCTGCCCGGCTTCGCCGCCGGCCAGCCGCGGCGCGCGGTGCCGCTGGACGACCTGGTCGAACGGCTGCGCCGCGTGATCGAGCATGTCAGCCCCGGCCGGCCGGTGATCCTGCTGCTGCACGACTGGGGCTGCCTGTTCGGCTACCCGCTGGTGATGCGGCACCCTGCGCTGGTGAGCCGGCTGATCGGCGTCGACGTCGGCGATGCGGTGGCGCCTAGCTACGTGCGGGCGCTGAGCGCCCGGGAAAAGGGCATGGTCTTCGGCTACCAGGCCTGGCTGGCGCTGGCCTGGGCGCTGCGCGGCTGGTTCGGCGGCCGCCTGGCCGACGGCATGACGCGGCGCATGGCGCGCTGGCTGCGCTGCCCCACCGAGCCCGCGGCCATCCACGCCGGCATGAACTACCCGTACTTCATCACCTGGACCGGCGCGCACGGCTCGTACCGCGGCATGCGCGCCATCGAGCCGCCCTGTCCCATGCTCTACATCCACGGCCTGCGCAAGCCGGTGCAGTTCCAGTCCGCCGCCTGGCTGCAGGCGCTGGCCGCGCGGCCCGGCTGCGCCGTCGCCGCGATGGACAGCGGCCACTGGATGATGGTGCGCCAGCCCGGGCGCTTCAACGAGATCGTGCTGGGGTGGCTGCGGCCGCAGGGAACGGCTGATCAGCGGGCCGGGTGAATCGCGATCGTCCGGCTGGGGTGGGGTGGCCCGGCGTCGGACGCGCTGCGCTTGTAGAAGGTCATCCTGCCGGCCGAGGCGATGTGATAGCAATCGCAGTGGCGCACGTCCGCGCAGACGAAGTCATCGGCGCGCAACGCGAACTGCCGCGACTTGGCATTGCCGATGAGTCGCAGCTCGCTGACGTTCGGGCAGGCATCGATGTCGCCGTTGTTCCAGACCCGGAAATAGGTTCGGCCTGCCGCGCACGAGACGTGATCGAAGGACTTCAGGACCGACTCGAAGTTGCCCCGGCGCACACTGTGCAGGATGGGCGCGAAGTCCTGCGTCAGCGCTTGCAGCAGGGCTTCCTGCTCGGCCGAAAACCCCGCGAGCACGTCGTTGATCAGGATCAGCGCCTTCGGGTAGTGGGCGTGGACTTCGGTCTGGTACCACTGCAGCGCCTCGCGCCAGATCGGCGCTTCGCCGGGCGACAGGATGAAGTTGACGAAGAAGTCGGGGTTGTCGTGCCGGTGCAGCATGCGCAGCGCGTTGTCCCGCCACACCTGGAGCGCCTTGTGCGACTTCAGCTGCTGGTAGTGAAACGTCAGGTTGACGTGCCGCACCCGCTTCAGCTGCTCGTCCGACAGCTCGGGGAAGCAGTGGATGACCACGCCGTTCACGTCCAGTGCCACGGCAATGTGCTCGTGTTCGAGCAGGCGCTGCAACAGCCGATCGCTCTTCCGGTACCCGGCGAAGAAGTCGCCCCGGCCCGAGAAGATGAAGAACACCTTGCCGCCGATGCGCTGCGCCATGAACATCAGGTCTTCGTAGCTCAGCGAAGGCTGCAGCTTGACGACGGGCGAGGCCACGCAGTAGCTGCAGTCCAGGTTGCAGTGGCCCGATGAAGAGGCGAAGACGATCGACTCGTCGGGCCGGAACTTGATCTGCATCTCGTCGTGCGGCAGTTCCAGCCTGACTTCTGAAATGGTCTGCATGAAAATGGGTTCTTTCGCGTCGAGCGGTCGCCTCACGTTACACGAGATGGGGCCCTGTTGCCTCACCTGGCCACTCTGGAGATGCTGCATGAAGACCCGGTCCACCCTGCTCCCGCTGCTCACCGCCCTCTGCCTGGGCACGGCCCACGCCGGCCCGGCCGAAGTGGCGCACTCGGCCGCCAGCGGCGCGTCGGCGGTGGCCACCAAGACCGAGGGGGCGGTCAAGCGCGGTGTGAAGAAGGGGGCCGATGCGGTAGCCCGCGGCGCCCACGCGGCCGGCAGCGCGGTCAGCCGTGGCGCCAAGAAGATCGGCCTGCCCACCGGCCCGGCTTCGGGCGCCAAGCGCGCGCCGACCGGCGAGATGAGCAACTGAAACAGCGGCCGGCGTCGGTCCGTGCCGGCCGTCCGCGCCAACCCCGCCTCGGGCCGTCGGCCGTAGAAGCCGGTATCCCCCTGCCGGAGACCCGCGATGCCCACCCGCCGCCTGGTGCTGACGCTGCTGCTGTCGGCCCTGACCACTGCCCCGCTGCCCGCCTGCGCCGCTGCCGATGTCCCGGCCGCGGGGGCGGCGCCTGCCACGCTCAAGCCCTACGCCGACGAGGCCGAACTGCAGGCGGCCCTGGGCCGCTGGCGCACCGAGGCCGAGAAACAGCAGCGCCAGCGCCCGCGCATGGCGATGGCTCCGCCGATGGCGATGCAGGCGGCGCCGGCGCCGGCCGCGGCGGCCCAGGCCGAGAGCCGAGCAGCGGCGCCCGGCACCGCGGCCGATGCGATCACCAATGTGCAGACCGTCGGGGTCGACGAAGGCGGCATCGTCAAGCGTGCCGGCGACTATCTGGTGATCCTGCGTCGCGGCCGGCTGTTCACCGTCCAGGTGGGGGGTGATGCACTGCAACCGGTGGCGATGCTCGATGCCTTCGCACCGAACGCCGATCCCACCGGCGCGTGGTACGACGAACTGCTGATCGCCGGCAACACCGTGGTCGTGGTCGGCTACAGCTATGCGCGCGGCGGCACGGAAATCGGCCTGTTCGAACTCGGCGCGCAGGGCGCGCTGCGCTACCAGGCCACCTACCACCTGCGCAGCTTCGACTACTACTCGTCGCGCAACTACGCCAGCCGGCTGATCGGCCGCAGGCTGGTGTTCTACAGCCCCACCGTGCTGCAGCCCTGGGGCCCGCCGCCGCAGCAGATGATGCCCGGCGTGCGGCGCTGGCAGGGGCCGGCCACGCCGGCGGAGTTCCAGCGCATCCTGCCGGCCACGCGCATCTACCGCAGCGACGACGAGTTCGACCCGCAGCAGCCGTTGGCGCTGCACACCATCACCAGCTGCGAGCTGGGGCAGGGCGAGATGCGCTGCGAATCGACCGCGGTGCTGGGGCCGCCTGGCCGCGTCTTTTACGTGTCAGCGAACGCGGTGTACGTCTGGACCAGCAGCGGGCCGCGGCGGCGCTTGCCGCTGCCGGTGCCGCCAGTGGCCCCGCCGGTGACGCCGCAGGCTGGCTCGGAGCCGGCGATCGGCGGCGGGCCCGTGGCGCGCGCGCCGGAGCAGCAGTCGCTGTCGGCGGTGTTCCGCATTCCGCTCGATGGCAGCGCGCCCGGCGGGTTGAAGACGGCGGGCGTGCCGATCGACCAGCTCTCGTTCCTGGAGGACGATCGCGGCCACCTGAACGTGCTGTTGCGCGATGCGGGCTACGGCGAAGGCATGTGGGGCAGCGAGCAGGGCCGGGCGGCGCACCTGGCCCTGCTGCGGGTGCCGCTGGCAGCCTTCGGTGACGGCCGCGGCGCCGCGCAACGCGAGCACTACCGCCTGCTGCCGGCGCCCGCCGGTGGCGCCCTGCAGAACCGTTATGTCGGCGACTGGCTGCTGTGGGGCGGCGGCCAGGAAGCCTGGGCGCTGCGGCCTGCCGACGGCACCGAGGCCCAGGCGCTGGCCCCGGGCCATGCGGTCGAACGCATCGAGGCGATGGGCGCGCATGCGCTGCTGGTCGGCAACGCCGGCAGCGTGCTGACCTTCACCAGCGTGCGCCTGGGTCGCACGGCCACGCTGGCCGGCCGACACGAGCAGCCCGACGCGCGCCAGGGCGAGACCCGGACGCACGGCTTCTTCTTCCGCCCCACCGGCGCCGAGGAGGGCCTGCTCGGGCTGCCGATCCTGGGCCCCGGCGCCGTCCGCAGCAATGGCGTGAAGTCCGGCGCGCAGGGCGCGGCGGCGGTGCTGTTCCTGCGCCAGAGCGCGCTGGCTTTCCGGCCGCTGGGCGCGCTGGAGGCCCGGCTCGGGCAGGCGGACGACCGCTGCAAGGCCTCCTGCGTCGACTGGTACGGCAACGCGCGGCCCCTCTTCCTGGGCGAGCGGGTGTTCGCGCTGATGGGCTACGAGCTGGTCGAGGGCCGGCTCGAAGGGCTGCGCCGCTTCGAGCGCCTGTCCGAGCGCCGGCGCATCAGCTTCGCGCCGGACGCGGCCGCGCCAAATGGACGTTACTCTCCGTTCAACTGATGACCCAGGAGATTGCCATGGCCCAGCCCGTCACGCTGATCGCCCCGTCCGAAGTGAACCCGCCGGGCGATGCCGGGCCGTTCCCGTTCGGCATGTTCGGCGCACGCTGCCTGGCGCAGGGCGACTCGTGGTTCTCGTTCGGTGCGCTGCCGCCGACCCTGACCACCAGCGTGCTGCGCGAACTGCGGCTGAACACCTCGACGGTGATCGTCAACTGCGCGCGGCCCGGTGCCGTGCTGCACCACATGACCGACACCACCACCGAGCGCCGCTTCCTGAACCTGCTGACCGGCCCGCAGTCGATGCAGTGGGACGCGATCCTGCTGTCCGGCGGCGGCAACGACCTGATCGACGCGGTCGGCGCCGGCCCGCAGGAGCCCCCGCAGCGCCGCCTGCTGGCCACGCCGGCCGAGCGTGCGGCTTCGGCGGTGGCAGTGCCCGCGGTCTACATCAGCGAGCCGGGCTGGGCGGTGTTCGAAGACCACCTGGGCGCTGTCTTCCGCCACCTGGTCGACCAGCGCGACAGCGGCCAGAACCGCCACGTGCCGCTGCTGCTGCACACCTACGCGCCGCTGATGCCACGGCCGGCCGGTGCCGGCGCGGGCTTCGGCCCCTGGCTGCAGCCGGCCTGCGACGCCTTTGCGGTGCCGCTGGCCGACCGTGCGGCGCTGGCCGGCCTGCTGATCGACCGCCTGGCCGCGCTGCTGCAGCGGCTGATCGACCAGCGCCGGCAGCAGGATCCCGGCTGCGCGCTGCAACTGGTGGACACCCGCGCGGCGGGCCTGGTGCTGGGCGACCCCACGGCCGCGGGCGAATCGGGCGACTTCATCAACGAGATCCACCCGACGCGCCAGGGCTACCGCAAGGTGGCCGCGCTGTGGCAGGCGCAGCTCGATCAGTTGTTCTGAGGAGCGGTTGCCGCGCCGCCCGGCGAGCGCTGCGCGACGCGCTGGCGCAGCGACGCGAGTTCGCCCTGCGCGCCCACGGCGCGTGACCAGGCCTGGCGCTGCGCCAGCCGCCCGCAGCTGAAGTCCAGCTCGGCCGCGGCCGCGGCGCCGCCGGCCTCGGCCAGCTGCAGCAGCGCCTGCTGCTCATGCAGCCAGCCTTGCCAGCGCTCGACCGGCCAGCCGAGCTCGCGGCCGATGACCGCGCCGCTGGCCACGTCGGCCAGGCTGTGGCTGTGCTCGGCCAGCGTGTGCGCCACCGCGTCGCACAGCGCGGCGCGGCTGCCGTCGGCCAGCGCCTCGGCGCTGCAGTAGCGCTCGGCATGCAGGCTGCTGGTAAAGGTCCAGCCATCGTCCAGGCTGCGCGCCAGGCTGGCCGCCAGCGCGCGCTGCAGGCCGGGCACCTGCGGGCCCAGCGCCTGCGCCACCAGGGCGGGCAGCAGGCCGGCCCGTGCATCGCTGTGGCGCGCCTGCGCAGCCTGGCGCATCGCGTCGGCCTCGGCCTGCGCATCGTCATGCGCGGCAGCTTCGGCGGCCAGTGCCAGCCAGGGGTGCAGGTTGTCAGGCTCCAGCCGGGCCCACTGCGCGCGGCTGAGCAGGCTGCAGGCGCCCACTTCGCGCTCGCCATAGGCCTGGCAGCCGCGCAGGGCCAGGGCGTAGACGGTCGCATCGGAGGTCGACACCGCCAGCCGCGCCAGTTGCTCGATGCGCGCGCGGCTGCCGGCCACGCGGCCGCGCGCGCCGATCAGCAGGCCCGCGGCGCGCCAGGCGGGATCGGCCTGCGCGGCGAGATGGGCTTCCACCTGGTCGAGCGCGGCCTGGCGCAGGGCCAGCGGAACGCGCTGCAGCGGGTTCGGGTCGTCGACGGCCAGGTGCACCGCGCCGTAGCCGCACACTTCCACGCCGCCGGCTTCGGCCGACGCGTCGGCCATGCTGCGCGGCGGCACTTCGCGGCCGGGCCTGGCCAGCTCGTGCGGCAGCGCAGGGCGCGGCGCCGCAGCCTCGGCGCCGACCGCGCTGGCGCCCGGTGGCGCGGTCGCCGGCCCGGCGCTGCGCAGCGCTGGCTCAGGGGGTCGACCCGCCAGGGTCAGCAGCAGCGTGGCCGGCAGCGCCGCCGGCAGCAGCCACCGCCACCAGCGGCGCGCCGGTGGTGCAGGCTTCTGAGCGGAAGGTGGCTGCATCGCGGGGGCGGCGGCCCGCACCCGGCAGGACCGCCGGCTGCGATGGTGCGCCGGCGGCCAGCGCCTCGCAAGCGGGCGGGCCCGCCATCGGGGCGGACCGGTCGTGGCGACCCTCGGCCCGCATCGCGCCGAGCACCGCATCCACCCGCTCGAGCGAGGCGAAGACCTCGCAGGCCGCGGCATGCAGCGCCCGGCCGGCCTCGGTGGGCACGAGCTGCCGGCCGCGGGATTCGAACAGCGGCAGGCCGATCGTCTCGCCCAGCTTGCGCAGGTGGCCCGAGACCGTGGGCTGCGCGACCGACAGCGCGTCGGCCGCGCGCGTCACGCTGCCCAGGCGCAGCACCGTTTCAAAAGCCGCCAGCTGCGGCAGCATGCCGTGGCGCAGGAAGCGCCGCCAACGTCGGGCCGTGTCCATCGCAATCGTCTCCAGCGTGTCAGCCGGGGCGGTGGCCGATGGGTCAGCCAGGTCGGACCTCCACCCCGAGGGGCAAAGGTCTCGCCAGCCGCCCGCTGGAAGGGCGGCCCCGCAGGCCGGGGCCGGTGCATGAAAGGCGGCCCGTATTGACGACGCTGCGGCCAACCCCTTGCCGGGGCCTGGGCTACTCCCGCTTTGCGGTTCAGCGCCAGGTCCGAGTGCGGCGGGCGCACCGGAGTTCCATCGTGAATCTCGATGTTTACCCGGAGCCCGGCGCCCAGAATGGCCCCCGCTACCTGCTGCCAGGACTTGCATGGACGCCTCGCAATTCATCTCGGCGCTGCTGGCCATCATCGTCATCGACATCGTGCTGGCCGGCGACAACGCCATCGTCATCGCGCTGGCCGCGCGCAGCCTGCCGCCGCAGCTGCAGAAGCGCGCGATCGTCTGGGGCGCTGTCGGCGCCATCGTCGTGCGCAGCGCGATGACGCTGGTGGTGGTGTGGCTGTTGAAGATTCCGGGGCTGCTCCTGGCCGGCGGCGCGCTGCTGGTGTGGATTGCCTGGAAGCTGCTGCAGCCCGAGGACGACGAGGGCCAGCACCAGGGGCCGGTGGCCACCACGTTCTGGGGCGCGATGCGCACCGTGATCGTGGCCGACGCGGTGATGGGCCTGGACAACGTGCTGGCGGTGGCCGGCGCCGCCCATGGCAGCTACCTGCTGGTGGTGCTGGGCCTGCTGATCAGCGTGCCGGTGGTGGTGTGGGGCAGCACGCTGGTGCTGAAGGTGGTGGAGCGCTATCCGGTGGTGGTCTACCTCGGCGCCGGCGTGCTGCTGTGGACCGCCCTGAAGATGATGACCAGCGAGCCGCTGCTCGCGCCCTGGCTCGCGCAGTGGCCCGCGTTGCGCTGGGCCGCGTGGCTGCTGCTGCCGGCGGTGCTGTGGGCGGCCTTCGTGCACAACCACCGCGTGCTCGACTCGCGCATTCGCCACCGGCTGGCCGAGATGGCCGCGCGCCGGCCCCGCGCCAGCGTGGACAGTGCCGATCCCGTTGCCGATCTGCTACCAGGAGAGAAGACCATGCTGAACGTGCTCGTGCCGGTGGATGCCTCGCCGAACGCGCTGCTGGCCGTGCGCCACGCGATCGCCGAATACCGCCACAACCACCAGCTGCGGCTGCACCTGCTGAACGTGCAGCCACCGCTGTCGCGCCATGCCGCGCGTTTCCTGAGTCCGCGGGACCGCGACCACTGGCACCGCCAGCAGGCGGAGAACGCGATGGCGCCATCGCGCGCGCTGCTGCGCGAGGCCGAGGTGCCGCACGACACGCACTGGCGCATCGGCCGCCGGGCCGAGGAGATCTGCCGCGCTGCCGGCGCGTTAGGCGCTCACCACATCGTCATCGGCACCGCCCGCAAAAATTCGCTGACCCGCATGCTCGAGGACTCGGTGACCAACCAGGTGCTCGAAGCCACGCCGGTGCCGGTCGAGGTGATCAGCGGCCGCGCCGTCTCCCGCTTCGAACGCTGGGGCCTGCCGGCCGGGCTGGGCCTGGGCCTGGGCGGGCTGCTGTGGCTGGCCATCGATTGAGCGCCGGCATTGCTAGCATGGCTGCTTCCTCGTTGCCGGAAGCGGAGCACCTCCCATGCTGCATCGTGTTGCCCTCACCACCATGGCGCTGAGCGCCGCCGCGCTGTTCGCGCTGCCTGCCGCGCAGGCCCAGGAGGCCGTGTCCTCGCGGCTGGATGTCGTGCAGAAGCAGGCGAAGCTGCGCGTCTGCACGCCGGGCGACTACCGGCCCTTCAGCCTGCACAAGCCCGACGGCGGCTTCGAGGGCCTGGACATCGACCTGGTGCAATCGGCCGCCAAGGCGCTGGGCGTGCAGGTCGAGCTGGTGAAGTCCAGCTGGTCGACGCTGATGAAGGACTTCCAGGAGAAGTGCGACGTCGCGGTCGGCGGTATCTCGGTGACGCTGGAGCGCCAGAAGAGCGCCTTCTTCACCGCGCCGTACATGGTCAACGGCAAGGCGCCGATCACCAAGTGCGAGAACGTCTCGAAGTACCAGACCGTGGCCGACATCGACAAGCCTGGCGTCACCGTGATCGAGAACCCCGGCGGCAGCAACGAGCGCTTTGCGCGCGCCAACTTCAAGCAGGCCAGGATCGTCCTCTACAACGACAACACGACGATCTTCGACGAGATCCTGAAGGGCAACGCCGACCTGATGATCTCCGAATCGGTGGAGACCCTCGTGCAGCAGAAGCTGCGCCCGGGCCTGTGCGCGGTGAACCCCGACAAGCCGCTGCAGTACGGCGAGATGGCCTGGCTGCTGCCGCGCGGCGATGCCAGCTTCAAGGCCTGGATGGACCAGTGGCTGCACCTGGCCAAGGCCACCGGCGAGTACGACCGCATCGTCGGGGCCTGGCTGCGCTGATGGCGCGGAGCGGGCGCCTCAGGGCGAGCGCGTGATCGAGTCGCTGGTCTCGGTGTTGGTCAGCGGCGCGTAGGTGTAGCCGCTGCGGCTGGCGCCGGTGACGGTGAACACGAAGGTGCCGGTGCGCTTGGTGACGGGCGAGTTGAAGCGCGCGACGCCGCTGCTGTCGGTGGTCGCGCTGTTGCCGCTGCGCGAGACGATGCCGCTCCAATTGCCCGTTACCGTGACGCCCGAGACGGCCAGACCGTTGGCGTCCACCACCTTCACCGCGGCGCTGGCCTGGCCGTTACCGTTGCGGCTGCCGACGGTCAGGCCCATCGCGATGTCGGCCACGCGCATGGTCGGCACCACCACCACCGGGTCGACGGTGATGGTCACGCTGCTGCTCGCGGTGAGTCCACCGTTGTCGGTGACCTGCAGCTGGGCGCTGTAGCTGCCGGGATTGCTGTAGGTGTGCGAGGCGCTGACACCGGTGGCCGTGGCGCCGTCGCCGAAGGTCCAGGCATAGGACACGATGCTGCCGTCGGCATCGCTGGACGTGCTGCCCGAGAAGCTCACCGCCAGCGGCGCGGTGCCGCGCTGGGTCGAGGTCGTGATGCGCGCCACCGGCGGCAGGTTGCCGCCTGTCGTGCTCGGGTAGCTGGCGGTCAGGGCGTACTGGCCCAGGCTGCCGTAGTTGCTGTAGCCGGTGACCTTCGGATCGCCCTCGCCGGTGCCCTGCACCGAAACGTAGTAGGTGCCCGCGCTCGGCAGCGTGAAGGTGATGCTGGCGTTCAGCGCACCGGTCGGGTTCGCGCTGGCCAGCACCGTGCCGCTGGCGTTCACCAGCTTGATCAAGGCATCGAGGTTGGCCGAGCGTGCGGCCGGGCTCAGGGTGATGGTCGCGCTGCCGGCACCGGCGCTGAACGAGAAGAAGTCGACATCGGTCGGCCGCTCGACCACGCCGCTGGCCGAGGCGCTGGTGATGCCACCGCTGCTGCTGCCCACCGTCATCGCGGTGGCGCTGGCGGCGGTGTTGCCGTGGTCGTCGGTGCGCAGCGGCAGGCCGTAGCTCTGCATCACCGCGTAGTCGTCCTCGACGTTGTTGGCGTCGGTGTACTCGCCCTTGCTCCACTGCACCAGTGGCTGGTAGTAGCCCACGCCCATGATCGGCGCCCAGCCGGTGGAACCGCTGCCCTGGCCCTGGTAGTAGCCGGCGGTGGAGGTGCCGTCGTGGTTCAGGCCCATGTTGTGGCCGGCCTCGTGCGAGATGGCCTCGGCCACGTACTTCTCGTTGCCCGGGCCCAGCGCGTCGTAGAACACCAGCGCGGGTTTGTAGAAGTCGCTGGTGTCGTCGAAGATGCCCAGGTAGGCCACGCCGCCGCAGCTGCAGCTGTAGACGCCGGCGCGGGTGGTGATCAGCACCACGGTGCCGTACACGTCGTCGGTGCTGCCGCTGCGGGTGATGAGGTCGGCCGTCACGGCTTCGGTGGTGACGTCGACGTCGAAGGGCGCGTAGTCCTCCGACACGCGCTGCCAGATGTACTGGATGCGCTCGAGCTCGGCCTGCGAGAAGGTGCCGGGCACGCCGTCGGTGTCGAAGGGCGGGGCGATGATGCTGCCGCCGCCGTTGTTCCACACCGTATTGGTGAGCGTGGCGCCCTTGAAGTTGAGGTAGATGGTGCGCTTGGCGCCGGGCCGGCTGTGCAGCAGAAAGGTCTGGTCCAGCGGGGCCAGCGTGCCGTCGAGCAGGCCGCTGCTGCTGCTGAGCGCGGCGCCGGCGGGCAGCGGCGCATCCAGGTCATCGACGAAGTGCACGCGGCCGCGCTGGTCGATGCGCATGCGCTTGTCGTTCAGCAGCTGCGCACGCAACTCGTCCGCTGACTTGCCGTACCAGGCGGCGACCTCGTCGAGCCGGTTGCCGAGCAGGTCGATCGCCCGCTGGCCGCCGGCCTGCCGGTCCGGCAGTTGCAGCAGCGGGAACGCGCCCTTGATGCGGTGGGGCACCGCATCGGTGGCGGCCGCGGCATCGGCCGCATGGAGGGTGGGGCTCAGCCCGAGGCCGAGGCTGGCCGCCAGCAGCAGGCGGGCCGTGAGACGCAAGAGGTGTGCACGCATGGGGCGCGATGCTAGGGGGGTGGGCCGTTCGCCGTCGCGCCGCATTTCCTCCTGTTACCCGGTGCCGCAAGGCTGTTACCGCTGGGTGCCGGCCGGCCCGGCGAGCGCGGGTGGCGTGGCCGGCAGCAGGCGCTCGGCCAGCAGCCGTGCCAGGCGTTCCGCTGGCGGGGTGGCCATCGGCAGCGCGGCCAGCGCGCCATCGATCGCCAGGCTGGCCAGGCCGTGCGCCAGGCTCCAGCCGGCCAGGCCCAGCAGCGCGCCCTGCTCGGCGTCGAAGCCCTGCGCCGCCTGCATCAGCACCGTGAAGCTGCGCTCGGCGGTCTGGCGCAAGGCCGGGAACTGCTCGCCGCGTGCCAGCAGCGGGCCGAACATCAGGCGGAACAGCGCGGGCTGGCGGCAGGCGAAGCCGACATAGGCGTCGTTGATGGCCAGCAGGGCCTCGCGCGGCGTGGCCGCCGGCTGCGTCGCGGCCGCCGTCATCGCACCGGCCAGTGCGTCGAAGCCGCGCTCGGCCACCGCGGCCAGCAGGTCCTCGTGGCTGGCGAAGTGGTGGTACGGCGCGGCATGCGACACCCCGGCCGCGCGCGCCACGTCGCGCAGGCCGAAGCCCTCGGCGCCGTGGCTGGCCAGCAGCGCGGTCGCGGCGTCGATCAGCGCCTCGCGCAGGTTGCCGTGGTGGTAGGGGCGGGGGGCGGGATGGCGGGACATGAGTCCAATCTTGACACGAGAAGGATTGGCCGCCGACAATGACGTCAATCTTTTCCCTGTCAAGATTGGACTGCCGGATGTACCACCTGATCGTGCGCCGCAAGCTGGCCCAGGCCTTCCGCGATCTCAACGCCGGCCGCTACGAGCGCATCGTGCCGCAGTTCGCCGCGGCGCACTGCCACGTGATGTACGGCCAGCATGCGCTGGCCGGCGAGCGCCGCAGCCAGCACAGCACCGGCGCGTGGTACGCGCGGCTGCAGCGCCTGCTGCCCGGCCTGCGCTTCGAGGTGCGCGACATCGTGGTGGCCGGCTGGCCGTGGCGCACCCGCGCGCTGGCCAGCTGGACCGACCACTTCACGCTGCCCGACGGCACGCCCGGCTCGAACCAGGGCGTGCACGAATTCGAGCTGCGCTGGGGCCGGGTCACGCGGCTGGCGGTGCATTGCGACACCGCGAAGCTGCAGCGCTACTGTGAACGCATGGCCGCCGGCGGGATGGCCGAGGCGCTGGCCGCGCCGATCGTCGACACGGCAGCCGGCTCGGCCTGAACGGGATCGGGCGGCTGCGGCGACGGCTCAGCCCGTGGTCAGCGCCGCCTTGACCGCGCGCAGCATCTCGCGCGACAAGGCTTCGTCGTCGCTGGCCCGCGCCAGCACCATCGCGCCGACCATTGCGGCCAGCGTCACCACCGCGCGCTGGCGCCGGTCGGCCGCGGTGGCACCGGGCGACAGCGCGGCCAGCACCTCGAGCTGCGCACGCGTGCCTTCGGTGATGGCATGGCGCACGCCCGGGCCTTCGCGCGCGGCCTCGGCGCCCAGCGCGGCGGTGACGCAGCCTTCGCCCGGCGCGTCGCGGTGCGCGGGCGAGAGGTAGCTCGCCACCATCGCCGCCAGCGGCTTCTCGGGCGAGCGCTCGGCCGCCGCGCGCCAGTGCCCGTCCAGCTCCTCGTAGGCTCGCGCGCAGGCCTGCGCCATCAGGTCTTCCTTCGAGCCGAACTGGCCGTAGAACGCGCCGTGCGTCAGGCCCGCGGCCTTCATCAGGTCGGCCACGCCCACGCCATGGAAGCCGCGCTCGCGGAACAGCTGCGCGGCGGTGTCCAGCACGCGCTCGCGGTTCAGCGCGGCCTGTTCACGACTGACTTTCATCGGGCGATCTCCAGCATCTGCGGCAGGGTCTTGACATGATAAATGATGATCGTCATATACTCGCAATCATGATGATAGTCATTTAAACGAGGTGCCCATGAAAGCCGTGATCGCTGCCTATGCCCGCTCGCCGTTCCATTTCGCGAAGAAGGGCGCGCTGGCCGCGGTGCGGCCCGACGACCTGGCCGCGCAGGTGGTGCGAGGCCTGCTGCACCGCACCGACGTCGACCCCGCGGCTATCGAGGACCTGATCCTCGGCTGCGCCTACCCTGAGGCGGCGCAGGGCAACAACCTGGCCCGCATCGTCGGCCTGCTGGCCGGGCTGCCGCACACCGTGGGCGGCATGACGGTGAACCGCTTCTGCGGCTCGTCGATGCAGGCGGTGCACATCGCGGCGGCGAACATCGAGGCCGGCATCGGCGAGGCCTACCTGTGCGTGGGCGTCGAGTCGATGACGATGGTGCCGCAGGGCGGCTTCAACTTCTCGCCGAACCCACGCCTGCTGGCCGAGACCGACGCCTACCTCTCGATGGGCGAGACGGCCGAGAACGTGGCGCAGCGCTGGCAGGTCAGCCGCGCCGACCAGGAGGCGCTGGCGCTCGATTCGCACCGCAAAGCCGCTGCGGCTCGCGCGGCCGGCCGGCTTCAGGACGAGATCGTGCCGATCGATGCCGGCGACGGCACGGTGGTGGCCGAGGACGGCTGCATCCGCCCGGCCACCACGCTGGAGGCGCTGGCCGCGCTGAAGCCGGCCTTCCGGCCCGACGGTGTGGTGACCGCCGGCACCTCGTCGCCGCTGACCGACGGCGCCGCCGCGGTGCTGGTGGCCAGCGACGCCTTCGTGCAACGCCACCGGCTGCAGCCGCTGGCGCGCATCCGCAGCTTCGCGACGGTGGGCGTCGACCCGGCGGTGATGGGCATCGGCCCGGTGCCGGCCACGTTCAAGGCGCTGGCCCGCGCCGGGCTCGACGTCGGCGCGCTCGATGTGGTCGAGATCAACGAGGCCTTCGCGTCGCAGGCGCTGGCCTGCATCCGCGACCTGACGCTCGACCCCGCCACGGTCAACCTCGACGGCGGCGGCATGGCCATCGGCCACCCGCTGGGTGCCACCGGCGCGCGGATCACCGGCAAGGCGGCAGCCTTGCTGGCGCGCGAAGGCGGGCGCTACGCACTGGCCACGCAATGCATCGGCGGCGGGCAGGGCATTGCCACGGTGCTCGAACGGCCGTGATTCACTTTCTCGACAGGAGCCATTGATGGACATCCGCAACCAGACCCTCCTGATCACCGGCGCCAACCGCGGCCTGGGCCTGGCCTTCGCGCGCGAGGCGCTGGCCCGCGGCGCGCGCAGGGTCTATGCCGCCGCGCGCGACCCTGCCAGCGTCAAGCTGCCCGGCGTGGTGCCGCTGCGCCTGGACGTGACGCAACCCGACGAAGCCGCCGCCGCCGCCCGCGAGGCCCCCGACGTGACGCTGCTGGTGAACAACGCCGGCATCGCCATGCCCGGCAGCCTGCTGCGCGCCGAGGCCGTGGCCGAGGCGCGCGCGATGCTGGACACCAACTTCCTCGGCCCGCTGCAGGTGAGCCAGGCCTTCGCGCCGGTGCTGGCCGCCAACGGCGGCGGTGCGATCCTGAACGTGCTGTCGGTCGCCAGCTGGATCAGTGGGCCGCTGCTGCCGCTGTACGCGGCCAGCAAGTCCGCGGCCTGGTCGCTGACCAACGGATTGCGCATCGCGCTGGCGGCGCAGCGCACGCGGGTCGTCGCGCTGCATGCCGGCTTCATCGACACCGACCTCACGCGCGGGCTCGACGCGCCCAAGAGCACGCCCGAGGCCATCGTGCGCGCGGCCTACGACGGGCTCGCCGCCGGGCAGCTGGAGATCCTGGCCGACGACATCACGCGGCAGGTGCGCGCCGGCCTGGGCGCGACGCCGCCGGTGTACCTGCCCCCGTCGTCGGCTTGAGGCGGCGCCCGCGTCCCTGGGGGCCCTGCGCGCCGAGCGCCACCACGCGCTGCAGCTTGCCGCCGGGCCCGCGCTGCAGGGCCTGGCCCTCGAGCAGCTCCCAGCGCGGTTGCCGGGCGGCCTGACGCTCGAAGTAAGCGTCCAGTGCCTGCCGGGCGCGGGCCAGCTGCTGCTGCGCGGCTTCGCCCCGCTGCGGCACCGCCAGCGCCAGTGCCGCCGGCCCGCGCTGCACGAGCTGGAAGTCGAACAGCCCGGCCTCTTCCTCAAGCACGGTGCACAGCGCCAGCGGCGTGAGCCCGACGGGGCCGCCGTGCCGGCCGGGCAGGCGCAGCAGGTCGTCATGCCGGCCTTCCACCTCCACCAGCGGCAGGCGCGAGCCGCAGTCGCAGCGCTCGGCCGGCAGCCGGATGCGGTCGCCCAGGTCGTAGCGCAGCAGCGGCTGCGTCAGGTTGGCCAGGTGGGTCAGCAGCGCGGTGCTGCCGATCTCGCCGGGCGGCACGGGCTGGCCGCGGTCGTCCACCGATTCCAGCAGCGCCCAGTCGCTGTTCAGGTGCAGCCGGCCGCAGCGGCAGGCGCTGGCCAGCGCGTAGAACTCCGAGGCGCCGTAGCTGTCCACCACCGGGCAGCCGAAGGCCTGCTCGATGAAGCGCCGCATCGCCGGCGTCAGCGTCTCGCCGCCGGTGCGCAGTTCCTGCGGTCGCAGCGCCAGGCGCCCGGCGCGCTGTTCCTCGGCCAGCAGCAGCGCGGTGTTCGGGTAGGTGCCGATCAGCGTGGGCTGCAGCGCCTGCAGCCGGGCCACCAGCGCCGGCATCGGCTGCAGGAAGGACAGCAGGTGCACGCGCCCGGCCAGCCACGGGTTCAGGCGCTGCAGCCGGCGCATGGCCACCACCGCGGCGAAGTGGCCATCCGTCGCGCCGACGAAGGCGATGCGCTCGCCGGCGAACAGCGGGTCGAGCAGGCGGCGCATTGACCAGGGCCGGCGCAGCAGCTCCAGCGCGTCGTACACCGCCAACGTGAACGCATCCTGCACGAACACCCCCGGCACGCCGCTGCTGCCCGAGCTTTCCCACACCGTGTAGCGGCCCAGGTAGGACTCGCCGATGCGTGCCGGGTCGGCGGTGAAGCGGCGCAGATCGTCCAGGCGCAGCGCGGGGTCGGTGACCCAGTCGTCGAACGCCGCCATCAACTCGGCCTTGCCCAGCATCGGCAGGCGGCCCAGGCAGGCGAGGCCCTCGTCGGCATCGGCACCGAGGTCCAGCCCCTGCCAACGCCGGCGGTACAGCGCCGAATGCGCGCGCGCATGGGCCACCAGCCGCACCAGCCGCTGGCCCTGCAGGCGACGCAGCAGCGCGGGGTCGGCCTGCGGCAGGCCCCAGACCTGGCTGGCGATCAGGCTGCGCTGCCAGGGATCGAATGGCTCCATGTTGGCTTCCGGCCGGCACCTGGCGACAGGCTAGCCGCCGCCGGGCGCGCGTTCTTGCGCAGGCGCAAGCCGCGGCCAGGGCCACTGGCGCAGCCTGGCCGCTGCCGATGCCGCCTCCGATACCGATACCGATACCGAGCGTTCACGCGGCGTTACGCATTGCGCGCTTCGCTTGATGCTGCGTTTGCACAAGCCCCGCATGCTGCCACCATCGACCCACCAGGAGAACGCCCATGCGCTCCCCGTGCCGACCGGGCGCCCCCGGCGCCTTCAGCGACGATGGCGAACTGCCGATGACCGACGAACTGCTGCGCCGCCTGCGCGAATCGGGCTGGTGAAGCCGGCGCTGCGCCGGCTGTGCCTGCTGGCCTGGCTGCTCGCCGCCGGCGGCGCCGGCGCGGTGGAAGGCCAGGTGCTCGATGCCCGCAGCGGCACGCCGGTCGCGGGGGCCTGGCTCTCGTCAGCCGGCCACACCGTGCGCAGCGACGCGAAGGGCCGCTTCGACCTGCCGCTGCCGCCCGATGCGGCGCCGCCGGCGCCCGCCGCCATCGCGGTGCGGGCCCCGGGCTACTGGCGCCAGCAGCTCGCGCCACCGGCCGGCGATGGGCCGCTGCCCATCGCGCTGCAGCCGGTCGCGCCCAAGGCGCTGTACCTCTCGGCCTGGGGCATCGGCGATGTGCGGTTGCGCGGCGAGGCCCTGGCGCTGATCGCGCGCAGCGAGCTCGACGCGCTGGTGATCGACGTCAAGGGCGACAGCGGCGTCGTGCCCTTCCGCAGCAGCGCCCATGCGCAGGCCGGGCTCGGCCCGCAGGCGCCGATCACCGTGGCCGACATGCCGGCGCTGATGGCGCAGCTGCGCGGCCGCGGGCTGTACCTGATCGCGCGCATCGTGGTGTTCAAGGACGACGGCCTGGCCGCGGCCCACCCGCAGTGGGCGGTGCGCGACGCACAGGGCCGGCGCTGGCGCGACCGCGAGGGGCTGTCGTGGATCGATCCCTTCGAGGTCCAGGCCTGGCAGTACAGCCTGGCGCTGGCCGAGGAGGCCGCTGCGCTGGGCTTCGACGAGATCCAGTTCGACTACCTGCGCTTCCCGGACGCCGCGGGCCTGCAGTTCTCGCAGGCCGACGAGCCGGGCACGCGCGTTGCCGCGATCGCCGGCTACCTGGACGCGGCGCGCGAGCGGCTGGCGCGCTACAACGTGCTGCTGGCGGCCGACGTCTTCGGCTACATCTGCTGGAACGAGGACGACACCGGCATCGGCCAGCAGCTCGAGGCGCTGGTGCCGCACGTGGACGTGCTCTCGCCGATGCTCTACCCCTCGGGCTTCTCGTTCGGCATTCCCGGCCACCGCCAGCCGGTGGCGGCGCCGCGCGAGATCGTGCAACTGTCGTTGCAGCGTGCGCTGGACCGCACCGGCGTCGCGCCGCGCCGGCTGCGGCCCTGGCTGCAGGCCTTCCGCGACTATGCCTTCGACCACCGCGTGTTCGGCGCCGCCGAGATCCGCGCGCAGATCGACGCGGCCGAAGGCCTGGGCACCGCCGGCTGGATGCTGTGGAACGCCGCCAACCACTACGGCGACGACGGGCTGAAGCCGCGGGCTCAGCCGCCGGCCGCCTCGGCGCCGCCCTGAGCCTGCTGCGCGCGGATGCTCTCGGCCTGGTCGCGCACGCGCCGCATGCCGCGGATCCAGCGCTCGACATCGGCCGCCTTGCGCTGCAGGTAGGTCAGCACCTCGGGGTGCGGCAGGATCAGGAAGCGCTCCTCCTGCATGCAGCGCAGCACCTCGTCGGCCACCTGCTCGGCCGAGACCGAGCCGTCGGACAGGAAGCTCTTGCGCTGGCCGTCGGCGCCCAGCAGCATCGGCGTGCGCACGCCCTGCGGGCACAGGCAGCTGACGCGGATGCTCTTGTCGCCATAGTTGATGGCCAGCCATTCGGCGAACGCCACCGCGGCATGCTTGGTCACCGTGTACATCGCCGAATCCACCTGCGCCAGCAGGCCGGCGGCCGAGGCGGTGTTGACCAGGTAGCCCTCGCCGCGCGCCAGCATCTGCGGCAGCACCGCGCGGGCGGCGAACACATGCGCCATCACGTTGATGTCGTGGATGCGCTGCCACTGCTCGAGCGTGGCCTCCATGCCGCCGCGCTGGATGATGCCGGCGTTCGAGCAGAACACGTCGACCTGGCCGAAGCGCTCCGTGGCCTGCTGCACCAGCGCCTGGATGGCCGGCTCGCGGCTGACGTCGGTGGGCACGGCCAGGCCCTGGCTGCCCAGGCCGCTCACTTCGTCGGCTACGGCCTGGCAGCGTGCCGGGTCCAGGTCGGCCACCACCACCGCGCGCGCACCGGCCTGCGCGAAGCGCCGGCACAGCGCCAGCCCGATGCCCGAGGCCCCGCCGGTGACGATGACCACCTTGTGCTGAACGTTCATGCGTGTCTCCATGGAAAATCGAATCGATGACCGAGCCGGCCGACGCACCCCCCCGCATCCCGCTGGGCAGCTTCATGGCGCTGAACGTGCTGGTCGGTGCTTCGCACGGCATCTCGCGCGTGCTGCTGCCGCTGTTCGGCGCGCAGCTGCATGCGCAGACGTGGCAGATCGGGCTGGTGGGCGGCCTGCAGTTCGGCGGCCTGCTGCTGCTGTCGATGCCCACCGGCGCGCTGATCGACCGCTACGGCAGCTTGCCGCTGTTCCGCATCGGCGTGCTGGTGGCCGCGGCGATCTATGGCCTGGGCCTGACACAGGCGCACCTGCCGTGGCAGCTGATCCTGTGCGTGGTCGGCCTGGGGCTGGTGATCCCGCTGCGGCTGGTCACCACCAACACCGAGTTCCTGCACCTGCTGCCGCACCTGCCGCCGGCCAAGGCGGGCTGGAACCGCGCGGCCAACACGCTGGGCATGTACTTCATCGGGCCGAGCCTCGGCGCGCTGCTGATCGCCGGCGTCGGCTTCGTGCCGGCGTTCGCGCTGGTGGCGGCGGCCTTCCTCGGCATGTACCTGGTGGGCAGCCACGCGTTGGCTGACGCGCCGCCGGGCCGCGGCCAGGAGGCCACGCCGCTGGCCCAGCGCGTGAAGCGGCAGATCCGCGCGGTGGCCGAGCGGCCGATGCTGCGCCGGACCATGCTGATCGACATGGTCGGCCAGATGGCGGTGGCCTACTTCTCGGTGTTCATCGTGCTGTACGCGGTGCGCCACTTCGGCATGGGGCTGCAGCCGGCGGCCGGGCTGATCACCCTGCAGGGCGCGCTGTTCGTCGCCACGCTGTTCGCCGGGGGGGCGCTCACCGCGCACTGGCATCCCGAGCGGCGCTACGGCGTGGCGGTGGCGCTGCTGCTGGGCCATGCCATCGTGCTGGCGCTGGCGCGCTCGCCGCTGTGGCTGTGGACCGGCGCCGCGCTGCTGGGGCTGGGGCTCGGGCTGCAGCAGCTGAGCAGCGTCACCCGCTATGGGCAGTTGATGAAGGAACTCGGGCGCGGCCATGGCGGCGGCCTGTCGTCGATGGCGGGGCCGGCCGGCGGCCTGACCGGCGCGGTGGTCGGTGGCGTGCTGAGCCAGCATTTCGGCATGGGCGCGGGCTTCGACGTGCTGGTGCTGCTGTATGCGCTGCTGGCGCTGTCGCAGTGGCGGATGGTGCGGCAGATCGCCGCCGTCACCGGCACAGGCCACGGCAGCGCGTAGCGCCGTGCATCGGGTCCGCCATGCCGGCCGCCGGGCGGCCTCAGCGGCCCGGTGCCTGCAGCGCGGCGCTCAGGTCGCCCATCGGCGGGAAGCCGTTGGCGCGCAGCGCGGTGTCGCGCATCACCACGCCCGGCAGCGGCTCCAGGCCCCAGCGGCGGGTGATGAAGCGCAGGATCGAGGCCGTGTCGTACTGCGTCTTGTCGACGAAGCCCTTCTTCGCCAGCGGCGAGATGATCAGCGCCGGGATGCGCGTGCCCGGGCCCCAGCGGTCGCCCTTGGGCACGCGCGCATGGTCGTAGAAGCCGCCGTTCTCGTCATAGGTGACGACGATCAGCATGTGCGGCCACTGCGGGCTTCGCTGCAACTGCGCGATGACCTCGGCGATGTGCGCGTCGCCATCGGCCAGGTTGGCATAGCCGGCATGCTGGTTCAGGTTGCCCTGCGGCTTGTAGAAGGTGACCGGCGGCAGCTTGCCCGCGGCCGCGTCGGCAAGGAAGCGGCTGTCGAAATCGCGCAGGTGCTCCTGCCGCGCGGCGGCATGCGTGGCGGGGTCGAAGGCCTGGTAGTAGTTGAAGGGCTGGTGGTGCGGCTGGAACCGCACCTTGCCCTTGTAGATCAGCTGGCGCTTGTCGGCGGGCAGCGCCGCTTCGTCGAGTGCAGACTGCCAGGCGCCGCTGTACCAGGCCCAGCTGACGCCCTTGGCATCGAGCCGGTCGCCGATGGTGGCCAGCGTCTGCGCCGGCAAGGTGGTGGGTCGCGCAGGGTCGCCGTAGCGCCCGTCGCCGCCGGCCGCCGGCACGTTGCCGCTGGGCTGCGCGAAGGGCTGCATCGTGTTGATCGTGTGGAACTGGCCGTCGGCATCCTTCGGGGTCAGGTCGCCATCGCGCTTGTAGCGCGGCGGGCCGGCCAGCACCGAAGCCGGCGCATTGGCCGCCGGCGTCAGGCGCAGGAAGTGGCCTTGCGCATCGACGTCGATGGCCGAGATCAGGTCCTTGGCCGGCGACTGGTCGGCATGCGGGTACACCGGGGCGCAGGCGCAGATCAGGTACTGGTGGTTCAGGTACGAGCCGCCGAACGCGCCCATGAAGAAGTTGTCGGCCAGCGTGTACTGCTTCGCCAGCGCCCACAGCTTCATGCTGCTGCCGTCGTAGTAGCCCATGCTCAGGGCGCCGGCGTCGGAGTAGGCGGCGAAGCGGTCGTTGCTGCCGTCGCCGATCTGCATCATGTTGTTGTAGTAGCGGTGCACCAGGTCGCGCGTGGTGATGTGCTGGCCCACCACGACGCCGCTGCCGTTCAGGCCCTGCGGGTCGTCGATGCGGAACATGCGGTTGGGCATGCCGGTGGTCTGCGCCTGCGTCAGCACCACCGGCTGGCCTGCCGCGGTGAGCCCGCCCCAGGCCGGCGGCAGCGTGGGCAGCACCGCGCCGTCGAAGTCCTTCTGCGGCGCGACCGTGCCGGTGGCGCTCGGGTTCACGCCGGGGATGCCGTTGGCGCCGGGGAACAGGCCGTACATCGTGTCGAAGGCGCGGTTCTCGGCGTAGATCACGACCAGGGTGTCGATGGCATTGACGGCCTTGTCGGCGGCTGCCTGGTCGGCGTCGGCGGCACCGGGGGTGGCGCAGGCGGACAGCAGGGCCAGCGTCGCAGCGGTGGCCAGCGTGGCCAGGCGCAGGGTTGGGCGGGGCAGGGTCATGGGTGTTCGGGCTGGGAGGACGGGTGAGCCGGCCAACATACCCGTCCCGTGCCTGGGGCGCAAGACGGATCATCGCGCGTTGGCTGTCATCATCGCCGGCCGATGGGTCAGCGGACGAGGTGCGGATGGCGTGGCAATGTCGATGGTCGGTGGCTGGCGTGCTGGTGCTGGTACTGGCGCTGGCCGCCTGCGTGAATCCGCCGCCCGCCTGGCAGGGCGCGGCCTACGCGCCGCGCGCCGGCGGCGCGACGCCCGATGCCGCCACGCTGGCCGCACTGGGCCGCGCGCTGTTCTTCGACCCGCAGCTCTCGGCCTCGGGCCAGGTGGCCTGCGCGAGCTGCCATGACCCGCGCTTTGCCTTCGGCCCGCCGAATGCACGGCCGGTGCAACTGGCCGGGCTGGACGGCCGTACGCCGGGGCTGCGCGCTGCACCTTCCCTGCGCTACCTGCAGACCCTGCCGCCGTTCAGCGAGCACTTCTTCGACGACGATGGCGACGACAGCCAGGATGCCGGCCCGACCGGCGGCCACGCCTGGGACGGCCGCGCCAGTTCGGCGCACGAGCAGGCGCGCCTGCCCTTGCTGTCGCCGCAGGAGATGGCCAACTCCTCGCCGGCCGCGCTGGCCCAGCGGCTGGCCGGCAGCCCGCAGGCCGAGGCCTTGCGCCGCGGCTTCGGCCCGCGGCTGTTCGATGATCCCGCAGCGGTGCTGCAGGCCGTGGCGCTGGCGCTGGAAGTCTTCCAGCAATCGCCGGCCGAGTTCCACCCGTTCAGCAGCCGCTACGACGCGGTGCTGCGCGGCCAGGCCGCGCTGACCGAGCGCGAAGCCCGCGGCCTGGCCCTGTTCAACGACCCCGCCAAGGGCAACTGCGCCAGCTGCCACCCCAGCGCGCCGCGCGCCGACGGCGGCCTGCCGGTGTTCACCGATTTCGGCCATGTCGCGCTGGGCGTGCCACGCCTGCGCACGCTGCCGGCCAATGCCGACCCGAGCTTTTTCGACCTCGGCCTGTGCGGCCCGCTGCGCCAGGACCTGCGCGAGCGCGACGCGTTCTGCGGCCGCTTCCGGACGCCCACTTTGCGCAATAGCGCCGTCAAGCAGCGCTTCTTCCACAACGGCGTCTTCGGCAGCCTGAAGGAGGTGCTGCGCTTCTACGCCCGGCGCGACACCGAGCCGGCGCTGTTCTACCCGCGCGGCGTCGAGGGCCGGGTGCGCAAGTTCGACGACCTGCCGCCGCGCTGGCACGGCAACGTCAGCACCGAGCCGCCCTTCGATCGCCGGCCCGGCGACGCGCCCGCGCTCAGCGACGACGAGATCGACGACGTGATCGCGTTCCTGCAGACGCTGACCGATGCGGACCTGCTGCCGGATCCGCGCGCCGTGCCGCCGGCGGCGTCGCGGTCTTGAGCGATCATCCGGCCCATGCCTGACCTGATACCCATGCCCACGCCGGCCGAGCTGGCTGCCGAGCTGCTGGCCGCCGCGGCCGAGCGCCGCGCGATCGCACCGCTGAGCGAGCGCTACGCGGGCTTCGACCTGGACGTCGCCTACGCTGTTGCCGCCGAGGTGCGCGCGCTGCGCATCGCGCGCGGCGAGCGGCCGGTGGGCCGCAAGATCGGCTTCACCAACCGCACCATCTGGGCCGAGTACGGCGTGTGGGCGCCGATCTGGGGCGATGTCTACGACAGCACGCTGCATGCGCTGCCGCCCGAAGGCGCGGCGGTCGACCTGGGCGCGCTGGCCGAGCCGCGCATCGAGCCCGAGATCGTGTTCGGCCTGGCCGCCCCGGTCAGCCCGGGCATGGACGAAGCGGCATTGCTGGGCGCCATCGGCTGGGTGGCGCATGGCTTCGAGATCGTGCAGTCGCTGTTCCCGGGCTGGCGCTTCGCCGCGGCCGACACGGTGGCCGCCTTCGGCCTGCATGGCGGGCTGTGGGTCGGCCCGCGCCAGGCCCTGACGGCGGACCTGCGCGGCCGCTGGCGCGAGCGCCTGGCCGGCTTCGAGATCGACATGTTCTGCGACGGCCGGCTGATGGACCATGGCCTGGCCGGCAACGTGCTGGGCAGCCCGCTGCTGGCGCTGCAGCACCTGCAGCAGTGGCTGGCGGCGCATCCGCAGCAGCCGGCGCTGGCGGCCGGCGAGGTCCTCACCACCGGCACGCTGACGCGGGCCTTCCCGGTGCAACCGGGGCAGCGCTGGCACACGGCGCTGCAGGGCATCGACCTGCCCGGCGCTGCCTTGCAGATGAAGTGAGCGGCCATGACCTTGCGAAGCTTTCCGGTCCTCAACGCGCTGGGCGTGCTGGACAATCCCAACCTGCCGCGTGGGGACAGGGCCACCGCGGCGGTCGATGACCGCGCCATCGCCGACGCGCAGGCCGCCGGCCTCTGCGCGATCAACATCACGCTGGGCGAAGTGGCCCCCGGCCAGGCGCTGTACGAGGCGGCCGTGCGCGGCATCGCCGACTGGGACGCGCTGATCGCCCGACGCGCCGATGCGCTGCGCGGCGTGCGCAGCGCGGTCGACATCGACGCCGCGCAGGCCGCCGGCCAGGTCGGCGTGATCTACGGCTTCCAGAACACCGAGATGCTGGGCGATGAGCTCGCGCGCATCGACGACTTCGCGCGGCGCGGCGTGCGCGTGGTGCAGCTCACCTACAACGGCCGCAATGCGGTGGGCGACGGCGCGACGGTGGCCGACGACCGCGGCCTCACCGACTTCGGCGCGGCGGTGCTCGAACGCCTGCAGCAGCAGCGCCTGCTGGTCGACCTGAGCCACAGCAGCGTGCGCACCTGCCTTGACGCGCTGCGCCTGGCGCGGCGCCCGCTGGCCATCACCCACACCGGCTGCCGCGCGCTGGCCGATCATCCGCGCAACAAGCGCGACGACGAGCTGCGCCTGCTGGCCGAACGCGGCGGCGTGGTCGGCCTGTACTGGATGCCCTACCTGCGCCTGCAGGGCCAGCCGATGGCGGCCGACCTGATCGCCCACCTCGAACATGCGCTGCAGGTCTGCGGCGAGGACCATGTGGGCCTGGGCACCGACGGCGGCGCCAGCACGATCGACGATCTGCCCGGCTACCGCACCCGGCTGGCTGACGAGATCGCGCAGCGCCGCCGCCTGGGCATCGGCGCCCCGGGCGAGACGGCCGACGTCAGCCTGTTCCTGCCCGACCTGTGCGGGCCGCAGCAGTTCCAGCGCCTGGCCGAGCGGCTGGCCGCGCGCGGCCATGGCGAACAGCGCATCGAGAAGATCCTGGGCGGCAACTTCAGGCGCCTGTTGCGCGACGTGTGGGGCGGGTGATGCGGCGCAGCGGCCACTTCGCCCTCGTGATGCTGGGCTGGCTGCTGGCCGGTCTGCTGGCCGGTCTGCTGGCGATGAGCGCCGCGGCCGCGGCGCCGGCCGATGCCGTCGTGCAGATCCATGGCCAGCCGGCCGGCCAGCAGCAGCTGCGCGCAGGGCCCGATGGCGAGCAGCAGGCCGAGTTCCGCTACCAGGACCGCGGCCGTGGCGAACAGCTCAGCGCGCGCTGGCGGCTTGACGCGCGGGGCTTGCCAGTGACGTATGACGTGAGCGGCCATGACTACTGGTTGGCGCCGGTGGCCGAGCGCTTCGAGCGCAGCGGTGGCCAGGCCCGCTGGCAGGACGGCGCCGCCGCCGGCGAGACCGAATGGCCGGCGGCCGGCGCCTTCTACCTGCCGGCTCATGCGCCGCCCGAGTTCAAGGCGGTGCTGGTGCGCGCGCTGCTGAAGGCGCCGGGCCAGCGGCTGCGGCTGCTGCCCGCCGGCGAGGCCTGGCTCGAACAGGCGGGGGGCGCCGGCGCGCCCGCCGGGCTGCCGCGCCTGCAGCTGCACCGCATCGGCGGCATCGAGTTCATGCCGGTGCCGGTGTGGCTGGATGCGCAGGGCCGCACCGCCGCGGTGGTGGACGACTGGTTCGAGGTCCTGCCTGCCGCGCTGCGCCCGCAGCTGGCGCGACTGCAGGCCGCGCAGCGCCGCGCCGACGAGCGCTGGCATGCCGCGCTGGCGCAGCGCCTGGCGCACCGGCCGCGCGGGCCGCTGCTGATCCGCCATGCGCGGCTGTTCGACCCGCGCGACCTGGGGGTGCGCGAAGGCCAGAGCGTGCTGGTGCAGGGCGAGCGCATCGTGCGCGTCGACGACGACGCCAGGCTCGAAGCGCCGCCCGGCGCCGAGGTGATCGACGCTGCCGACCGCTTCCTGATGCCGGGCCTGTGGGACGTGCACCAGCACTTCTCCGGTGTCGACGGCATCCTGGACCTGATTGCCGGCGTCACCAGCGCGCGCGACCTGGCCAACGACAACCAGGCGCTGATGGCGCGGGTGCGGCGTTTCGACGCGGGCACCGAGATCGGCCCGCGGGTGCTGATGGCCGGCATCATCGAAGGCACCGGGCCGCTGGCCGGGCCGACCGACGTCAAGGTGGCCACGCCGGCCGCGGCGCTGAAGGCGGTGGACTGGTATGCCGCGCACGGCTACCGGCAGGTGAAGATCTATTCGTCGCTGCCGCCGCCGCTGGTGCGCGTGGTGGCCGACCGCGCGCACGCGCTGGGCCTCAGGGTGAGCGGCCACGTGCCGGCCTTCATGCGGGCGCAGCAGTTCATCGAGGATGGCGCCGACGAGATCCAGCACCTGAACTTCATCGTGCTGAATTTCGCGCCCGAGGTCGCCGACACGCGCAGCCGCGACCGCTACACCCGGGTGGCCGAGAAGCTGCAGGCGCTGCGGCTCGATGACCCGGTGTTCACCGACTTCGTCGCGCTGCTGCGGCGGCGGCACACGGTGCTGGATCCCACCCTGTCGCTGCTGGAGGGCCTGTACGCCGGCGAGCCTGGCCTGCCCGCGCCGGGCCTGCGCGAGATCGCGGCGCGCCTGCCGCCCAACGCGCGGCGCCAGCTGGCCGGCAGCGCGGTGCTGCCACCGGTCGGGCAGGAGGACAGCTATCGCCAGGCCCTGCCGGCACTGCAGCGCCTGCTGAAGGCCTTGCACGACGCCGGCGTGCCGCTGATGCCCGGCACCGACGCACTGGCCGGCTACAGCCTGCAGCGCGAACTGGCGCTGTACGTGCAGGCCGGCATTGCCCCGGCCGAGGTGCTGCGCCTGGCCACGCTGCTGCCGGCGCAGGTGCTGGGCGTGGCCCACGAGCGTGGCGTGATCGCCCCGGGCCGTCTGGCCGACATGGTGCTGATCGACGGCGACCCGCTGGCCGACATCGACGCGATCAAGCGCGTGTACCGCACCGTCAAGGGCGGCGTGGTCTACGACCCGGCGGCGCTGGAGCAGGCGCTGGGCCTGCTGCCGCGCTGAGCGGGCCGGACGGTCCGGCGACAGGGCCGCTGCGATCCGGTGTTATTGCGGCACGAAGCCGGTGGCCTTGATGATGCGCGACCAGGTGGCGGTGTAGGCCCGCTCGCGCTGGCCCAGCACGTCCGGGCTCATGTGGCCGACGGCCAGGCCCAGTGCGGTGAGGCGCTCGCTCACCGCCGGCTTGGCCAGCACGCGGGCGGTGGCGGCCGAGAAGGCGTCAATGGTGGCGCGCGGGGTGCCGGCCGGGGCGAACAGGCCGTAGTAGGGCACGTCCTCGAAGCCGGGCAGCCCGAGCTCGGTGAAGGTGGGCACGTCCGGCATCACCGCCTGGCGCGCGCCGCCCAGCACGCCCACCACGCGCAGCTTGCCGGCACGGTGGTTCTCGATGAAGTCGGGGATGCTGGCCACGCCGGCCGGGATCTGGTTGCCCAGCATGTCGGCCATCAGCGGCGCGCTGCCGCGATAGGGCGCGGCCACCAGGTCGAGCTTGAACTTCTCGCCGATCAGCTTGACCAGGAACTCGGGCACCGAGGCCGGCGCCGGCACGCCGACGGCGCTCTTGCCGCCCTGGCTGCGCACCCAGGTCACGTAGTCGGTGAAGCTCTTGGCCGGCGTGCCGCCGGACACCGCGAAGGCATTGACGAAGGTGGCGATGCCCACCACCGGCACGAAGTCGTGCGCGGGGTCGAAGCCCGGCGCCTTCACCACCTGCGGCAGGATCGAGATGCTGTGGTCGTGGCTCAGGAACAGCGTGTTGCCGTCCGGCGCCGCGGCTTTCAAGGCCTGCGCCGCCAGCTGTCCGCCGGCGCCGGGCTTGTTCTCGACGAGCACGGTGGCGCCGTTGAGCTCGGCCTTCAGCGCGTCGGCCAGGATGCGGGCGATGGCGTCGGTGCCGCCGCCGGGCGGGAAGCCGACCAGGATGCGGATCGTGCGGTCGGCCTGCGCGCGGGCCGGACCGAAGGCGGCCAGCAGGCCGGCGGCAGCGCCGGCGCCCAGCAGCGCGCGGCGGGGAAGGTGGAAGCGTGTCATCGGTGTCGGGCAGGTGGTGGTGCGAAGCGGTCGAGCTTACCGGAGCCGCGCTGGTTCGATACTTGCTGCGTGCTGGCGGCGCGGCCGTGGTGGCCGAGGAGCAACAAGGTGGCCAAGATTCCCCCGGGCGTCGGCCCGCGTTTTCCGCAGGTGGTGGTGCTGTTCGGCGCCACCGGCGACCTGGCGCGGCGCAAGCTGCTGCCGGGGCTTTACCACCTGACGAGCACCGGCTTCATCCCCGGCTGCCGCATCATCGGCGTCTCGCTCGACGAATTCGATGCCGAGGGCTTCCGCCGCGCGGCCCGCAGTGCGCTGGACGAGTTCTCCAGCCGCAAGCTCACCGAGCCGCTGTGGGATGCCTTCGCGCAGAGCCTGGACTACGTGCCGCTGTCGGCCGGCGCAGCGGCCTTGCGCGCGGCGGTGGACGCGGCCGAGCACAGCTTCGGCACCGAATGCCGGCGCCTGCACTACCTGAGCGTGCCGCCCAGCGCGGCGCTGCCGGCGGTCCGCCTGCTCGGCGAGGCGCAGCTGGTGGAGCGCGCGCGCATCGTGATGGAAAAGCCCTTCGGCACCGACCTGGCCAGCGCGGTGAGCCTGAACGCGCGGCTGCACGAGGTGTTTGCCGAGGAGCAGATCTTCCGCATCGACCATTTCCTCGGCAAGGAGCCGGCGCAGAACATCCTGGCCTTCCGCTTTGCCAACGGGCTGTTCGAGCCGATCTGGAACCGCAACTTCATCGACCATGTGCAGATCGACGTGCCCGAGACGCTGGGCCTGGGCAAGCGCTCGGCCTTCTACGAGCAGACCGGCGCCTACCGCGACATGGTGGTGACGCACCTGTTCCAGATCCTCGGCTTCATGGCGATGGAGCCGCCCACCTCGCTGGAGCCGGCGCCGATCAGCGAGGAGAAGAACAAGGTCTTCCGCAGCATGCTGCCGATCCAGCCCACCGACGTGGTGCGCGGCCAGTACGCCGGCTATCGCGGCGAGGAGGGCGTCGACCCCGCGTCGGAGACCGAGACCTTCATCGCGCTGAAGTGCTACATCGACAACTGGCGCTGGGCCGGCGTTCCCTTCTTCCTGCGCACCGGCAAGAAGATGGCCGAGGGCCAGCGCATCATCTCGATCGCCTTCCGCGAGCCGCCCAAGAGCATGTTCCCGCCCGGCTCGGGCGTCGGCGCGCAGGGGCCGGACCACCTCACCTTCGACCTGGCCGATGCCTCGCGCATGTCGCTCAGCTTCTACGGCAAGCGTCCCGGCCCCGGCATGCGGCTGGACAAGCTGAGCCTGCAGTTCGCGATGCGCGACACCGGCCTGGCCGGCGAGGTGCTCGAAGCCTACGAGCGGCTGATCCTCGACGCGATGCGCGGCGACCGCACGCTGTTCACCACCGCCGAAGGCATCGAGCGGCTGTGGCAGGTGTCGCAGTTGCTGCTCGAATCGCCGCCGCCGGTGCGGCTCTACCCCGAAGGCTCGTGGGGGCCGAAGTCCATCCACCAGCTGATCGCGCCGCACGCCTGGCGGCTGCCGTTCGAGCGCGCGTGGCGCGACCCGAACCGCAGCGGCAGCTGAGCGCGGCGCTCAGGGCGCCGTCGACGCGTCGTCCGGCGTGGGCCTGCGCCCGCGCGATGCGGCCAGCAGCCCCAGGCCGAGCAACGCCAGCCCGACGCTCGTGGGCTCGGGCACGCCATTGGCGGGCGTCACGATGTCGAAGCTGCCGCTGCCGCTGGCCAGCGGGCCGCCGGTCACGCTGTTCAGCGTGTAGGTGCCGGTGAAGCTGACGTGGCCGGGGCCGAAGGCCGCGGCCGCATCGGCGATCGCGGCGGCCTGGGCCGCGTCGTCGCACACCGCCGGCGCCGGCGGGCAATAGGCCGCGAAGCTGTTGCCGCTGCCGCGACCGGCCAGTGCGTCGACCAGCTGGGTATCCGCGCCGCTGGTGACGTACTGGTCGTCGCCGCCGCCCAGCTTGCCATCGGCACCGAACAGGATGCCGACGTAGCCGTCACTGTAGGTGTAGCCATTCGGGAAGCCGAAGCCCAGCAGGTTGCCGGGGTCGGAGCTCACGGCATTGAAGCTCAGCTGGCTGATCGAGAACTGCGTGCCTTGGCCGTCGATGAACAGCGCGAAGGTCATGCGGTTGCCCAATTCCGCGGCATACGCGGCGCCGAAGGTCGCGCCGGGATTGGTGACGCCGTGCCAGGAATTGAAGCCGGTGACGATGACCTCCGACGCAGTGACCGAGGTGGTCTGCGGCGTGAAGGCCTGCGGCCCGCTGCCGGTGGCCACGCCACCGCCGTTGTTGCCGGCGATCATGCCGTTGACCGCATGGGTCTGCGCGCCGGCGAAGGAAGGTGACCCGAAGGCATTGGGGGCCAGCCACGGTGTCACCGTGATCACCGGCACCGCGGCGGCCGGCAGGCTGAAGAGGGCGCCGCACACGGCAGCCGCGACCAGACGAAGTTTCAGCATGGTCCACTCCCGGGGATGTCCGGTCACCGGGCGGGTTGGCGCCCGGCGATCGCGAGTGCGCAAGCTATCACCATGGCAGCGCGCGCGCCAAGGGCTCGCCGGGCTGTGGCACCCCGTGCTTGCGGGGGGTGTTTTCCCTTGCGCCGCCATCGGACGTGAGCGCCGGGCCTGTCGGCAAGGGCGCGCCGCTAACGCGACATGAGCGCGTCCCTGGCCGCCCCGTGCTGCCGGCGGTAGGCCCCGGGCGCCAGGCCGGTCAGGCGCTTGAAGGCCTTGTTGAATGCCGCTTCCGATTCGTAGCCGACCTGGCCGGCCACCGTGGCCATCGGCTGCTCGGTGCGGCGCAGCAGGTGGCTGGCGCGGAACATGCGCCAGCGCGTCAGGTAGTCCAGCGGCGATTGGCCGATCTTGTCCTTGAAGCGCAGCGCGAAGGCCGAGCGCGACATGCCGGCCGCCACGGCCAGCGATTCGACGGTCCAGCCCGCGGCCAGGTCCTGGTGCAGCCGACGCAGCGCCGCGCCCAAGCGCCGATCGGCCAGCGCGGCGAACCAGCCGGTGCCGGTCTCGGCATCGACCGATTCGACATGCGCCCGCACCGCCTGCATGAACAGGATGTCGGCCAGCCGGCTCACCACCAGGCCCGAGCCCAGGCCGCGCTGCGTGGTCTCCATCGCCAGCACCTGCAGCGTGGACTGCAGCAGCTGGGCGCGCTCATGGTCCATGCGGATGTGGATCAGCGGCGGCAGCAGCGCCAGCAGCGGGCCGGCGCCCTCGGGGTCGAAGTGGAACCAGCCGCTGACGATGCTGGTCTGCGCGCCGCCTTCGTCGGCCCCCACGCGCACCACGCCGCCGACGTTGCCGGCGATCACGTCCACGCAGTTCACGGTGGGCGAGCGCGGCGCGTCGCGCAGCGTGTAGGGCCGGCCATGCGGAATCACGAAGCAATCGCCGGCCGCCAGGGCCACCGGCGGCGGCGCATCGGGCTCGTCGTCCAGCGTCAGCCAGCAACCGCCGCGCAGCATCAGCCCGAAGCGG
Organism: Aquabacterium sp.; assembly: GCF_044226965.1. Taxonomy (GTDB): domain Bacteria; phylum Pseudomonadota; class Gammaproteobacteria; order Burkholderiales; family Burkholderiaceae_C; genus Pseudaquabacterium. Next base: position 1,038 of record NZ_JBGAGA010000020.1, on the reverse strand, counting down.
GCGGTGCCGTCGACGCGCCGGGTCTTCAGGCCCCAGGGGGCGGTGGCCTCGAGCCGGGCATAGAGCGCATCTTCCACGCGCATGGCCTGGAACACGTCATCGAGTGGGTCCACGAGCGTTCTGAACATTGGACGAAAGGACAAGAACTCTAGCGTGGCAGGCATTGAACGTCCAGATCCTGCGACCTAGGATCTATCGCATCCCATCCAACAGGACTCCACGATGTTCACCGACGCACAAGCCCTGGCCGACCGCTATGTCGCGGCCTGGAACGAGACCGACGACCCGGCGCGCCGCCGCGCGATCGCCGAACTGTGGGCCCTCGATGGCGAGCACTACGTCAATGCACGCGCAGTACGCGGCCATGCGCAGCTGGAGGAGCGCGTTGCCGGCTCGCACCACAAGAACGTGCGCGATGCCGGCCACCGCTTCCGTGCCGTGCAGGACGCGCGGGCGCTGCGCGACATCGTCACCTTCCACTGGCAGATGTTCGCGCCGGCCAGCAGCGAGGTGCTGGCCACCGGGCTCGAGGTGCTGCGGCTCAATGCCGACGGCCTGATTGCGGTCGACTACCAATTCATTGTCGGCTGACCTGTGCGCGTTGCGCCGCGTCCAGCGGTCGCAACCCCAGCAGACACCGCGGATCCGGCTCCGCCTGCCCCCTTGAGGGGGAGGCGCCGGAGGCGCCTCGGGGGTGGGCTAGACCTGCGCGATGCCGCCGTCCACCGCGTACTCCGCGCCGGTGACGAACGAGGCCTCGTCGGACAGCAGGAAGGCCGCCACCGCCGCCACCTCGGACGGCTGGCCGAAGCGCGCCAGCGGCACCGCGGCAAGCACGCCGGCGCCGAACTCGGCCACGGCCTGCGCCGGCAGGCCGCTGCGGTCGAAGAACGCCGTTTCGATCGGCCCCGGGCTGACCGCATTGACGCGGATGCGCCGCGGCGCCAGCTCGCGCGCCAGCACCCGCGTCATCGTGCGCAGCGCGCCCTTGGTGCCGGAGTAGATCGCCATCGTCGCGAAGCCCTTCTCGTGCGCCAC
>NZ_JBGAGA010000019.1:0-90390 GCF_044226965.1 Aquabacterium sp. | reverse complement strand
CTGCGCATCGAGCAGGCGCTCGTAATCCTCGCGCGGGAACTTGGCGTCGATCGGCAGCCACAGCGGAGCGCCGTCGTCGCGCCGGCCGGGCAGGCGGATCGCGAACTCCACGCGTGCGCCGCTGCCGGGCACGGTCTCGAAATTGGCCGCGTACTGCTCGGGCGTGAACACCTGCTCCAGCAGGCCGGCGAGCTGCACCTCGCCGTAGATGCCGCGCGTCTTCACATTCGTCAGCACGCGGTTCAGCGAGCCGACGTCGCGCGCCAGCGTCTGCATCTCGCCCAGGCCCTTGTGCACCTGCTCCAGCCGCTCGGCCACCTGCTTGAAGCTTTCGCCCAGGCGCTGCTCGAGCGTGGCATGCAGCTTCTCGTCGACCACCGCGCGCATCTGCTCGAGCTTCTTCTCGTTGCCTTCCTGCAGCGCGGCAAGGCGCCCTTCGACCGCGGTGCGCACTTCGCCCAGCCGGCGCTCGTTCGATGCGGTCAGCACGCGCAGCTGCTCGGCCAGCTGTGCGGTGGCGGTCTGCAACGACTGCGCCACCACCTGCTGCATCGAGGCGAGCTGGGTGCGGAACGAGTCGATCTGCTCGTTCTGCGTGCGGGCCACGTCGCCGCTTTGCGTCAGCAGCGTCTGCTGCAGCTGCGCCAACGTGGCGCCCAGCTCCTGCCGCGTGCCGCGCGCGCCGTCCTGCAGCTCCTGGCGCAGCAGGCGTTGCGCCTGCTCCTCGCGTTCCGGTCGCCCCTTGTCGCCCGGCCGCAGCAGCAGCCACAGCAGCAGGACCCCGTTGAGCACCAGCAGTGCCGGTACGAGCCAATCTGTCATTCGTGTCCGCCCGGCCGCCCGAAGGACACGAGGTCCCCCTCGGGGGGCGCGAACGCAGTGAGCTGGGGGTCCATCGCCGTCATTGTCTCAGTTCGAACCAGGGTTTCCATCGTCCGCCTCGACGCGCGGGACGGCTATGGTTTCAAGCGCCGGCGTCACCGCATGCAGGCGAACCACCACGACGAGGAGGCTCCATGATTTCGCTCACTGTGAATGGCAAGGCCGTGCAGGTCGACGCCGATCCCGACATGCCTTTGCTGTGGGCGCTGCGCGAGAACCTGCAGCTCACCGGCACCAAGTTCGGCTGCGGCATGGCGCTGTGCGGCGCCTGCACCGTGCACCTGGACGGGCAGCCCACGCGTTCGTGCCAGACCCCGCTGTCGGCGGCTGCCGGCCGCAAGATCACCACCATCGAAGCCATCGGCGCCACGCCGGCCGGCAAGGCGGTGCAGGCCGCCTGGATCGCGCACGACGTGCCGCAATGCGGCTACTGCCAGTCGGGCCAGGTGATGAGCGCGTGCGCGCTGCTGGCGAAGAACAGGAAGCCGAGCGCCGCCGACATCGACAGCGCGATGGCTGGCAACATCTGCCGCTGCGGCACCTATAACCAGATCAGAGCGGCCATCCAGGACGCCTCGGCCGCCTTGGCGAAGGGAGCCTGACCATGGACACCACGACGCAAGACCCCGTCAACGCCGGCCGCCGCGGCTTCATGGCCGGCAGCGGTGCCGCGCTGGTGCTCGGCTTCAGCCTGCCCATCGCCGGACGCGCTGCCACCAAAGCCGCTGCTGCCGCCGCCGGTCCGGCCTTCCAGCCCAATGCCTGGCTGCGCATCACGCCGGACAACCGGATCACCGTGGTCTGCGGCTCGGCCGAGATGGGCCAGGGCGTGCTGACCGCGATCCCGATGCTGATGGCCGAAGAGCTGGACGCCGACTGGCAGCAGGTGCATGTCGAGCAGGCGCCGGTCGACCAGGCCTATGCCAACCCGATGTTCGGCATGCAGGTCACCGGCGGCTCGACCACCGTGCGCGCGCACTGGGAGCCGGTGCGCAAGGCCGGCGCCGCCGCCCGCGCGATGCTGGTGGCCGCGGCCGCCGAGCAATGGAAAGTAGACCCCGCCAGCTGCCGCACCGAGGCTGGCCAGGTGCTGCATGCCAGCGGCAAGAAGCTGAGCTACGGCGCCCTGGCCGCGGCGGCCGCGCAGCAGAAGGCGCCGGCCAATCCCCCGCTGAAGTCGCGCGCCGACTTCAAGATCCTCGGCAAGCCGCTGAAGCGCCTGGACACGCCGGGCAAGGTCAACGGCAGCGCGAAGTACGGCATCGATGTCAGCGTGCCCGGCATGCTGGTGGCGGTGATGGCACGCGCGCCGCTGCCGGGGTCGAAGCCCACGAAGGTGGACGACGCCAAGGCCAAGGCCATGCCCGGCGTGAAGGCGGTGCTGACGATTCCATCCGGCGTCGCGGTGCTGGCCACCGGCTACTGGGCCGCGAAGAAGGGCCGCGATGCACTGGCCATCACCTGGGACCAGGGCGCGCTGGCCGGCCTGTCGTCCGACAAGGTCTCGGCCATGCTGGCCGCTGCCGCCGATGACCCGGCCGCCGTGGCGCTGAGCGAGGGCAACGTGAAGGACGGTGCGGCCACCGCCACCACCACGCTGGACGCCACCTACGAGGCGCCCTACCTCGCCCATGCCTGCATGGAGCCGCTGAACTGCACTGCCTGGGTCAAGGGCGACGAGGTGGAGGTCTGGGCCGGCACGCAAAGCCAGGGGCCGGCGCAAGGCATCCTGAGCCAGGTGGTCTCGGTGCAACCGGCCAAGGTGAGGATCAACACCATGCTGCTGGGCGGCGGATTCGGCCGCCGCTTCGCGCCCGACTTCGTGATCGACGCGACGCTGCTGTCCAAGATCAGCGGCGCGCCGGTGAAGCTGATCTACAGCCGCGAAGACGACATGGCCGCGGGCTTCTACCGGCCGGCTTCGGTGGCCAAGTGCTCCGCCGGGCTCGACGACAAGGGCAAGCCGGTGATGCTGAAGATCGGCGTCGGCTCGCCGTCGATCATGGCGGCCTCGGGCTTCATGCAGATCCCGCCCAGCGGCGTCGATTCGTTCGCGATGGAAGGCGTTGCCGACCACCCGTACGACATCGCCAACCAGCTGCTCCGCTACGGCCGCAGCGAGCCCGGGCCGCAGGTGTGGTTCTGGCGCTCGGTGGGGCATTCGCAGAACATCTTCTTCATTGAGAGCTTCATCGACGAACTGGCCGCCGCGGCCAGGCAGGACCCCTTCGAGTTCCGCCGCGGCCTGCTGGGCAAGCAGCCGCGCTACAAGCAGGTGCTGGAAGCGGCCGCCGCCAAGGCGGGCTGGGGCCAGCCGCTGCCGGCCGGGCGCTTCCGCGGCATTGCGGTGGCCCAGTCTTTCGGCAGCTATGTTGCCGAGGTGGCCGAGGTCTCGGTGGCCGCCGACGGCACACCCAAGGTCCACCGCGTGGTGGCCGCGGTGGACTGCGGGCAGACGGTGAACCCGGCGATCATCGCGCGCCAGATCGAGGGCGCCATCGTCTACGGCCTGAGCGCGGCGCTGTACGGCAAGCTCAGCCTGAAGGACGGCCGCGTCGAGCAGAGCAACTTCCACGACTACCCGGTGCTGCGCATGCCCGAGATGCCGAAGGTGGAGGTGCACATCCTGCCCAGCACCGAGGCGCCCGGCGGCATCGGCGAACCCGGCACGCCGCCGATTGCGCCGGCGGTGGCCAATGCCATCTTTGCCGCCACCGGCAAGCGGCTGCGCACGCTGCCCTTCGACAGCGCGCTGCTCAAGAAGGCTTGAGCGCCAGGGCTCGGCGGCGCGGCGCAGCGGCCGCCGCGCCGGGCTGCAACAGCGCCAGCAACTGCTGCAGCGCCGGCGAGGCCTCGCCATGCCAGACCAGGTGCGTGCGGTTGCGCCGCACGCGCTCGGGGAGCTCGTGCTGCTGCACGTCGGCCCCGGCGCGCAGCGACTGCAGCACCGAACGCGGCACGATGGCGCAACCGGTGCCAGCGGCCACGCAGGCGATGATGCCGGGGTAGCTGCCGAATTCGAGCACCCGCTCCGGCAGCACGTTGGCGGCGCCGAACCAGTCTTCGAGCCGCTTGCGGTACGAGCAGCCCTGCGTGAACGCAAGCAACGTGCTGCGGCCCAGATCGGCTGCCCGGCGGATCGGGGGATGGTCCTTCGAGGTCACCAGCACCAGTTCCTCGTCGAACACCGGCCGCGACTGCAGCTCGGGCGCGGTGAAGGGTTCGCTGACGAAGGCGGCTTCGAGCCGGTAGTCCATCACCCGCTGCAGCAGCGCGGCGGTGTTGCCGGTCGACAGCTCGATCACCACGCCCGGATGCAGCCGGTGGTAGCGCGACAGCACCGCGGGCAGCCGGCTGCCCGCGGTGCTCTCCAGCGAGCCAAGCCTGAAGGGCCCGCGCGCAGGGCCTTCGCGCAGCTCGCTCTCGGCCTCGTCGGCCAGGCGCAGCAGGCGTTCGGCATGCACCAGCAGGCCCTGGCCCTCGGCCGACAGCACCAGCGACCGCCCCTGGCGCCGGAACAGCGCCACGCCCAGCCGTTCTTCGAGCTGCTTGATGCGGGTGGTGACGTTGCTCTGCACGCGGTTCAGCCGCGCGGCGGCGCGGATCACGCCGCCTTCGCGCGCGACGGTGCGAAAGATCTCCAGCGAGTCCAGGTCCAAGGTTCTCATGGCGAGAATGATAGTTCTCGATAATTCATTTGTCGAAGACATCGAATCGCGCTCCAATGCGGCGCATGAACACCGCCTCCAGCACGCCAGGCGCGCCACACGAACCCACGCCGACGTGGGTGGTGTGCGTCGCCGGCGCCCTGGGCCTGGTGGTGGCGATGGGCATCGGCCGCTTCGCGTTCACCCCGCTGCTGCCGCTGATGCAGCGCGACGGCCTGCTCGGCGCCGACGGCAGCGCCGGCCTCGCGGCCGCCAACTATGCGGGTTATCTGCTTGGCGCGTTCACCGCCGCACGTCTGCCCGGCGGCCCGCGCGCGCGGCTGCTGGGCGCGCTGGCGGCCACCGCGCTGCTGACCGCGGCCACCGGCTGGGCCGACGGCTATTCGACATGGCTGTTGCTGCGGCTGGCTGCGGGCGTGGCCAGCGCCTGGGCGCTGGTCGGCGTCAGCAGCTGGGCCGTGCCCGCCCTGGCGCAGCGCGGCCGGCCGGAAGCGGGCGGCATCGTCTTCGCCGGCGTCGGGCTGGGCATCGCGCTGGCCGGTGGCTGGGTGTGGCTGTTCGCGGGGCTGGGCGCGCAGCGCCTGTGGCAGCAGCTGGGCCTGCTGGCCGCGGCGCTGGCCGTGGTCGTCGCGCTGCTGTGGCGGCGGGCCGGGCCGAAGGCAGCGGCCGCAGTGGCATCGCTCCCGGGACCAGCCATGCCGCGCGGCAGCCTGCCCATCGTGCTGTGCTACGGCATGCTGGGCTTCGGCTACATCCTGCCGGCCACCTACCTGCCAGCGCAGGCGCGCGCGCTGATCGACGATCCCCGCCTGTTCGGCCTGGTCTGGCCGGTGTTCGGCCTGGCGGCGGCGGCCTCCACGCTGCTGGCCGGCCGGGCGCTGAAGCGCTGGCATCGGCTGCGGCTGTGGGCCCTCAGCCATGCCCTGATGGCCGCCGGCTGCGCGCTGCCCCTGCTGAGCCTGTCCGGCCCCGCGCTGACGCTGGCCGCGCTGCTGGTGGGTGGCACCTTCATGGTCGCGACCATGGCCGGCCTGCAGCAGGCCCGCGCGCTGGCCGTCGCCAACCCCACGCCGCTGCTGGCCCGCATGACCGCGGCCTTCGCGCTGGGCCAGATCGCCGGGCCGCTGCTGGCGCTGGGCCTGGCTCGCCTGGGCCCGGCCGGCGGCACCGGCATCGAGGCCACGCTGGTGCTGGCCACGCTGGGCCTGCTGGCCAGCGCCGGCTGGCTGCACCGATCCACCCCTGCCCTGGAGACTGCCCATGAACCCGACCCGCACACCCGCGCCGATCGCGCAAGGTAGTGGCGGCGAACGCCTGCCGCTGCCGCCGCTGGCGGCGATGACCGAGGCCCAGCGCGCCGCAACGCAGGCGCTGATCGACGGCCCCCGCAAGGCCGTCTACGGCCCCTTCGTGCCGCTGATGCAGGTGCCCGCGCTGCTGGAGCGTGTGGCCGCGCTGGGCGAGGCGCTGCGCTTCGGCGGCCAGTTGCCGGCCGCGGTGCGCGAGCTGGCCACCTGCGTCGCGGCCCGGCATGTCGGCAACCAGTTCGAGTGGGTCATGCATGTGCCGCTGGCACAGGCGGCCGGTGTGCCGCCGGCAGCACTGGAGGCCATCCGCACCGGCGGCGCGCCGCAGGGCCTGGCCCCCGATGCGCAGCTGGCCCACGACTTCGCCCGCGAGCTGCTGGCCACGCATGACGTGGACGATGCGTGTTATCAGCAGGCCATCGCGGCGTTCGGCGAAGCCGGCGTCGTCGAGCTGACCACGCTGGTCGGCTACTTCGTGATGGTGTCGTGGGTGATGAACGTCGCCCGCACGCCGTCGCGGCCGACTGCCGAGGTGCTGCCGCTGCCGTAGCGGCGCGCGTTCAACCTGGCGCCAGCACCTCCGGGTTCAGCGCGGTCGGCGGCCGGCCGGCTTGCGGGCCGCGGCCGAGCGCCGCGATCAGGTTGTCGGCTGCCAGGTCGGCCATCGCGCGCCGCGTGCGCAGGCTGGCGCTGGCGATGTGCGGCGTCAGCACGACATTCGGTACCGTGAGCAACGCCGGATGCACGCTGGGTTCGCCCTCGAACACATCGAGCCCGGCGGCGGCGATGCGGCGCGCGCGCAGCGCCTCGGCCAGCGCCGCATCGTCGACCACGCCACCGCGGGCAATGTTGGTCAAGGTCGCGCTGGGCTTCATCAGCGCCAGCTCCTCGGCGCCGATCAGGTGGTGCGAGGCCGGGCTGTAGGGCACGACGATCACCAGGTGGTCGGCCTCGCGCAGCAAGCTGGGCTTGTCGACCCAGCGCGCGCCGAGTTCGGCTTCGATCGCCCCGTCGAGCCGCGACCGGTTGTGGTAGATCACCGGCATGCCGAAGCCCAGCGCGCCGCGCCGCGCAATGGCCTGGCCGATGCGGCCCATGCCCAGCACGCCCAGCGTGGCGCCATGCACGTCGGCGCCGGCGAACAGGTCGTAGCGCCATTGCGTCCACTGGCCGGCCCGCAGGAAATGTTCGCTCTCGCTGATGCGGCGCGCGGTGGCCATCATCAGCGCGAAGCCGAAGTCGGCGGTGGTCTCGGTCAGCACGTCGGGCGCGTTGCTCACCAGCACGCCGCGCGCGGTGCAGGCCGGCACGTCGATGTTGTTGTAGCCCACCGCCATGCTGCACACCGCGCGCAAGCCGGGGCAGGCCTGTAGCAGCAGCGCGTCCACTTGCGGCGTGCCGGCCACCACCATGCCGGCCTTGCCTTGCAGGCGCGCGGCCAGTTCGCCCGGCGCGGTGATGGCCTGCTCGCCGCAGGTCTCGACCTCGAAGTGCTGGCGCAGCCGCTCGACCACCTCGTCGAACAGCGGAATCGTCACGAGGATCTTGTCCATCAGCGCATCCAGATCAAGGTGATCAGCAGGAACAGCGGAATCAGCACCGCGCCCGACCAGGCCATGTAGCCGAAGAAGCTGGGCATGCGGATGCCGCGGCTCTCCGCGATCGCCTTGACCATGAAGTTCGGCGCATTGCCGATGTAGCTGTTGGCCCCCATGAACACCGAGCCGGCCGAGATGGCGGCCAGCGTGGTGGCCAGCGGGCCCATCAGCTGCTGGGCGTCGCCCCCGGCGAGGTTGAAGAACACCAGATAGGTCGGCGCGTTGTCGAGGAAGGACGACAGGATGCCGCTGAACCAGAAGTAGGCCCAGGGCTCGGGCTGACCGCTGGCGCTGGTGACGGCCCGCGCCACCGCGGCGAAGGCACCGGCCTCGCCGGCCTTCAGCATGGCCAGCACCGGCACCATCGTGACGAAGATGCCGACGAACAGCTTGGCCACCTCCAGCATCGGGCCCCAGCTGAACTGGTTGGCTTCGCGCACGCTGCGCGGCGTGATCGCCAGCGAGACGGCCATCACCACCAGCAGCAGGCCATCGCGCACCAGCGACTGCAACTCGATCGTGGTGCCGGCAATGCTGTAGGCGACGCCCGGGCGCCAGATGCCGCTCATCAGCACCAGGCCGACGACGGCGGCCAACGGCAGCAGGTTGATCGCGCCATCCAGGCCCACGCGCGGCGTGTCCGGCGTCGGGTCCTGCCGCACCACGCCTTCCTTGCGGTACCAGTGCCGATCGATCACGTAGAAGATCGCCAGCAAGGCACCCACCAGGAACGCTGTCTCGGGCAGCAGGTGGCCGACGGTCCAGAAAAAGCTCACCCCCTTCAGGAAGCCCAGGAACAGCGGCGGGTCGCCCAGCGGCGTCAGCGAGCCGCCGGCATTGCTGACGATGAAGATGAAGAAGACGAAGACGTGGGCGGCGTGCCGGCGGTTGTCATTGGCGCGGATCAGTGGCCGCACCAGCAGCATCGAGGCACCGGTGGTGCCCATCACGCTGGCCAGCAGCGCACCGATCGCCATCAGACCGGTGTTCAGCCCAGGGCTGCCATGCAGGTTGCCGCGCACGTAGATGCCGCCGGCGACCGTGAACAAGGTGCTGACGAGGATGATGAACGGCAGGTATTCGGCCAGCAGCGTATGCGCCAGCGCCTGACCCGCGGCGCCGGCACCGTGGCTCGCGGCATAGGGCAGCAGGAACGCCAGGGCCCAGACCACCACCACCTTGCCGTAATGCCGGTGCCAGAACTGCGGCAGCAGCAGCGGCATCAACGCAATCGACAGCAACACCCCGGCGAAGGGCAGGCCCCACAGTGCACCCAGCGCTGCGCCATCGACCTCGGCCGCGCACGCCGGGGCGGCCAGGCCGCACAGCGGCAGCGTGAGCAGAAGGCGTCCAGCGCGCATGGGCAGATCTCCAGGGGGCGTTGCTTGGCGCGGCATTCTAGGAACGCACCCGCGCTGGCGCCTGAACGACGGCTGAACGCCAGGACAACGAGGCCCTGGGGCTTTCCCTCAGGCCGTGTGCAGCGGGGCCAGCGCCTGGCGCAGCGCCGGCGGCAAGGGCACCGGCCGGCGGCTCACCCGATCGACATACACATGCACGAAATGCCCGCAGGCAGCGGCCAGCGGCTGATCCGCGGCAAAGAGCCCGATCTCGTAGCGCACGCTGGAACTGCCGATCTGCGCCACGCGCAAGCCGGCATGCACGTCCTGCGGAAAGGCCAGCGGGGCGAAGTAGTTGCAGTGCGTCTCGACGACCAGCCCGATCACCGCGCCGTCATGGATGTCCAGCGCCCCCGCCGTGATCAGGTAGCGGTTCACCACCGTGTCGAAATAGCTGTAGTACTGGACGTTGTTGACGTGGCCGTAGACGTCGTTGTCCATCCAACGCGTCGTGATGGTCGACAGGTGCGGGTAACGCTCGCGCGGCTCGGGCTGGGGACGGGAGGGGCTCATCGCGATGATTGTTCCATCGGGCCGACAGGAGGACTGTCACCGTCTTGCCGATCGCGCCAGGCAGCCTGCGCCAAGCGCAGCGTCTGCAGGTGCACAGCCACGGTGGTGTCGATGTCGCGGCCGTAGCCGCCGGCCATCGCCAAGGCCACCGGCACCCGCTGGCGCGCCAGCCATGCCAGCACCCGCGCATCGCGCTGCGCGAGACCGGCGGCTGTGAGCTTCAGTCGGCCGAGCCGATCGCCCTCGTGCGGGTCCGCGCCGGCCAGGTAGAACGCCAGGCCGGGAACGCCGCCCTGCTGCACCTGCCGGCGCCAGGCCTGGTCCAGCGCGGCGTCGAGTGCGGCGAGATAGGCCTCGTCACCGCAGCCGTCCGGCAGGTCGACATCCAGGTCGCCGGCCTCCTTGCGGAACGGGAAGTTCTTGGCCCCGTGCAGCGAGAGGGTGAACACCGTCGGGTCGTCGCGGAAGATCGCTGCCGTGCCGTTGCCCTGGTGCACGTCGAGATCGATCACCCAGACCCGCAGCAGGCGCCGCTCGCGCCGGTGCACCTCGGCCTGCATCAACCGCGCGGCAACCGCCACGTCGTTGAACACGCAGTAGCCCGAGCCCTTGTCGGCGTAGGCATGGTGGGTGCCCCCGCCCAGCTGCGCGGCCACGCCTTCGCGCAGTGCGGCCCGTGCCGCGCCCACCGTGGCACCGACCGAGCGGCGCGAGCGCTCCACCATCGCCTCGGACCACGGGAAGCCGATCTCGCGCTGGGCGGCGGCGGGCAAGGTGCCGCCGAGCACGGCACTGATGTAGTCCGGCGTGTGGGCCAGCGCGAGCTCACCCTCGCTGGCCGGCTCCGCCTCGCGCAGCGTCACGCCCGGCACCTCGGCCGCGACGCGCTCGCGCAGCCGCCGGTATTTCGACATCGGGAACGGGTGCCCCGTGGGCAGCAGCGGGTTGAAACGATCGTTGAAGAAAACCTGCATCCGGCACGCCTTTGCCTGTCTCGCCTAGAGCCGACCCCCTACTTTGCTGCAATGCAGCAAATTCTTCTTGCTTTCCCGATCGGCGCCTCTATACTTCGATCCATGTTGCAGTGCAACATTGCTGCCTGAACCACCTCACACCGGAGATTTTCCATGTCCTTCCTGACCCCCGAGCAATTCGCCGCCGCCAACAAGGCCAACCTGGAAACCCTGTTCGGCCTGACCAACAAGGCCTTCGAAGGCGTCGAGAAGCTGGTCGAGCTGAACCTGCAAGTTGCCAAGGCCGCGCTGGGCGAGTCCGCCGAGAACGCCAAGGCCGTGATGGCCGTGAAGGACGCGCAGGAACTGCTCGCCCTGCAAGCCAGCCTGCTGCAGCCGACCGCCGAGAAGGCCGCTGCCTACAGCCGTCACCTGTACGACATCGCGTCGTCGACCAGCGCCGAAATCAGCAAGACGGCTGAAGCCCAGTTTGCCGAACTGCAGTCGAAGTTCATGGCCGCCGTCGACACCGCGGTGAAGAACGCCCCGGCCGGCACCGAGAACGCCGTGACGCTGGTGAAGTCGGCCATCACCGCCGCCAACAACGCCTACGAAAGCGTGCACAAGGCTGCCAAGCAGGCCGCCGACATCGCCGAAGCCAACTTCAACGCCGTGACCACCACGGCCGTGAAGGCTTCGCAAGCGGCCACCAAGACCGCCAAGCGCGCGGCCTGATCGGGCTGAAGCGGGCTGCGCGGAACCAATCCGCGCCGCGCCCGTCACACCGTTTGCCAGGGGCGTGGAGCGCGCCCTGGGCATGGGTGAAAGGTTGTCTCCTCGGTACCTCTCGAAACCCCCTTTCAAGGTACCTTAGGCCCGTCGGCTTCGGCTTGCGGGCCTTTTCTTTTGGTGCCTGCACGGCGCGCATCGGCCGCATGCCGGCTTTGCCGTATGCTGCACGGCGTGCAGTGGAGCGCGGCAGGCGCGCCCCGGCTTGATGACAGGAGCACCGCCTTGGCGACCCCGAACTATTCTTACGAAAAGCGCCAGCGCGAGCTGGCAAAGAAGCGCAAGGCCGAGGAAAAGCGCCAGAAGAAGCAGGGCCGTACGGGCGACACGCCGGACAACGGGCCGCCCGCCGAGCCGGCCGATGCCGGCGCCACCGTACCGGCCGCCCCGCCACCGCCGGGCGAATAACGACGAATGCAAAAAAAACCGCAGCCCTCGAGCTGCGGTTTTCACTGGTGCGGCCCGAAAGCCGCCGTCTTCAGAGCACGCGGATGTTCGCGGCCTGCAGACCCTTGGGGCCCTGCTTCACTTCGAACTCGACGCGCTGGTTCTCTTGCAGCGAACGGAAGCCGCCGTTGTTGCGGATTTCGCTGAAGTGGGCGAACAGATCCTTGCTTCCGTCTTCCGGCGTGATGAAGCCGAAGCCTTTGCCATCATTGAACCATTTGACGATGCCGGTCTGGGTGGTGCTCATGCAGGGTGATCCTCGTTCGGAAACAAAAAAATAGCGATACCGCGGCCCTTCGAGGGCGCAGCGGACAGAGACACTCAACCTGGGATTTCAAACCTGGGCCGGCCCGAAACCGCGCGCCGAACGCGGCTCAGACGGTACGGGAATAAGACCTTGTATGAACGGCCTCGTGCATGTCTGTCCCGGGAATGTAGCAGCATTCAAGCGCAGGAAACCCGGCACGGCCGCGTCGGTGCTTGGCCCGCGGATTAACCCCTAGCCGCTTTAGAGGCGTCCCTCGACACTAAGCGCACCCAACTCAACGGCGGCGCCAGGGGTCGTCGATATGCTTGTGATCGACAACGAGGAGACGGCAGGCATGTTCGACTATGTCGTGATCGGTGGCGGCTCGGCCGGTTCGGTGCTGGCCGCGCGCCTGAGCGAGGACCCCACGGTGAAGGTTTGCCTGCTGGAAGCGGGCGGCCCCGACCGCAGTGTCTTGATCCACTGCCCTGCCGGCCTTGCGCTGCTGGCCAAGACCGGCGACGCCAACTGGGCGTTCGAGACAGTGCCTCAGCCCGGCCTCAATGGACGCCGTGGCTACCAGCCGCGAGGCAAGGTGCTGGGCGGGTCCAGTTCGGTCAACGCGATGGTCTACATCCGGGGCCAGCGCGAGGACTACGACGGCTGGGCCGCCGAAGGCAATGCCGGCTGGTCCTACGACGACCTGCTGCCCTACTTCAAGAAGTCCGAGCACAACGAGCGCGGCGCAGACGCCTGGCACGGTAGCGGCGGCCCGCTGAACGTGATGGACCTGCGCAGTCCCAACCCGCACGGCCCGCGCTTCGTGCAGGCCGGCCAGCAGGCCGGCCTGCCGCTGAACACCGACTTCAATGGCGCGACGCAGGAGGGCGTCGGTCCGTACCAGGTCACCCACCGCAACGGCGAGCGTTGCAGCGCCGCCAAGGCCTACCTCACGCCGCACCTGGGTCGCTCGAACCTGCAGGTCATCACCGGCGCGCACGGCACCCGCATCCTGTTCGAAGGCCTGCGCGCCGTGGGCGTCGAATACCGGCATGACGGCCACCTGCGCGAGGTGCGCGCGCACCGCGAAGTGCTGCTGTGCGCGGGTGCGCTGCAGTCGCCGCAGTTGCTGATGCTCAGCGGCGTCGGCCCGGCCGAGCACCTGCAGCAACACGGCATTGCCGTGCGCCATGCGCTGCCCGGCGTCGGACAGCACCTGCACGACCATGTGGACGTGGTCAGCGTGGTCGACGCGCCGAAGATCAAGGACCTGTTCGGCCTGTCGCTGGTGGGCGCATGGCGCACGCTCCAGGCCATCGGCGAATGGCGACGCCAGCGCAGCGGCCCGCTGACCACGAACTTCGCGGAGTGCGGCGCCTTCCTCAAGAGCGACCCCGCGCTGAGCCGACCGGACCTGCAGCTGCACTTCGTTGTCGGCAAGCTGGTCGACCATGGCCGCAAGACCGTGTTCGGCCACGGCTATTCCTGCCACGTCTGCCTGCTTCACCCGCGCAGCCGCGGCAGCCTGCAGCTGGCCAGCGCGGACCCGCAGGCCGCGCCGCTGATCGACCCGAACTTCCTGGCCGAGGCCGACGACCTGGACCGCCTGGTGCGCGGCTTCAAGCTGATGCGCGGTCTGCTGGCGCAGCCGGCGCTGGCAGCGCTGGGCGGCCGCGAGCTGGCCAGTTCGGCCCGCCCGCAAAGCGATGCCGAGATTGCACAGTTCATCCGTCAGTACGCAGACACGATCTACCACCCAGTGGGCAGCTGCCGCATGGGCCAGGGACCGACCGACGTGGTCGACGCGCAGCTGCGCGTGCATGGCCTGCAGGCGCTGCGCGTGGTCGATGCCTCGATCATGCCCAGCATCGTCAGCGGCAACACCAATGCCCCGGTGATCGCCATCGCCGAGAAGGCGGCCGACCTCATCAAGGCGGCGGTCCGCGGCGCGTGACACCTCGTCCTGGCTGGGGATAATCCACTCCGCCTGCCCGTCCCCGCGGGCGGACGGACCCGCATGCTGCCGCCGAACCCGAACGAGCCCTTGCCCGCCGGCACCGCGGCCGGCCCCCTGAATCCCCGGCTGAAGGCCAAGGTGCTGGCCACCCAGGCCTCGCTGGTGTTCGAGCGCGCGCGCCTGTCCAACCTGCTGGGCATTCCGTTCGGTCTGCTGATCTGCTGGGTGCTGTGGGGCCAGGTGGCCAGGGCCATGCTGGTAGCCTGGTTCTTCGCCAAGCTGGCGGTGAGCCTCTGGCGCGTGGCCATCGACCTGGCACACCGCCGGGCCGACCGCAGCGAGGCCGGCCGCTGGCTCTGGCACTACCAGGTGGCGCATGTTGCCGATGGCCTGGTCTATGGCGCCGTCAGCACCTGGCTGTTGCCCGACCCGGGCAACCCGCTGGGCATCCTGATGACCGCCACGGTGGTGGGCACCGCCTCGGTCGGCTTCGTCGTGCTCTCGCACCACTACGCCACCTTGCTGTGCTTCGTGCTGCCATTGCTGCTGCCCACGGTCGCGATGCAGTTGTGGATCGGTACCGACATCAGCCTGTTCGCGGGCATCGGCACCGCCACCTTCGTGCTGCTGATCCTGATCGACGGCTGGCGCGCATCGAGCCACACGGAGGCCACCCTGCGCCTGCGCTACCGCATGGATGAGCTGGCCAACCAGCGCCGACAGGCGATGGAGCTGGCGCAGCAGCACAGCGCGGTCAAGAGCCGCTTCCTGGCGACGATGAGCCATGAGATGCGCACCCCCCTGCACGGCATGCTCGGCATCGCGCAGCAGCTGCGCAACGGGCCGCTCGAGGCCGACGTGGTGGCGCGCCAGGTCGACACCATCGAGCAGGCCGGCGAGCACCTGTTGTCGCTGATCAACGACGTGCTGGATTTCTCCAAGCTGGAGAGTGGCCGGCTGCAGGTCAGCAGTGCGCCGTTCGACCTGGCCGCGCTGACGGCCGAGGTGGCTGAATGGACGCGTCTTTCAGCCGTCAGCAAGGGCCTGAGCTTCCAACTCGACGCCGAGCTGCCCGCCCCCTGCTGGGTGCGCGGCGATGCGGCGCGCCTGCGCCAGGTGCTGATGAACCTGTGCGGGAACGCGCTGAAGTTCACCGATGCCGGCAGCGTGCAGCTGCGTCTGGCGCGCGAGCGCGGTGGCCGCATGCTGGCCGTGATCAGCGACACCGGCTGCGGCTTCGCGCCGGAGAACGCCGAGCAGCTGTTCGAGGCCTTCCACCAGGAAGACACCTCGAACGTCCGGCGCCACGGCGGCGCGGGCCTGGGGCTGGCGATCTCGCGCGAACTGGCCCGGCTGATGGGCGGCGACCTGCAGGCCGCGGGCCGACCCGGCGAGGGCGCGCAGTTCACGCTGAACGTGCTGCTGCCCGAGGCGCCGCCGCCGGAAGCCGCGTCATCGAGCCGCCCGCCCACCCTCCGCGGCCGCGTGCTGGTGGTCGAGGACAACCCGATCAACGCGATGGTGGCCGAGGCCATGTTGCAGCGTGCCGGGCTCAGGGTCGAGATGGTCAGCGACGGCCTGCAGGCCGTGGTGCGCACCGCGGCCGAGCGCTTTGACGTCGTGCTGATGGACTGCCAGATGCCGGTGCTCGACGGCATCGAAGCCACGCGCCAGATCCGCCAGCGCGAGATCGGCGCCGCCGCGCTGCCCTTGCCGATCGTCGGCCTGACGGCCAATGCGACCGAGGAAGACCGCAAGGCCTGCCTGGCCGCCGGCATGGACGATTACCTGGCCAAGCCTTTCCGCGAGCACCAGCTGCACGGCGTGCTGGCGCGCTACCTGGAGCCGGCCAGCTAACGCGCTTCAGGTGCGTCCAGGCCGCGGCCCTGCAGCACTGGCACCTGGCGCAGCCGCTCGGCCGCGAAGCCGACGAAGCTGCGCACCTTGGCCGCCGCCATGCGGCCGGCCGGATACACCAGGTGCACCGGCACCGGCGCAGGCTCGTGGTCCCGCAGCACGATGCGCAGGCGACCGTCCTGTACCTCGTCGGTCACCTGGTAGGCCAGTGCGCGCGCCAGGCCGTGGCCGGCGCAGGCCGCGGCCACCCGCACCTCGTTGTCGTTGACGATCAGCCGCTCGACCGGCTGGCCCGGCTCGCGCGGATTGCCGAAGGTCCAGGGCGCGCTGGACTGGCCGTCGAAGCTGAAGCCGATCGCCCGATGCCCGGCCAGGTCAGCCGGCGTGCGCGGCTCGCCATGCCGGGCCAGGTAGTCGGGCGAGGCCACCACCACGCGACGCAGCGCGCCGACGGGCATCGCGGTCAGGCTCGAGTCCGGCAGGTGGGCGATGCGCACGGCAACGTCGTAGCCCTCGTCGATCAGGTGCACCACGCGGTCAGCGAAGAACGCGCGCGCACCGAGCTGCGGATGCTGGGCCAGGAAGCCCAGCAGGACCGGCGCCACATGGCGGCGGCCGAACAGCGCCGGCGCGGTGACCGACAGGGTGCCGCGCGGCTCGTCGCGCACACCGACCACCGCGGCCTCGGCAGCGTCCAGGTCGCCCAGGATGCGCCGGCAGTCGGCCAGGAAGGATTCACCGGCCTCGGTCAGGCGCAGGCTGCGCGTCGTGCGGTGCAGCAGTGGCGTGCCCAGGTGCCTTTCGAGCGCGCTGATCGCGCGCGTCACCGCCGGCGCCGAGCTGCCACGCTGGCGCGCGGCCTTGGCAAAGCCGCCAGCGTCGGCCACGGCGACGAACGTGCGCAGCGATTCCAGGTGATCCATCGCAGGTCGAGCTCCGGCGTTGCGTCAACAGGAATTCTCTTCTGTATTCGGCGCGGATTCTGTTTGGCTTGCAGCATGAATACGCTGCCAGCCTGTTCACCACACCGCTGCAGGAGCCCTCCATGAGCCAGCCCACCCACCCGATCACGCTGTACCGCTTCTCGCTGTCCGGCCATGCCCACCGCGCGCAGCTGATGCTGTCGCTGCTGGGCCTGCCGTTCAAGATGGTCGAGGTCGACCTGCGCCGCGGCGAACATCAGACCCCCGAGTACCTGGCGCGCAACCTGTTCGGCCAGGTGCCGGTGATCGAGGACGGGGACTTCACGCTCGCCGACAGCAACGCGATCCTGGTGTACCTGGCGAAGCGCTACGACAGCGACCGCCGCTGGCTGCCCACCGACCTGCGCGTGCAGGCCGAAGTGCAGCGCTGGCTGGGCGTGGCCGCCGGCCCGCTGGTGCGCGGGCCCGCGGTGGCGCGCTGGGCGCGTGTGTCGGGCCAGGGCGATGGTGTCGCGCAGCATGCGATGAGCCAGCAGCTGTTCAGCCGCGTCGAGCAGCACCTGCAGGCGCGCGACTGGCTGGTGGCTGGCCAGGCGACGATCGCCGATGTCGCGATGTACACCTACACCGCCCATGCGCCGGAGGGGGGCATCTCGCTCGAACCCTATCCGCGCCTGCGCGCCTGGCTGGCCCGCATCGAGGCCCTGCCCGGCTTCGTGCCGATGCTCGGCACGCCCACGACCACCAAGAACACGCCATGAACGACGACGCCCCGTTCCACCCCGGCGAGGTGGCGCTGCAGAAGCGCCTGGGCCTCGACCAGCGCCTGGCCGCGATCGGCCGCACGGTCATCCGCGACCACATGCCCGACCAGCACCGCGAGCTGTTTTCCAAGCTGCCGACCCTGCTGCTCGGCGCGATCGACGCCGCCGGCCAGCCCTGGGCAACGATGCTGAGCGGCCTGCCCGGCTTCATCCAGTCACCGGATGCGCGTACTTTGCGTGCTGGCACCCGCCCCGGCGCCGGCGACCCGGTCGCGCCGCTGCTGCATGAAGGCGCGCCGGTCGGCCTGCTCGGCCTGGAGCCGCACACGCGGCGACGCAACCGGATGAACGGGCGCATCGCCCAGGTCGATGCCGACGGCTTCGAGGTGCAGGTGCTGCAGAGCTTCGGCAACTGCCCGAAGTACATCCAGGCCCGCGCGCCGGCGCCCGTGGCGCGCGACCCATCGGCGCCTGCCCGCAGCGAATCGGCCCGACTGAGCCCGGACGCGCGCCACTTGATCGGCCGCGCCGACACGCTGTTCATCGCCAGCGCCAGCGGTCCGGCCATCGGCTCGGGGCGCGCCGAGGGTGTGGATGTGTCGCACCGCGGCGGCCTGCCCGGCTTCGTGCAGCTCATCGAGGACGAATCCGCCACGCGCCTGGTGCTGCCCGACTACCAGGGCAACTTCATGTTCAACACGCTCGGCAATCTGCAGCAGTGGCCGCTGGCAGGCCTGCTGTTCTTCGACCCGGACAGTGGCGACATGCTGCAGCTCGCGGTCCGCACCGAGATTCAGCATGAAGGCGCGGCGGTGCGCGGCACGCCTGGCGCGCAACGCCTGGTGCATGCGCGGGTGACCGGGGGCGTCTGGCGCGCCGGCGCCGTGCCGCTGCGCTGGAGCGCCGCGCACTTTGCCCCGCAGTTCGGGGCCTTTGCCGCGGATTGATCGCTCACCACAGTTCGAGCTGTGCGACAATCCGCGCCAACGCTGATCAGGCAGCCTGTCTGGTCAGCGTTGTTCGTTCATCCCCTCTGACCCTCATCGAGCCGGGCCCTGCCATGCGCAGGGAACAAGCGCCGCGTCTCGACGTCCTGGTTGGCGGCGATGCCGTCGCCCCAGTTGTTCGGGCCTGCCGTGCCACTCGTGCACCGCATCCGTTTCCCCTTGGCGACCCCACCTGCGGCACTGCCGGTTCCGGCCGTGGTGCCGTGGCCTTGCCCTGTGTCGGCCCGACAGCGCCGCCGTGGGCCGGGCTTGCTCGATGAAAGTAATCCATGAGTTTCGATCTGAATGACACGGCCCGCGAAGAGGCCGTCCTGAACCAAGACACCCCGGAAGCCATCCAGGCCGATGGCCCCTCGTTCGACCAGCTCGGCCTGGCGCCCGAGATCCTGAAGGCCATCGTCCACGCCGGCTACCCCAGCCCGAGCGACGTGCAGGCCCTGGCGGTTCCGCCGGCACTGAGCGGCCAGGACCTGCTGGTCTCGGCCAAGACCGGCAGCGGCAAGACCGCCGCGTTCGTGTGGCCCGCGCTGCAGCGCATCCTGGACGCCCGCCTCGACCCCGCCAAGCGCCGCGCCAAGGGCACGCCGCAAGGCCCGCGCGTGCTGGTGCTGGCGCCCACGCGCGAGCTGGCGATGCAGGTCTCGCGCGCCGCCATGCAGTACGGCCACGGCGTGCAGGGCCTGCGCATTGCGCATGTCGTCGGCGGCGTGCCCTACCAGGCACAGCTGAAGGCGCTGCGCGGTCCGCTGGACATGCTGATCGCCACGCCTGGCCGGCTGATCGACCTGATGAACTCCGGCGCCGCCGTGATGGGCCAGGTCGAGATGCTGGTGCTCGACGAAGCCGATCGCATGCTCGACATGGGCTTCATCGACGACATCACCACCATCGCCCAGTCGCTGCCCGAAAGCCGCCAGACGCTGATGTTCAGCGCCACTTTCGCCGGCTCGGTCGGCGGCCTGGCGCGCCAGCTGACGCGCGAGCCGCAGCGCATCAACGTCGCCTCGCACACCGACACGCATGCGCAGATCGAACAGCGCCTGCACTGGGCCGACAACCCCGAGCACAAGCATGCGCTGCTGGAAACGCTGCTGGCCGACCGCGGCCTCGAGCAGGCCGTGGTGTTCACCGCCACGCAGCGCGACGCCGATGCGCTGGCCTGGCGCCTGGGCGAGATCGGCCATTCGGTCGCCGCACTCCACGGCGGCATGCCGCAGGGCCGCCGCAACCGCGTGCTGCAGGGCCTGCGCCAGCGCCAGCTGCGCGTGCTGGTGGCCACCGATGTCGCCGCCCGCGGCATCGACGTGCCGACCATCACCCACGTCATCAACTTCGGCCTGCCGATGAAGGCCGAGGACTACGTCCACCGCATCGGCCGCACCGGTCGCGCCGGCCGCACCGGCCTGGCCATCACGCTGGCCGAGCGCCGCGACATCGGCCAGATCCGCCGCATCGAGCGCTTCACCACGCAGCGCATCCAGGCCGGCGTGGTGGCCGGGCTGGAGCCCAAGCTGCCGCCGCCGTCGGACAAGCCGATGGGTGACCGCCGTCCCGGCGGCCGTCCGGGCGCGCGCGCGGGTGGCCGTCCCGGTGGTCGCTTCGGTGGCCAGGGCGAATCCGCCGGCCAGGGCTATGGTCGCCAGCCGGGCTTTGGCGAGCCGGGCAAGCGCCGGGGTCCCGGCGGCTTCGGCGGCGGTGGCCAGGGAGGCCACGGCAAGCCGGGCGGCCCGGGTCGCGGCGGCTACGGCCGCTGATATGGCTGATCGGGCCGCCCGGCGCGCCCGTTCCGCCTAACAGCCCAATTGCGCAGCCTGCAGCGGCGCGCCGGTGGCCGCATCGGTCACCACCAGCAGCAGGCGCGCGGCACGGCCGCCTTCGCCCAGGCGCGGCGCGTCCAGCCGCCAGTGCTGCGGCGCGGCGGCCCAGGCGGGCAGCAGCCCGTAGCCACGCACCACATGGTCGTGCAGCAGCGTGACGCCGGCGTTCTCGCCGGCCTTCACCGCCGAGACATGGCCGTCCTCCAGCCGCGCCCACCAGGCTGCCAGCCGGTCCGGCGCGCCGGCCAGCGGGGTCACCTGCACGGCCACCTGCTGGTCGTCCTCGCGCTGCAGGCGGATCTGCACCGCCGCCGTCGAGCCCGGCGCCGGCAGGCCTGGCCAGCGCCGCCAGTCGCGGCCGTTCACCAGCACCTGCGGGGTATAGCTGAAACCCGCGCCTGAGGAAGCCTGCTGCCGCGCCTGACGTTGCGTGAACTGCGGGCTGCCGAAGCGATCCTTCCAGCCCAGGCGGTCCCAGTAGTCGACATGGAAGGCCGCGGCCAGCACGTCTGGCCGGCCCTTCAGCGTGGACAGCCAGCGGTCGGCCGGCGGACAGGAATTGCAGCCCTCGGAGGTGTACAGCTCCACCAGCAGCACCTGCTGAGGGCCCGAGGCCGCCTCGCAGCGCTGGGCCTGGGCTTGGGCCGCGTTCATCGTGATCATCCACAGCGGCATGCTGGCCAGCGCCAGCCATCGGGAGAGTTCCATGCGGCTTGGTCGCGGCAGGCCCGGTCGGGCTTACAGCCCCGCAGGCGGCCGGGCGGCGCTGAACACGCTATCCTTGCCGCCCCTTGCGATCTCCCAGTGCGTCCCATGGCGCGCGGCGGCATGGCCGGCATCCACATCACCGACATCGAATCGGCCATCAACTGGTGGCGTGAACGTTCGCCGTCACCGGACGGCATCAGCGCCTGCCCGGAGGTGCGCGCGCTGGCCGAGGTGTATGCGCTGATGGTGTACTACCGCGAACCCCTGGCCGACGAGCACTCGATGCCGGCGCGGGCCCGCGAGGCCTGGCTGGCCTGGTATGCCCACACGCCGGATGCACCGTGCATCGCGATCTGCTCCACTGCGCAGGGCGACGCCGTGTGCAAGGGCTGTGGCCGCACCGAGCAGGAAGTGCAGCACTGGCCGCAGATGAGCCCGGCCGAGAAGCGGCTGGTGTGGCGGCGCATCACGATGGAGAACACGGCCTGGCGCTTCAACCGCTATGCCGAGCGTGCCCGGCTCGCGCGCGGGGCCGACCACCCGCCGGCGGACAGCCTGGCCCCGCCCTCGTCTGCAGGATGAGACCCGGCAGCTTTTCCTCCAGCGTGCGCCGCATTGCGCCGCTGGCCTGGCCGGTGTTTGTCGGCCAGTTGGCAGTGCTGGGCTTCTCCACCGTCGACACCGTGCTGGTGGCGCGGCATTCGGCGACCGACCTGGCCGCGCTGGCCGTCGGCTCGGCGGCCTTCGTCACCGTGTTCATCGGGCTGATGGGCGTCGTGCTGGCGGTCGGACCCATCGTCGGCCAGCTGTACGGCGCGCGGCGCTTCGAGGAGGCCGGCCACCAGCTGCACCAGGCGATCTGGCTCGCGATCGGGCTCACGCTGCTGGGCAGCCTGCTGCTGATCTTCCCGGCGCCCTTCCTCGCGCTGTCGAAGGCGAGCCCGGAAGTCGCAGGCAAGGTACGCGGCTACCTGCTCGCGCTGGCCTTCTCGCTGCCGGCCTCGCTGCTGTTCACGGCCTACCGCGGCTTCAATGTCGCGGTGTCGCGGCCCAAGGCGGTGATGGCGCTGCAGCTGGGCGGCCTGGCACTGAAGGTGCCGCTGTCGATCGGCCTGATCTCGGGCGTGCCGGCGCTGGGCGTGCCCGCGCTGGGCGTGCAAGGTGGCGGCATCGCCACGCTGATCGCCATGTGGCTGCAGGTGTTCGTCGCGTGGCAGGTGCTACGGCGCGATCCGTTCTACCAGCGCTTCGCCATCGGCGGCCATGGCCTGAAGCCGCCGCATGTACCCTCGCTCATGGCCTTGCTGCGCCTGGGCGTGCCGATGGGGCTGGCCATCCTGATCGAGGTGACCGGCTTTGCCTTCATGGCCATCTTCATCGCGCGGCTGGGCGAGATTCCGGTGGCCGGCCACCAGATCGCCGCCAACCTGGTGGCCCTGCTGTTCATGATGCCGCTGGGCCTGTCGAACGCGACCAGCACGCTGGTGGCCCAGCGCATCGGCGCCGACGACCTGCGCGACGCACGGCGGCTCGGCTGGCATGGCCTGCAGCTGACCCTGGCGGTGGCGCTGGTGATGGGCGGCACGGTGTTCCTGCTGCGCGGCGCGGTCGTGCGGCTGTACACCGACAACCCCGCGGTGGTGGCCGCCGCGCTGCCACTGGTGGCCTGGGTGGCGCTGTTCCACGCCGCCGATGCGGTGCAGACCCTGTCCGCCTTCGTGCTGCGGGCCTGGCGCATTGCCACGGTGCCGCTGGTGATCTATGCCGTCGCGCTGTGGGGTGTGGGCCTGGCCGGCGGCTATGTGCTGGCCTTCGACAGCTGGCAGCTCGCCCCGCTGGCGTGGCAGGGCGCGCGCGGCTTCTGGATCGCGGCCACGGCCGGGCTGGCGCTGGCCGCCGCCGCGCTGGCCGCCTTCCTGCTGTGGATGCTGAAGCAGCAGCGGCAGCGCCACCCGGGGCAGGCGCTGGCCTGACAGCCCGGCACGCCCGTCGCGATCAGGTCGCCGGCAGGCGCAACACGAAGCAGCTGCCGCCGCCCGCGCGCGGCTCGCAGCGCACGCTGCCGCGGTGATGCTCGGCGATCTGCCGCACCAGGCTGAGGCCCAGGCCGACGCCCCCTTCCCGCTCGGCATGGCCGGGCAGGCGGAAGAAGGGTTCGAAGATGCGCTCGCGGAAAGGCTCCGGTACACCGGGGCCGCGGTCGCTGATGCGCACCTCGACATCGCGGCCCTCGCGCTTGAGCTCCGCGCTGACCTCGCTGCCGCCGTAGCGCCGGGCGTTCTCCAGCAGGTTGCGCAAGGCGCGCCGCAGCAGACGCTCGCTGCCCTTGAGCACCACGGCGTCGCCCCCGGCCTGGGCGCCGACGCGCGCCGCCTCCTCGGCCGCCACCACCAGCAGGTCGACCGGCTCGTCATGCTGCTGCGGCTGGTCGGCATCGAGCCGGCTCGCCAGCAGCACTTCCTCGACCAGTGCGTCGAGCTCGGCCACGTTGGCGTCGATCTCCTTGCGCAGGCTCGGGCGCTGGGCCTCGCCGGCGTCGCCGTACAGGGCCACCGCCATCTTCAGGCGCGCCAGCGGCGAACGCAGCTCGTGGCTGGCATTGGCCAGCAGGCTCTGGTGCGAGCGCACCAGCGATTCGATGCGCTCGGCCGCGCGGTTGAAGGTGGTGGCCACGGCGGCCACTTCGTCACTGCCGCCCTCGTCGACACGCTGGTCCAGCTTGCCGGCGCCAAAGGCCTCGACGCCGCGCTTCAGCGCCTCGAGCCGGCGGGTGAGCCGGCGCACCACCGGGTAGGCCCCGGCGGCCACGGCCAGGAACAGCAGGCCCAGCAGCAGCACGGTGCCCAGCCCCGATGGCAGCCCCAGGCTCAGCTGCGGCAGCATCGAGACGCGCAGCCCCGGCGGGGTGGGCATGGGCCGCAAGCCGCCCGGCCCCTGCGCTTCGAGGTCCGGACCGGCCTCGCGGCGCGGGGCCTGCGGTCCGGGTGCATCGGCGGGCGGTGCCACCGCATCGCCCAGCAGCGTGGGCCGACGGAACACGCGGCGCGCCATCCACAGCGTGCGGCCGTCGTCCAGCCTGACCGAGACCGGCGGCGGCCCGCCTTCGAGCTCGCGCCGCAGGAAGCTTTCGGACGCGGCGATGCGCCGGCCCCGGGCATCGTCCATCGCCATCGGCACGCGCAGGCGGAACGACCATTCGCGCAGTGCCTCGGCCTGCTCGTGCGCCGGGGCCTCGGGTCCGGGCAGCGAGCGCTGCACCAGCTCGGCCCAGGCCGTCACCCGCTCGGCCGCGGCGGCTTCGAAGCGCGCCCGCTCATGCTCGAGCTGGCGCTGCCAGACCCAGCCCGACACCAGCGCGAACAGCGCCAGCGCCGCCACCACGGTGAGCCAGATGCGCAGGTAGAGCGACCTCACACCGCCTCCCGCCCAGCCATCCGGCCGCGCGCCGTCACTCGTCGGCATCCTGCTTGCGCGCGAAGACGTAGCCGGAGCCGCGCACCGTCAGCACGCGCTTCGGGCACTTGGGATCGTCTTCGATGCAGGCGCGGATGCGCGAGACGTGCACGTCGATGCTGCGGTCGAAGGCCTCCATCGGGTGGCCCTTCAGCGCATCCATGATCTGGTCGCGGGAGAGCACGCGGCCGGCGCTCTGCGCCAGCACCACCAGCAGGTCGAACTGGTGACCGGTGAGATCGCAGGCCTTGCCGTCGATGCGGGCCTGGCGCGCGCCGAGGTCGATCTCGAGGCGGCCGAAGCGCAGCACGTCGCTGCTGCCCAGGTCGGGTTCGGCACGCCGAAGCAAGGCCTTCACGCGGGCCAGCAGCTCGCGCGGCTCGAAGGGCTTGGGCAGGTAGTCGTCGGCGCCCAGCTCCAGCCCGACCACGCGGTCCAGCGGCTCGCCGCGCGCCGTGAGCATCAGCAGCGGCAGGCGCTTCAGGCGCGCATCGGCGCGCAACTCGCGGGTGAGGTCCAGGCCGTCGCCGTCGGGCAGCATCAGGTCGAGCACCAGTGCGTCGTAGCCGCCCGCGCGCAGGCGCTCGCGGCCGGCCGACAGCGAGCCGGCCGCGTCCACCTCGTAGCCGTTGCCGCGCAGGTAGTCGCCGATCATGGCGGTCAGGCGGGAGTCGTCGTCAATCAGCAGCAGTCTGGAGTTCATCGCCACACCTTCACGGGTTGCGCCATGCGGGTCGAAGATAGCCCAAAACGAAAAACGCCCCGGCGCGCAGGGCGCCGGAGCGAACACCTTCCGAACAAGCAATCGGTCTGCAAGCGTACGGTCAGCGCTTGGCCGCGCCATCGAGCGTCGCGCGCTCGTGCATGTGGCGCATCATCATCTCGTGCCGCTTGCCCATCTTGTCGGCCAGCTGCTGGCGCTGCTCGGGCGTCAGCACCGCCGCGGCGTCGACCATCGCCTGCAGCATGCGCTTGCTGTCTGCCTCGCGCACGGTGGCCATCTTGGCGCGCACGGCCTCGGCCGCGCGGGCGTCAACCACCGGGGCGGTGAACACCGCCGTCATCTGGGCCCGCAGGTCACCCGCCGCCTCGTGGTTCTTGCGGATGTCGTCACGCGCTGCCTGCATGATGGCCTTGACCTGTGCCTGCTGGTCGGCGCTGGCGCCGATGGCCTGCAACAGGCGACCGGACATCATGCCGTGGCCCGGGCCGCCCATCGGCCCACCCATCGGCCCGGCCATAGGACCCGCGCCAGGGCCGCCCGGCATGGCCTGTGCCAACTGGCTGCCGGTGCCGACCACGGCCACCAGCACAGCCGCGCCCAACATGCGCCACGCGCCACGGCTTGTCTTCGAACTCGTCATCGTCATCACCTCATAGCGTCGAACCTCGACGAAAGGAATTCTGCGAGGGCGGCTTGTCGGAGCGCCGAAGGGGCGGTAAAGATGGGTAAAGCGATTGACGGCGGATCATCCCGCCGTGCCGGGCCCGTGGCGGTGCGGGGTTAGTCCGCATACGGGTGCAGCGCAAAAGTGTATACAGTTTGCCCATGGTCGCCGCGGGCGCCGCAGCGCATTCAGGTGCTGCGAACCTCGGCATTGCCGCGGGCCGCGACCTTGGGCTCCCCACAGTGCCCGCTGTGGTGGGGGGATGGCCACCTGTGCCAACCGGAGCTGCCATGTCCTCCTCTCCCCCCGTCCACCCGGTGGACGAAGTCCTGCCTGCCGGCCGCCTGGCCGCCCTCGGCCTGCAGCATGTGCTGGTGATGTACGCCGGCGCGGTGGCCGTGCCCTTGATCGTCGGCCGCGCCCTGAAGCTGGCGCCCGAACAGGTGGCGCTGCTGATCTCGGCGGACCTGTTTGCCTGCGGCCTGGTGACGCTGATCCAGTCCCTCGGCGTGACCCGGTGGTTCGGCATCCGCCTGCCCGTGATGATGGGCGTGACCTTCGCCGCAGTCGGCCCGATGGTCGCCTTCGCCAATGCGGTGCCGGGCGTCGAGGGGGCGCGGGCCATCTTCGGCGCGATCATCGGCGCGGGCCTGGTGTCGATGCTGATCGCGCCCCTCATCGGTCGGCTTCTGCGCTTCTTCCCGCCGGTGGTCACCGGCACCATCATCACGATCATCGGCGTGAGCCTGATGCGCGTGGGCGTCGGCTGGGCGATGGGTGGGCCGGCGCCGCTGGCACAGAGCGTCGACGTGCCCAAGCTGGCCGCGATGGTCGATGCCGCCCGCGCCACGGCCGCGGCGGCGAGCGCGCCGCTGGCCCGACTGCCCGGTCCGGTGCCGATGCTGGACAACCCCGGCTATGGTGCGCTGGACAACATGGCCATCGCCGGCGCGGTGCTGGTGTTCATCCTGCTGCTGGTGAAGTACGGCCGCGGCTTCGTCGCCAACATCTCGGTGCTGCTGGGCATCGTCGCCGGCTGCGGGGTGGCCGCCGCGCTCGGCAAGATGCACTTCGACAAGGTGGCCCAGGCGCACTGGTTCGACCTCGTCACGCCATTCGCCTTCGGCATGCCCAGCTTCGACGGCGTGATGATCGCGACGATGGTGCTGGTGATGATCGTCGTGATGATCGAATCGACCGGCATGTTCCTGGCGCTGTCCGAGATCACCGGCAAGCCCGTCGACGCCGCGGAGTTGAGCGCGGGCCTGCGCACCGATGGCCTGGGCACCCTGATCGGCGGCATCTTCAACACCTTCCCGTACACCAGCTTCTCTCAGAACGTCGGGCTGGTGGGCGTGACCGGCGTGCGCAGCCGCTACGTGTGCGTCGCCGGCGGGCTGATCATGATCGTGCTCGGCATGCTGCCGAAGATGGCCGCCTTCGTCGAAGCCATCCCGCCCTTCGTGCTGGGCGGCGCGGGCCTGGTGATGTTCGGCATGGTGGCGGCCACCGGCATCCGCATCCTGTCGACGGTGGACTACCGCGGCAACCGCCACAACCTCTACATCGTGGCGCTGGCGATCGGCTTCGGCCTGGTGCCGCTGGTGGCGCCGCGCTGGTCGCAGCAGATGCCGCATGCGCTGCATCCGCTGCTCGAGTCCGGCATCCTGCTGACCTCGCTGGCTGCGGTGGCGCTGAACCTGTTCTTCAACGGCGCCCGCGACGCACGCGCGGACGCCGTCGCCGCGGCCAGGATGGCCGAGGCGCACTGATCGCGCTCAGGGCGTTGGCGGTCAGCTGCCTTCGGCCGGCGGTGCCGGCTCGCTCCACAGCCGGCCGCCGGTGGCCCAGTCGTGCCGCGCCACGTCGCGGAAGATCACGTCCACGCTGTCGGGCCTGCCGCCCAGCACCCGCACGCAGGCTTCGGTGAGTTCCTTGGCCAGGGCGGCCTTCTGGGCCACGGTGCGGCCTTCGAACAGTTCGACATGCAGGGTCGGCATCGCTGGGAGTCCTCGGTGGGTTGGGGTCAGCGCCGGATTCTTCCACCAGCGGCCCCGCACCACGTCCCGGTCTGTCAGGCAGGCGCGATCCCCCGCAGCCGATCCACCAACGCCATGGGCTCGGCCGGCGGGTCGTCGCCACGCCAGGCCACGTGCTGGTCCGGCCGGCAGATCAGCAGGCGGTGCCGGTAGGCGGACGGCAGCGTTTCGCCGCTCAGGTTCAGCAGCGTCAACGGCAGGCCACCGGCCGCGGCGGCCCGCATCAGCGCGGTGGTGTCGGCATCGGGCTGGGTGCGCAGCAGCGTGTAGTCGCTGCCGAAGGCGTCGTACAGCGAGCGGCCATCCCGCAGCCAGAAGTGCGGCGCGCGACAGCCCGGCACCGTGGACGCCACGAAGTCGCCCATCGAATAGCTGGGGGGCGGCTCGTCGTCGTACGCGATCAGCGGCGAGCCGTCGTAGAAGTAGCCGAAGTTGAGGCCTGCGCAGCAGAACTGCTGCACGTTCAGCGCGAAGGCCTCGCGGCCGACGGCGGCGCGCGCGGCGTCCCCTGCCTCGCCCGGCGCCTCGATGTTCGCAGGCACCGCACGACGCGCCTTGATCATGGCCTGCGCATGGTTCATCGCGAACTGCGACACCTGCTCGGTGATGGGCCGGCGCTCGCGCTCGTAGGCGTCCAAGGCCGCCGGCGCGGCCCAGCCCCGCAGTTGCGCACTGAGGTGCCATGACAGGTTCACCGCATCGGCGATGCCGGCATTCATGCCATAGCCCGCGTACGGCACCCACAGGTGGGCCGCATCGCCGGCGATGAACACGCGCCCTTCGCGAAAGCGCGTGGCCACCAGCCGGCGGCCCACCCAGTCCTCCTTCGACAGGACCTCGTACGCAAAGTGCTCGTCCACGCCGAGGATCTGGCGGATCGACCAGTCGCGGTCGACCGTGTCGAACTCGGGCTCTTCAGCATGCAGGTGGTTGTGCACCAGCCAGGTCTCGCGACCGTCGATCGCGAACACCGTGCCGCAGCGGCGCGGGTTCACGCTGTAGTGCCCCCACGCCGGCGGATGCGGCATCAATGCCGCCAGGCCGGGAGCGCGGATGAAGGTGGACTGCACGCGCTGGATCACGGCGGTGCCCTCGAGCCGCGAGCCCATCTGCTTGCGCACCGTCGAGCTGCCGCCATCGCAGCCCACCAGGTAGCGCACGCGTCGCACCACGGTGCGGCCGCTGTCGAGATCGAGCAGTTCCACGTCCACGCCCTCGGCATCCTGCGTGAAGCCGGTCAGCTGCGTGCGGCTGAGCAGCGTGACGCCAGGCTGCGCGACGGCATGGCGCAGCAGCACCGGCTCGAGGTAGAGCTGGTTGATGCGATGGGGCGGCTCGGGCGTGGGCCACCAGCCGTCGGGGCCGCTGGTGTCGGTGTAGCGGTCGCGCCGGCACGGGATGGGGATGCGCGCGAGCTCGATCCCGGTGAGGCTGGTGCGGAACACCACGTCGTTCGGGTGCTCTGCCGGCAGGCCGCAATCGCGCAGCGCCCGGGCCACGCCGAGGCGGCGGAACACCTCCATGCTGCGCGCGCTGACATGGTTGCACTTGACGCTGGGCGGCTCGCCGAAGCGGCGTGGCTCGGCCATCACGGTGCGCACGCCGCGCGCGGCGAGGTCCATGGCCAGCGTCAGGCCGACCGGGCCCGCGCCGGCGATCAGGATGTCGGTGTCGTAGATCATGCTTCGCAGGCCGGCCCCCGTGCGGCGGCCGGACGGGGCAGGTCAATCGAGCTTGATGTTGGCCTTGCGCACGACGGCCGACCATTTGGCCGTCTCGCTGCGGATGTAGGCCCCGAACGCCGCCGCCGAACCGGGCGCCGGCTCCACGCCCTGGGCCCGCAGCGCGGCAACGATGGCCGGATCGGCCAGGGCCGCCGTGATTTCGGCGCTCAGGCGCTCAACCACCGCGTTGGGCGTACCCGCAGGCGCCACCACGCCAAACCAGCCGGTGGAGTCGTAGCCCGGCAGTCCGGCCTCGGCCACCGTGGGGACGTCGGGCAGCTGCGGCAGGCGCTGCGGGCTGGTCACCGCCAAGGCCAGCAGCTTGCCGGCACGGATGTGCGCCAGCGCCGCCGGCAGGTCCACCACCGCCAGCGGCACCTGGCCGCCCAGGACGTCCAGTGCTGCGGGGCCGGAGCCCTTGTACGGAACCTCGGTGAGCTTCACGTCGGCCATCTGCTGCCACAGTTGCGAGCTCAGGTGCATCGCGGTGCCGTTGCCACCGTGCGCAACGGACAGGCGGCCCGGCTGCGCCCTGGCCAAGGCCAGCAATTCGCGATGCGTGGCCACGCCCACCGACGGGTGGCCGACGATCACGAACGGAATCGCCGCCAGCATCGAGACGGGCCGGAAGTCCTTGGCCACGTCGAACGGCATCTGCGCATACAGGCTGGCGTTGGCCGAGAGCGCGCCCGCCGCCCCCACGCCGAGGGTGTAGCCATCGGGCGGGGCCTTGGCCACGAGCGCCAGACCGACGTTGCCACCGGCGCCGGGCCGGTTGTCCACCAGCACCTGCTGCCCGAGCTTCTCGCTCAGCCGTGGCGCCAGCAGGCGCACCACGGCATCGGCACTGCCACCGGGCGGGAAGGTGACGACCATGCGAACGGGCTTGGTCGGGTACTCGGCCTGGGCCCATGCCGGCGCCAGGGCCAGCGTACTGGCCGCGGCGACCAGCGCGGCACGGATGAAGGCGATGCGCTTCACGGGTCTCCTTCCAAATGCGTCTGCATTGATTGGAAGCAAAGCGCATTCATTCGACTATCGAAACTTTTCAAAGAATGTATTCTTTTTCTTCATGAATGAACCCCGCGCGTTCCACCCCACCCTGCGCCAGCTGCGCGCCTTCGCCGCGGTGTACCAGCTGCGCAAGCTCAGTGCGGCGGCGCAGCAGCTGTCGCTGACCCAATCGGCCGTGAGCGTGCTGATCCGGCAGATGGA
This sequence comes from Aquabacterium sp., assembly GCF_044226965.1. Taxonomy (GTDB): domain Bacteria; phylum Pseudomonadota; class Gammaproteobacteria; order Burkholderiales; family Burkholderiaceae_C; genus Pseudaquabacterium. The sequence goes on along the minus strand of NZ_JBGAGA010000019.1, from coordinate 59,734 downwards.
AGACGGGCTCGGCACGCGCCTGTTCGACCGCACCACCCGCTCGCTGCACGCCACGCCGGCGGCGCAGGAAGCCATCGTCGTGGCCGAACGCATCCTGCGCGACGTGGATTCGCTCGGCACCGGCCTGCGCGAGCTCACCGCGCTGCGGCGTGGGCGGGTCAGCGTGGCGGTGACGCCCACGCTCGGCGAGATCGTGCTGCCGGCAGCGCTGCGCCGCTTCGCGCAGGACCATCCGGACATCCACGTCGCGATCGACGATTGCGCGCCCGACCAGTTCGTGGCGCGCGTCGTCAGCGGCCAGGTGGACTTCGGCATCGGCACGCCGGAGCAGTCGGCCGCCGATGTCGACACGCGCACGCTGCGGCGCGACCACCTGGCGCTGGTGCTGCGCCACGACCACCCGCTGGCCCGCCAGCGCCGGGTGCGCTGGGCCCAACTGGACGGCCATGCGGTGATCACCGTGCGGCCGGGCTACGGCATCCGGCCCCTGATCGACGCCACCGCCGCACGCGCCGGCGTGGCCCTGAACGTGGTCAACGAAGTGGCGTTCCTCAGCACCGCGCTGTGGATGGCCGACTGTGGCCTGGGCGCCGCCATCGTGCCGGCTGCCTATGCCGCGCACGGCCTGCACGCCGAGCGAACCGTGCTGCCGCTGAGCGGCCCGCGCGTGTCGCGCGACGTCGCGCTCGTCACCAAGCGGGGCCGGTCGCTGTCTCCCGCCGCGCAGCGGCTGGCGGAGGTCCTGGCCGATTCGCTGCGCGGCTGATGCGGCGGGCGCATTGCAGCCCACGGCCCCGCGAAAAAAAAGAAGCCCGCTGCGGGAGCGGGCTTCGACGGGCTGGCGGAGAGGGAGGGATTCGAACCCTCGGTACGGGGTTACCGTACGCCTGATTTCGAGTCAGGTACATTCGACCACTCTGCCACCTCTCCTGATGGGGCACCCGTGGTCATCGGGTGAAGCCGCGCATTCTAGCGCATCAAACGGCGATCACTTCCAGTCCACCCAGATACGGCCGCAGCGCGGCGGGCACGCGGATGCTGCCGTCGGCCTGCTGGTGGTTCTCCAGCACCGCCACCAGCGTGCGGCCCACGGCCAGGCCCGAGCCGTTGAGCGTGTGCACCAGTTCGGTCTTGCCCTGCGCATTGCGGTAGCGCGCCTGCATGCGCCGGGCCTGGAACGCGCCGCAGTCCGAGCACGAGCTGATCTCGCGGTAGGTGTCCTGCGCCGGCAGCCACACCTCCAGGTCGTAGGTCTTGGTCGAGCCGAAACCCATGTCGCCGGTGCTCAGCAGCATCACGCGGTAGGGCAGTTCCAGCTTCTGCAGGATGGCCTCGGCATGGCCGACCATCTGCTCCAGCGCCGCGGGGCTGTGCTCGGGCTGCACCACCTGCACCATCTCGACCTTGTCGAACTGGTGCTGGCGGATCATGCCGCGTGTGTCGCGGCCGGCCGAGCCGGCTTCCGACCGGAAGCAGGGGCTGTGCGCGGTCAGCCTGATCGGCAGGTCCTCGGCCTTCAGGATCTGGCCGCGTACCGTGTTCGTTAGCGAGATCTCCGAGGTCGAGATCAGGTACTGCTCGGCCTGCTGCTCGTCCCCGCCCCTCAGAACCCAGAACATGTCCTCCTTGAACTTGGGCAGCTGGCCGGTGCCCTCGAGGATCTCGCGGTTGACGATGTAGGGCGTGTAGCACTCGGTGTAGCCGTGCTCGGTGGTCTGCACGTCCAGCATGAACTGCGCGAGCGCACGGTGCAGGCGCGCGACCTTGCCCTTCATGAAGGTGAAGCGCGAGCCGCTGAGCAGCGCGCCGGTCTCGGGGTCGAGTCCCAGCGGCGCACCGAGGTCCACATGGTCCTTCGGCGTGAAGTCGAACGGGCGCGGCGTACCCCAGCGGCGCACCTCGACATTGGCGGTCTCGTCCGGGCCGACCGGCACGCTGGGGTCGGGCAGGTTGGGCACGCCCATCAGCATCTCGGCCAGTTCGGCCTGGATCGCGTCCAGCCGTTCGGCGCCGGCCTTCATCGCGTCGCCGATGCCGCCGACCTCGGCCATCAGCGCGCTGGTGTCCTCCCCCTTGCCCTTGAGCTGGCCGATCTGCTTGCTCAGGCTGTTGCGCCGGGCCTGCAGTTCCTCGGTGCGGGTCTGCAGCGTCTTGCGCTCGGCCTCCAGCGCGCCGTAGCGCGCCACGTCCAGGAAGGGCTGCGGGGTCTTGCGGGTTTCGAGCCGCGCGACGACGGCATTCAGGTCGCGGCGCAGCAGGGTGATGTCGAGCATGGTGGTCCTTCGAATCCGGGGCGATTGTAGAAACGGCACCTCGCGGGTGCCGTTCGTTGCGGGTGGGCAAGGAAGCGGCAGGTCAAGATCGGGACGAGGACACTTCGCTCATGGACTTGTCGCCCAGGCCCTTGGGCAGCGGGAAATGCACGGTTTCCTCGGCGCCCGGCATGCGGCGCACGCTGGTCGCGCCCAAGGACTTCAGTCGCACGATGACGTCCTGCACCAGCACGTCCGGCGCCGAGGCGCCGGCGGTCAGGCCCACGCGCGGGCGGCCGTCGAACCAGCCTGGCTGCAGGTCGGCCGCCGCGTCCACCATGTAGGCCGGCGTGCCCAGGCGCTCGGCCAGTTCGCGCAGGCGGTTGCTGTTGCTGCTGGTGGGGCTGCCGACGACGATGACGATGTCGACCTGCGGGCTCAGCAGCTTCACCGCATCCTGGCGGTTCTGCGTGGCGTAGCAGATGTCCTGCTGCTTGGGCTCGCGCACATGCGGGAAGCGCGCCTTCACCGCCGCCAGGATCTCGGCCGCATCGTCCACCGACAGCGTGGTCTGCGTGACCACCGCGAGCTTGCTGCTGCGCGGCTGCACGCGAGCCACGTCGGCCACGTCCTCGACCAGGTAGATGCCTTCGGACAGCTGGCCCATCGTGCCTTCGACCTCGGGGTGGCCCTTGTGGCCGATCATCACGAACTCGTAGCCTTCCTTGGCGAGCTTGGCCACTTCCACGTGCACCTTGCTGACCAGCGGGCAGGTGGCGTCGAAGACCTGGAAGCCACGCGCATCGGCCTCGTCGCGCACCGCGCGGCTGACGCCGTGCGCGCTGAACACCAGCGTGGCGCCGGGCGGCACCTCGGCCAGGTCTTCGATGAAGATCGCGCCCTTGGCCTTGAGGTCGTTGACGACGTAGGTGTTGTGCACGATCTCGTGTCGCACGTAGATCGGCGCGCCGAAGCGCTTGAGCGCCCGCTCGACGATCTCGATCGCACGGTCGACCCCCGCGCAGAAGCCGCGCGGTTCGGCCAGCAGGACTTCGGCGACCATCACAGGATCCCAATCACCTTCACCTCGAAGGTGACGGGTTGCCCGGCCAGCGGGTGGTTGAAGTCGAACAGCAGCCAGTCGGGACCCTTTTCGCGCACGACGCCGGCGTACTGTCCCTGGCCATCGGGCGTGGGGAACTGCACCACGTCGCCCACGGCGTACTCGGCATCCGGGTCGCCCAGTTCGCGCAGCAGCGCGAGCTTCACCCGCTGCAGCATCTCGGGGTTGCGCTCGCCGAAGGCGGCACCGGCGGGCAGTTCGACGCGATGCTCGGCCCCTTCGGCCAAGCCCAGGAGCGCGCGCTCGATGGCCGGCGCCAGCTGGCCGCTGCCCAGCGACAACGTGGCCGGCTGGCCGCCGAAGGTGTTGACCACGTCGGCCCCATCGGGTCCGGCAAGGCGGTAGTGCAGGGTCAGGAACGACCCCTCCTGAATGGTGATCACACTAAAGGGGGGAGTTGGCGCCCGCAGCGAGCGAATAGACTGCCGGCAATTCTACGAGGGCGCCTGCCGCGAGGCCGGGGCGCCGTGGACGATGTCGATCAAGGAACTGCCGGCCGCCGCTCGGCCGCGCGAAAAACTGCTGGCCCAGGGGGCCGGCGCGCTGGCCGATGCCGAGCTGCTGGCCTTGCTGCTGCGCACCGGCTTCAAGGGCCGCGGCGTGTTGCAGCTGGCCGAGGGCGTGCTGGCGCATTTCGGCGGCTTTGCCGGGCTGTTGCATGCGGCGCCGGACGACTTCAAGCCGATCAAGGGCCTGGGCCCGGCCAAGCGCGCCGAGCTGGCCGCGGTGGTGGAAATGGCGCGGCGTTCGCTGTCGCAGCAACTGAGCGCGGCACCGGTGTTCGATTCGCCGAGCGGCGTCAAGCAGTACGTGCAGCTGCAGCTGGGCGCGCTGCCGCATGAGGTGTTCGCGGTGCTGTTCCTGGACAGCCAGCACCGCCTGCTGGTGCTGGACGAGATGTTCCGCGGCACGCTGAACCAGACCAGCGTCTACCCGCGCGAGGTGGTGCGCCGGGCGATGGCGCTGAATGCCGGCGCGGTGATCCTGGCGCACAACCACCCGTCGGGCCTGGCCGAGCCCTCGCGCGCCGACGAATACCTGACGCAGGCGCTGAAGGCGGCGCTGGCGCTGGTGGACGTGCGGGTGCTCGACCACCTGGTGGTGGGCCGCGGGGCGGTGGTGTCGTTCGCGGAGCGGGGCCTGTTGTGAAGGTGCGCAGCCTCGCCGAACTGGGCGCGCTGCGCGAAGCCATGGCCCGCGCACAGCGCGTGGCGGCCGAGCACGCCGCCCGCGAGCGCGAACGCCTGCGGCGCCACAAGGCCGAGCACGATCTGTTCGCCCGCGCGGTGGGCCCCGTGCACCGCCTGCGCGACCGCGGCCTGGCCGACATCGACCGCCCGCGACCCGCCCCGCACCCGCGGCAGCGCGAACTGGACGAACAGGCGGCGATGCGCGAGGCGATGTCCGACGAGGTCAACCTCGAATCGCTGCTGCTCACCGACGACGGCCTGAGCTTCCGCCGCCCGGGCATCGGCCCCGAGGTCGTGACCAAGCTGCGCCGCGGCCACTGGGCACTGCAGGGGCAGGTCGACCTGCACGGGCTGAACCGGGACGAGGCGCGCGAGGCCCTGGGCGGCTACATCCGCGAAGCGCAGCGGCGCGGCATGCGCTGCGTGCGCGTGGTGCATGGCAAGGGCCACGGTTCGCCGGGCAAGCAGCCGGTGCTCAAGGCCAAGGTGCAGCGCTGGCTGGCCCAGCGCGCCGAGGTCATCGCCTTCGCACAGGCCAGCGGGCCGCAGGGCGGTGCTGGCGCGCTGGTGGTGCTACTGGCGGGCTGAGTCAGCCGCCCTTGTTGCGCATCCAGTCGGCGGTGCCGAAGAAGCTCTCGGCCAGGCGCTCGGCCAGGGCCGGGTCGACCGCGCGATCCTGCATCGCCTGGATCATGCAGGCCATCCACTGGTCGCGCTCGCGCAGGCCGATGGCATACGGCAGGTGGCGCGCGCGCAGCATCGGGTGGCCGAAACGCTCGATGTAGTGGTTCGACCCGCCCAGCCAGCCGCAGAGGAACCAGAACAGCTTGTCGCGCGAGCCCTCCAGCGTGCTGGGGTGCAGCGCGCGCAGCTCGGCGAAGGCCGGCTCCAGGTCCATCAGGTCGTAGAAGTGATCGACCAGCGCGCGCACGCCGGTCTCGCCGCCCAGGCGTTCGAAGGGCGTGATCTGCGGCGCTGCGGCGCCCTCGCCTGCCGATGCACTCATCGCGGTCTCAACCGGCCAGCTTGGCGGCCGCCGCCACCAGCGCCTGCGCTGCGGCGCAACCGGGCAAGGCCTCGAGCAGCAGCTGGCGGCGCTGCACGGTTTCGCGCACCGCCTTGTCCAGCGGCACATCGCCGATGTGGTCGAGCTTCACCGGGCTGGCCAGGTTGACGTTGACGAAGCGGTCCACCACCTGCTGCAGCTGTCCGCGCACGGTGCGGCCTTCGCCGGCGCGCTCGGTCTGGTTCACCAGCAGCCGCATCGGCCGCGGCGCCTGGGTCGAGGCCAGCACCTTGATGGTGGCATAGGCATCGGCCAGCGAGGTGGGCTCGGGCGTTGCCACGATCAGCACCTGGTCGGCCAGCGAGATCGTGAACAGCACCACATCGGAGATGCCGGCACCGGTGTCCAGCAGCACATGGTCGTAGCGCGGGCGCACGCGCTGGATCACGTCGAGCAGCTTGTCGCGTACTTCGGGCGTCATGCGCGAATACTCGATCAGCCCCGATCCGGCCAGCAGCACCGAGAAGCCGCCCGGGGCCGGCAGGATCGCGTCGTCCAGCGGCGTGCGGCCGGTGAAAACGTCGTGCAGCGTCAGCCGCGAATACAGGTTCAGCACCACGTCCAGGTTGGCCAGGCCCAGGTCGGCGTCGAGCACCAGCACGCGCTCGCCGCGCCGCGCCAGCGCGGCGGCCAGGTTCGCGGTGACGAAGGTCTTGCCCACCCCGCCCTTGCCGCTGGTGACGGCGGTGATGCGCCCTCCCTTGGGGCTGGCTGCCGCGGTCTCGGTGGCCGCTTGCGCAGAGTCGGTCATGCCAGGTCCTGAAACTGAGAGGTGCCGTACAGCATGCCCTTTTCCTCGGCGGTGACCGACGAGACGGTCGATGCCTCGAGGCACACGCGGTCGCGGCCTTCGGCCTTGGCGCGGTAGAGCTGCCGGTCGGCGCGCTCCATCCACAACTCGGTCGACGAACGTACCCATTGCTGCGCGAATGCGCCACCCACGCTCACGGTCACCGTGAGGGCCCCGTTGTCCTGCAACGGCACCTGCGTGCGCGCTACACGGCGGCGCACCCGCTCGGCCACCTGCGGCCCGAAGGCAGCCGGGCAGTTGGGCAGCATGATCGCGAATTCCTCGCCCCCCACGCGCGCCACCAGGTCCATCGGCCGCACGGTGACGGCCAGTGCCTCGCTGACGGCGCGGATCACCTGGTCGCCGACCGCATGGCCGTGGTTGTCGTTGACACGCTTGAAGTGGTCGATGTCCACCACCAGCAGCAGCGCCGATTCGCCGGAACGCGCGACGCGGTCGATTTCCCGCGCCACCGCCAGCTCGAAATAGCGGCGATTGGCCAGGCCGGTCAGCGGATCGCGGCTGGACAGGTCCACCAGCCGGTCGACCAGCTGCTGCAGCCAGGCCTCCGAGCCGGGCAAGCCTTCCGGTTCACCGTAGCCTGAATGCCGCAGCAAGGCCAGCGCCGACTCCAGCCGCAGGGCGGGTGTCTTGATCAGGCGCGGGTGCAGCGGATGAGCATCCACGGTGGCAGCCGCGTGCCGGGCACGCAGGCGGGCGGTGGGGGTGAGCGGCAGTCTAGCAGTGGGGGTCCGGGGCCCGAGGCGGCGAAATGCGGCCCGAACCGGGCCCACTTCCCTCGCTTGCAAGGAGGGCTTCTCGGTCAGACTTTTTCACATATGCCGGATTCCGTCGTCCAGCACCCACCGCGACCCACCGCGAGCAAGCGCCCATGTCCGAACTGATCACCGCCACCCGCCCGACCACGGCCAGCAGCGAGGCCGTCGAACAGGAGTTCAGCTTCTCGAAGACCGACTTCGACAAGGTGCGCGAGCTGATCTACCAGCGTGCCGGCATCAGCCTGCACGCGGGCAAGCAGGCGATGGTGTACAGCCGCCTGTCGCGCCGCCTGCGCGAAACCGGCCACCGCTCGTTCGCCGAGTACCTGCAGTGGCTGCAGTCGCACATGGGCGCGAACGGCGACGCCGAGTGGCAGGAATTCATCAACTGCCTGACGACCAACCTGACCTCCTTCTTCCGCGAGGAGCACCACTTCCACGCGCTGGCCGAAGACCTGCGCGCGCGCCAGGGCCAGAACCTGCGCATCTGGTGCAGCGCGGCGTCCACCGGCGAGGAGCCGTATTCGATCGCGATGACGGTGGTCGAGGCGCTGGGCAGCAACCCTTCAGCCCGCATCATGGCCAGCGACATCGACACCAAGGTGCTGGCCACCGCGCAGCGCGGGGTGTACGACGCCGAATCGCGCGGCCTCTCGCCGCAGCGTCTGCAGCGCCATTTCCTGCGCGGCAAGGGCAGCAATGCCGGCTTCATCCGCGTCAAGCCCGAGCTGGCGAAGCTGATCGAGTTCCGGCCCTTCAACCTGATGACGCGCGACTGGTCGCTGGGCGAGCCCTTCGACCTCATCTTCTGCCGCAACGTGATGATCTATTTCGATGCGCCGACCCAGCGCGCGGTGCTGCATCAGATGCACCGGGTGCTGCGCCCGGGCGGGCTGCTCTACGTCGGCCATTCGGAAAACTTCACCGATTCGCGTGATCTCTTCAAGCTGCGCGGCAAGACGATCTACCAGAAGGTCTGAACTTCGGCCCGCCAGCTGCCGACATACCGGAACGCACCGTACCAGGACCGCCCATGATCTCTCCCCCCTACTCCGGCGCCGCATTGGCGGCCCGGGCACCGCTGGTCAACAGTGCGCTCAACAGCACGCCGCGGCTGGAAAAGCTGAAGACGGCCTCGCGCAAGCCCGGTGAAGCCTCGTTCTTCTTCTGGGACGCCCACTTCAAGAACGACGCGGTGAAGGTGCTGCCCGGCGAGTACTTCGTGCACGAGGAAGACATCCTGATCACGACCACGCTGGGCTCGTGCATCGCCGCCTGCCTGTGGGACCGCGAGCGCCGCATCGGCGGCATGAACCACTTCATGCTGCCCGACGGCGCCGGCGACTCCGGCCGCTACGGCAGCTACGCGATGGAACTGCTGATCAACGAGATGATGAAGCGTGGCGCCTCGCGGCTGACGATGGAGGCCAAGGTCTTCGGCGGCGGCGCGGTGATCAGCGGCATGAACAGCCTGAACGTCGGCGAGCGCAACACCAAGTTCGTGATCGAGTACCTGCAGACCGAGCGCATCCCGATCGTCAGCAAGGACGTGATGGACGTCTACCCGCGCAAGGTGTGCTTCCTGCCGGCCTCCGGCAAGGCCATGGTCAAGCGCCTGGCGCCGACCAACACCGATGCCCTGCTGGCGCAGGATCGCGCCGCGGCGCAGAAGGTCGTGCCGACGAACAGCGGCGGCGGCTCGGTGGACCTGTTCTGACCATCCTCGACTACGGACCGACAGATCATGCCCAAGACCAAAGTGGTGGTGGTGGACGATTCCGCGCTGGTGCGCGGCCTGCTCGCCGAGATCATCAACAAGCAACCGGACATGGAATGCATCGGCGCGGCCAGCGACCCCTACGTGGCCCGCGAGATGATCCGCAACCTGAACCCGGATGTCATCACGCTGGACGTGGAAATGCCGCGCATGGATGGCATCGACTTCCTCTCGAAGCTGATGCGCCTGCGGCCGATGCCGGTGGTGATGGTGAGCACGCTGACCGAGCGCGGCGCCGACGTGACCCTGCGCGCGCTGGAGCTCGGCGCGATCGACTTCGTGGCCAAGCCCAAGGTCGGCGTGGCCGACGGCCTGCGCCAGCTGGCCGAGGACATCACCGAGAAGGTCCGCACCGCATCCAAGGCCCATGTGCGCCGCCTGCCGCCGGCTGCCACGCCCGCGGGCACGCCGGCCGGTGCCGCCAGCGCCGGCGTGCGCCCGGCAGCGCCCACGGCCCCGCTGGGCCGGCTGTCGACCGAGAAGATCATCTTCATCGGCGCCTCCACCGGCGGCACCGAGGCCACCAAGGAAGTGCTGATGAACCTGCCCGCGGATTCGCCGGCGGTGGTCATCACGCAGCACATGCCGCCGGGCTTCACTCGCAGCTATGCCGCGCGCCTGGACGGGCTGTGCCGCATCCGCGTGAAGGAGGCGGTGGACGGTGAACGCGTGCTGCCGGGCCATGCCTACATCGCGCCCGGTGGCCATCACCTGTCGATCGAGCGTTCGGGCGCGAACTACATCGCCCGCGTGCGCGTCGGCGAGCCCGTGAACCGCCACATGCCTTCGGTCGAGGTGCTGTTCGAATCGGCCGCCCGCGTGGTGGGCCAGAACGCGCTGGGCGTGATGCTCACCGGCATGGGCGCGGACGGCGCCAAGGCGATGAAGCTGATGCGCGATGCCGGCAGCTACAACTACTGCCAGGACGAGGCCAGCTGCGTGGTCTTCGGCATGCCGCGCGAAGCCATCGCCCATGGCGCGGCCGACGAGGTGCTGCCGCTGCAGCGCATTGCGCCGGCCCTGCTGGAGCGGCTGCGCACGACGGTCGGCGCAGCCATCCATCGGGTCTGACCGCGGGCGTTCAGCCCAGCCAGCGCACGCCGCCGCCGGCCAGGTCGGCGCGCGCCGCCCGCAGCACCAGCGCTTCGCGCTCGCGGTGCGCGGCTGCCTGCTCGCGCAGCCATTCGGGTACGCCGATGTCGCGCAAGGTCTGGTCGTTCAGCGCCATCGCGTCCTGCAGGCTCATCGTGGCTTCCGGCGCCATGCGGACCGTGCGCCATGCCTGCCAGGCCTGCAGCGCGGCCTCGGCCCAGCGCTGCCAACGCGGGCGATACAGCGGGATCGGCAGGGGCATCGTGCAGTCGGTGGCGGTGTTCATGGCGAGCTCCGGATCGGGGTTGGACTTCAGTGCTGGTAAGCATAGAGAGCCAATCGCGTGCTGAAAATCGATTTGTTCCGGCCAATTTGGTAAGCCATACTTACCAGCATGCCGCGCCTGCCGCTCAACACCCTGCCCACTTTCCGCACCGTCGCCCGCAAGGCCAGCCTGCGCGCGGCGGCCGAGGAACTGCACCTCACCCACAGCGCCATCAGCCAGCAGATCCGCCTGCTCGAGGAGCAGATCGGCTTCGCGCTGTTCGAGCGCAGCGGCCGGCGCCTGAGCCTGAATGCCGCCGGCGCCGCCCTGCTGCCCGCGGTGGAAGCCGCGCTGGCGCAGCTGGACGAAGGCCTGCGCGCCGCCGGGGCCACCGCATCCGGCGACGAGCAGCGCGTGCGCCTCACCCTGCTGCCCTCGTTCGCGCACCGCTGGCTGCTGCCTCGCATCGGGCGCTGGCGCGAGCGCAACCCGTGCATCGCGCTGGAGCTCGAGACCTCGCAGCAACTCGTCGACCTGCAGCGCGAAGGCTTCCATGCCGGGCTGCGCCAGGGCGCCGGGCCCTGGCGCGGGCTGGTGGCCGAGCGCATGATCGATTCGCCGCGTGTCGCGCTGGCCGCGCCCGACGTCGCGCGGCGCGTGGCCGCGCTGCCGGTGGAAGCGCTGTCGCGCGAGCCGCTGCTCGGCGACGCCGACCAGTGGCAGCAGTGGTTCGCGCTGCGCGGCCTGGCCACGCGCGTGAACCCGGTGGCCAGCTTCAACGATGCCGGGCTGATGCTGCAGGCCTGCGAGCAAGGGCTGGGCCTGGCGCTGGCGCGCGACCTGCTGGCCGCCGATGCGCTGCGCGATGGCCGGCTGATGCGCCTGTCGCCGCTGTCGCTGCCCGGCGAGGGCTTCGACACCTTCTGGCTGGTCTACCCGCCGCAGTGGGCCGAATGGCCGCCACTGCGGGCGCTGAAGGGCTGGCTCAGCGACGAGCTGGCGCAGTCCGCGCGCGAACTGGCGCGCGTGCCGAGCCTGGACCCATCGCTCAGCCCGGCGGCAGGAACAGCGACTGCAGGTCCGACAGGAAGTCGAAGCCTCGCGCGGTCGGCCACACGCGCTCGAAGTCGCGGGCGATGAGTCCCCTCGCCTCGCCTTCGGCCAGCTGCGCGGCAATCGCCGACAGCGGCAGGCCGGTGCGGGCGCTGAAGTCGGCCAGCGCAAAGCCTTCGCGCAGCCGCAGCGCATTGAGCATGAACTCGAACGGCAGCTGCGCGCGCGCCACCTCCTCGTCATTGCTCATCGCCTGGCCGTCCAGCGCCTGGTCCATGTAGCGCTGCGGCTCGCGCCAGCGCACCTGGCGCATCACGCGGTGCGGGTAGCTCAGCTTGCCGTGCGCGCCGGCGCCAATGCCGAGGTAGTCGCCGAACTGCCAGTAGTTCAGGTTGTGCCGGCAGCGATGGCCGGCGCGCGCGAAGGCCGACACCTCATAACGCTGAAGATCAGCGGCCGCCGTGCGCTCGACGATCAGGTCCAGCATGTCGCTGGCCAGGTCGTCGTCGGGCAGCGCGGGCGGCGGGGCCAGCGCGAAGCGCGTGTTCGGCTCGATCGTCAGGTGGTAGATCGACAGGTGCGGCGGCGCGAAGGACAGCGCGGTGTCCACATCCTGCCGCAGCTGCGCCAGGCTCTGCCCCGGCAGCGCGTACATCAGGTCGATGTTGAAGGTGTCGAAGGCCTCGCGCGCTTCCTCGATCGCGGCGCGGGCCTGTGCACCGTCGTGCACGCGGCCCAGGCGCTTGAGCATCTCGTCGTCGAAGCTCTGCACGCCGATCGACAGCCGCGTGACGCCAGCCGCGCGAAAGGCCTTGAAGCGCTCGCGCTCGAAGGTGCCGGGGTTGGCCTCCAGCGTGATCTCGCTGCCCGGCTCCAGCGGCAGGCGCGCGCGCACCGCCGCCAGCAGCCGGTCGATGCCCTCGGGCGAGAACAGGCTGGGCGTGCCGCCGCCGATGAAGATGCTGATGACCGGCCGGCCCCAGACCATCGGCAGCGCGGCTTCCAGATCGGCAATCAATGCGTCGAGGTAGCGCTGCTCCGGCGGCCTGCCGTCCGGCAGGGCATGGGAATTGAAATCGCAATACGGGCACTTGGCCAGGCACCAGGGCAGGTGCACGTACAGCGACAGCGGCGGCGATTCGCCCAGCCGCAGGGTGCCCGGCCGCAGGTAACGTTCGACGACGCTCATCTTGCCGCCTAGGCAGTGAGATGCCAGGCCTCGTGCAGCAGCGCGCGCAGCTGCGCGGCCGAACGCGCACGATGGCTGTGGGCGTTCTTCACCTCGGCCGACAGCTCGGCCACCGTGACGCCCAGGTCGGGGATGAACATCAGCGGGTCGTAGCCGAAGCCCTGGTCGCCGCGCGCCACGCGCAGGATCTCGCCGGGCCAGCGCCCCACCGCCACCAGCGGCTCGGGGTCGTCGGCATGGCGCAGCGCCACCAGGGTGCTGATGAAGTGCCCGCGCCGGTCGGACACGTCGGCCAGCCGCTGCAGCAGCAGCGCGTTGTTCAGCGCGTCCTGCCGGCGACGGCGATCCTCGCGCGCTTCGCCCACCACCGCCGCGACCTCCCCGGCAAAGTGAGCGGAGATGACGCCTGGCGCGCCACCCAGCGCATTGACGCACAGGCCGGAATCGTCGGCGATGGCCGCGCCGCCGCAGGCCGCCGCCGCATGTCGCGCCTTGGCCAGCGCGTTCTCGACGAAGGTGTGGTGCGGCTCCTCGGCCTCGCCGATGCCCAGCTCGCCCTGCGCGACGATCTCCAGCGGCAGCCCGCCGAGCAGCGCGCGCAGCTCGGCGAGCTTCTTCGCGTTGTTCGAGGCCAGCACCAAACGCATGTCGATCACTGCCCGGGGGATGCCGCCAGCGCGGCCCGCTGCGCCGCCACCAGTTCGCGGATGCCCTTGTCGGCCAGCGCCAGCAGGCGGTCCATCTCGGCACGCGTGAAGGCGGCGCCCTCGGCGGTGCCCTGCACTTCCACGAACCCGCCCGAGCCCGTCATCACCACGTTCATGTCGGTGTCGCAGGCCGAATCCTCGGTGTACTCCAGGTCCAGCAAGGGCGTGCCCTGGACGATGCCCACCGACACCGCAGCCACCGCGTCCTTGATCGGGCTCTTGTCGAGCTTGCCCTCGGCGATCAGCCAGTTCACCGCGTCCTGCGCGGCCACGAACGCGCCGGTGATCGCCGCGGTGCGCGTGCCACCATCGGCCTGCAGCACGTCGCAATCGATCAGGATGCTGCGCTCGCCCAGCGCCGCCAGGTCGAACACGCAGCGCAGCGAGCGGCCGATGAGGCGCTGGATTTCCTGCGTGCGGCCGCTCTGCTTGCCACGTGCGGCCTCGCGGTCCCCGCGGGTGTGCGTGGCCCGCGGCAGCATGCCGTACTCGGCCGTGACCCAGCCTTCGCCCGAGCCACGCTTGTGCGGTGGCACCTTCTCTTCGACCGACGCGGTGCACAGCACCTGCGTGTCGCCGAAGCACACCAGCACCGAGCCCTCGGCATGGCGCGTGAAACCACGGCGGATGGAGACGGGGCGCAGCGCATCGGCCGCGCGGCCGCCGGCGCGTTGAAACTCACTCATCGGACAACCTCAGTGCTTTTTTTGTTGGGACGATCGACGGATCGCCTCGTTGATCTCGCGGATCGACCGCTCGATCTCGGCATCGTCCAGCTCGTCGGGCGGCGTCTCGCCGGCCAGGCTGGCCTGGATGGTCGACGCGAAGACCTCGTCGCCCAGCGACTGGGTCGAGACGGCGATCGTCGAATCGTCTTCCTCCGCGGCTTCCCACTCCACCGCCAGCACGGTGACGTTATCGCTCTTCTCGCCGGCGTTGCGCAGCGCCTGCTCCACCAGTTCGGGCACCGCGTCGGAGATCGGGCGCAGCGCCAGCTGCTCGCTGATCACCGCGTCGCTGACGCTGCCCCACAGCCCGTCGGAGCACAGCAGCAGCTTGTCGCCGGCCTGCAACAGCATCGGGCCGGCGGTGTCGACCACCGGCTTGCCGGGCGAGCCCAGGCAGGTGAACAGCACGTTGCGGTTGAAGCGCTGGGCGATCGGCACCACCTGCGACATGGTGTCCTGCAGCTCGGTGTAGGAGTGGTCGCGCGTGCGGGCGATCAGCTTGTCGCCACGCACCATGTACAGCCGCGAATCGCCGCAGTGCGCCCAGTAGGCCGCATTGCCCTGCAGCACGCAGGCGACGATGGTGGTGCGCGGGGTGTCCAGCAGGGCCTTGTCCGTCGCGTAGCGCAGCAGCTGGTGGTGGCCCGCCAGGATGGCGTCGTGCAGGAAGCGCAGCGGATCCTTCAGGCCCGGCTTGGCATCGCGCTGGAACATCGCGGCCAGTGTCTGCAGCGCCATCTGCGAGGCCACTTCACCCTCGGGGTGGCCGCCCATGCCGTCGGCCAGTGCAAACAGCCCGGCGGAGCGGGTGTAGCAATAGCCCATGCGGTCTTCGTTCTTCTCGCGCCCGCCCTTGCGGCTGACCTGGTAGACCGAAAAACGCATGACCATGATGGTGTGCGGCGCCCCGGCCCGATCAGGGCTTTGCGCCGGTCTTCAGATTTTCGATCTGCAGCTTCAGGCGTTCGCTGAAGCTGAGCTTGGTGTAGCGGCGCTCGGTCTCGCGCGAGAGCTCCTTCTGCAGCGCGAACACGCTCTGCGGGCGCGACAGCGGGTCGAGCGACATGCACCACTCGGTGACCTCGATCAGGTTGTCCGAGTAGACATTGCGCAGGCGCGACAGGCTCAGTGCCAGGCGGTCTTTCTCCAGCCGCTGCGGCGCGTCATTCGGCGGGTAGCCCTGCATGCAGGCGTAGATGCAGGCGCCGATGGCGTAGATGTCGGTCCACGGCCCCAGCGTGCCGTCGCGCCGGTACATCTCGGGCGCGGCGAAGCCGGGCGTGTACATCGGGCGGATGAAGTTGCCTTCCTTGCTCAGCACCTCGCGCGCGGCGCCGAAGTCGAGCATCACCGCCTTGTTGTCGTTGGTGATGAAGATGTTGGCCGGCGGAATACCTTGTCGCGCTTCAAATCCCGGGCGGTGACGATGAAATCCTGCAGGGTATCGCCCTGCAGGTAGTTCATCACCATGTAGACGGTTTCGTTCTCGCGGAAGAAATTCAGCACCGAGACGACGCTCGAATGCGAGATCTGCGCGAGCGAGCGGCCTTCTTCGAAGAAGCTCTTCAGGCCCAGGCGGTACAGCGGCTGCTTCTCGGGCTTGACGCGCGGGGTCAATTCGCCCGGTGAGCGTTCGGCCAGCGAAGCAGGGAGGTACTCCTTGACCGCGACGAGATGGCGGTCGGCGTCTTCGGCCAGGTACACGACACCAAAGCCCCCGGCCGCCAGTTTCTTGACGATCGAGTAACCA
This sequence comes from Aquabacterium sp., assembly GCF_044226965.1. Lineage (GTDB taxonomy): Bacteria > Pseudomonadota > Gammaproteobacteria > Burkholderiales > Burkholderiaceae_C > Pseudaquabacterium. Next base: position 43,973 of record NZ_JBGAGA010000019.1, on the reverse strand, counting down.
CCAACCACGGTGCCCGCAGGCAACGGGGCGGGTTTCGGCTTTGACATAATCGTCGTTTTCTCGAATGAAAAAGGTCGATGGCAGTTTATAGCATGACCGGTTTTGGCAGCGCCACGGCAAGCGCTGCGAGCCCCGCCAATGCCACCGGCCAGAGCAGCGACAGCGTGCCATCGAATGCCGGCACGGTGGGTGTCGAATTGCGTTCGGTCAACGGCCGCTTCCTGGACTTCAGCCTGCGCCTGCCCGACGAGATGCGCGGCCTCGAACCCGCGCTGCGCGAACTGGTCACCGCCGCGTTCCGCCGCGGCAAGATCGAGCTGCGCCTGTCCACCCAGCGCGAGTCCGACAGCGCCTGGCCGCAGCCGCAACTGGAACAGCTGAGCAAGCTGGCGCGGCTGGAATCCACCGTGCAGACCTGGCTGCCGCACGCACGGCCGTTCAGCGTGAACGAGGCCTTGAACTGGTGCCGCTCCGGCGGCGCGGCCGAGCGCCTGGACGAAGCCGCGATGGACGCCGCGCGGCGCGCGGTCGAAGCGCTGCGCGAAGCGCGGGCACGCGAAGGGGAGCGCCTGGTGGCCATCCTGCTGGAGCGCATCCAGCGCCTGCGCGAACTGGCCATCCAGGCCGCGCCACTGGTGCCGGCCGTCGTCAAGCGCCAGCAGCAACGCTTCCTCGAGCGCTGGCAGGAGGCGCTGGCCAATGCCGGGGCCGGCTCCACCGTCAGCGCCGAGGCGCTGCACGAACGCGCGCTGAACGAAGCCGCGGCCTACGCGCTGCGCATCGACGTGGCCGAGGAACTGGCGCGCCTGCAGGCCCACCTCGACGAGATCGCCCGCCTGCTGCAGGCCGGCGGCGAACTCGGCAAGCGGCTCGACTTCCTGATCCAGGAACTGCACCGCGAGGCCAACACGCTGGGCTCGAAGTCCTCGGCGCTCGAGCTGACCAACATCTCGGTGGAGATGAAGGTCGCGATCGAGCAGATGCGCGAGCAGGTGCAGAACATCGAATAGCGCCTGCGCGCGCGGGCTGCTAGGCTTGCCGCTCCGCGCCCGACGGCGCGCCATCGACGTCGAGGTTCCGTACATGGGCGACATCTCCGCCACCTCCGCCGCCAGCTCGCTGGCCCGTGCGATCGACAGCGCCGCCGCAGCGATCGAGGCCAAGGTCGTCGCCTGGCGGCGCGATCTGCATGCCAACCCCGAGCTCGGCAACCGCGAGTTCCGCACCGCCGGCCTGGTGGCCGAGCACCTGCGGGCTCTGGGCTTCGACGAGGTGACGACCGGCGTCGCGCACACCGGTGTCGTCGGCCTGCTGAAGGGGGCCCTGCCCGGCCCGGTGGTCGCGCTGCGTGCCGACATGGACGGGCTGCCGGTGACCGAGGAGGTCGACATCCCGTTCGCGTCCAAGGTCAAGGCGCAGTGGAATGGCGAGACCGTCGGCGTGATGCATGCCTGCGGGCACGATGCCCACGTGGCCATCCTGATGGGCGTGGCCGAGGTGCTGGCCGGCCTGCGCGCGGGCCTGAAGGGCACCGTGAAGTTCCTGTTCCAGCCGGCCGAGGAAATGCCGCCCGAAGGCGAGGAAGGCGGCGCGAAGCTGATGGTCGAACAGGGCGCGATGGACAACCCCCGGCCCGCCGCGGTGTTCGGCCTGCATGTCACCTCGCGCCTGCCGGTGGGCACCATCGGCTACCGGCCCGGCCCGACGATGGCGAGCTCGGACAAGCTGAAGATCACCGTCAACGGCCGCCAGACGCATGGGGCGATGCCGTGGTTCGGCGTCGACCCCATCGTCACCGCGGCGCAGGTGGTGCTGGGCCTGCAGACGGTGGTCAGCCGAGAGATGGACCTGACGCGCGAGCCCGCGGTGGTGACCATCGGCGCCATCAAGGGCGGCGTGCGCGAGAACATCATCCCCGACAGCGTGGAAATGCGCGGCACCATCCGCACCTTCGACGAAGGCATGCGCGACGAGGTGCACGAACGCGTGACCTACCTGGCGCAGGCCATCAGCCGCGGCGCGCGCGCCGGCTGCGACGTGTGCATCACCAAGAACTACCCGGTGACGGTGAACGACCCCGCGCTCACCGCGCGCATGGCGCCCACGCTGCACCGCGTGGCCGGCGAGCAGCACGCCGTGCTGGTCCCGAAGGTGATGGGCTCGGAAGACTTCTCGTTCTTCCAGCGCGTGGTGCCGGGGCTGTTCTTCTTCGTCGGCGTGGTGCCGCACGGCACCGAGGTGATGAAGGCCGCGCCGAACCACTCGCCGCGCTTCTACATCGACGAAGCCTGCCTGTTGCTGGGCGTGCGCGCGCTGGCCCATGTGGCCTGCGACTTCCTCGAAAGCTGAACTCGCCTAGAAACCGTAGCTCACGCGCGCGCTGAACATCGAGCCGTGCTGGGCGTAGGTGGAGCCCACCAGCCAGGCGGCCTGCCACTGCACCGGCTGGTCGCCCGAGGTTCGGCCACCGATCGGCAGCTTGCCGAAGACGGCCGGGCCGGCGCGGTGCGACTGCTTCTGCCACGCCGGCCAGTGGTCCCAGCGGCCGACCTCGCCGAAACCCTGCAGGCCCACATGCAGCGCCGGCATCCAGCGGTAGCGCGCCTGCCACTGGTACTTCAGCTGCGTCGGCTTGCCGGCCATCGCGCCGAAGGCGCGGGCGAAGAAGAGGTTGAAGTTCAGCTGGGTGCGGCCGACATCGGTCTGCAGCGCCGGGCCGAATTCCAGCGCATGGCCGCCGCTGTAGTCCTTGGTCACCAGGGTGTGCAGCGCCACGTCCACCGGGTAGCGGCCGCCGGTCAGCACCAGGTCGTTCTGCCAGTTCAGCGTGCTCAGGCGCGTGGCCGTGCCCTCGCTGCCGATGTAGCTGGCCAGCACGCCGGTGTACCAGCGCTCGTCCACGTTCCAGCCCAGGCCGAGTTCGGGCCACAGGGTGGCGGGCGCCCGGGGCGTGTCCACGGTCCAGTAGCGCAGGTCCACGGTCCGCAGGCCGGGGTCGCTGTAGGCCGTGACGACGTAGTAGCCGGGGTCGGCGCAGGCCGTGACGCAGGTCAGCGCCAGCAGCGAGGCGGCACACCAAATCGGGGTCTTCGAAAGCGGCATCGGGCGGCGGTGGTCTTGCCCCGCCAGCGTACGCGGCGCGGGCTGCCGGCCAAGGTCGGATAAGCGCCTGTGCAGCAGCCATTCCCGCCACCGCGCTGAAGCCGCCACAATGTTCCGATGAGCACGCACGCCGCTGATTCGCGCTACGCCTGGACCCGCCTGATGGCCACCCTGGCGCTGATGACCATCGGCAGCGCGGCGATGTACGTCGTCTCGGTGGTGCTGCCCACGGTGCAGGCCGAGTTCGGCGCGGCGCGCGCCGATGCGTCGCTGCCCTACACGCTGATGATGGTCGGCTTCGGCCTGGGCGGCGTGATGATGGGCAAGCTGGCCGATCGCCATGGCGTGATGACCGTCGTGCTCATCGGTGCCGTGGGCCTGGGCGCGGGCTTCATCGCCGCGGCTTACAGCAGCAGCCTGTGGCTGTTCGCGCTGGCGCATGGCGTGCTGCTGGGCGCCTTCGGCAGCTCGGCCACCTTCGCGCCACTGGTGGCGGACACCTCGCTGTGGTTCGTGCGCCGGCGTGGCATTGCGGTGGCCATCTGCGCCAGCGGCAACTACCTGGCCGGCGCGCTGTGGCCCCCGATCGTGCAGCGCCTGGTCGAGGCCCAGGGCTGGCGCCACACCTACCTCGCCCTGGGCCTGCTGTGCCTGCTGACGATGCCGCTGCTGGCGCTGAGGCTGCGCACACGACCACCGGTCGGGCAGCCCGCGGCGGCCAGCGTGCGCCCGGGCGGTCCGCCGCCGGTGCAGCCCTCCAACCGGCCGTTCGGCCTGAGCCTGGCGCAGGCGCAGGTGCTGCTGTGCGTGGCCGGCGTGGCCTGCTGCGTGGCGATGGCGATGCCGCAGGTGCACATCGTCGCCTACTGCGGTGACCTGGGCTATGGCGTCGCGCGCGGGGCCGAGATGCTGTCGCTGATGCTGGCCTGCGGCATCGTCAGCCGCCTGGTCAGCGGCATGATCTGCGACCGCATCGGCGGCCTGCGCACGCTGCTGCTGGGCTCGGTGCTGCAGGGCGTGGCGCTGCTGCTGTTCATCCCCTTCGACGGGCTGCTGTCGCTGTACCTGATCTCGGCGCTGTTCGGCCTGTTCCAGGGTGGCATCGTGCCCAGCTACGCGATCATCGTGCGCGAACACTTTCCGCCGGCCGAGGCCGGTGCGCGCGTGGGCACCGTGATCATGGCCACGCTGTTCGGCATGGCGCTGGGCGGCTGGATGTCGGGCGTGGTGTTCGACCTCACCGGCTCCTACCACGCGGCCTTCATCAACGGAGTGGCCTGGAACCTGCTGAACCTGACGATCGCCTCAACGCTGTTCCTGCGCTTCCAGCGCAGCCTTCATCGCCGCCAGCCCTTGCTCGATCATGCCGGCGATGGCGGGGGCCATCCCGTGCGGTAGCAGGTCGGCCGTCCACAGTGCGCGGCAGCGCTGCGGGCCATCGGCCAGCACCTGCAGCGAGGCGTTGTGGTGCGATAGCCGGCCGCCCACCGCGGTCCACGCGATGCGCCGGCGCGCGTCATCGCAATCGATGATCAGCTCCTTCACGCTCAGGCCGTTGGCGAAGCTGACGACGCGCCGCGCCCTCGTCTTCCAGCCGGCAGTCGCTGACGAAGCCGGGCACCAGCCGCGTATGCAACGCGCCGATGTCGCGTGCGGCCTGCCAGAGCCGGTCGGCCGGGGTGTCGATCGAGATCTCGCGGTGGATGCTGGCCATGGTGGATTTGCACTCGGTGAGGACATGGCCTGCAGGGTAGGCCGTCCGCAGCGGGCTCGCGCGCCGTTTTCGGACACCTTCATCCGGCTTCAGCGCGGCGCAGGCAGCGGGATGAACTCGGTCTCGCCGGGCACCTGGCCGATGCGCTGTGCCTGCCAGTCGTCCTGCGCCTGCGCGATGCGCTCCTTGCGGCTGGAGACGAAGTTCCACACCATGAAGCGGTGGCCCAGCGGCGCGCCGCCGATCATCACGACGCGGCTCTCCCTAGCGGCTGAAAGACGCGGCGTGCTGCCGGGCGCGAGCACCACCATCTCGAACGGCGGCACCGCCTCGCCGTCGAGCGCGAAGCCGGCATCGACGCCGTAGAGCGCGCGTTCCTCGGCGGCATCGGGCAGCTGCAGCGAAGCCCCGGCCTGCAGCTGGAAGTCGACGTACAGCGTGGGCGACAGGGTCTTCACCGGGGACTGCAGCCCGAAGGCGTCGCCGACCAGCACGCGCAGCTGCACGCCCGGCAGCGCCAGCGCGGGCATCGCCTCGGCGGGTGTGTGGGCGAAGCTCGGCGCGTCTTCCTCGTGCGCGGCCGGCACCGCGGTCCACAGCTGCAGGCCGTGGCTGCGGCGCACCTGGCCGCGCAGGTCGTCGGGCGTGCGCTCGGAATGCACGATGCCGCGGCCGGCCGTCATCCAGTTGATCGCACCGGGCTCGATGCGCTGCACCACGCCGGTGGAGTCGCGGTGCATCATCGCGCCCTCGAACAGGTAGGTCACCGTCGCCAGGCCGATGTGCGGATGCGGGCGCACGTCGTGGTCGTCGTCGGGTCCGGCCGTCACCGGGCCGAAGTGATCGAAGAACAGGAACGGTCCCACCGCCTGGCGGCGGGCCGAGGGCAGCACACGGCGAACGGTGAAACCGCCGCCCAGGTCGTGGCTGCGCGGCAGCAATCGGTCCAGTGCAGGCATGGCGATGCGGGGCGGCATGCCCCGTCGAAGGGGTGGTGAAGCACCGAGTCTAGGCCCCGCGCTGCCGCGCCAGTGCGGCGTCGACCCAGCGCTTGAAGGTGGCGTCGCGGTAGTGGCGGCTCTGCGTCAGGGCCTGCAGCCTAGCCCGGTCCAGGGCGCTGCCGGGCCAGCCCTCGGGCATGCGGGCCAGCGTCATCGCGATGTAGAGGTTGCGGCGGTAGCTCAGTGCCTCGTCCTCGTCGAGCAGGGCATCGATCAGCGCGCGCACCACCGCCGGCTGCTCGGCCGCGGGCCGCGCGACGAGCTCGGCGCTGGCCTGGCGCCGTTCGCTGCCGGTGAGCCGCAGGATCTGGTCGCGGTAGGCCGCATCGGCCGGCGACGGCAAGGGCAGCGGCGCCTGCGAAGGCGAGACCCAGACCTCGATGGTGCCGGGCGTGGCCGTGTACTGCGAGGACAGCGGCTCGACCACCCAGCCGCCGAAGCCCAGGCTGGGCCCCAGCAGGCGGGCGCAAGCCAACGCGTCTTTCGTGTGATAGCGAACCGCGGTGGGGTCGACCGGTACCGGCCGCGCACGACCGGCGCTGCGCGCGGTGGCGAGCACGTCCTCGACGCCCGGCACCTTGACGCCCAGCGCACGCCAGCGCTCACGATAGGCCTCGGCCGCGTCGGCCTGGGCCGGTCCGTAGATCTGCAGATACACGGTGTGGCCCTCGCACTCGCCGGCGGCCTGGCGGGCGCTGGCCTGGACCGATGCGCTGGCGGATGCGGGCGACGGAGCGGGCGACGCGGCAGGTGTCGGGACGGGTGTCGTTGCAGGGGCGGATGCCGGCGCCGCAGTGCGGGCCGTGCCGGGCGCACTCGGCAGCGCCGTGCGCGGCGGGCCGAGGACCGGCTTCGGCAACGCCATCGGCGCCTGGGCCACGATGCTCTCCGCCGCGGCGCGTGCCGCCGCGACGTCCCGCGCCACGCAGGCCTCGGGCACCGCCGCGCCGGCCCGTGCGGCGGCCGCCGCGTCGCAGGGATGGGCCTGCGCATACAGCGCATCGGCCGAATAGTCGTAGACCCCATAACGCGGCAAAGGCACGGCCACCGAAGCGTGGCTGATCGGCTTCAGGCAGCCCGGCACCGCCTCGGGCCGGCGCAGCTCCACCGCGTCGAGCAGCGCATCGCAGGGCGCCGGCAGCGGCTGAGGCAGGCGCTTGCACTCGGCCACGGCATCTTCGAGGATCCGCTGCGCCAGCCGCGAGCGCTGGAACCAGCCGGCCTCGTGGCCCGGGCACAGCGTGTCGGCCGTGCGCACGATGGCCGCGGCCAGCGCGCCCGCGGCCGCCGCCCCCGACGCCGGCAGGCCCGGCGTGGCCGAAGGCAGTGGCCGCGCCCACAGCGTCGACAACTCGGCCAGCGCCGCGCGTTCGTCGGTCACCTGCCGCGTGGCGCTGCTGCGCAGGCTGTCCAGGGCCTGCCAGGCCGAGACGCCGAAGGTGGCCGCGGCACCCAGGCCCAGCGTGGTCCGCACGGCGGTGCTGCCGATGCGTGCCGGCAGCCGGCTGGCCGGCGCTGCGGCGGCCGCCGCGGCGGCCTGCGCCTCACCCGCCCGGCGGGCCGCCGCCGCGCTGTCGAAGGGCGAGCGGTCGTCCTTCTCGAAGAAGTCTTCCGGCCGTTCGACCAGGCGCTCGATGAACGCGCGGCCCAGCTTGCCGCCGAGGAACTGGCCGAGCTGGAAGTAGCTTTCCCACTGCGCCTCGGAGAAGAACTGGTCGGCGGTGGACTGCTGCGGGAAGTCGGGGTTCTCGGCCTTGAAGTTGACCAGGTCCACCGGCAGCCCGTCGCAGACATTCGGCTTCACGACGATCAGGATGCCGCGCCCCGGCCGGCCGCCGTTGTAGCGCACGGTGGCGAAGGCCAGGCAGGCGGTGCTGGTGCTGGAGGCCAGGTCGTTCAGCGACCCGAAGGCCTTCATCGGCTCGGGCCAGTCGAGCGCGTGCTCGCCGCCCGGCACCGCCCGGCGGAAGCGGCCCGGTGGCGACGGTGGCGGCGGCGCGGGCGGCTGCCGCGGGCGCTGGAACAGCACCTCGGCCTGCAGATCGATGCGCGCCTTGCGCACCAGGTTCTCCAGGTCGCCGAAGGCATAGCGCGGATCGGCGCCGCAATCGGCCAGCACGATGACCTCGGCGCGCTCGGCCAGCAGCGCGTAGGCGCCGGTGTTCTCGAGGTGGCCGCCGTCGGTCAGGAACCAGTCGGGCCTTTCGGTGCCGCGGAAGATGCCGAAGGTCTCGCGCAGCAGGCCGAGCGACTTGGCCGTGACCGGCGATGCGCGCGTGGCCAGGCCTTCGCGCGTGGCCTTGTCCCACCAGAAGCCCAGCCGCAGCCCGGCAAAGGTGGCCAGCGCGCTGATGCCGCCGCGCGTCAGGCTGCCCAGGCCGGGCGCCACCGCGGCGCCGGAAATGGCCACCCAGCTGCCCAGCGTGAGCCCGCCGCGGGCCGCCAACGGCTTCCAGCCTTCGCGCCCCACCTGCATCAGCCCGCCCGAGGCGATGGTCAGCGGCAGGCCGCGCCGGTCCTGGTTGAACAGGCCGCCGCGCGGATCGCGCGTCTGGTTGATGCAGACGTTGACCAGGTGCACCGGTCCGCCCTGGCGCTGCGGCAGGTAGTCGGCCATCGCCAGGTCGTCGTCGGCCTGCAGCTCGCCGATGCTCACGCCCTGTGGCACCGAAGGCATGTGCGGCGGCACCACGCCCAGGGCGCCCAGCGCGCCGGCCTGGCCGAAACGCCGCGCATTGGCCGCCCCCAGGTAGCTGCGGACCAGCCGCGCCTTGTAGAACACGTGCAGCGACGACAGGTTCAGGAAATCGAGGTTGCGGCCCGACAGCCAGAGGTAGCCCAGCACCGGCAGGCCGATGGTCAGCAGCACGCCCAGCGCATCGCCGAAATCGGGCCCGCGCTGGAACAGGGCGCCCAGCCCCGCGCGGTAGACCAGCGCCACCCACCAGGCGCCCAGCAGGAAGGTCAGCGCATAACCGAACAGACGCCCGACCAGCAGGATGCCGCGCACCGAGCCGCTGCCGGGCATCAGGCTCGAGACGGCCGGCAGCAGCGCGCGCACCAGCGCAGCCGCGACGCCCAGCAGCACGCCGGTGGAGGCAATCGCTTCGTACTCGAAGGCCAGGTACCAGGCCGCGCGGTCGACCGCGCCCAGCAGCAGCAGCAGCGCCGCGGTGCGCAGCGCATTGGCCAGCCAGCGGGTCAGGCGGCTGCGCGCGATGTCGGCCCGCTGCGCGGTGGACAAGCCAGCCGGCGTGACCTGCAGCACCCGTGCGCACAGCGGCAAGGCCAGCACCCAGGCCGCCAGCAGCGAGCAGCCCACCGCCCACAGCAGGCCGCGCTGCAGCTGGCCGACATCGGTCTGCGGCCAGGGCTGGCGCGCATGCACCCAGAGCCCGCCCACCAGCAGGCCGATGGCCCCCAGCCAGTACGGCGCGAAGCCCTTCACGTCGATGCGGCCCGTGGCCGTGAGCCAGGGCACCGACCAGTAGGCCAGCCCGGCCAGCACGCCGGCCAGCCCCACCAGCGGCAGCAGCAGCCAGATCACCGGCAGCCAGGGGCTCAGGTAGCGCGCGGCGCTGAAGGTGAAGCCCTGCTGCGCATAGCCCAGCTCGACCAGCGCGGCCCAGCCCGCCAGGTCCACCAGTGCCAGCAGCGTGCCCAGCAGCATCGCCATCAGGCCGAGCTCGAAGTGCACGCCGATCAGGTTGCGCACGAAGGCCGCGATCGCAAAGCTGCGGTCCTTCGCGCCGCGCGGGATCAGGTAGCGGCCATTGGCCCGCAGCCACCAGGTGAACCAGCGCGAATCGGCGTGCTTCATCGCATCGGCCACCGCCAGCACGTCGGCGGGGCTGGCCGCGCGGCTGAACAGCCGGCCCAGCAGCGCGCCGATGTAGCCGCCGCCCGAGACGGTGGACAACAGGTCGAAGCGCAGCAGCAGGCCCTGGCGCGCCAGCGCGCGCAGCAGCCCGAAACAGAAGGTGGCGCTGCGGATGCCGCCGCCGGACCGGGCCCGGCCCCAGAGGCGGCCGCTGCCCTGCGGCAGCCCCTGCCCCGCCAGCCGGGCACGGCGCGCCTGGACCTGCGCTTCGAGGAGATCGGGCGGCTGCGGCATCACGGCACTCCGGGCTGTGCCGTGCATTTTGGGCGCCAGTGCGGCGCCTGTTCATCCCTAGTCGAAGCGAGATCGTTTCAGGATGAGGCCACCGGCGCCGCGTCGGCCGCGGGCGCTGCGGCCGACGCCGCCGGCGTCCGCAGCAGGCTGGCGCCCAGCAACGCGGCCAGCGCGGCGAACAGCGCGCCGACCCAAAACGCGGCGTGATAACCCGCATTCAGCGCGGCCACCGCGCTGGCGCCGCCGGCCTGCGCGGCGGCCGTCTGCGCCGCGGCCAGGCTGGCCAGCGCCGCCAGGCCGAGCGCGCCGCCCATCATGAACGCGGTGTTGACGATGCCCGAGGCCAGGCCCGAGTCCCGCGGCGCCACGTCGCCCATTGCCGCCAGCAGCAGCGGGTTGAAGGCGATGCCGGCGCCCAGGCCCAGCAGCAGCATGCCCGGCAGCACGTCGGCCACGAAGCTGCCGCCCACCGGCGCGCGGGCGAACAGCGCCAGCCCCAGCGCGGCCAGGCCCAGGCCCGCACCCAGCGGCCGGCGCAGGCCCCAGCGCATCACGATGCGGGCCGACAGGCCCAGCGAGAAGGCCGCCATGATCAGGTTCGAGGGCAGGAAGGCCAGGCCGACCTGCATGGCGCTCCAGCCCAGCACCAGCTGCATGTACAGCGCCGACAGGAAGAACCACGCGAACATCGCCGCCGCCCACAGCACGCCCACCATGTTCGAGGTGGCCAGGTTGCGCAGCCTGAACAGGCCCAGCGGCATCAGCGGCGCGACCACACGGCGCTCGATGCCGATGAACAGCGCCAGCAGCAGCACCGCCAGGCCGAGCAGCCCCAAGGTGCGCGCCGATTGCCAGCCGGCCTCGTTGCCGTTGACGATGGCATACACCGCCAGCATCAGCGCCAGCGTGACCACCAGCGCGCCGGCCACGTCCAGCCGCGCGGTAGCCGCGGCCACGCGCGCCGGTGGCAGCAGCGCCATGCCCAGCGCCAGCACTGCCACGCCGATCGGCAGGTTGACCAGGAAGATCCAGTGCCAGCCCACCGCATCGGTCAGCAGCCCACCGAGCAGCACGCCGATGCTGCCGCCGCTGGCGCAGACGAAGCCGTAGACGCCCATGGCCTTGGCACGGTCCGCCGGCGCGGTGAACAGGTTCATGATCAAGGACAGCGCCACCGCCGACACCACCGCGCCGCCCACGCCCTGCACCGCCCGCGCCGCGATCAGCAGGCCCTGCGAGCCGGCCAGGCCGCAGCCGGCCGAGGCCAGCGTGAACAGCGCGATGCCGGCCATGAACAGGCGCCGGTGGCCGTACAGGTCGCCCAGCCGCCCGCCCAGCAGCAGCAGGCCGCCGAAGGTGAGCATGTAGGCATTGACCACCCACACCAGCGTGGTCTCGGTGAACTGCAGGTCGGCCCGGATCGAGGGCAGCGCGACGTTCACGATCGTGGTGTCGAGCACGATCATCAGCACGCCCAGGCACAGCACGCCCAGCGCCCACCAGCGGCGGCGCGGGTCGGCGTGTTCCGCTTCGGTGCCGCGCATCACGGCTGGCCCGGGATGCCGACCATCCAGCACAGGCCGAAGCGGTCGACCACCCTGCCGCAGCACGGCGACCGGAAGGCTTCGCCCAGCGGCATGTCGATGCAGCCCTTGAACGACAGATAAGCCTGGACCAGCATGGAATGCTCCTGTGATCGTGAACCGGGAACGGCGCCGCATGCGCCCGCCCGTGTTTGTACGACGTTCGAGCGGCGCGGATTTCGACAGGCGCGCTTCAGCCGCGGCGCGGGTGCCGCCGGCGCCAGGCCTCCCACAGCGGCAGCGCCGCGCAGGCGCCGAAGAACAGCAGGCCGAACCAGCCGGTCCAGCGCTCGCGCAGCGTGCGTGCGGTCAAGCCCATCCACAAGCCGCCGCCGGCCAGCACCGATGAACCAAGCAGCATGAAGCCATCGGACAGCCGGGCCCGCAGACCGCGCGGCCGCCGCCAGCGTTGCGCGGCCGCCGCGGCGTCCTCGGGCGTCTGGGCGTCCAGCAGCAGTGGCAGCTCGGACAGCGGCTGCGGCTCGTCGTGCGGGTGCGTGACGAAGCTGCCGGCCACCAGGTCGACGCGCAGGCGCCACGGCTGCAAACGGCGGTCCGGCATCAGAAGCTCTACCAGGCCCGGCCCGGGGAAGAGCGGCGCCTGGTGAGGCTCGCGGTCGGACAGGCGCACCAGCAAGCGGCGCTCGGGCAACGCCAGCAGGTTCAGGTGGCCGTAGGGCCCGCCGCGATCGTCCCAGAAGCGAACGCGCTCGACCAGGAAGCGGCCGTCGGGCGATGGAAATTCGTGGCGTTCCTCGTCGATCATCCGTGCCGCCTAACGGTCATTGTCCGCGTCCATGGCCTGGCCACCGGCCGCCTGCACGATCAGCCCGGCCAGCAGGCGCGCCGGCTCGCTCAGCTGGCGGCTGGCACGGTGCACCAGCCCGATGTCGCGGTGGAAGGTGTGGTGGCCCAGGTCGATGGCCCGCACCGCCGCCGGCCAGCGGCGCAGCGCGGCCGTCTGCGGCACCAGCGCCACGCCGACGCCATGGCCCACCAGCCGGACGATGGCGTCCAGCTCGTCGGCCTCGCAGACCTCGCGCACGCGGATGTGCCCCGAGCGCAGGAAGCGATCCACCTGCCGCCCGCCGAACGAGGCGCGGTCATAACGTACGAACGGAAGGGTGGCGAGCAGCGCGGCCCAGTCGTCGCCCGCTTCGTGGCGCGGCACCAGCAGCCGGAAGGGCTCGCGCGCCAGGGTGGTCCAGCGCAGGTCGCTGTGCAGCGAGAACGGCGGCCGGATGATCACGGCCAGCTCGATCTCGCCCTGGTCGACCAGGTCGAGCAGTCCCATCGACAGCCCCGGCAGCACCCGCGTGCGGCAGCCCGGGCATTGCCTGTGGAAGCGCGCCAGCGCCTCGGGCAGGATGGCGCGCTGCATCGACGCGATGGCGCCGACCGTGACCAGCGCGGTCGCCGGCCTGCCGCCGCTGCGGCGCGAGCCGAGGTCGTCGTGCAGCCGGATCAGCTCCTGCGCACGCACCAGGGTCTGCTGGCCCATCGCATTGAGCCGGGCCGCGCGGCCGCTGCGGTCGAACAGCGCGAAACCCAGCTCGGATTCCAGACGCTGCATCTGCGCGCTGACGGCTGCCTGCGTCAGCCCCATGGCCTGGCCGGCGGCGGCGAAGGTGCCTTCGCGCGCCACCGCCACCAGCGTCTTCAGCTCGCGGATCATGCCGCGCGCGGCTGCAGGCTACTTGGCGAACAGCTTGCCGATGTCGGCAAAGGCCTTGACCTCGATCGCGTTGCCCGAGGGGTCGAGGAAGAACATCGTCGCCTGCTCGCCCGGCTCACCCTGGAAGCGGATGTAGGGCTCGATCACGAAGGCGGTGCCGTGGCTTTTCAGGCGCTGCGCCAGCGCTTCCCACTCGGCCATCGGCAGCACGATGCCGAAGTGCCGCACCGGCACGCCATGGCCGTCGACCGCATTGCGCTGCGACGGCCCGGTCTCGCCCGGCGCCAGGTGGGCCACGATCTGGTGGCCGTAGAAATTGAAGTCCACCCACTCGGGCGAGCTGCGGCCTTCCGGGCAGCCGAGCAGCCCGCCGTAGAAGGCGCGCGCCTGCGCCAGGTCGTGCACCGGAAACGCCAGGTGGAAGGGCGACAGCAGATCGGGGTTGCGCGTAGGGGCATGCATGGCAGGAGCGGACATCGAAGCGGCGATGGCATCATCCTAGCGATTGCCGAGCACGATGAAAATCAATTTGTCGTTGCACCACTCATCAGGACTTTTTGTGAATCCGCACTTCCAGCCCGTGGCGCCGGAACATGCCAGCCGGCTCGTCAACCATGGTCCCACGGTGCTGGTGACCAGTGCCCACCAGGGCCGGCGCAACGTGATGGCGGCGGCCTGGTCGATGCCGGTGGAGTTCACGCCGCCGCGCATTGCCGTCGTGATCGACAAGAAGACCTTCACGCGCGAGCTGGTCAGCGCCAGCGGCGCGTTCGCGCTGTGCATCCCCGGCGCCGCGCTGGCCGACCTGACCTACGCGGTAGGCAACTGCAGCGGACGGGACATCGACAAGTTCGCGCGCTACGGCATCGAAGCCCGCCCCGGCCCGGCCCTGGGCATGCCGCTCGTCGAAGCCGGCTGCGTGGCCTGGCTCGAATGCCGCCTGCTGCCCGAGCCGCACACCGAGGAGGCCTACGACACCAGCTTCGGCGAGGTGCTGGCCGCGGCGGCCGACAGCCGCGTGTTCGCCAACGGGCGATGGTCCTTCCGCGACGACAACCCGCTGCTGCACACCCTGCACCACCTGGGCGCCGGCCACTTCGTGGTCGCCAGCCAGACCATCCGGGCACGCCCGCTGTAGGGCCGCGCCGCCGCGCCGCAGAATCGAGGCCCGCCCCTCTCCACGCTGCCACGATGAACCCGACCTCCGAATTCGAGCTGCTGCCCCGCGACCTCACGCCCTATCGCCGCGGCAACACCGGCATCGACTACGTGCACCGCTTCGAATCCGGCCGCCCCGGCCCGCATGTGCTGGTGAACGCGCTGACGCATGGCAACGAGTTCTGCGGCATGGTCGCCGCCACGCACCTGCTGGACACCGGCGTGCGGCCGCGCATCGGCACCCTGACGGTGAGCTTCGCCAACGTGGCCGCGTACGAAAGCTTCGACCCCGCGAAGCCGCTGGAAAGCCGCCAGCTGGTGCACAACATGAACCGCATCTGGTCGGCCGCCTGGCTGGACGGCGCGGAAGACAGCCCCGAGCTGTCCCGCGCCCGCGCGATGCGGCCCGCAGTGGCCGCAGCCGACCACATCCTCGACCTCCACTCCACCAGCACCGATGTGCAGCCGTTCTGGGTCTACCCGCAGTTCGCGCGCAATGCAGACACCGCGCTGGCCATCGGCCGGCCCGCCGTGCACCTGGTGATGCCACAGGGCCTGGGCTCCGGCACGCCGCTGATCCAGCATGGCCGCCATGGCCAGGCCGAAGGCGCCGGCGTCGCGCTGGTGGCCGAGTGCGGCGGCCACTTCCGGCGCGCCAGCGGCGAGCTGGCCACCGAGGTGGCGCTGGACTTCCTGGCGCACTTCGGCCTGATCGAGCGTGCGCCGCTGGCACCCAAGCCGCCGCAGCAGCGCTTCGAGCTGCTGCAGACCTGGGTCATCAAGACGCCGGAGTTCCGCTTCAGCCGGCCGCTGGTCGGCTTCGAGACCTTCGACGACGGCGCGCTGATCGCCACCGACGGTGCCGAGGAAGTGCGCGCGCTGTGCGAGCGCTGCACCGTGCTGATGCCCACGCGCCGGCCGATCGTCGGCCGCGAAGGCGTGTACCTCGCGCGGCCGCTGGACTGACGAGGCCCTAGCGCTCGAAATACACGGCCGAGCGGCGGTAGTCGAAGCTGACCACCCGTTGGCGCAGCAGCGCGCCACCGATGTTGCCGGCCACCTGCCCGATCGCGGTGACGCCTTCATCGGCGCAGGGCAGTGTCAGCGCCGGCACGTCGAGCACCAGCGCGCCCAGCGCCAGGGGCCGGCCCGGTGCCACCCGGCCGCCCACCGCGCCACCGATGCCATGGCCGATGACGGTCTCGGCGCCGGCGCCGTCGGCCAGCTGCGGATGCGCGGCGACGAAGGGCTTGAACAAGGTCAGCGCGTTGCGGTTGCCGGTGTCGAGCCAGAACTCGCCCTCGATGCCGTCGACCCGGGCGCGCACCGCCGGCACATGGGCATAGAAGCGCAGGTCCAGCCGCTGCGCGCCGGGCGGCGGCACAAAGGCCTGCGGGTCGATCAGCTGCAGCCGGCCGGCGTTGCCGTCAAGCCGCAGCACCAGGCGGCTGAACAGCTCGAAGCCGAGCAGCCCGTCGATTGCGGTGCCCTCCACCACACTCAGGCCGGCCAGCGGCAGCACACGCAGCAGGCTGTCCTGCAGCCGCAGCGCCCCATCGCCCAGCACCAGTTCGCGGGCCCGCGCGAAGCCGGCCGACACCGGCTGACGGCCAGGCCCGCGCACCTCCGTCGCGCCCTCGATCGCCAGCCCGGCGCGCGCGGCCGCCTCGGGCGTGAGCAGGTTGACGCCGCCGCTGTCCAGCATCAGCCGCATCGGCGCGCCGTTGATGCGCGCATCGAGGTAGGCGTGGTTCTGGTGCCATGCCACCGGCAGCTCGCAGGCAACGGTGCCGGCGGCCAGCCCGGTGGGCGGCGGCGCCGCATCCGGCCGCTCGAAAGCCGCGGCGGGCAGCGGCGGGTTCACCCGCGCCACATCCAGCTGCACCAGCACCTCGTGGCGCGGATCCCCGCCGCCGCTGACGGTGCGCATCGGCAGCAGCAGCCCGTCGATCCAACGATGGTCCTCGTAGCGCTTGACGCTCACTTTGCCGTGCAGCACCTGCTCGCTGGACAGCAGGCGCCCGCTGGCAGCGTCGAAGCCCAGCAGCAGCTCGTCGCCGCCGGCGGGCCTGCAGCGCAGCAGGCTGAGCCGGCCCTCGGGCGCCTCGCGCTCGCCGGCCGGCGTGAACATCGCCGCTGCATCGCGCCCGGGCTGCAGCCAGGCGCGCGACAGCAGCCAGGCCTCGGTCACCAGGGCCTGAAGCGCCGCCACGCTCTGCTGCACCACCACCGCGCCATCGGCGCCCCGGTGCCAGCCCGCCGTGCCATCGAAGCCGCGCGCCAGCGCAGCCGGGCCGAGCCGGTAGTCGATGACGAAGCGGCCATCGCCCAGCGCGATGCGCTGGCTGTACGGCCCCTGCAGCCCGCCGGCGCTGATGCGGCCTTCGAACTGCAGCGCGTGCGCCTGCTGCCAGGCGGGGCCGCCGGCCGCGGCGCGTGCGGCGGCAAGCAAGGGCGGGATCGCGGGGTCGGTCGATGGATGGGACAAGGGGCCTGCCTCCGGCTGCAAAAGAAGCGCGCGATTCTGGCGAGCGCGACGACCCGTGGCGCGTGCATCCGAGCGCGGCGCCCGGCCATCGCCGCAGCTTCATCTGGCGGCAACCCAGGGTGCCTACAATCTTGTCATCGGGTCTGGCTCGACGGCGCGCCGCGGGTCGCCTGCGCGACATCCGCACACTGCGAAAACCCGCATCCTGTGCCGGCCGGCCGCGCCGCATACTGGCGTCCTCGCCGATCCCGCCCGTACCCGATGAAGCCCACCATCGTCTTCGAGCAGCAGACCATCGCCCCTGACGCGTTCTTCGAACGTTATCAGCGCTCGGCCGCCGCGCTGCAGGCGCTGGGCGTCGGCGAGGGCGACGTGGTGGCGCTGATGCTGCACAACACGCCGCTGAACCTGGAGCTGATGCTGGCCACGCGCTGGCTGGGCGCGGCCTGGTGCCCGGTGAACTGGCACTTCAAGCACGACGAGGTGCAATACATCCTGCGCGACAGCGGCGCGCGGCTGTTCATCGCCGAACCCGAGCTGCTGCAGGCGCTGGGCGACGTCGCGCCGGCCGGCCTGCCGGTGTTCGACACCACCGCCTGGACAGCGCGGCGCGACGGCACGCCGCCCATCGCCACGCCGGCGGCCGCGCCGCGCGGCGCGATGCTCTACACCTCCGGCACCACCGGCCGGCCCAAGGGTATCCGCCGCGCACCCTCCACGCCCGAGCAGGTGGTCACCTCGCTGGCCCGCTCGCGGCTGGCCTACGGCCTGGAGCCCGGCATGCGTGCGCTGCTGAGTGCGCCGATGTACCACAGCGCGCCGAATGCCTACGCGCTGGGCGTCGCGCAGCAGAGCGGCACGCTGTTCCTCGAGCGGCGCTTCGACGCCGAGGACACGCTGCGCCTGATCGCCGAGCACCGCATCAGCCACGCCTACCTGGTGCCCACGATGTACGTGCGCCTGTTGCGCCTGCCGGCGGCCGTGCGCGAGCGCCACGACCTGTCGAGCATGCGCTTCGTCGGCTCCACCGGATCCCCCTGCCCGCCGGACGTGAAGCGCGCGATGATCGAGTGGTGGGGTCCGGTGATCCACGAGGCCTACGGCTCCAGCGAACTCGGCTACATGAGCTTCCTGCGGCCCGATGAAGCTTTGCGCAAGCCCGGGTCCGCCGGGCGGCCGATCGAGGGTGTGGACATGCGCATCCTCGACGACGCGGGCCGCGCGGTGCCGCAGGGCCAGGCCGGCCTGATCTACGTGCGGCCCTCGAACCTGCCCGACTTCACCTACCAGGGCAACGATGGCGCGCGCCGGGGCATGGAACGCGAGGGCTTCCTGACGATGGGCGACGTGGGCTACCTCGACGAGGACGGCTATCTGTTCATCGTCGACCGGTCGGCCGACATGGTGATCTCCGGCGGCGTGAACATCTACCCGGCCGAGATCGAGGCCTGCCTGCAGGCGATGCCGGGCGTGGCCGATTGCGCGGTGTTCGGCATTCCCGACCCGGAGTTCGGCGAAGCGCTGGCCGCCGCGGTGCAGCCCAGCGCCGACGAGGCCGGCCGGGCGCTAACACCCGAAAACGTACGGGCCTGGCTGCAGCCGCGGCTGGCGAACTACAAGCTGCCGCGCATCGTGACGCTGCACGACGCGCTGCCGCGCGAGGACACCGGCAAGATCTTCAAGCGCAGGCTGCGCGAGCCGTACTGGGCCGGCCAGAGCCGGCGCATCTGACTTCGCCTCAGGCCTTGCGCGCGGGCGCCAGCCGGCCCAGCAGCGCACGCGCCTGCAGCTCGGCCTCGGCCGCTGCTTCCAGCGGCGAGCGCACCAGCCCGGCCTGCGCGTAGTTCAGGTTCTCGTACAGCTGCGCCATGGCCGGGAACACGCCCAGCAGGCCCTTCAGGTGATCGTCCACCGGCACGGCCTGCAACTCCGCCGCGAGGCGCTGCGCCACGCTGCGGTACTGATCGGCCGCCACCTGGCCGGCGCGGTCCAGCTGTTCGAACAATTGCGCCAGCAGCACCAGCACTTCCAGGCGCTGCGGCACTTCGATCCGTCGGGTTGCTTGCATCATCGTCGCCCGGCTTCCCGTGGCTCCGAAAGGTCTCGATGCAGCCGATCTGGGGCCGGCGCCGCGCAATACAAGGGCCGTCGCCCGAAGCTGTCAGGGCTTTAGCCAGATGGTCGTGCCCTGCGCGCTGGCCGGCTGCGGCGCCGGCGTCTGCAGGTAGTACGGGTCCGGAATGGCCCGGCCATAGCTCTGCGCGCTGACCTTGCCGCTCTTCCACACCTGCACCAGCGTGTAGCCGAAGTAGCCGTGGTCCTTGTCCCACTTCCCTTCCGGCGGGCTGCCGCCGTTGCCGGCAATGATCTGCGGCACGGTGCCGCTGCCGAAGCTGCTGCTCAGGTTCGGCTGGTAGTTCCACTCGTGGGCATGGGCGGCCAGGTAGGCCCGCACCTTGGTGGCTTCGGTCGGCTGCTTCGGGTCCGGCGTGTTCAGCAGCCCGTACACGGCGCCGCCTTCGCTCTGCCGGATGTTGGACTGGCCGCTGTCGGGCGTCTTGCCCGGCACGACCAGCGGCTTGTGGCCCATCACGAAGATGTGGTCGATCTTCTTGTCCTGCTGCGCGGCGGCCAGCTTGCCGGCGAGCCAGTTCGTCGGCACGTCGCCGGCGGTGGTGGCGTCGATCATCGTGTCGGTGTTCAGCACCACGAACAGCACGCCGTGCTGTGCAAAGGTGTAGGACAGGCGCTGTTCGTCGTCGGCCAGCGCGTCGGCACCGCCCTTCTTCGGCCCGTCCTTGCCGGCGATGAAGGGCTTCATCGTCTGCTGCCAGTAGGCATAGGCCGGCGGGTTGGGCACCTCGTCGTCCGCGTCTTCGGTGCCGGACATCAGCAGCTCGTGGTTGCCGGTGAAGGCCACCAGATGCGTCTTGTGCTTGAGCTGACCCTTCACCAGCTTCGTCCAGTCGGCCAGCTGCTGCTGCAGCACCTTGGTGCCGCTCTTCTTGGCCTTCACCACGTCGCCGGCCAGGATCAGGTAGTCGGGCGGCGGGTTGGTGGCATTCAGGTCCCTGATCGTCTGCAGCAGCTGACCGACGTTTGCGCTGCTGGCCGAGCCGGTGGCCTTGACGCCGGCCTTGTCCAGCCGGTTGCAGCCGACGAAGGCGAAGGAAAACACCACCTTGTCCTCGTCGGCCGCCCGTGCGGCAGACGGCAGCAGCAGCTCGGCGGACAGCGCCAGCGTGAGTGTCGTGGCACGCATCGCGAAGGTCATGGCAGCGGTCTCCCTGTGCTTCAGGCCGCGGAGTATCAGCCGCACCTTGACCAGCGTCAGCCCGCAGTGGCTTATTGCGCTGTGTCGAAGGGCGACGCGGGCCGCGCCGCGACCAGCAAGGCGCGCGGCCGAGCGGCAGAGAGCGGCGTGCCGTCGAAGCCGCCGTACACCTGCTGCAGCGCGAAACCCTGCGCGGCCAGCAGCGCCCGCAGCTCGGTGAAGGCGTACAGCCGCACCGAGAACTCGGTGTCGCGCCGCTGCGGGCCGCGCAGGCAGGTGCGGCGGTCGAGCATGCGGCCGCTGGCCAGGTCGAACTGGAAGCGGTCGATCATCAGGTCGCCGTTGTCGCGCTCCACCACCTGCACCGGCGGGCTGCGCAGCATGTGCTCGCGGTTGCGCACGTCCAGCAGCAGCCGGCCACCCGGGCGCAGCGCAGCCCAGGTCTGCGCCAGGATGCGGGCGTGGTCTTCGTCGTCATGGAAGCCGAAGGCGTCGAACAGGCAGATCGCCGCATCGAAGGCCGCCGGCGCCTGGAAGGCGCGGATGTCGCCGAGCATGAATTCGCAGGGCAGGCCCTCGCGTGCCGCGTCGGCCTGCGCGTGCGAGATGAAGCCGGGCACCAGGTCGATGCCCACCGGCGCATGGCCGCGCCGGGCCAGTTCCAGGCTGTGGCGGCCATGGCCGCAACCCAGGTCCAGCACGCGGCTGCCGGGCGCCAGGCCCAGCGCCTGCTCGATGAACGCGCACTGCGCCGGCGTATCTTCCTCGGCCAGCGTGGGCGCCATGAAGTACAGGTACTCCTCGGCGTCGAAGAGCGCGGCGATGTCGAAGTGGCGGCTGTCGGCTGCGGTCATCCGCCGACGATAGCCGAGTTCAGGGCAGGTGCAAGCGCAGCACGGCCGGCAGGTGGCGGATGCGCAGCTCGCGGCCCTGCCACACCGCCGGGCGGCCATCGAGCGTGGCGGGCGGCAGGGCGCCTTCGCCCGGCCATGGCAGCACCAGGCCGCCGGGCGGCAGGCGCAGGCCGCTGTCGGCCACGTCCAGCTGCACCTCGCCGGCCGCTTTTTTCAGGCGATAGCTCAACAGACCATGGGGCGTGGCCAGCCCCTGCACCGCAACGCCCTCGTCCAGCCACCCGGCTGGCACGCCGGCGGCGATGACCAGCGACTGGTCGGACTCGCGCTCGTAGGCCAGCAGGTCCAGCACCGCGCGGATGAAGTCCGACGAGATCCAGGCATGCGGCATGTCGCCGATGAAGCGCGGCTCGCGCGCCTCGCGGCCCACCACCTCGGCCCACTGGTTCCAGGCCGCGGGCCGGCGGTCGGCCATGAAGAAGGCCAGGGCCTCGTGTGCGCGCTCGGGCCAGCCCAGTCGCAGCAGCGCGCCCACGTTGCGCAGCTCGTAGGGTGTGTAGTCAGACCAGGGCTTGGCACCCCCGCGCCGCTCGACGAAGCCCTGCCAGTAGCGCTCGAAGGTGCCCAGCAGCAGCCCCTGCGGCAGCGTGGCCTGCTCGCCGCCCGGCGCCAGCGCGATGGTCGTCGAGGTGGCATCGAAGTCGCCCAGCTCGGCCGCACCGGGGATGAAGCCGATGCCATGCTGCGCGGCCGAGGCCTCGATCGAGGCCAGCAGGTCATGGCGGAACTCGTCGCGCGAAGCCGCGATGCGCCGCGCCGCTGGCTCGTCGCCCAGCGCCTGGGCCAGCATCACCGCGTCCTTGTAGCCGCGCAGCGCCCAGAAGTCGTCCCAGTACGCGTGCATCGGCTTGGCAGAGTAGCCTTCGTGGCTGATCGAGGCCGGCAGCAGCCCATAGTTCACGCGCTGCGGGCCGCCCTGGTGGGCGGGCCCGCGCTCGCTGGCGCGCAGCGTGTCCAGGTGGCGCACCGCAGCGTCCACATGCGGCCACAGCATGCGCAGCAGTCCCAGGTCACCGCCGTAGCGGTACAGCTCGGCGATGGCGAACACCAGCTCGCCATGGCTGTCATGTTCGGCCACCGGATCGGCACCGCGCCGGTCCACGCAGCAGGGCACCTTGCCGCTGGCGAACTGGTGCGGCGCGAACCACTGCACGAACTCGCGCGCCGCGCCGGTTTCGCCCAGGCGCAGCAGGCCCTCGGCCATCATCGCGCCGTCGCGCACCCAGCTGCGGGCGTACGAGCGGGTGCCGGGCTGCAGCGCCGGACCTTCGCGCGAGACCAGGATCTGCGCCAGCGCGCTGCGCAGCGTGTCGTGCAGCGGCCGGGCCGCGGCGGGCAGCTGCAGCGTGACGCGGTTCAGGCGCTGGCGCCAGGCCTCGGCCAGGGCCTGCTGCTGACGCTCAGACCAGGCGTTATCGGCTCGGGCCTCGGGCGGCGGCCCGTCGAACGGCCCGCTCAACGGCGCCAGCCACGCGATCTCGCGGCTTTCACCGGGCGCCAGGTCCAGCTCATAGCGCAGCGCCGCGCTCGCCATGCCGAATGCGTCCTGCAGCTCCAGCGGCTGCGTCGCGCGCGGCGCGGCCAGCCGTTCGACGATGGCGCCGGCGTCGAAGGCGCTGCCGATGGCGTCGCTCGGCGGCTGCAGCGGCCACAGCCGCGGCTGGCCCTCGACCTCGAGCGTCGGTCCCGGCATCGCCAGGCGGTGCACCGGCGCGTCGCCACCGGGGCGGTTCAGGAACTGCGTTGGCGGGTTCACCTGCCAGGGCCGCAGCACCAGCGCCAGGGTCAGGCGCTGGCGCGTCTCGCTCGGGTTGCCCACGCGGTAGCGCATCAGCAGCTGCGAGCGCTCGCGCGTGCCCAATGCCAACGCGGTGATGTCCAGCGTCGCGCGGCGCAGCCGCCACTGCACGCCGGGCATCGGCAGGTAGCCCTCGGCCAGCGACTGGCTGACCACCGCGTCGGCCCAGGTCTGCACGCCGTCGGCGTCGACGAGAAAGGGCTCGACCGAGAAGCCGCCGGGCTGCAGTTCGACCGCCCCGTCCTCCGACAGCAGCGCACTGTGCGCCGCACCGCCATCGACACCGACCACGGTCCAGTACGGCTGCTCGCCACGGAAGCCGCGCGGGTAGTGGCCCCGCGGCGCCTCGCGCGCCTCGGCCTGCAGCAGCGCATTCCGGCTGGCGCCCCAGGCCAGGTCCTTCACCTCGACTTCCGCCAGCGCGTACTGCGGACCGGCGCCCTGCTGCAGCGTCAGCCGCACGAAGCGCGCTTCGGCGTCGGTCAGCAGCAGCGGCTGCACGCGGCGCTGGCCGTCGACCACGCGCCGCACGGTCTGCCAGCGCCGGCCATCGTCGGACAGCTGCACGTCATAGCGCGTGGCCTGGGCGCCTTCCGCCCAATGCAGCACCAGACCGCCGAATTCACGCGGCCGGCCGAAGTCGAGCTGCAGCCATTGCGGGCGGCGCGCATCGCTGCGCCAGGCGGTGTCGGCATCGCCGTCCAGCGCCAGCGCGGCGCCGGGCTTCGCCTGCAGCGACGAGGACGCGCTGAGCCGCGGCGCCGGCAGCGGTGCTTCGGCATCGGGCAGCGTGTGCAGCGCCAGCGCGTCGACGCACACCTGGCCGCGCCCGCCGCCCTGCCCGCTGGCCACCACCAGCTCGATGGCCGCGGCCTGGCGCAGCGTCTTGTCGGCGGCCGGGCCCCAGGCGAATTCGATCTGCCGCTGGCGGATCTTCAACGGCTGCCAGGCCGCCGGCGGCGTGAAGTCGGGCCGCTGGTACCACCAGACGTTGTCGCCGCTGGCATCCACCAGCTTGAGCTGGAACTGGTTCGACGCGCCCTCGCCGCGCACCTGCAGCGTGAAGGCATAGCGCGCCGGCAACGGCAGCGCCAGCCGGCGCCGCGCCACCGCATAGCCCGAGACGCCGTTGAAGTCGTAGTGCAGGCACAGCGCCCGGCCCTGCGGCCCCGCCGCGGGCTCGATGCGCGCGCTGACCTGTTCGCTGGCGCTGGCGGCCCAGGGCAACAGGTCCTCGAAGCCGTCGAGCAGGCGCGTGCCGGGCGCCGCGGCCGCCGCCATCGCGGCCGCCATGGCCGCGTACTTCAGGATCCAGCACCTCATCCCTTGACGCTCCCGACCATCAGGCCCTGGATGTAGTAGCGCTGCAGTGCCAGGAACAGCGCCAGCACGGGCAGCACGGTCACCACCGAGCCGGCCATCATCAGCTCGTTGTCCTGCACCCGTTCGCGCGACAGCGCCGCCAGCGCCACCGGCAGCGTGTGGCGCTCGCCGTCGGTCAGCACGATCAGCGGCCACATGAAGTCGTTCCAGCTGCCGAGGAAGGTGAAGATCGCCAGCGTCACGATGATGGGCTTGAGCAGCGGCACCACCACGCTGGCGAAGATGCGCCACTCGCTGGCGCCGTCGATGCGCGCGGCCTCGAGCAGGTCGTCCGGCAGGTTCATCGCGTACTGCCGCACCAGGAAGATGCCGAACACGCCGGCCAGGCCCGGCACCAGCACGCCGCCGTAGGTATTGACCAGCCCCATCGTCTTGAGCAGCAGGAACAGCGGCATCATCGCCACCTGCGCCGGGATCACCAGCGTCGTCAGCAGCGCGGCGAACACCCGCTCGCGGCCGCCGAAGCGCAGCTTGGCGAAGGCATAGCCGGCCATCACGTTGAACAGGCCCGACAGCAGCGTCAGCGCCGCGGCCAGCCCCAGGCTGTTGGCGAAGTAGCGGCCCATGCCGGCCCGCGCGAACAGCGTGTGGAAGTTCGCCAGCGTCGGCTGTGCCGGCAGCAGCGGTGGCGGCTGCGTGCTGGCCTCGCCCGGCTGCATCAGCGACACCGACAGCATCCACAGCAGCGGCGCCAGGGTCGACAGCGCGATGAAGGCCAGCGCCGCATTGACCGCCAGCGCGGCCAGCGGCTCGTTCGACCGGCGCGGCCCTGCCCTCATGCCAACGCCCCGCCCCGCCGCGCGCCGCGCAGCAGCAGCTGCGTGCAGGCCGCCATCAGCACGAACAGCACGAAGGCCACGGCCGAGGCCGAGCCCAGGTTCCACCACTTGAAGCCTTCCTCGTACATCAGGTACAGCACGCTGACGGTCGATTGCAGCGGCCCGCCCTGCGTCATCACGTAGGGCTCGGCGAAGAGCTGGAAGTAGCCGGCCATCGTCAGCACGCCCACCATCAGCAGGGTAGGCCCCAGCAGCGGCAAGGTGATATGGCGCAGCTGCGCGGCGGCACCGGCGCCGTCGAGGCGCGAAGCCTCGTACAGGTCCTCGGGAATCGCCTGCAGCGCGGCCAGCAGGATGATCATGTTGTAGCCGAAGTTCTTCCACACCGCGAACAGGATGATGGTCGGCATCGACCACGCGGGGTCGCCCAGCCAGTCCGGCCCGGTGATGCCGAGCGCGCCGAGCGCTGCATTCACCAGCCCGTAGCGGTCGTGGAACAGGTAGCGCCAGATCACCGCCACCGCGACCACGGTGGTGACCACCGGCGCGAACAGCGCGGTGCGATAAAGCGGCTTGAAGCGTGCCAGCCGCGAATGCAGCAGCAGCGCGCAGACCAGCGACACGCCGATCGACAGCGGCACGCCGACGACGACGAAATACACCGTGTTGCCCAGCGCCTTCCAGAACAGCGGCAGCTGCAGCACGTGGGCGTAGTTGGCCAGGCCGACGAAGCGCAGGTTGTGCCAGTCGGCCAGCGCGTAGAGGTCGAAGTCGGTCAGGCTCAAGGCCAGGCCGGCGGCCACCGGGCCGACGAAGAACAGCACGATCACGGCCAGCGCCGGCGCGACGAAGGTCCAGGCGGCGAGCTCGCGCTTCATCCCGCGGCTCCGGCCCGCGCGGCCGCGCGGTCGAGCAGCCAGCGGCGCTTCTCGAGAAAGCTGTCGACACGCGCATCGATCTCGCGGCCGACAGCGGCCGCCGGCGTGCCCTGGGCCACGCCGCGTGCGGCCACGTGCTGCATCTCGTTGGCAATGCGTTCCCACTCGGGCACGGCGGGCGCGGCGCGCACGCGCTCGAGCTGCTCGCGGAAGGCGCGCGCATGCACGTCGTCGCGCAGGGCTGGCGCGGCCCAGCTGCTGCGGCGCGGCGGCAGGTCGCCGGTCAGTTCGCGAAAGCGCTGCTGCTGCGCGGGCTGCGACAGGTACTCGATGAGCTGCCAGGCCGCGGCCTGGCGCGCCGAGTGCCGGAACAGCACCAGGCTCGAGCCGCCCGCGGTGGAGGCGCCCGGCCCGGCGGGCCCGGGCAGCGGCGCAGTCATCCAGTCGCCCTGCTGCGCGGCCGGCAGGCGCGCCTTGAATTCCTGGATGTTCCACGGGCCCGAGATGTAGAAGACGAAGGTGCCGCGGCCGATTTCCTGCCAGACGTTGCCGATCTGCATCTCGCTGGCGATGGGCGCCCAGCCCTGCGCGAACATCTCGGCATAGAAGGCGAAGGCGCGCTGGAAGCCGGCGCCGCTGAAGTTGCCGCGCCGGCCGCCGTCGCGCAGCAACTCGTCGGGCTGCTGCAGCGCCAGTGCCAGCAAGGGCTCGAACTCGTTGAGCGGCAGCACGATGGCGCGACGCCCCGGCGCGCTGGCGGCGATGGCACGCATCATCGTGCGCCACTCGGCCCAGTCGCGCGGCGGGTGGTCGAAGCCCAGCGTAGCCAGCAGGTCGCGGCGGTAGAACAGCAGCCGCGTGTCGACGTACCAGGGCACGCCATAGCTGCGGCCCTCGACCACGTTGGTCTGCCACAGGCCGGCGAAGTAGTCGTCGCGCTGGACGATGGCCGAGGCCTGCACGCGTTCGTCCACCGGCTGCAGCGCGTTCAGCGCCACGAACTCGGGCACCCAGGTGTTGCCCAGCTGCGCAAGGTCGGGCAAGGCATCGCCGGCAAAGGCGGTCAGCAGCTTCTCGTGCGCCGAGGTCCAGGGCAACTGCTGCACCTTCACGTGGATGCCGGGATGGGCGCGTTCGAACGCCGGCATCAGCTGCGCGACGACCTCGCCCTCGCGGCCCATGGCCCAGAAGCGCAGGGTCTGCGCGTCGCCTGCGCGCTGGCGGCCGCAGCCGGCAAGCCCGCCCAGCGCGGCAGCGCCGCACAGCGAGCGCCGGCGCATCGAGACACCGGTCATGTCATCCAGCCGCCCTGGAACCCGGCGCGTTGCAGGCCGCGCCGCAGATGCGGGTTCTTGCGCATCGTCTGCCACACCAGTCGGTTGCGATGGTTCGCGATCATCGCCAGGATCGGGCCCTGGTCAATGCCGAGGTAGTCCGTATCCACCCAGCCGAAGTCCGGCAGCACGCGGCCATTGCTGAGCTTCTCGCCCTGCGCCACGAAGCTGGTGTTGAAGGCGTCGAGAAAGCCGTAGCGGCCGTAGACCGTGTCGCCGAAACGACTGCGCAGCTCGCGCAGCGCGGGCAGCACCACTTCGGGCGCGAACGGCAACGAGCCGAGCGCCGCGGTGGGCGCCAGCGTGCCGTCGTCGTTGAGGCCTTCGATGCTGGCGCCGCGCGCGCTGTAGTCGCGGAACTGCTGCAGGCGGCCGCGGAAGTCGCGTACGCGCAGCATGCCGGGGCCGTCGCAGGCGGTGAGGCCCCACACGTTCTCGCCGTAATCCTTCCAGCCGCCGGGGTTGGCCATGGCGTAGGCGCGCTGGGCCAGCGTGGCGCGACGGCTGTTCTCGAAGTAGTCCAGCCCGCGTTCGCGCATGTAGGCATCGGCGATGCCCTGGAAGTCGACCCACACGTGCGAATACTGGTGCCAGAACAGCGGGCCGCCGCCCAGGTGTTGCTGGCCCATGAACGTGCCCCAGCTGCGGGCGTAGGTGCGGGTGAAGCCGGCCCAGGTGCCCGCATCGGCCGGATGGGTCGGCGAGCCCATCGCCAGCAGCATCAGCAGCATGGCCTCGTCGTAGCCGGTGTAGTCGATGAAGCGGGCGAAGCCCTGCTCGGGCGCCCAGCCCATGCTGATGAGGCCGGGGCGCTGCTGCATCCAGGGCCAGTCGATGCGGGCGTAGATGCGTTCGACGCGCTGGCGCAGCTCGGCCTCGACTGGCGTGTCGCGGTCGAAGAAGGCCTGCGCGCACAGCAGGCCGGCCACCAGCAGCGCGGTGTCGATGGTCGACAGCTCGACGCCCGCATCGAAGCGCGTGCCCCGCTCCAGGTGCAGGAAGTGGTAGAAGAAGCCGCGGTGGCCGGCGGTGCCGCTGGCCTGCGGGCCCTGCGGCGCCTCGTCGAAGAAGCGGGCGGTGATCAGGCAGCGCTGCAGCGCTTCGGCGCGCGTCACGTAGCCGCGGTCGACGCCGATCACATAAGCCGTTAGCGCGAAGCCCACCGCGGCCACGCTGGCCATCGGCGCGGTGCCCGGCCAGCGGTCCGGGCTCAGGCCGTTGGCCGGGTTGGCAGTCTCCCAGAAGTAGCGGAAGGTGCGCAGCGACAGGTCGTCGAGCAAGGCATCGTCGCTGCCCAGGTTGGTGCCACCAGGCTGCGGCGTGGTCTGCATCGGCACCGGGGCGGCGCCGCTGCCCCCGCCCGCGCCACTGCAGGCCGCCAGTGCGGCGGCCGGCAGCAGCGCCAGGCAGTCACGCCGAGAGGGCCCGGGGCGTCGGCTCACCACGCGAAGGACAGGCCCAGCTTGTAGGTGCGCATCGGCGCGCCGCGGCTGTTGGGCGTGCCGAGGTTGGCGTTGTCGCCGCCCAGGTAGTTCTGCGGGTTGCCCGGGCCACCGCCCCAGTCGTCGTAGCCGCCGTAGGTGATGGTGTTGAACAGGTTCAGCACGTCGAGCCGGATCGTCAGCTTGCCGATCGGCAGGCTGAAGCCCTTGGCCAGGGTCAGGTCGAACTGCGTCAGATCGTCCTTGTCGCCGACGCGGTAGACGCAGCTGGACCAGCCGGCCGAGCAATCGGTGATCTGGCGGATGCGACCCGACGCATAGGTGAGTTTGCCGGACAGCGCGATGCCCCAGGGCAGCACCTTGTCGGTGAGGCCGGTGGCCACCAGGCGGTGCTTGTCGACGTCGAGCGACGGGTTCCAGCCGCCCTGCCCCGGCTTGCCATAGGTCCAGTTGAAGATGTCGTTGGTCCAGCTGCGGTGCGTGGTCTTCGCATCGCTGTAGGCATAGGCCACCGACACCGACCAGCCCGAATCGCTGGTGTAGGGCTTCTCGGCCTTGATCGACAGCACGTCGGTCTTGGCCTGCGTGACGAAGTCGCCCAGCACCAGCGAGCCATAGCCGGACGGCCCGCCCCACAGCGGATCGATCGAGCTCTGCGTGCCGTAGCCGCCGTTCGGGTCGCGGTTGCCGTGGAACCAGTTGAACTGGTTCTTCGCATGGCTGCGCGTGATGGCCACCTCGGTGTTCCACACGCCCACCGCCTGGCGCAGGCCGAGCGAGAACTGGTCGGTGAACGGCATCTTGTGGTCGTTCTTGATCAGCCAGATCTCGCCGCCCGGCTGCGCGTTCTTCTGCATCTCGTCCAGCGCGTGGTTGGCCATCGCGCGGTCGTACGCGCGGCCGAAACCGCCGAAGATCACCGACGCCCGGTCGCCCTTCAGGTCGTAGCTGAAGCCGATGCGCGGCTGCCACGCGCCGGTGAAGGCCTTGCGGCTGCGCCCATTGGCGATGTACTGCTCGATGTCGATGCCGCCCTTGGCCAGCGACTGCGCGTAGGTCTGGCCCGGCGCCGGCTTGATGCCCGAGCGCTCGACGTCCAGCGCCCGCAGCGCGGCCACGCGGTCGGCGGGCGTGGCGTAGTCGTCGTTCAGCGCGTTGGTCTCGTAGTCCCAGCGCAGGCCGAGGTTCAGCTCGAGCTGCTTGTTGAGCTTCCAGTCGTCCTGGAAGTACAGGCCGAGCTGCTGGTTCTTGAAGCTCACGCCGGCCGGCGCCACCGCCAGGTCGATCTGGCACTGGTCGGTCTTGGTGACCCGGCCGCCGGTGGTCTCGGGCGAGGTGCCCAGGCAGTTGCCGTTGCTGCTGTTGTAGTAGGGCTGGCCGGTGGTCTTGTCGATGATGGTGCGGACCGAATCGACCCCGCGGAAGGTACCCGAGAGGTCGAACTTCAGGTCCTTGACCTTCACGCCACCCTTCATCGTGTGGCCGGCCAGGCCCGTGTAGCTCAGGTCCTCCGAGACGAACACGCCCGACTGCTTGCGCCGTTGCATGTTGGGCGAGCCGCCATCGAGCAGCACGTCGACGACGTTGTTGATGTTCGTCGTCGGCGAGGCGAGGTAGCGGATCAGCGGCGTGTCGGCGGCCGAATGCGGGTTCCAGGTGTAGTCCTCGTAGCCCAGGCGCGCCTCGCTGAGGAAGTCGCCACGGCTCCACTCGTGCTTCAGCGTCACGCGGTTCTCGGTGTTCGCGCGGTCGAGTTCATTGCCGGGCAGGCTGATGAGCTTGTCCTCCGGGATGTGGTCGGATTCGTCCCGGTAGCGCGCCGAGAGCTCGAACTTCTGGTCGGCATCGATCTGCGCATCCAGCTTGGCCAGCAGCAGGTTCTCCTTGAAGCTCGACTTGGTCGCGCCCTGCCGCGCCAGCAGGCCCGGCACGATGCCGGCATTGGCCGGGATCTGGTCGACATGCTGGGCCACCACCTGGCGCGGCTCTTCGATGTTCTTGCCGTCGTAGGCAATGAAGAAGTGCAGCACGTCCTGCTTGATCGGCCCGCCGAGCGTGAAGCCGTACTGATCCTGGCTGGTGTTCGGCCGCTTGATGCCGCTGGCTTCCGCCTTCTTCTCGAACGGGTCCTTGGCGGTCCAGTTGGTGCCGGTGCGGTCGAAGAACACGTCGCCGTGGAAGTCGTTGGTGCCGGACTTGGTGATGGCCGAGATCGCGACGCTGGAGACCTGGTCGAACTCGGCCTTGTAGTTCTGCGTGATGACCTTGTACTCGGCGATGGCCGACTGCGGGAAGGCATTGCCGCGCGTCGAATCGAGACCGGAGATGCCGCCGCGCAGGATGTAGTTCTTCTGGCCCACGCCGTCGATGAAGACGTTGACGTTGTCCTGGTTCTGCGCGCCGCTCTGCAGCTTGACCTGGCCGCTGCCCTGGTCGACGTCGAAGCGCACGCCGGGCGCCAGGTCGGCGAACGACAGGAAGTTGCGCGTCACCTGCGGCAGCAGCTCGATCTGCTTGCGCGAGATGGTGGTGCCGACCTCGCTGGTGCGCACGTCCTTGCGCTGGAGCGTGCCGATGATCGTGACCTGCTGGCCGCTGCCGCCCAGCGCGAGGTCGAGCGTGGCGGTCTCGCCGACCTGCACGGTGACGACCTGGGTCTTCTGCGAACCACCCGGGCCTTCGACGCGGATCTCGTACGAGCCCGGTGCCAGCCCCACCAGCACGTAGCTGCCGTCGGCCCGCGTGGTCGTGCGGTAGGTGTTGCCGTTGGCGGTGTTCTTCGCGGTCACCTGCAGGCCGGCCTGCGCGGCGGCGGTGCCGCTGCTGATCTGGCCCTGGATCGTGGAGGTGCTGAGCTGCGCCTGCGCGGTACCGGCCAGCGCGAGAAAGGCCGCCGCCGCCAACGCATGGCGACTGAAGGCCCGGATCTTGGTGTTCATCTGGTGTGTCTCCTCTTGGATGTGGGTGCGATGTGTCTGGCGAGAAACCGGCGCAGGATCTGGTGCTGCGGCGCGCCCTGCGCGGGGTCTTCGATGCACGAGGCCAGGCGCTCCAGCGCCAGCCCGCCGAGCTCGGTGATGCGGGCCCGCACCGTGGTGAGCGACGGGTTGATGAAGCGGCTGATCGGGATGTCGTCGAAGCCGGCCAGCGCAATGTCCTGCGGCACCTGCAGCCCGGCCTCGTTCAGCGCGGCCATGCAGCCGATGGCCATCATGTCGTTGGCGGCGAAGACCGCGGTCGGCCGCTCGGCCAGCGCGACGATCTGGTTGCCGACGCGGTAGCCGGACTCCTGCGTGAAGTCGCCCTGCAGCACCTGCTCCACTGCCTCGGGCCGCAGTTCGGCCAGCGCCGAGCGATAGCCGCGCAGGCGCTCGTGGGCTTCGAAGTTGCTCTCCGGGCCGGCGACGAAGGCGATGCGCTGGTGGCCGCGCTCGACCAGGTGCCGCACCATCGCGAACGCGCCGCTGTAGTTGTCGACCGCGAAGCTCGAATGCCGCCCGCCCTGGGCCTGCGTGTTCATCAGCACCGCGGGCAGGCCTTCGGGCACGTTGCCCCACAGGAAATCGGCGTTCGCATGCGGGCTCATCACCAGCAGGCCATCGACACGGCCATTCATCGCGCGCAGCGCGGCGGCCGCTTCGCTGGCATCGCCGTGCGAGCTGGACACCAGCAGGTGCAGGCCGCGCGCGCGGGCGGCGAGGTCGATGCCGCGGATCAGCTCGGAGAAATACTCGCCGTGCAGGTCCGGCAGCAGCGCGCCCACCGTGTGGGTGCGGCGCGAGATCATCGAGCGCGCCGCCTGCGACGGGATGAAGCGCAGCGCCGTGGCGATGCTCAGCACATGCTCGCGCGTCTGCGGCGTGACGTTCGAATGGCCGTTCAGCGCCCGCGACACCGTGGCCACCGACACCCCGGCTTCGCGCGCAACGTCCTTGATGGTGACCGCCATGGTGCCGGCTTCCTAGCGCCTCAAGGCAGCGGCTGCGCGAGCAGCTCGCCATGCGAGGCGATCACGCGGCTGTAGTAGCGCGCGCTGTCCTTCGGCGTGCGCTCGAGCGTCTCGAAGTTCACGTGCACGATGCCGAAACGCTTGGAATAGCCGAGCGACCATTCCAGGTTGTCCATCAGGGACCAGGCGAAGTAGCCGCGCACGTCCACGCCCTGGCCGATGGCCGCGTGCACGGCCTTCAGGTGCTGCTGGAAGTAGTCGACGCGCAAGGGGTCGCGCACGCGGCCGTCCGGCGCGGCCGGCGGGTCGAAGAAGGCGGCGCCGTTCTCGGTGACGTACTGCGGGATGCTGCCGTAGCGGTCGCGCGCCCACACCAGCGTGTCGGTTAGGCCCTGCGGGTAGACCTCCCAGCCGGTCTCGGTGTAGGTGGCCTGGGTCTGGCGTACCGGCGCGGCCTTCAGCGGCGGCCACGGAGCGTCGTCGTGCCGCACGACGTTGCGGGTGTACCAGTTGATGCCGAGGAAATCGATCGGCTGGCGGATCAGCGCCATGTCCTCCTGCGGCCACTCGGGCCAGGCTTCGCCGAAGATCTCGCGCAGCTCGTCGGGGTAGCGGCCGAGGAACACCGGGTCCAGGTACTGCCGGTTCATGTAGGCATCGGCACGGCGCGTGGCGGCCAGGTCGGCCTCGCTCTGGCTGGCCGGGTACTTGGGCTCGATGTTGACCACCAGGCCGACCTGGTGCTTGCCAATAGCGCGGTAGGCCTGCACCGCCTTGCCATGCGAACGCAGCAGGTGGTGCGAGGCAATGGGCGCCTCGAAGCGGTTGCGGTGGCCGGGCGCCAGCGCCCCGTGCAGGTAGCCGCCGTCGGTCACCACCCAGGGCTCGTTCAGCGTGGCCCACAACTTCACGCGGTCGTCCAGTCGCCGGTACATCACGCTGGCGTAGTCGGCAAACCAGTCGGCCACGTCGGGGTTCAGCCAGCCGCCGCGGTCGTCCAGCGCCGCGGGCAGGTCCCAGTGGTAGAGCGTGATCATCGGCTGGATGTCGTGCGCCAGCAGCGTGTCGACCAGGCGCTCGTAGAAGCCCAGGCCGCCCTCGTTCACGCGGCCGCGGCCCTCCGGCATCACCCGGGCCCAGGCCACGCTGAAGCGGTAGGCGGTGAGGCCGAGCGACTTCATCAGCTGCACGTCGCTTTCCATGCGGCGGTAGTGGTCGCAGGCCACGTCGCCGGTGTCGCCGTCCTTCACCAGCCCGGGCGTGCGCACGAAGCGGTGCCAGATGCTGGGTCCCGCGCCGTCGGCCAGCGGCGAGCCTTCCACCTGGTACGCGGAGGTGGCCGCGCCCCACAGGAACGGGCTTGGGAAACGGAAGGTCGCGGACATGGGCACGGTGCGGTCGGTGAACGTGATGTAAACGTTATCACGCGGACATCAGCGCAGTAAAACGTTTTCATTGCGGGGTTTACCCGTGTTTGCCGTCAGTGCCGGGCCATTCAAGCTGACCCGCCCCGGCGCCGATATGCCGGCATGGAGTTCCTGCGCCAGCTGCTCGTGCCGGCCGACCCGCAGCAGCAGGGTCGGCTCAAGGTGTGGGCCGTCGGCGCCGCCAGCTATGCGCTGTGCGGCAGCGTGCAGGTGATCGAGGTGGCGCTCGGCCTGCTGGAGCGCCGCCTGTCGGACCCGCTGCTGGTGGCCATGGCCTGCGCGGCGCTGGTCTTCTTCGGGCTGATCCGCAGCGGCCTGAACCAGCGCATCGCCAGCGACCCGACCCTGACGCTGGTGCAGCTGGCGTTCGGCCTGGGCTTCAGCATCTGGTCGTACACGATCACCGGTGCGGCCCGCGGTGCGATCCTGATGGTGCTGATCAGCAACCTGGTGTTCGGCGCGGTCTCGCTTGCGCCGCGCCAGCTGCGGCGCCTGGCGCTGGCGGCGCTGGCGGTGCTGGGTGCGGCGATGCTTGCCTGCGCGCTGCACGATCCGCTGCACCACCCGTGGCGGCTGGAACTGGTGCACTTCCTGTTCACCGGCATCGTGATGGGCACCGTCACCTGGCTCTCCGGCCACCTGAGCGAGCTGCGCTCCCGGCTCGGCCGCCAGACCAAGGACCTGAAGGCGGCGCTGGCGCAGCTGCAGCAGGTGGCCACGCGCGACGAGCTGACGCAGATCCACAACCGCCGCCACCTCGGCGAGTTGATGGCCGCCGAATTGCGCCGCCACGAACGCAGCGACGCGCCGCTGTGCCTGGCGCTGCTGGACATCGACTGGTTCAAGAGCATCAACGACCGCTTCGGCCATGCCGTCGGCGACAAGGTGCTGCAACGTTTCGCGGCCGCCGCGCAAGGCGTGCTGCGCGCCACCGACCTGCTGGGCCGCTGGGGTGGCGAGGAGTTCCTGGTGCTGCTGCCGGACACGCCGATCGAGCAGGCACCGGCCGCCCTGGAGCGGCTGCGCCAGCGCCTGGCTCACGAGGACTTCGGCGCCATGGCGCCCGGCCTGCAGGTCACCTTCTCCTGCGGGCTGACGCTGTGCGCGCCAGGCGAATCGATCGAAGCCGCAACCGAGCGCGCCGACCAGGCCATGTACGCAGCCAAGACCCAGGGCCGCAATCGCACGACGGTGCTGCTGCCCGGCGACGCCGCGGACTCACGGCCCGCCATGCAAGCGCCAGCGGCCCCTGCCGAGGCCGCCGCGGCACCACCGGCTGCTAGACTTCGGCCGCTCGAAGCCTCCGCCTGACGATGTCCGAGCCCATGCCCCACCCCGCCCCGGTCGACGCCCTCGGCAACCTCTTCGTGGTGGCCGCGCCCAGCGGCGCCGGCAAGTCCAGCCTGGTGAAGGCGCTGCTCGAACTCGATTCGCACCTGACCGTCTCGGTCTCGCACACCACGCGTGCGCCGCGCGGGCAGGAGCAGCATGGCCGCGAGTACTGGTTCGTCGATGCCGCAACCTTCCGCACCATGGTCGAACGCGGCGAATTCTTCGAGTGGGCCGAGGTGCATGGCAACCACTACGGCACCTCGCGCGCCGCGGTCGAGGAACGCCTGGCCAGGGGCGAGGACGTGGTGCTGGAAATCGACTTCCAGGGCGCGCTGCAGATCAAGCAGCTGTTCGCGCATGCGGTGCTTATCTTCATCCTGCCGCCGAGCTGGACCGAACTGCGCCAGCGCCTGATGCGCCGTGGCGAAGACAAGCCCGAGGTCATCGAGCAGCGCATGGTCAATGCGCGCGAGGAAGTGGCCCAGGCCCGGTACTTCGACTTCGTTATAATCAACGCTTTGTTCGAAACGGCACTCTTCGATCTGAAGACCGTGGTTCATTCCCAGCGTTTGCGGTATGCCGCGCAGTTGCGCAACCGGTCCCAGGTGTTCGCCGCGCTGGACCTGAACTGAGTACCGTCGTTTCGCCCCGAAAACAACCTTCGCTACAAGGCAAGACCATGGCCCGCATCACCGTCGAAGACTGCCTGCAGAAGATTCCGAACCGCTTCCAGCTCGTGCTGGCCGCCACCTACCGCGCCCGCATGCTGAGCCAGGGCCACGCCCCCAAGATCGAAACCAAGAACAAGCCCGGCGTCACGGCGCTGCGCGAAATCGCCGAAGGCGAAGTCGGCATCGAGATGCTGCGCCGCGTGCCGCTGTAAGCCACGCCAGCCTTCGCGTTTCGCACAAGGGCACCCTCGGGTGCCCTTTGTCTTTTCGGGCCCGTGACAGACCCGTGTCACAAAGCAGGCTAAATTCGGGCCATGGGGATTCGATCGTTCGCTGCCGAGTTGCTGTTGCCTGCCGCGCTGCAACCGCGCTTGCGACCCCCGGCCGACACCACCCCGAAGGCCGAGGCGGCCTCCTTCGCCGCGCTGTCCGACAAGCTGTCCTACCTGGGCAAGGCGGAGATCAAGCAGATCCGCGAGGCCTACAAGTTCGCTGACGAAGCGCACCTGGGCCAGTTCCGCGCCAGCGGCGAACCCTACATCACGCACCCGATCGCGGTGGCCGGCCTGGTTGCCGACTGGCGGCTCGACGCGCAGGCCGTGATGGCCGCGCTGATGCACGACGCGATGGAAGACTGCGGCGTCACCAAGGTCGAGCTGATCGAGCGCTTCGGCGCCCCCACCGCCGAACTGGTCGATGGCCTGACCAAGCTGGACAAGCTGCAGTTCTCGACGCGCGAGGAAACCCAGGCCGAGTCCTTCCGCAAGATGCTGCTGGCGATGGCGCGCGATGTACGCGTCATCCTGATCAAGCTGGCCGACCGGCTGCACAACATGCGCACGATGGCCGCGATGGCGCCCAACAAGCGCCAGCGCATCGCGCGGGAAACGCTGGACATCTACGCGCCGATCGCCCACCGCCTGGGCCTGAACCAGATCTACCGCGAACTGCAGGAACTCTCGTTCGAGCACCTCAATCCCTGGCGCTACGCGGCGCTGGCCAAGGCGGTGAAGCGCTCGCGCGGCTACCGCCGCGACATCGTCGAACGCGTGCACGGCGAGGTCGAGAAGGCCTTCGCCACCGCGAAGATGAAGGTGCTGGTCTACGGTCGCGAGAAGACCGTCTACAGCATCTACCGCAAGATGCGCGAGAAGCACGCCGGCTTCGCGCAGGTGAGCGACATCTTCGGCTTCCGCATCGTCACCGGCTCGCTGCCCGATTGCTACCTGGCGCTGGGCGTGCTGCACCAGCTGTACAAGCCGGTGCCGGGGCGCTTCAAGGACTACGTGGCGATCCCCAAGCCCAACGGCTACCAGTCGCTGCACACCACGCTGGTCAGCCCGCTGGGCACCGCCGTGGAGTTCCAGATCCGCACCGACGAGATGCACGCCATCGCCGAGAGCGGCATCGCCGCGCACTGGCTCTACAAGCAGGAGCGCAAGGGCAGCGGCGAAGCGCAGCCGATGGGCGCGATGTGGCTGCAGTCGCTGCTGGACATCCAGGACGAGACGCGCGACTCGGCCGAATTCCTCGAGCACGTCAAGATCGACCTGGTGCCCGAAGCGGTGTACGTCTTCACGCCGATGAGCAAGATCATGGCCTTGCCGCGCGGTGCCACTGCGGTCGATTTCGCCTACGCGATCCACTCCGACGTCGGCGACCACTGCGTGGCCGCCAAGGTCAACGGCGAGCCGGTGGCGCTGCGCACCGAGCTGAAGAGCGGCGACGTCGTCGAGGTCATCACCGCGCCCGGCGCGCGGCCGAACCCGGCCTGGCTGAACTTCGTGCGCACCGGCCGGGCGCGCTCGAAGATCCGCCACTTCCTGAAGACCATGGAGCAGGAAGAGTCGCGCGGCCTGGGCGAGAAGCTGCTGGCGCAGGCGCTGCGGGCCGAAGGCCTCACCCTGCCCTCCACCGACCCCACCGACAGCGAAGCCAACGCCGTGTGGCAGCAGCTCACGCGCTGGAGCGGCAACCGCGGCCGGGGCGAACTGCTCACCGACATCGGCCTGGGCCGCAAGATCGCCACCATCGTCGCCAAGCGCCTGGCGCAGCTGATGACCGAGCGTGGCGCCCGCCCCGACGCGGTGACCCTGACACTGGGCCGCTATGGTGCCGACGACAACACGCCTTCACAGGGCGGCGTGGTCATCGACGGCAGCGAAGGCGCTTCGGTGCAGCTGGCCACCTGCTGCCGGCCGATCCCGGGCGACGAGATCGTCGGCTACCTCGGCCGCGGCGAAGGCCTGCTGGTGCACACCGCCGACTGCCACAACGGCAAGCGCCTGGCCGAGCGCGACCCCGAGCGCTGGATGGCGGTGGAATGGGCCGAGCAGCCGACCCGGCCCTTCGAGACCATGGTGCAGGTGCTGGTGCGTAACGGCAAGGGCGCGCTGGCCCAGGTGGCGGCCTCGGTGTCGTCGGCCGAGGCCGACATCACCCATATCGACATGGACAACGAGCAGGACCCCGACGTGGCCGAACTGCGGCTGCTGGTCTCGGTGCGCGACCGCCTGCACCTGGCCGACCTGCTGCGCACCTTGAAGCGCTCGCCGCCGGTGATGCGGGCTTCGCGCGTCAAGCCGTAGGCCCCCGGGCCCGCTGCGAAGGACATCGACGGCTCAGACCGGTCGCAATTCGTTCAGTGCCCGCTTAACGAACCCAAACGCGCGCTGTTTAGGATTTTCTTAAGGCGCGTTTACGCAAGACTTAGCGGCGGGGCCCGGCCGGCGTTCGTAGGATGTGACAACACTCCCGTCAACGCCTACCTGAGCGAACTATGTCACTCGCCGGCATCCGAATTGTTCATGCGCCGTTTTAGGGCGCCCTCCGTACAGTGGGCCCATCGACTCGAAGATGACGCCCATGATGACCTCTGGCTTCCAGCGCAGCACCTTCGCCGCCCCGGCTGCTCAGCAGCTGTGCCGGATTCCAGCTGACCTGAGCGCGAGCTGGCGCATGCCCGATGGCACGCCGGTGCTGCTGCGCCCGGTGCTGCCCAAGGACAGGCCGGCGCTGGCCCGCTTCGTGGGCGGCCTGTCGCGCACCAGCCGCCAGGCGCGCTTTCCCGGCTCGGGCGAAGCGCTGTCACCGGCCCAGCTGGCCCAGCTGACCGAACTGGACTTCGACCATCACGTCGGCTGCGTGATCACGGTGCCCGATGAGGGCGGCGAACGCATCATCGGCGAGGCCTGCTTCATGGTCGACGGCAACAGCGGCAGCGCCGACATCGCGCTGGTGGTGGCCGACGGCTGGCAGCGTCACGGCATCGGCACCCAGGCCCTGCTGGCGCTGGCCCGCGCTGCCGCACGCCGCGGCCTGCGCTGGCTGCGCGCCGATGTGCCGGCCAGCCACCGCGCCTGCCTGAGCCTGCTGCACCACTGCGGCTTCACCCGCACGCCGCATCCCGAAGAGGACGATCTGGTCCAGCTGCACCTGCTGCTGCTGCCGCCCTTTCCGGGCTGATCTGACCCACCCCCGCAGCGCCTGCGGCGCTTCCCCCTCGAAGGGGGCCACGCCAGCGGACCGGCCGCGCCGGATCCGCGGCGTGTGCTGGGATGGCGTTGGCTTGCCTATACTTTCGCGCCATCGGGCCGGCACCTCCGGCCCTTGGTCTGAAGCCAAGGCGGCGCGGCGGTGCGATTCGAACAGATCCTCGATGCGGCTAGCGAGCTGCTGCAACGGCGCCAACGTGTCTCCGGCCGGGCCCTGCAGCGCGAGTACGGGCTCGACGAGGCCGCGCTGTCGGACCTGGTCCACGAACTCGTCACGGTGCTGCGCGTGGCGCGCCTCGATGACGACGGCGTGCTCAACGCGGTGCCCGCGGCGACGCCGGCCCCGGCCAGCCCGGCCCTGGCGCCCGGCCCCGCGGCGACCGGGACCAACCCGGCCCCCAGCCCGGAGGCCGAGCGGCGGCTGATCACCGTGCTGTTCTGCGACGTGGTCGGCTCCACCCGACTGTCGGGCCGCATGGACCCCGAGGACTGGCGCGACCTGCTGCGCCTGTACCAGCAGGA
Organism: Aquabacterium sp.; assembly: GCF_044226965.1. Classification (GTDB taxonomy): domain Bacteria; phylum Pseudomonadota; class Gammaproteobacteria; order Burkholderiales; family Burkholderiaceae_C; genus Pseudaquabacterium. The sequence goes on along the minus strand of NZ_JBGAGA010000019.1, from coordinate 3,941 downwards.
ATGCGCGCAGGTGCTGCTGCCGGCCGGCGGCCACATCGCCCAGTACCTGGGCGACGGGCTGCTCGCCTACTTCGGCTGGCCGCAGGCGCATGAGGACGATGCCGAGCGCGCGGTGCGCGCCGGCCTGGCCCTGCAACCCGCGGTCCAGCGTGCCACCGCGGTGGCCTTGGCCTCCTTGCTGCCGGGCGGGCTACGCCTGCGCACCGGCATCCACACCGGTGTCGTGGTGGTCGGCCAGGTGGGCAGCGGCGACCGCCGCGAGGCCCTGGCGCTGGGCGAGGTGCCCAACCTCGCCTCGCACATCCAGCACCGCGCCGCGCCGGGCACGGTGGTGGTCAGCGACACCACGCTGCGGCTGCTGCACGACGTCTTCATCACCGAAGACCTGGGCCTGCACCGGCTGAAGGACAGCGCGCAGCCGATGCGCCTGGCCTGGGTGCAGGGCGAGCGCGATGCCTCCGAGCGCCAGGGCGGCCGCCACGCGCCGCTGATCGACATCGACGGGCGGCTGACCCAGCTGCACCAGGCCTGGGCCGCGGCACGCCAGGGCGCCGGGCGCGTCGTCACGCTGCGCGGCGAAGCCGGCCTGGGCAAGACCCGATTGGCCGGCGAGTTGCGCGCGGCGCTGCAGGCGGCCGGCGCCAGCGCCATCGTGCTGCGCTGCTCGCCCTTCCACCGCCACAGCGCGCTGTATCCGCTGGCCCAGCACCTGGCGCGGCGCAGCGGCCTGCATCCGCAATCGGCCGAAGACGAGGTGCAGGAACGCCTGTCGGCGCTGTTGACCGAAGCCGGCATCGCGCGCGACGATGGTGTGCCGCTGCTGGCGGCGCTGCTGGCCCCGGCTTCGGCGGCCGCGCAATCGGTGGTCGGCTGGAGCCCGGCCGAACTGATGCAGGGCACCCAGGCGCTGCTGCTGGACTGGCTCACTGCCACCTCGCTGCGATCGCCAATGCTGCTGGTGTGCGAAGACCTGCACTGGGCCGACCCCTCGACGCTGAGACTGATCGAACGCCTGGTCGAGCGCACACCGCAGACCCAGGGCCTGCTGCTGCTGCTGACCCAGCGACCCGACTTCGACCCGCCCTGGCTGCAGCAACCCGACCAGGACCGCATCGAGCTGCAGCGCCTGCCCGCCGACGTGATGCGCATGCTGGTGCGCGGCCTGGCCACCGAGGCCGGCGCCGGCGAGCTGCCGCCGGCCCTGGTCGAACGCCTGGTCGACACCGCCGACGGCGTGCCGCTGTACGCCGAGGAAATCCTGCGGGCCGTGCTCGACGGCCAGGACCGTGGCCGCGGCCTCGACACGCCGTGGCCGGCGCAGATGCCGACCACGCTGCACGCCTCGCTGATGGCGCGGCTGGACCGGCTGGGCACTGCCAAGTCGCTGGCGCAGACGGCCGCGCTGCTGGGCCGCGAGTTCAGCTTCGAGCTGCTGGCCGCGGTGAGCGAACGGCCGGCGCCCGAGCTGAGCCACGGCCTGCACCAGCTGGTGAGCGCCGGGCTGCTGCGCCGCCGCGGCATCGCGCCCCAGGCGCGCTATGTGTTCCGCCATGCGCTGCTGCAGGCGGCGGCCGAGGAATCGCTGCTGCGCAGCACGCGCAAGCAGCTGCACCAGCGCATCGCCGGCGTGCTGGCCAGCCAGTTTCCGGCGGTGCTCGAGCTCGAACCCGAAACGGTGGCGCGCCACTTCACCGAGGGCGGCGAGCCGCTGCGCGCCTTGCCGCTGTGGCGCCGCGCCGGTGAACGCGCGCTGAACCGCTCGGCGGTGATCGAAGCGCTGGCCGACCTGGACCAGGGCATGGCCCTGCTCGAAGCGCTGCCCACCGGCGAGCAGCGCGACCGGGCCGAACTGGGCCTGCAGGTGCTGCGGCTGGCGGCGCTGCGCGCCTCGCAGGGCGTGGCCGCCGCCGCCACCGGCGCGGCCAGCGAGCGTGCGGTGGAACTGGCCCGCGCGCTGTACGACGAGGGCGCGATGATCACCGCGCTGAACGGCCTGTATGCGTATCACATGGTGCGGGGCCAGTGCGCTGCGGCGCTGGCGCCCGCGCGCCAGCTGCTGAGCGTGGCGCGCACCAATGCCGACCCGACGATCGAGATGATCAGCCACCGCGCGCTGGGCGCCGTGGCCTTTCACGTCGGCGACCCGGTCACCGCCCGCGCGCACCTGCAGCGCGCGCTGGCGATGTACGACCACCAGCGCCATGCGGGCCTGGCCCATGCCCAGGGCATCGACCACAAGGTGATGGCCGGCAACTTCCAGGCCCTGACGCTGTTCGTCCTGGGTGAGGAAGAGAGTGCGCAGGCGCTGCAGGACGAGCTGATCGCGCATGCCGAGGCCACCGGCCATGCGCACAGCCTGGCGCAGTCGCTGATCTTCGGCTGCCTGCTGCTGTCACTGCGCGAACAGGGCCCGAGCCTGGCCGCGCTGGCCGAGCGCACCGAGCAGGTGGGCCGCGAGCACGGCTTTGCCCTGATGGCCGGCGGCGGCATGTTCTTCCGCGGCGCCGCGCTGCTGCACCAGGGCCAGGCCGAAGCCGCGCTACCGCTGATGCGCGACGGCGCCGCTGCCTGGTGGGGCACCGGTGCGCGCAACTACCGCGCGCATGGCGAGATGCTGATGGCCCAGGCCGAAGCGGCGCTCGGCCGGCTCGACGATGCACGCACCCTGCTGCTGGCCGCGCACGAAGGCATCGCGCTCACCGGCGAGGTCTGGGCCGAGCCCGAACTGCGCCGCATCGAAGCGCTGCTGCTGCGCCCCGCCGAAGGCCGCGCCGCCAGCCAGCGCCGGCTGACCGAAGCTCTGGCGCTGGCCGAGCGCCAGGGCGCGCGCATGTGGCAGCAGCGCATCGCGGCGGCAGTCGCCGCCCTGGGCTGCGGGCGGACCGGTCAGCGGTAGGCCTGCGGGTCCGGCGAATCGGTCGGCCGCGCGATGACGCGCAGCAGCGAATCGCTCATCGGCAGCTTCAGGTTGATGTCCTGCGGCGGGATCGGGCTCTCGAACCACCTCTTGTAGATCGCGTGGATCTGGCCGCGGCGGAACAGGTCGACGATCACGCCGTCCACCAGCTGCTTGAAGGCCGGATCGTCGCGGCTGAGGCCGATCGCGTAGGGCTCGACCGTCAGGGCCTCGGTCGAGATGCTGTATTCGCGCGCATCCGGCGCGGTGGCCAGCAGGCCGCGCAGCAGCACGTCGTCCATCGCGAACGCGGCGGCCCGGCCGGCGCGCACCATCTGGAAGGCATCGGCATCGTCGGCGCCGGCGAGGATCTTCATGTCCAGCCCGCGCGCCTGGTTGGCCGCCGTGAGGAACTGGATGCTGGTGGTGGACACCGTGGTCGCCACCGGCTGGCCACGCAGGTCGTCCAGGCCGCGGATGTTCGCGCTGCTGCGCGTCAGCAGCCGGCTCGCGGCCACGAAGGTGGTGATCGAGAAGGCCACCGACTTCTGCCGCTCCGCGGTGTTGGTGGTGACGCCGCATTCGAGGTCGATGGTGCCGTTGGCCAGCATCGGCACGCGCGTGGCCGAGGTCACCATCACCAGCCGCGTCTCGATCGTCGGCTGGTTCAGGCGCAGGCGGATCGCATCGACCACGCGCTCGCAGATGTCGATCGAGTAGCCGACCGGCCGGCGCTTGGCATCGAGGTACGAGAACGGCATCGAGCTGACGCGGTAGCCCAGCGTCACGACACCGGTGTCGCGGATGCGGCGCAGGGTCGGCGACTCCTGGGCCGCGGCGGGCAGCGCCAGCGCCGCCATCAGCAGCGGCAGCAGCAATGCGCGGGCGGAAGCAAGGCACGCGGCCAGGGACATCGATGCGGCGAGCGAGGGGTTCATCGGCGGCTTGCCGAAGCAATACGCGCGCCCAGTGGACCGACCGGCGGCAGCGCGGCGCGAGTGTAGCGCCAGAACGGTGCACGCCTGCCCGTGGTGAACCCGGGGCT
>NZ_JBGAGA010000018.1:0-95241 GCF_044226965.1 Aquabacterium sp. | reverse complement strand
CCGATCACCTGATGCTGTTCAAGCTGGCGGCGCAGGCGCTGGCCGAAGCGCGCGGCATGGTGTTCTCGATGATGGCCAAGCCCTTCGCCCAGCAGCCGGGCAGCGGCATGCCGATGCAGCTGTCGCTGTGGAAGGGCCATGGCGACAACGCCACGCGGCTGTTCGTGCCGCATGCGCCCGATGGCAGCGCGCTGGCCAGCGGTCTCTCGCCCCTGGGTCAGCAGTTCGCCGCCGGCGTGCTGGCGCACGCGCCGGCGCTGTGCGCGCTGGCCGCACCCACCGTCAACAGCTACAAGCGCCTGCAGGCCGGCGGCAGCACGCCTGCGGAGAGTGCGGCGCCAACCCATGTCACCCATGGCAGCCACAACCGCAGCGCGATGCTGCGTACTTTGGGTGCCAGCATCGAATGCCGGCTGGCCGATGCGTCGTGCAACCCCTACCTGGTGCTGGCCGGACTGATCGCCGCCGGGCTCGACGGCATCGAGCGCCGGCTGCCGCTGCCGCCCGGCACCGACGAAGACCTGCTGACGCTGTCGGCGGCCGCGCTGCGCGAGCGCGGCATCGCGCCGCTGCCGCGGCAGCTGGACGACGCGCTGGCGGCGCTGGCGGCGGACGCGGTGATCTCGCACGCACTGGGCCCGGTGTTGAGCGAGCAGTTCCAGCGCCTCAAGCAGGCCGAGTGGGCCGATTACCAGCGCCAGGTCAGCCAGTGGGAGCTGCAGCGCTACGCCGCGGCGTTCTGACCCTCGAGTGCCAGACCCTGAGCCCGCGCCACCCCCCGCCCCCCTTGCTGGCCTACGGCTGCCTGGCTGCCAGCATGGCGCTGGTGGGCAGCTACGTGGGCCTGTCGCGCCTGCTGGTGGCCACCTTTCCGGTGTTCCTGCTGGCCTGGCTGCGCTTCGGCATCGCCGCCGTGGCCATGCTGCGCTGGACGCCGCGCGCGCCGGGCGAGCCGCCGCTGTCGCGCCACGACCGCTGGCTGCTGTTCTGGGAAAGCTTCCTCGGCAACTTCCTGTTCTCGATCTGCATGCTGTTCGGCGTGCTGCTGACCTCGGCGGTGTCGGCCGGCGTCGTGATGGCCGCCATTCCCGCCACCGTCGCGCTGATGTCCTGGCTGTTCCTCGGCGAACGGCTGACGCGCCGCGTCAGCGCGGGCATCGCCTGCGCGGCGGCCGGCATCGCGCTGCTGGCGCTGCTGCGGCCCGCCGCCAGCCATGGTGGCCCGGCACCGGCCGCGGCCAGCGCCCTGCCCGGCTGGCTGGGTCCGCTGCTGCTGGTGGGCGCGGTGGTCTGCGAGGCCAGCTACGTGGTGATCGGCAAGCGGCTGACCGGCAGCGTCTCGCCGCGGCGCATCAGCGCGCTGATCAACCTGTGGGGCCTGCTGCTGGTCACGCCGCTGGGGCTGTGGCAGGCGCTGTCCTTCGACTTTGCCGGCGTGCCCGCGCGGCTGTGGGGCCTGCTGGTGTTCTACGCGCTGGCCGCCAGCGTGGTGACGGTGTGGCTGTGGATGAAGGGCCTGGCCAGCGTGCCGGCGCAGCGGGCCGGCGTGTTCTCGGTGATGCTGCCGGTGAGCGCGGCGGCAGTGGGCGTGCTGTTCCTGGGGGAGCCTTTCGGTGCCGGCCACCTGGCGGCGCTGGCCCTGGCGCTGGCGGGCCTGCTGCTGGCCGCGTGGCCGGCCCGAGGCGCTGCTAAGCCAGCACCCGCGGCGCAATGAACTTCAGGCGCTCCACCTGCGCCGGGTCGCGCGCCGCCGGCGCGGTGATCAGCGCATGGTCCAGTGCCCGGCGGCAGGCGCAGCCGGGGCCTTGGCCATCGGCCGCGATCGAGCCGACGCTGCGCGCCACCAGGGCACGCGCATTCTCGGCGTTAGACATCAGCACGCGCAGCACCGCCTCCACCGTCACGTGCTCGTGCTGCGGATGCCAGCAGTCGAAGTCGGTGACCATCGCCACCGTGGCGTAGCAGAGCTCGGCCTCGCGCGCGAGCTTGGCCTCGGGCATGTTGGTCATGCCGATCACGTCGCAGTTCCAAGAGCGGTACAGGCGGCTCTCCGCCAGGGTCGAGAACTGCGGCCCCTCCATCACCAGGTAGGTGCCGCCGCGCGTGGCCGGCACGCCCTGCGCCAGCAGCGCCGCATGCAGGTGGGCGCCGAGCCGCCCGCACACCGGATGCGCCATCGACACATGCGCCACCAGGCCCTGGCCGAAGAAGGACTTCTCGCGCGCGAAGCTGCGGTCGATGAATTGGTCGACGACGACGAAGTGGCCCGGCGGCAGATCGGCCCGCAGTCCGCCGACGGCGCTGAGCGACAGCACGTCGGTCACGCCCAGGTGCTTCAGCGCCGCGATGTTGGCGCGGTAGTTCAGCTCGCTGGGCGCGAGCCGATGGCCCCGCCCATGGCGCGGCAGGAAGGCCAGCTGGGCCTCACCCTGCGGCGTGGCCAGCCGGCCGAGCAGGATCTCGTCCGACGGCGCGCCCCAGGGCGTGTCCACCGCCACCCAGCGCGTGTCCGCCAGCCCCGGCAGGTCGTACAGGCCCGAGCCCCCGATGATGCCGATCATGCGCTGATCTCCGTGCCGAGTTCGTGGTCGGCGCTTCCGCGCCGCGCCTGGGTGGCCATCCGCGCGACCTCTCGCGCAGCGTGCAGCTTGAGGCGATGGTCGCTCCACACCTGGCGCCAGCGGCGCGCCCCCGGGCGGCCATGCCACAGGCCCAGCATGTGACGCGCGATGTGCGGCCAGGGCACGCCATGACGGGCCTGCTGCTGCGCCATGTAGTCGAGCATGCGCGCTTCGATCGCCGAGCGCCAGTCGTCGCCGGGCTCGTCGTCCCCGGGCTCGTCGTTCCCGGTGTGGGCCGCGACATCGGCCCCCGCCTGCAGGAAGCGCCGGTCCCAGCTCGCCATCAGGCTCGGGCGGTGATAGGCCTCGCGGCCGACCATCACGCCATCGACGTGGGCCAGCTGCGCAGCCACCGTGGCGTTGTCGGCGATGCCGCCGTTGATCGCGATCGTGTACTGCGGAAACTCGCGCTTCAGGCGATGCACGACCTCGTAGCGCAGCGGCGGGATCTCGCGGTTCTCCTTCGGGCTCAGGCCCTGCAGCCAGGCGTTGCGCGCGTGCACGACGAACACCGTGCAGCCGCCCTCGGCCACCGTGCCGATGAAGTCGCGCACGAACTCGTAGCGCTCGGTCCTGTCGACGCCGATGCGGTGCTTCACCGTCACCGGCAGGTCGGTGGCCGCGCGCATCGCCGCCACACAGTCGCGCACCAGCGTGGCCTCGCGCATCAGGCAGGCGCCGAAGGCCCCCCGCTGCACCCGCTCGCTCGGGCAGCCGCAATTCAGGTTGACCTCGTCATAGCCCCAGCGCTGCGCCAGCCGCGCGCTCTGCGCCAGGTCCTCGGGCTCGCTGCCGCCGAGTTGCAGGGCCAGCGGATGCTCCTCGGCATTGAAGTCCAGGTGCCGCGGCACATCGCCATGCAGCAGCGCGCCGGTGGTCACCATCTCGGTGTACAGCCGTGTGTGGCGCGTGATCAGGCGATGGAAGAAGCGACAGTGGCGGTCGGTCCAATCCATCATCGGCGCGACGGACAGGCGCCAGGGATTGACCGATGGGGCGGCGGTGGCAGACATCACCGGACGGATTATCCCAGCCGGTGCTGTCCAGCGCGGCGGGCAGCTCTACCCGGCCCGCGACGCGTTCTGCGCAATGCCTTCGGCAATGTGCGGCAGCAAGGCCTCCGGCAGATCGTGGCCCATGCCAGGGATGATGTCGGCCTGCGCCTGTTCGATCTTCTTGACCAGGTCGTGCGCGGCATGCACCGGCACCAGGGCATCGTCCTTGCCGTGGATCACCCTTGTCGGCGCGGTGATGCGGCCGAGCAGTGGCGAGCGGTCGCCGTCCGCGGCAATCGCCACCAGCTGGCGCGCGACACCGGCCGGGTGCCAGGACCGCTCGATCGAATGGGTCAGGCGCTGGCGCAGCCGCGTCGGGTCGGGCGCATAGCCCGGGCTGCCGATCAGTGCCCAGATGCGCATTGCATGGTTCACGCGCGAGGCGGTATCGCTGCCCTGCGGCCGGCTCAGCAAGGCCCGGCGCACGGCCGGCCGCGCCTGCGGCAGGTGGCGTGCGCCGGAGCTGGTCATGATGAGCGTGAGGCTCTTGACCCGATCGGGGTGCGCGGCCGCGATGTGCTGGGCGATCATGCCGCCCATCGAGGCGCCGCACAGGTGCGCGCGGGGGATGCCCAGCTGGTCCAGCACGCCCAGCGCGTCGTCGGCCATCGCCTTCAGCGGATAGGGCGAACGCACGCGCAGGCGCAGGGCATGGCGCAGGCTGGCGCGCAGCAGGCTGGGCACCCCCAGGTGGTCGAGGTGGCTGCTCAGGCCGATGTCGCGGTTGTCCATGCGGATGACGCGAAAGCCGCGCCTCACCAGCTCGGCCACCAGTTCGTCGGGCCAGGCGATCAGCTGCATGCCCAGGCCCATGATCATCAACAGCGGCTCGCCATCACGCGGGCCCTGGTCGTCGACCTCGAATTCGAGGCCATTGGCACGTACACGCATCGTCGTCGGGCCCGTCAGTCGTGGCTCGCCGCCTGCAGCGGCGAATGGTGGGTCACCTTGTAGAACCAGCGCCGTGCACCGCGCAGGTCGAAGCGCTGCCAGCGCTGCGGGTCCTGCTGCAGCCGGTCGGAGATGACGTACAGCGCCAGCGGATTCATGCCCATGCCGACATGGCTGGCGTGGACCTCGATGTTCTCGGTGTGCGGCTCGCCTTCGTTCAGGCTGCACTGCCAGGCCACGACGCCATCGGTCTTGCTGTAGATCGAGGTGGTGGGCACGCTGGGCGGCACGCGCAGCTGCGCGATCAGCGCGGGGTCGTGCGCCACGCTCTGGCCGCTGACCATCTCGTAGAAGCGCCAGGCGTTGGTGGCACGCGGATGGCCGGAGAACGGCGACCCCAGCGTGATGACGCAGCGCGCAAGTTCTGGCATCTCCTTGGCCAGCTCGCGGGCGTAGACGCCACCCAGGCTCCAGCCGATGAGGCTGACCTTCTCGCGGTGGCGCCCAGCGGTGTGGCGCAGCTGCTCGCGCAGCGCATCCAGCACGCCATGGCGCGGGCCGAAGTTGAAGCCCTGCTTCCACGGGTAGGCGGTGTAGCCACGGTCGGACAGGAACGCCCGCAGCGGCGCGGTGGTGAAGTCGGTGGCGCCCAGGCCGGGGAACACGATGACCGGATGGCCGTCGCCCACGGGCAGCTGGCGCAGCCAGGGTGTCGCCGCCAGCAGCGCGGCCCATTCCCAGGGCGCGCGGGCCTCGAGCATCAGCTGGAAGGGGCCGGGCGGCCTGAGTTCGTCCAACGCCGGCGGCTCGGAACGGGCGGCCTGCTGGCGCCGATTCAAGGTCATGCAGTGCACCTCTCGTGGTGTGCGGGCCTCCAACTGGCCACCGGGCAATGGTATCGGTTGCACTGCGCCTTCATTGGGGCACTTGCCCTAGCCTCCCCTGTCGCGCTTGCGACACGGCAAACCGTCGGCCCGCGGGGCTGAGCCACAATCCCGGGATGTTTGCTCGCCTATCGTCCGTATTGCGCGGCTGCCTGACCAGCCTGGTGCTGGCCCTGAACACGCTGCTGATCTTTGCGCTGATGCTGCTGCCGGCCTTGATCAAGCTGCTGCCCATCGCCCCGCTGCGCGGGCTGTGCGACCGGGTGCTGAACGCGCTGGCCTCGGCCTGGGTGGCGGTGAACAACGGCTGGATCGCACTGGCCGCACCGCGCGCCCGCTGGGATGTGGCCGGTCTCGAGGGCCTGCACCCGCGCGGCTGGTACCTGGTGGCCAGCAACCACCAGAGCTGGGTCGACATCCTCGTGCTGCAGCGCGTGTTCCACGGCCGCATCCCGTTCCTGAAGTTCTTCCTCAAGCGCGAGCTGATCTACGTGCCGGTGATCGGCCTGGCCTGGTGGGCACTGGACTTTCCCTTCGTGCGCCGCGGCGGCGACCCCGGCGGCGCCGACCTGAAGGCCACGCGCGAGGCCTGCGAGAAATTCAAGCGCATCCCGACCTCGGTGATCAACTTCGTCGAAGGCACGCGCTTCAGCGCTGCCAAGCATGCCGAGCAGCGCAGCCCCTTCCGCCACCTGCTCAAGCCCAAGATCGGCGGCCTGGGCATGGCGCTGGCGACGATGGGCGAGCAGTTCGAAGCCCTGCTCGACGTGACCATCGTCTACCCGCAAGGCACGCCCACCTTCTGGCAGCTGCTGAGCGGCCGCGTCGAAGAAGTAGTGGTGCGGGTGGCCAGCCGCGAGCTGACGCCTGAATTACGCGGCAGCAACGTCATGGCCAACCGCGCCGAACGCGTGCGCGTGGGGCGCTGGATGGAGCAGCAGTGGGCCGACAAGGACCGCCTGATCGACGAACTGCTGGCCGGCCGGCGCAGCAGCGGCGCGGCGACCTGAAGCCGCCGCGGCCGCGGCCCGAGCCAGCTCAGGCCAGCCCGCTGCGGCGCCGCTGCAGCGCGAGCAGCTCGTTGCCGAGCAGCGCCCCGATCACCAGCACCCCGCCCTGCAGCGCCGTCGGCCCGGGCGCCTCGTCGGCGCCGACCCAGGCCAGCAGCACGCCGAAGATGACCTCCAGCAGCGCGATCAGCGCGACCTCGGCCGCCGGCAGCACGCGCGCCACACGCACCGCGATCAGGCAGGGAATGGCCAGTTGCACCACGCCCAGCAGGCCCAGCAGCGACAGGTCGTGCGCCGAGGCGCTCATCGGCCAGGCCAGCGGCAGCGTGATCGCGGCCGAGCCCAGCGCGCCGATCAGCACCGCCGGCAGCATGTCCGGTTCCGGGGCGTCCGGGTTGCGCCGCTGCCGCTGCTGGATGTGCTGCAGCAGCGTCCAGTTCGTGGCGCCGGCCAGCGGCACGCCCAGCGCGACCAGGATGCCGGTCAGGGACGAGCCCCCTTCCAGCGCCTGACGGCCGAACATCCAGGCGATGCCGATGCCGGCCACGCCGATCGCGGCCCAGGTGCGCGCCGGCAGCCGGTGGTGCAGGAACAGGCGCGCGAACAGCGCGGTGACCAGCGGCGCGATCGACATCGTCACCAGCACGGTGGCCACCGTCGTCATCGTGATGGCCACCATGAAGTTGGTGTACATCACGGTCCAGCACAGGCCGGAGAACCACAGCGCCTTGCCGCCCTGCGCGATGCGCTGCACCAGGCTCGGCCCGCGCATCAGCGCGAACGCGACCAGCAGCGCCAGCGCGTTGAACAGGCTGCGCCAGAAGGTGACCTCGAAGCTGCGCGCGGAGTCCAGATGCCGTGTCACGACGCCCGCGATGCTCCACATCAGCGTCACGAGCACCATCAGGCCGACGGCGCGGCCGTGGCTCATCACGCCGCTTCGCGCTGGGCGCGCTTGCGATCGTGCTCCTTGAGGTGACGCTTGCGGATGCGGATCGACTTGGGCGTGATCTCGACCAGTTCGTCGTCGTCGATGAACTCGACGCCGTACTCCAGCGTCAGTTCGATCGGCGGGGTCACCTTGATCGCGTCTTCCTTGCCGCTGACGCGGAAGTTGGTCAGCTGCTTGGTGCGGGTGGCGTTGACGACGAGGTCGTTGTCGCGGTTGTGGATGCCGACGATCATGCCTTCGTACACCGGGTCGCCGGCTCGCACGAACATGCGGCCGCGGTCATCGAGCTTGCCCAGCGCGTAGGTGAAGATCTCGCCGTCGTCCATGCTGATCAGCACGCCGTTCTTGCGGCCGGCGATCTCGCCCTTGTAGGGCTCCCAGCTGTCGAAGATGTTGCTGATCAGGCCGGTGCCGCGGGTGAGGTTCAGGAATTCGTTCGAGAAGCCGATCAGCCCGCGCGCCGGAATGCGGTATTCCAGGCGGACGCGGCCGCGGCCGTCGGTCTCCATGTTGACCAGCTCGCCCTTGCGCTCGCCCAGTGCCTGCATCACGCCGCCCTGGTGCTGGTCCTCGATGTCGGCCGTGACCAGCTCGATCGGCTCGCAGCGCTCGCCATTGATCTCGCGGAACACCACGCGCGGCTTGCTCACCGCCAGCTCGTAGCCTTCGCGGCGCATGTTCTCGAGCAGGATGGTCAGGTGCAGTTCGCCGCGACCGCTGACCTCGAAAACGCCGTCTTCGCCGGATTCCTTGACGCGCAGCGCAACGTTGCTCTGCAGTTCCTTCTGCAGCCGGTCCCAGATCTGGCGGCTGGTGACGAACTTGCCTTCGCGGCCCGCCAGCGGGCTGGTGTTGACGCAGAAGTTCATTGTCAGCGTCGGCTCGTCGACCTTCAGCATCGGCAGCGGCGCCGGGTTGTCGATGCTGGTGACGGTGACGCCGATGCCGATGTCCTCGATGCCGTTGATCAGCACGATGTCGCCCGGGCCGGCCTCGGTGGCCTGCCGGCGCTCCAGGCCTTCGAAGGTCAGCACCTGGTTGATGCGGCCCTTGTAGGACCTGCCGTCCGGGCCCTCCATCACCAGCACGTCCATCATCGGCTTGATCGTGCCGGCATTGACCCGGCCCACGCCGATGCGGCCGACGAAGCTGGAGTAGTCCAGCGAGGAGATCTGCAGCTGCAGCGGTGCGTTCGGGTCGCCTTCATGCGCGGGCACGTGCTTGAGCACGGTGTCGAACAGCGGCGCCATGTCGGTGCCCCACTGCTCGCCCTGTGCGCCCTCGGTCAGCGAGGCCCAGCCGTTCAGGCCCGAGGCATAGACCACCGGGAAGTCCAGCTGCTCTTCGGTGGCGCCGAGCTTGTCGAACAGCTCGAAGGCGGCGTTGATCACGTAGTCCGGCCGCGAGCCCGGCTTGTCGACCTTGTTGACCACGACGATGGGCTTCAGGCCCAGCGCCAGCGCCTTCTTCGTGACGAAGCGGGTCTGCGGCATCGGGCCTTCCTGCGCGTCGATCAGCAGCACCACGCCGTCGACCATCGACAGCGCGCGCTCGACTTCGCCGCCGAAGTCGGCGTGCCCGGGCGTGTCGACGATGTTGATGTGGGTGCCCTGCCAGGTGACGGCGCAGTTCTTCGCCAGGATCGTGATGCCACGCTCGCGCTCGATGTCGTTGCTGTCCATCACGCGCTCGGCCACCTTCTCGTGGTCACTGAAGGTGCCGCTCTGGCGCAGCAGCTGGTCCACCAGCGTGGTCTTGCCATGGTCGACGTGCGCGATGATGGCGATGTTGCGGATCTGACGGGTCATGGTGCTTCTCTCGGGGGATTCGGTGTGCTTCAGGTCGCGGTCGCGGGCTCGCGGCGCGGGGCCTGCAGGGCCTGCACTTCGGGCGGGCTGAGCAGGCGGTCGGCGATCAGGTCGCCGGCCTCGATGTGGGCGGTGCCCAGGAAGGCGCTGTCGGGCAGCGGGCCATACACGCGCACGGCCGGCGCATCGGCCTCGCGCACGCGGCGGCGCAGGCCGGTGAGGAATCGCGACGCCTCGTCGCCGGCCAGGACCAGCCGCGGCCAGTCGGCCAGCAGGGCGTCCGGCGGCAGCAGCAGCGCCTCGCGCTCGGGCTCGGTCATCGCTTCGAGTTGTTCGATGGTCACGGCCGCATCGGCCTGCAGCGGCCCGCAACCGGTGCGGCGCAGCGCGGCCAGGTGCGCGCCGCAGCCCAGCGCCTCGCCCAGGTCTTCGGCCAGCGTGCGGATGTAGGTGCCCTTGCTGCAGCGGACGTCGATCACCAGCGTGGCATCGTGCCAGTCGACGATGTCGATGCGATGAATGGTCACCGCGCGCGCGGGCCGCTCCACCTCGATGCCGGCGCGCGCGTACTCGTACAGCGCCTTGCCATCCTTCTTCAGCGCCGAATGCATCGGCGGGACCTGCTCGATGTCGCCGGTGAAGCGGGCGCAGGCGGCCTCGATGGCCGCGCGGTCGACCTGCACCGGCCGCTCCTCGACCAGCGTGCCTTCCAGGTCGCCGGTGCTCATGCGCTGGCCCAGTCGCAGCGTGGCGCGGTAGGCCTTGTCGGCATCCAGGCTGACCTGCGAGAACTTGGTGGCCGCGCCAAGGCACAGCGGCAGCAGACCGGTGGCCAGCGGATCGAGCGTGCCGGTGTGGCCGGCCTTCTCGGCTCGCAGCAGCCACTTGGCTTTCTGCAGTGCATCGTTGCTCGACCAGCCCAGCGGCTTGTCGAGCAGCAGCACGCCGTGCACGGCACGGCGCTGGATGCGCTGGCGCGTAGCGTTCACGGCGTCAGTCTTCCTTCGCCCGGGAGGCGTTGGCCTGGCGGATCAGCGCGCTCAGTTCGGCCGCATGCTCGGTGGTGCGATCGAACTGGAAGTGCAGCGTTGGCACCGTGTGGATCTGCAGGCGCTTGAACAGGCCGTTGCGCAGGTAGCCGGCGGCCTCGTTGAGGCCCTGCTCGCACTCCTGCGCGTCGCCCACCAGCAGCGAGAAGAACACCTTGGCATGGGCGTAGTCCGGCGTGACCTCGACGGCATTGATCGTGACCATGCCGACGCGCGGGTCCTTCAGCTCGCGGATCAGCTCGGCCAGATCGCGCTGGATCTGGTCGGCAACCCGGAAGCTGCGATTCGGAATGGCTCGCTTGTGGCGCATCGTCTTTCTCCTGCTGTGCCCCTAAGCACAAACCCCGCCTTCTTTTGGAGGGCGGGGTTTGCGGTCGAGGGCAAATCCGCCTTACAGCGTTCGGGCGACTTCCTTGACCTCGAAGAACTCGAGCTGGTCGCCCTCGGCGATGTCGTTGTAGTTCTTCAGCTTGATGCCGCACTCGAAGCCTTCCTTGACTTCGCGCACGTCGTCCTTCATCCGCTTCAGCGACTCGAGCTCGCCGGTGTAGATGACCACGTTGTCGCGCAGCAGGCGGAAGCGCGCATCGCGCCGCACCAGGCCGTTGGTGATCATGCAGCCGGCCACGGTGCCGATCTTCGAGGCCACGAACACCGTGCGGATCTCGGCCGAGCCGATGACTTCTTCCTTCTGCTCCGGCGCCAGCATGCCGGACATCGCCGCCTTCACCTCGTCCACGGCGTCGTAGATGATGTTGTAGTAGCGGATGTCGACGTCGTTGCCCTCGGCCAGCTTGCGCGCGCCGGCATCGGCCCGCACGTTGAAGCCGATGATCACCGCCTTCGAGGCGATGGCCAGGTTGACGTCCGATTCGCTGATGCCGCCGACCGCCGCATGCACGATCTGCACCTTGACCTCGGCGGTCGAGAGCTTGACCAGCGACTGCGACAGCGCTTCCTGAGAGCCCTGCACGTCGGCCTTGATGATCAAGGCCAGCGTCTGCGCCTGGCCCTCGCCCATGTTCTCGAACATGTTCTCGAGCTTGGCGGCCTGGCGCTTGTTCAGCGTCACTTCGCGGTACTTGCCCTGGCGGAAGGTGGCGATCTCGCGGGCCCGGCGCTCGTCGGTCAGCACCATGAACTCGTCGCCGGCCTGCGGCACTTCGGTCAGGCCCTGGATCTCGACCGGCATCGACGGACCGGCTTCCTGCGTGGGCTTGCCGTTCTCGTCCAGCATCGCCCGCACACGGCCGAAGCTGGAGCCGGCGAGCACCACGTCGCCGCGCTTGAGCGTGCCGGACTGCACCAGCACCGTGGCCACCGGGCCGCGGCCCTTGTCCAGCTGGGCTTCGATCACCAGGCCCTTGGCGTTGGCGGCCACCGGCGCCTTCAGCTCCAGCACTTCGGCCTGCAGCAGCACCTGCTCGAGCAGGTCGTCGATGCCCTGGCCGGTCTTGGCCGACACCGGAACGAAGGGCGAGTCGCCACCGAAGTCTTCCGGCACCACCTCTTCGGCCACCAGCTCGCTCTTCAGGCGTTCGATGTTGGCCTCGGGCTTGTCGATCTTGTTCATCGCCACGACGATGGGCACCTTGGCGGCCTTGGCGTGGTGGATCGCTTCCTTGGTCTGCGGCATCACGCCGTCGTCGGCGGCCACCACCAGGATCACCAGGTCGGTGGCATTGGCGCCGCGCGCACGCATCGCGGTGAACGCGGCGTGGCCCGGGGTGTCGAGGAAGGTGATCTGGCCACGCGGCGTCTCGACGTGGTAGGCGCCGATGTGCTGCGTGATGCCGCCGGCCTCGCCCGCGGCCACGCGGGTGCGGCGGATGTAGTCCAGCAGCGAGGTCTTGCCGTGGTCGACGTGACCCATGATCGTGACCACCGGCGGACGCGGCACGGCATCGGCCTCGGTGGCTGCATGCTCTTCCTCGAGGAAGGCCTCGGGGTCGTCGAGCTTGGCCGCCAGCGCCTTGTGGCCCATTTCCTCGACGACGATCATCGCCGTCTCCTGGTCCAGCTGCTGGTTGATCGTGACCATCTGGCCCAGCTTCATCAGCTGCTTGATCACCTCGCTGGCCTTGACCGACATCTTGTGCGCCAGGTCGGCCACGCTGATGGTTTCGGGCACGTGCACCTCCTGCACCACCGGCTCGGACGGCGCGTTGTAGCTCGGTGCATCGTCACCGCGGTCGCCGCGGCGGCCACCGCGAGGCGCGCGCCAGCCGGCCCGGCCGGCGCTGGAATCGGTGCGGCCCTTCAGCGCGGCGCGCTTCTTGGCCGCATCGTCGGCCCAGCTCGACGACAGCTTCTCGGACTTGACCGACTTCTTGTCGCCCGGCTTGGCCGCGCCGCCCGCCGGCGCAGCCGCACCCGGGCCGGTCGCCCCCTTGGGCTTGTGGATCGTGCCGGTGATGCCTTCCTTGGCAGCCGCGGGCTTGGCCTCTTCCGGCTTCTTCGCGGTGAGCACCTTCTTCGGCGCATTCATCATCGCGCGGATGGCCGCGGCCTCGGATTCGGCAGCCTTGCGGCG
The DNA here is from genome assembly GCF_044226965.1 of Aquabacterium sp. GTDB lineage: Bacteria > Pseudomonadota > Gammaproteobacteria > Burkholderiales > Burkholderiaceae_C > Pseudaquabacterium. Next base: position 82,438 of record NZ_JBGAGA010000018.1, on the reverse strand, counting down.
CTTCTCGAGGTCGGCCAGGCGCTGCTTCTCAGCCGCCTCGTCGGTGCCGGCCTTGACGACCCGCAGGCCGGGCTTTGGCGTCTCGGCCACCGGGGCCGGAGCAGGCGCCACCGGCGCGGCAGCAGCCGGCGCCGGGGCGGCGGCCGGCTTGGCAGCTTCGACGGCCGGCTTCGCAGCCTCGGCGGCAGCGGCCTTCTCGATCGCGGCAGCGGCAGCGGCCTTGGCGGCGGCCTCGGCGGCCTCGCGTGCAGCGGCTTCGGCGGCGGCCTTGGCGGCAGCGGCCTCGGCGGCTTCGCGGGCCTTGCGCTCCTCTTCCTCGCGCTGGCGCTGGGCCTGGGCTGCGGCCAGCTCTTCGGCCTGGCGGCGCAGCGCCTCGGCCTGGGCATTGGCCTCTTCTTCGCGGCGCTGCAGTTCGGCTTCCTCGGCAGCGGCCGAGCGGCCCTCGTCGGCGCCACCGGGCACGTCGTCGCGCTTGACGAACACGCGCTTCTTGCGCACCTCCACCTGGATCGTGCGCGCCTTGCCGGAGGCATCGGCCTGCTTGATCTCACTGGTGGACTTGCGCGTCAGCGTGATCTTCTTGCGGTCGCCGCCGGCGGTGCCGTGGGCGGTGCGCAGGTAATCGAGCAGACGTTCCTTGTCGGAATCGGTCAGCGCGTCGTCGGGCGACTTCTTCGCGACACCGGCAGACTGCAGCTGCTCGAGCAGCGTCCCGGCAGGACGGTTGAGCTCGGCTGCGAACTGGGCGACGGTCGTCACGGCCATTGGCGGTTTCCTTGCGTGGTCTTCAGGGTGAGGCTGCGAGGTGTTTCAGTGCGGCATTCATGCCGTGAACCAGTGCTCTCGCGCCTTCATGATCAGTGCCTTGGCGGCGGCTTCGTCGATCTGCGTCATCTCGACCAGTTCGTCCACCGCCAGGTCGGCGAGGTCGTCGCGCGTGTGCACCCCACCATCGGCGAGCTTGCCGATCAGTTCGGGTGACAGGCCGTCGAGGTCGCGCAGGTCCTGCGACACCTCCTCGACCGACTCTTCATGCGCGATCTCCATCGTCAGCAGCGCATCCTTCGCACGGGTACGCAGCTCGGTGATGGTGTCCTCGTCGAAGGCCTCGATCTCCAGCATCTCGTTCAGCGGCACGTAGGCCACTTCCTCGAGGCTGGTGAAGCCTTCCTCGATCAGGATGTTGGCGACTTCCTCGTCGACATCGAGCTTCTCGACGAAGAGCTTGCGGATGGAATCGCTCTCGACGGCCTGCTTGGCCTGCGATTCCTCGGCGGTCATGATGTTGATGCGCCAGCCGGTCAGCTCGGACGCCAGGCGCACGTTCTGGCCGCCGCGGCCGATCGCGATCGCGAGGTTCTCCTCGTCGACCACCACGTCCATCGCGTGCTTCTCTTCGTCGACGACGATCGACTGCACGTTGGCCGGGGCCAGCGCGCCGATCACGAACTGGGCCGGGTCCTCCGACCACAGCACGATGTCGACGCGCTCGCCGGCGAGCTCGTTGGTGACGGCATTGACGCGCGAGCCGCGCACACCGACGCAGGTGCCGATGGGATCGACGCGCTTGTCGTGCGACACCACGGCGATCTTGGCGCGCGAGCCGGCGTCACGCGCGCAGCTCTTGATCTCGAGCAGGCCCTGCTCCATCTCGGGCACTTCCTGCGCGAACAGCTCCATCATGAAGCCAGGCGCCGAGCGCGACAGCATGATCTGCGGGCCGCGCGCGGTGGGGTCGATGCCGGCGATGAAGGCGCGCACGCGGTCGCCGGTGCGCAGGTTCTCCTTCGGGATCATCTCGCTGCGCTTCAGGCGCCCTTCGACCCGGCCGCTCTCGACAATGATGTCGCCCTTGTCGAGGCGCTTGACGGTGCCGACGAAGATCTTGTCACCGCGCGACAGGAAGTCGTTGAGCAGCGTCTCGCGTTCGGCATCGCGGATCTTCTGCAGGATGACCTGCTTGGCCGCCATCGCGCCGATGCGACCGATCGGCACCGACTCGATCGGCTCCTCGATGTGGTCGTCGACCTCGATGTCGGGAATCTGCTCCTTGGCCTCGAACAGCAGGATCTCGGAATCGGGCAACTGCAGGCCGGCTTCGTCCGGCACCACGTGCCAGCGACGGAAGGTCTCGTAGTCGCCGGTTTCACGGTCGACCGAAACGCGGATGTCGACTTCACCGCCATGGAGCTTCTTGGTGGCCTGCGCCAGCGCGGCTTCGACCGCGCCGAACACGACATCGCGGTCCACGCTCTTCTCGCGCGAGATGGCATCGACCAGCATCAACATTTCGCGGTTCATCAGTTCTGACCTCCGTCGTTCTCCTGGGCCGGGCCTGCTGCGCGGCGCCGACCCTTGAAGTCGACCACCGGCACCAGCCGTGCCTCGCGCACTTCATCGAGTGCAAATTCCAAAGCCTGCTCGGGGGCCGGCGCCGTCTCGGCCGCGGCCTTCTTGCGGTTCTTGCCGGGCGCTTCGGGCGGCGGCAGCACCAGGCGCCAGCCACCGTCGTCCCGCGCCTGCAGCAGGCCGCGCCACTTCTTGCGGTTCTGGAACGCTTCGCGCAAGGTGAGCTCGACCTCGCTGCCGGCGAAGCGCTGGTAGTCCGCCGGCTTCTTCAGCGGCCGATCCAGGCCGGGCGACGACACCTCGAGCCGACCGTAGTCCACCGCCTCGACTTCGAGCACGTACTGCAGCTGCCGGGTGACGCGTTCGCAGTCCTCGACCAGCACCGATTCGCCGGGACCGGTCTCGTACGCCTGGCCGGGCAGCCGGTCGATCGTCACGCGCAGCAAGCCGCCCGCCGACCTTTCGATGTCGACGAGCTCGTAACCCATGCCGGTGACGGTACGCTCGATGGCGGCCTGCCCACTCATTGCTGCTGCGAAGATCCCTGCTGCGAAAAAAGGAAAGCAAAAAAGCACAAATCGCGGTCGAGCAAAAAAAATGGGCTGGATGAATCCGCCCACTTTTGCCCAACAGCGAAAGCGCGAATTGTAGCCCGCGGGAACACCGCCCGCAAGCCTGGGGGGTGGGCGCAGGCCAACGTGCCAGAATCCTGCCCCTCGTCAAATCGGATCGCGACCCATGGGCTTTCTCGCCGGCAAACGACTGCTGATCACCGGAGTGCTGAACAACCGCTCGATCGCCTACGGCATCGCCCGCGCCTGCCATCGCGAAGGCGCCGAACTGGCGTTCAGCTACGTGGGCGAGCGCTTCAAGGAGCGCATCACCGAATTCGCCGCCGAGTTCGGCTCGCAGCTGGTGTTCGACTGCGATGTCGGGGACGACGCGCAGATCGAGCGCCTGTTCGCCGACCTCGGCCAGCACTGGGATCAGTTCGATGGCTTCGTCCACGCCATCGCCTTCGCCCCGCGCGAGGCGATTGCCGGCGATTTCCTCGACGGCCTGACGCGCGAGAACTTCCGCATTGCGCACGACATCTCGGCCTACAGCTTTCCGGCCATGGCCAAGGCCGCGCTGCCGCGCCTGCGCCCGGGCGCTGCGCTGCTGACGCTGAGCTACCTGGGCGCGATGCGCTATGTGCCGAACTACAACACGATGGGCCTGGCCAAGGCCTCGCTCGAATCGAGCGTGCGCTTCCTGGCGCAGAGCATCGGCGCCAAGGGCGTGCGGGTGAACGGCATCTCGGCCGGCCCGATCAAGACCTTGGCAGCCTCGGGCATCAAGGATTTCGGCAAGCTGCTGACCGAGTTCGCCGCCAACACGCCGATCCGCCGCACCATCACGATCGACGACGTCGGCAACGCAGCGGCCTTCCTGCTGTCCGACCTGGCCGCCGGCATCAGCGCCGAGATCGTCTACGTCGACGGCGGCTTCAGCCACGTCGCCGTGAGCAACCCCACGTAGTCGTTGGCACCGGCCGCCTGACGGCCGGTACCCTCAATTCCTCACGCAGTCCACGGCGTAGCGGCGGCCACCCTGGCCGTCGTCGATCTCGACCAGGCCGTGCACGTCGGTGTCGAAGCCGGGGAAGCGGGCATTGAACTCGCGCGTGAAGCGCAGGTACTGCACGATCTTGCGGTTGAAGCGCTCCCCGGGGATGAGCAGCGGAATCCCCGGCGGGTACGGCGTCAGCAGCGAGGTGGTGATGCGGCCTTCGAGCTGGTCGATGTCGACGCGCTCGGTGTCGCGGTGCGCGATGCGCGCGAAGGCATCGCTGGGCTTCATCGCCGGCTGCAGGTCGGACAGGTACATCTCGGTCGTCAGCCGCGCGATGTCGCCCTTGGCGTAAGTCTCGTGGATGGCCTGGCACAGGTCGCGCAGGCCCATGCGCTCGTAGCGCGGCTGGTGCTGGCAGAACTCGGGCAGGATGCGCCACAGCGGCGCGTTCTTGTCGTAGTCGTCCTTGAACTGCTGCAGCGCGGTGAGCAGCGTGTTCCAGCGGCCCTTGGTGATGCCGATCGTGAACATGATGAAGAACGAGTAGAGCCCGGTCTTCTCGACCACCACGCCATGCTCGGCCAGGAACTTGGTGACGATGGCCGCCGGGATGCCGGTCTTGGCGAACTTGCCGCTCACGTCCAGCCCCGGCGTGATGATCGTGCTCTTGATCGGGTCGAGCAGGTTGAAGCCGGGCGCCAGGTTGCCGAAGCCGTGCCACTTCTCGTTGGCCTTCAGCACCCAGCCGGCCGATTCGCCGACGTCGTCGCTGACGCCCTTGTCCGGGCCCCAGACCTTGAACCACCAGTCCTTGCCGAAGTCCTTCTCGACCTTGCGCATCGCACGGCGGAAGTCCAGCGCTTCCTTCAGGCTCTCCTCGACCAGCGCGGTGCCGCCGGGCGGCTCCATCATCGCCGCGGCCACGTCGCAGCTGGCGATGATCGAGTATTGCGGCGAGGTGCTGGTGTGCATCAGGTAGGCCTCGTTGAACAGGTGGAAGTCGAGCTTCCGCGTCTGCGAGTCCTGCACCAGCACCTGGCTGGCCTGGCTGATGCCGGCCAGCAGCTTGTGCGTGCTCTGCGTGGCGTAGACCATCGCCTCCTTCGGGCGCGGGCGGTTCTTGCCCATCGCGTGGTAGCTGCCGTAGAACTTGTGGAACGCGGCATGCGGCAGCCAGGCCTCGTCGAAGTGCAGCGTGTCGACGTAGCCGTCGAGCTTGGCCTTGATGGTCTCGGTGTTGTAGAGCACGCCGTCGTAGGTGCTCTGCGTCAGCGTCAGGATGCGCGGCTTGACCTTCTTCGCGTCGACCCCGGCCAGCAGCGGGTTCGCGGCGATCTTCTTGCGGATGGTCTCGGGCGAGAACTCGCTCTCGGGAATCGGGCCGATGATGCCGAAGTGGTTGCGCGTCGGCGTCATGAACACCGGCACCGCGCCGGTCATGATGATCGAGTGCAGGATGCTCTTGTGGCAGTTGCGGTCGACGACCACCACGTCGCCCGGCGCCACCGTGTGGTGCCACACCATCTTGTTCGAGGTGCTGGTGCCGTTGGTGACGAAGAAGCAGTGGTCGGCATTGAAGATGCGCGCCGCGTTCTTCTCGCTGGCCGCCACCGGGCCGGTGTGGTCAAGCAGCTGGCCCAGTTCTTCCACCGCGTTGCAGACGTCCGCGCGCAGCATGTTCTCGCCGAAGAACTGGTGGAACATCTGGCCGACCGGGCTCTTCAGGAACGCGACGCCGCCTGAATGCCCGGGGCAGTGCCAGGAGTACGAGCCGTCCTGCGCATAGTCCATCAGCGCCTTGAAGAACGGTGGCGCCAGCCCGTCGAGGTAGCTGCGGGCCTCGCGGATGATGTGCCGGGCCACGAACTCCGGCGTGTCCTCGAACATGTGGATGAAGCCGTGCAGCTCGCGCAGGATGTCGTTCGGGATGTGCTCCGAGGTACGCGTCTCGCCGTACAGGTAGATCGGGATGTCGGAGTTCTTGAAGCGGATTTCCTCGATGAACTTGCGCAGGCTCAAGACCGCGGGGTCGAGTTCGGGGCCGGGCGTGAACTCCTCGTCGTCGATCGACAGGATGAAGGCCGAGGCGCGGCTCTGCTGCTGCGCGAACTGGCTCAGGTCGCCGTAGCTGGTGACGCCCAGCACCTCCATGCCCTCCTTCTCGATGGCCTGCGCCAGCGCGCGGATGCCGAGGCCGGAGGTGTTCTCCGAGCGGTAGTCTTCGTCGATGATGACGATGGGAAAGCGGAAGCGCAGCATCGGGAGGCTCCTTCGGAGCGAGGGGGTCGGAAATCGGCGGAGGGCGAAGTGTAGGGCCGCCGGGTCACCGCTTGATGAAGGCCGGCCGCTGGCTACACTGACCGCATTCCTGTCTGTCCGACAAGGCGGTGACGCATGAACTGGAACGCCCCCACCTGGTGGTGGCTGATCACCGGCGCGCTGGTCGCGGCGGAGCTCGCCACCGGCACTTTCTACCTGCTGATGCTCGCCGTCGGCAGCGCTGCCGCCGCGGTGGCGGCACACCTGGGGCTGGGCTCGAACGCCCAGCTGGTGCTGGGCGCACTGGTCGGCGGCGGCGCGGTCGTGGTGTGGCACTGGAAGCGACCACGGCCGACAGGTGACGTCACCAGCAGCCCCGACCTCAACCTCGACATAGGCGCCACCGTGCAGGTGGCGCACTGGCAGCCCGACGGCAGTGCACGGGTACAGTACCGTGGCGCGGGCTGGGACGCTCACTTTGCAGGCCAGGGTCACCCACGCCCTGGCGAGCATGTGATCCGTGCGGTCCAGGGCAGCCGGCTACTGCTGGACCGCCCCGCCGCCTGAGCCCCCTGCCCGCTTCCCTTACCCCTTCCTGGAGTCTCTGGTCATGGAAATCGTCGCGCTGGTGCTGTTGATCCTGGCCGCCATCTTCGTCGTGCGCTCGATCAAGGTCGTGCCGCAGCAGAACGCCTGGGTCGTCGAACGGCTGGGCAAGTACCACGCCACGCTGACGCCGGGGCTTAACTTCCTGGTGCCCTTCGTCGACCGGCTGGCCTACCGCCATTCGCTGAAGGAAATTCCGCTGGACGTGCCGAGCCAGGTCTGCATCACGAAGGACAACACCCAGCTCACCGTCGACGGCATCCTGTACTTCCAGGTCACCGACCCGATGCGGGCGAGCTACGGTTCGTCGAACTACATCGTCGCGATCACGCAGCTGGCGCAGACCACGCTGCGCAGCGTGATCGGCCGCATGGAACTGGACCGCACCTTCGAGGAACGCGAGGCCATCAACGCCTCGGTGGTGCAGGCGCTCGACGAGGCCGCGCTGAACTGGGGCGTGAAAGTGCTGCGCTACGAGATCAAGGACCTGACGCCCCCGGCCGAGATCCTGCGCAGCATGCAGGCGCAGATCACTGCCGAGCGCGAGAAGCGCGCGCTGATCGCCGCGTCCGAAGGCCGGCGCCAGGAGCAGATCAACATCGCCACCGGCGAGCGTGAAGCCTCGATCGCACGCTCCGAAGGCGAGAAGCAGGCCGAGATCAACAAGGCGCTGGGCGAAGCCGCGGCCATCACCGCGGTCGCCGAGGCCACCGCCGACGCCATCCGCAAGATCGCCGGATCGATCCAGCAGCCAGGTGGCGCCGAAGCCGTGCAGTTGAAGGTGGCCGAGAAGGCCATCGATGCCTACGGTGGCCTGGCCCGCACGAACAACACGATGATCGTGCCCGGCAACATGACCGAGGTGTCGGCGCTGATTGCCAGTGCGATGGCGGTCATGCAACGCGCCGGCGGCGCGACCCGATGAAGGGGTGCCAGGCCAGGCGTGAAGGTGGCGGAGGGAGCGGGATTCGAACCCGCGGTGGGCTGTTAACCCACACACGCTTTCCAGGCGTGCGACTTAAACCACTCATCCATCCCTCCGCAGGGATGCGAGACCCGCGCGATGCGCAGGTCCTTGAAGGCAAGCCGCGCATTCTAGCCGACCGCCAGCGCCGGGCCGTGTGCATCGGGCTGCACACGGCCCGATGAACCAGCTCTTCGTCACGCTCGGCATCGAGGCCTGGAAGCCGCTGGTCAACGTGCTGGCACTGCCACCGTTGCCGCTGCTGTTGCTGGCCTTGTTCGGCGGCTGGCGCTTGCGCCGCCAGCGCCGCTTCGGCTGGCCCCTGCTGCTGGCCGGACTGTCGGGGCTGTGGTTGAGCTGCACCACCGCGCTGGGCGTCACCCTGATCGATGGCCTGACGCAGCCGCCGCCCGCGCTGCAGGCTGCCCAGATCCAGGCCCTGAAAGGACAGCCGCACACGGTGGTGCTGGTGCTCGGCGCCGGACGACAGGTGCATGCGCTGGACTATGGCCAGCCCGATGTGTCGGCACTGACCCTGGCGCGGCTGCGCTATGGCGTCTGGCTCGCCCGACAGACCGGCCAGCCGCTGGCCTACAGCGGTGGCATCGGCTACGGTGGCGATGCCGGCCCGACCGAAGCGGCCATCGCGCGCGTGGTGGCCGAGCGTGACTTCGGCATGACGCTGCGCTGGGCTGAAGACCGCTCGCGCGACACCAACGAGAACGCCCTCCACAGCGTGGCCCTGCTGCGCGCGGAAGGCATCCGCCAGATCGTGCTGGTGACGCATGGCTTCCATCAGCGTCGCGCGCTCGCAGCATTCCAGCGTGCCATCACCGCAAACGCCGCGGCCATCACGCTCGTGCCGGCACCGGTCGGCATGCTGCAACGCAACGGCCTGAGGCCGGCCGACTGGCTGCCCACCACCGACGGTTTTGCCCTCACGCGGCTGGCCCTGCACGAATGGATCGGGCGCCTCGCGGGGGCATGAGGCTCCGAGCGGGACGCTCACTTCAGACGCCATCGAACGCCGGCCGCCGGCTCGCCCCTCAATCGAGGGGGTGCGACCGGTGCGATGATGCTGCGTCCAGGGAGGAACAACAGCATGACCGCCAAAGCGCGCGGCCCCGCAGCTGCCATCGGCCTGCGGCCCGCCACCCATGCCGGGCCCGGTCCGGCCGATCTGATCACCGGCACCGACGCCACCGACTACCTCATCGGCACGGCCGGCAACGACACGCTCAAGGGCTACGACGGCGACGACGTGCTCGCCGGGATGGCCGGTGACGACCGCCTGGATGGCGGCGGCGGCGAAGACGTGGCGGTGTACTTCGAGGCCACCGGCCCCGTGACCGTCAACCTGGGCAGCGGCAAGGTGACCGGCGCGTCGGGCAACGACACCCTGGTCGCCATCGAGGATGTCTGGGGCTCGCCATTCAACGACAGCCTCAGCGGTGATGTCAGCGACAACCGCCTGTTCGGCGACGCGGGCGATGATCAGCTGCGCGGCAGCAATGGCGACGATGTGCTGGCCGGCGGGACGGGCGACGATCGCCTCGACGGCGGCCTGGGCGTCGACACGGCGGACTACACCTTCGCCGATGGCGCGGTGCAGGCGGACCTGCAGTCCGGGCGAGCCACCGGCGCGGACGGCACCGACACGCTGGTGTCGATCGAGAGCCTCTTCGGCTCGGCCTATGACGACACGCTGAGTGGCGACGCGCTGCAGAACTACTTCTTCGGCGAAGAGGGCGACGACACCATCGACGGCCAGGGTGGCTACGACTACGCCAGCTTCTTCAGCGGCATCGAGGAGGCGACGATCCGCTACGACGCGGCGACCGGCTGGCTCACGGTCAGCACGCCACTGGATGGCACGGACCACCTGAAGAACATCGAATCGCTGTACTTCGCCGACGAGCAGTTCCTGGCGACGCTGTTCACCACGACCGCCCCGCCCTCGCCCATTGCCTTCGGCCCCGAGAACGGCTCGCACACCGCGAGCGCAGGCGGCAACCTGCGGCTGACCTTCAGCGAGCCGGTGCATGCCGGCAGCGGCAGCATCGTGCTGCGCGACGCCGCGGGCAACGAGGTCGAGCGCTTCGACGTGGCGAGCAGCGGGCGACTGAAGTTCTCGGGCAACAACCTCGTCGTCGATCCCAGCGCCACCCTCGCCCGCGGCACCACCTACCACCTCGAACTGCCCGCCGGCGCCGTGCTCGATGCCCAGAACCAGCCGAACGCGGCGTTCGACGGCTATCGGTTCACGACGAGCACCGCCCCGGAACTGTCGCTGCCCGAACAGCTGTCGGTCGCGGAGGGCAGCGGCTCGTTCACCGTGCGCCTGGATCTCGGCGGCGTGTCCACACAACCGGTGAAGGCCACGCTCACGGTGGCCGCCGACAGCACGGCCAGCGATCCGGCTGACATCGTGGCGTTCACCCGCGACATCCTCATCGAGCCCGGGCAGAGCGAACTGCTGGTCACCGTGTCGCTGCCCGACGACGGGATCGTCGAACCGACCGAAGGGTTCCACCTGCGCCTGAGCAATGCGAACGGGGTGCAGATCGGCAATTCGGAAACGCTGGTGCTGATCACCGACGACGACGCGCTGGCCGGCACGCCGCCGGCGGACCCGCTGCAGGCGCAGCAATGGCACCTCTATCCGGGCCCTGGCGCCGACGTGCTGGCCGTGTGGCCCGACTACACCGGCGCTGGCGTGCGCATCGGCGTGTTCGACCAGGGCATCGATGCGACCCTGCCCGACCTGCAGCCCAACACGGACCAGGCCGCGGGCCGCCGCACGGCCGACCTGGCCGCCGGCGGCGCGCCGGTCGGCAGCGGCGACAACCACGGCACCCTGGTGGCCGGGGTGATCGGCGCGGCGCGCAATGGCATCGACGGGGTCGGCGTGGCCTATGGCGCAACGCTGGTCTCGCTGTACTCGCCGCTGGACAAGAGCTCCACGCCAGCCGAGATCGCCAATGCCTTCGGCTATGCGAAGCAACTCGACATCCTGAACGACAGCTGGGGCTATGCGCCGCAGTACTACCTGTCCGCACCCTGGGCCTTCGAAGACAACTTCCTGGACGACGCCTTCCGCGCCAGCGGTGCCGCGCTGAAGGCCCTGGCCGAGGAAGGCCGGCATGGCCTGGGCACCGTGGTCGTGCAGTCGGCCGGCAACAGCTTCTCGTTCGGCGACGACACCAACCTGCACAACTTCCAGAACAGCCGCTACATCATCACCGTGGCCGCCACCGACGTGTTCGGCGAAGTCACCTCGTACAGCTCGCCGGGCGCCTCGATCCTGGTCGCGGCGCCGGGCGGCGACGGGGGCGGCCGGGACGACCTCGGCAACATCCTGACCACCGACCGCGCCGGCACCCTGGGCCTGAGCGAAGGCGACACGGTGCGCGCGGCCGGCACCTCGTTCTCGGCGCCGGTGGTGTCGGGCGTGGTGGCGCTGATGCTGCAGGCCAACCCAGAGCTGGGCTACCGCGACGTGCAGCAGATCCTGGCCTACAGCGCCCATATCACCGGGGGCGAGCAGGAACTGTGGCGCACGAACGGTGCGGCCGACTGGAACGGCGGCGGTCTTCACTATGACGCGGAGACCCACGACCTGGGCTTCGGCCTCGTCGACGGCCGCGCCGCGGTGCGCCTGGCCGAGAGCTGGCGCGGCAGCCCGGCCACCTCGGCCAACGACGTGGAGCTCAGCGCGAGCCGGCACACGGCGGTGGCCATTCCGGACGGCACGTCCTCGGTGAGGCAGAGCGTGACGATCCAGCAGCCCCTCGTCGTCGAGCGGGCCGAGGTCACGGTTGACATCACGCATGGCCACATCGGGGACCTGGCCCTGCTGCTGGAGTCTCCCTCCGGCACCTCGAGCTGGCTGCTCTCGCGCCCCGGGCAGGTGCCCCTCACCGCCTTCGGCAATGACCAGGACGACATCCACTTCACCTTCGACACGGTGCTGAGCCTGGGCGAGTCTTCGCTCGGCGAGTGGTCGCTGACGGTGTACGACCTGAAGACCGGAGAGTCCGGCACGCTGGACGACTGGACGCTCAATTTGGTCGGCAGGCCCGCCAGCGACGACAACACCTACTTCTATTCCGACGAGTACGCCCAGACGCTGGCCTCGTTGCCGGCGCGCGGCACCTTGAGCGACAGCGGCGGCCACGACACGGTGAACGCCTCGATGGTCACCGGCAACAGCCTGATCGACCTGCAGCCCGGCGCGGTCGGTCGGATTGCCGGCCAGCCGTTCACAATCGCCACCGGCACGCAGATCGAGCAGGCCTGGGGCGGCGATGGCGCTGACAGCCTGCTCGGCAACGATGCGGCCAATGAACTGCACGGCATGCGGGGCAACGACAGCCTGGACGGCCGCGCCGGCGACGACCTGGTCGATGGCGGTGCAGGCTTCGACACCGCCTGCTTTGCCGGCCCGCGGGCGCGCTATGCCGTGCAGCGCGGCAGCGGCCCCTGGACCGTCGAGGACCGCCAGGGCAGCGACGGGCGCGACACCCTGCAAGGCATCGAGCGCCTGCAGTTCAGCGACGGCGCGGTGGCCTACGACACCGCTGCCAACGAGCCGGCCGGCCAGGTGGCGCAGATCCTGCGCGGGCTGTTCGGCCAGCAGGGTCTGGCCAATCCGGTCTTTGCCGGCATCGGGCTGAAGCTGATGGACCAGGGCATGGGCTACGAGGCGCTGGTCGCCGCCGCCATCAGCACGCCTCAGTTTGAACAGCTGGCGGGCTCACACGCGCATGCCGACATCGTGCGTCTGGTCTACCAGAACGTCGTCGGCAGCGCGCCGAGTGCGGCCGAGCTGGCCCAGTACACGGCCCTGCTGGACAACGGCAGCTTCACGCCGGCCGCGCTGGCGGCACTGGCCTGCCACAGCGAGCTCAACAGCCACAGTGTCGAACTGATGGGGCTGCTGCAGACGGGGTTGGACTACCTGCCGCCGGCGACCTGACTCACCCCAGTGCGACGCGCGGCGACTCCGCCCGCGCCTGCCGGGCCTGGGCATACAGCGCCAGGTATTCCTGCGCCGGCCCGGCCCAGGACAAGTCCTGCACCATGCCGCGGCGCATCACGGTCTGCCAGGCGGCCTCGTTGCCACGCAGGGCCTGCGCCCGCTGCACGCAGGCATGGAAGGCGTCGGCCGTCGCGGCATCGAACACCAGGCCGGTGATGCCGTCGTGCACCGTGTCGGCCAGGCCGCCGACGCGCCGCACCAGCGGCACGGTGCCATAGCGCAGGCCGTACATCTGCGTCAGCCCGCAGGGCTCGAAGCGGGAGGGCACCGCGATCGCGTCCGCGCCGGCCACCAGTTGGTGAGCCCGGGTCTCGTCGTAGCCGACGTGCACGTGAACCCGCCCCGGGTGGGCCTGCTGCGCAGCGCGGAATGCGGCCTCGAGCGCCGGCTCGCCGGTGCCCTGCACGGCAAACTGCACGCCCTGCTGCACCAGCGCCGGCAAGGCGCCGAGCACCAGGTCCAGGCCCTTTTGCCAGGTCAGGCGGCTGACCACGGTCACCAGCAGCGCGGCATCGTCCTGCGCCAGGCCCAGGCTGGCCTGCAGCGCGCGGCGGCACGCGCGCTTGCCTTCCAGCCGTTCGGCGTCATAACGCGTATGCAGAGCGGCATCGGTGGCCGGGTTCCATACCTGGTCGTCAATGCCGTTGAGGATGCCCGACACATCCGCCGCGCGGCCGCGGATCACGCCGTCCAGGCCGCAGCCGAATTCGTGCGTGGCGATCTCGCGCGCATAGCTCGGGCTGACGGTGGTGACCCGGTCGGCGAATTTCAGCCCCGCCTTCATGAACGAGAGCTGGCCATGGAACTCCAGCCCCTGCGGCGCCATGAAGCGCGAGGGCAACCCGAGCAGCGCCCAGTCGTCATGCGGGAACAGGCCCTGGAAGGCCATGTTGTGCACTGTGTAGACCGAAGCCGCGGCGGTGGGGCGATGGTCGGCGATGTAGGCGCAGCACAGCGCGGCATGCCAGTCGTGCGCATGCAGCACGTGCGGCGCCCACGCGGCGTCGGCATCGCCCGCGGCCAGGTGCGCGGCCACCCAGCCCAGCAGCGCGAAGCGGCGCTGGTTGTCCGGCCATTCACTGCCGTCGCGGGCCTGGTAGGGGCCGCCCTCGCGGCGGTACAGGTGCGGTGCGTCGATCACATAGACCGGCAGGTGCGTCACCGGCATGCGGCCCAGCAGCAGCCGCACCCGCAAGGCACCGAAGCAGGGGCCGATGTCGATCACCTGCCGGGGCGATTCCACGGCGTCCAGGATGGCCGGGAGTCCGGGCAGCAGCAGGCGGACGTCGGCACCCTGTGCGGCCAGGGCCGGCGGCAGCGCGGCCACCACATCGGCCAGGCCGCCGGTCTTGATCAACGGGTAGATCTCGGCTGCCACGTGCAGCACGCGCAGCGCACCGGTCGCATCGGGCTTCACTTCGCCAGCGCCTCCAGCATGCCGCGCGTCACCAGCGTGATGCCCTGCTCGCTGCGATAGAAGCGCTGCGCATCGAGCACGGCGTCTTCGCCGATCACCATGCCGTCCGGAATGGTGCAGCCACGATCGACCACCGCGCGATTCAGGCGGGCGCCACGGCCGACGGTGACGCCCGGCAGCAGCACCGACCAGTTGACCTCCGAATGCGAGTGCACCCGCACGTTCGAGAACAGCAGTGTGCGGAACGCGCGACCGGAGACGATGCAGCCGCCGGACACCAGCGACTCGATCGCCATGCCGCGCCGGTCGTCCTGGTTGTGCACGAACTTGGCCGGCGGCAGCTGCGGCTGGTAGGTCCAGATCGGCCAGCGCGTGTCGTACAGGTTCAGCTCGGGCACGGTGGCGGTCAGGTCGATGTTGGCGTCCCAGTACGCATCGATCGTGCCCACGTCGCGCCAGTACGGCGGCGAGCCCGGCTTGGTGCCGACGCAGCTCATGTCGAAGGGGTGTGCCACCGCATGGCCGTTGCGCACCGCATTCGGGATGATGTCCTTGCCGAAGTCGTGGCTCGAGTTCGGGTCGTTCATGTCGCGCTCGAGCTCGCGGTACAGGTAGCGCGCGTTGAACACGTAGATGCCCATGCTGGCCAGCGCCCGGTCCGGCTTGCCGGGCATGGCCGGCGGGTCGGCCGGCTTCTCGACGAAGTCGAGGATGCGGCGCTGCGCATCGATGTGCATCACGCCGAACGCGGTGGCTTCCATGCGCGGCACCTCGATGCAGGCCACCGTGCATTCGCGCCCCTGCGCGACGTGGTCGGCCAGCATCAGCGCGTAGTTCATCTTGTAGATGTGGTCGCCGGCCAGCACCACGATGTAGTCGGCGCCGTAGGCCGCCAGGATGTCCTGGTTCTGGTAGACCGCATCGGCGGTGCCGCGGTACCAGCTTTCCTCGTCGACCCGCTGCTGTGCCGGCAGCAGGTCGACGAACTCGTTCATCTCGGTCTTCAGGAAAGCCCAGCCACGCTGCAGGTGGCGCAGCAGGCTGTGGCTCTTGTATTGCGTGATCACGCCGATGCGGCGGATGCCGGAGTTCAGGCAGTTCGACAGCGCGAAATCGACGATGCGGAACTTGCCGCCGAAGTACACCGCCGGCTTCGCGCGCCGATCAGTCAGCTGCTTGAGCCGGCTGCCGCGGCCGCCGGCGAGCACCAGCGCCACCGCGCGTTTCGGAAGGTCGAGGCTGGAGGCGAGTTCGCTGGCGGCCATGGGAAGTCTCCGTCGTCGGTGCCGGTCCGCTGCACCGCGGCCGGCTCATGCCATGGTGCCATGGCTGGCCGGGTGGCAACGCCGACCGGGGCATGAATAATGCATTTCCGTCTGCGGCACACGACGTGCCCAGCACCAGCGAGGACATCCATGGCCCCCACCCTTCCCAGCGCTGCCGAAGCCGGCCCGGTCGCTGAACGCATCGAACGCCATCTGCTGCACACCGTCGGCGTCGAGCCGTCGCAGGCCAGCACCCGCGACCTGATGGCGGCGGTCAGCCAGGTGGCGCGCTCAGAGCTCTCGCGCCGATGGGTGGCCGGCGACGCGGCCGACCGTGCCGCCAAGGCGCGCCGGGTGTACTACCTGTCGATGGAGTTCCTGATCGGCCGCAGCCTCGGCAACGCGCTGGCGGCGCTGCAGCTCGGTGGCCCTTGCGCCGCCGACCTGGCCCGGCATGCCCGCTCGCTGGAAGACGTGCAGTCCCAGGAGCCGGACGCGGCGCTGGGCAATGGCGGCCTTGGCCGTCTGGCGGCTTGCTTCCTCGATTCGATGGCCACGCTGGGTCTGCCCTCGTATGGCTACGGCATCCGCTACGAATTCGGGATGTTCGCCCAGACCATCCAGGGCGGACGCCAGGTCGAGCATCCCGACCCCTGGCTGGCCGATGGCACGCCCTGGGAATTCCCGCGGCCCGAACTGGCGTACCCGGTGCGCTTCGGCGGCTGGGTCGAGCGCTCGGAGTCGCCCGAGTCGCCGCCGCTGTGGCGCCATGCCGGCGAGGTCAGCGCGAAGGCCTACGACCATGTGATCCCCGGCCATGCCACCCAACGCGTGGCCACGCTGCGGCTGTGGCGGGCCGCGGCGCCGGCGCACATGGACCTGCAGGCCTTCAACAGCGGCGACTATGCGCGCGCCGCCGAGTACAAGAACCAGTTCGAGAACATCTCGTGGGTGCTGTACCCCAACGACAGCACGCCGGCCGGCCGCGAGCTGCGCCTGCGCCAGGAGTACTTCTTCACCTCGGCCTCGCTGCAGGACATCGTCGCGCGCCACCTGGCCGAGCATGGCCAGCTCACGCAGCTGGCCGACCATGTCGCGATCCACCTGAACGACACGCACCCGGCCATCGGTGTGGCCGAGCTGATGCGCTTGCTGGTCGACGAGCATGGCTTCAGCTGGGCGCCGGCCTGGCGCATCACGCAGCGCGTGTTCAGCTACACGAACCACACGCTGATGCCCGAGGCGCTGGAGACCTGGCCGGTGGCGCTGATGCAGCATGTGCTGCCGCGTCACCTGGAAATCATCTTCCGCATCAACCACGAGTTCCTGCTGGAGGCCGGCGCGCACCGGCCAGGCGACGCCGACTTCCTGCGCCGGCTCTCGCTGGTGGACGAACACGGCGAGCGTCGCGTGCGCATGGCGCACCTGGCCATCGTCGGCAGCCACAAGGTCAATGGCGTGTCGCAACTGCACAGCGACCTGCTGGTGCAGACCATCTTCGCGGACTTCGCCAGTCTGTGGCCGGACCGCTTCACCAACCTGACCAACGGCGTGACGCCGCGGCGCTGGCTGGCGCAGGCCAATCCGGGACTCGCTGCGCTGCTGGACCAGCGCCTGGGCACCGGCTGGCGCCGCGACCTGGGCCAGCTGAAGCAGCTGCTGCCGCTGGCCGACGATGCCGGCTTCCGCCAGGCCTTCCGCGACGTGAAGCTGGTCAACAAGCAGCGCCTGGCCGCGCTGATCCACCAGACCACCGGCGTCGTGGTGAACCCGGCCGCGCTGTTCGACGTGCAGGTCAAGCGCATCCACGAGTACAAGCGCCAGCTGCTGAACCTGCTGCATGCGGTGACGCGCTACCGCGCGATCCTGGCGCAGCCGCAGGCCGACTGGCAGCCGCGCGTGGTGGTCTTTGCGGGCAAGGCAGCGTCGAGCTACCACATGGCCAAGCAGATCATCCGGCTGATCCACGACGTGGGCCGCCTGGTCAACGGCGACCCGCGCATCGGCGACCGACTCAAGGTGGTGTTCATCCCGAACTACGGCGTCTCGGTGGCCGAGGTCATCATGCCGGGCGCCGATCTCTCCGAGCAGATCTCCACCGCCGGCACCGAGGCCTCGGGCACCGGCAACATGAAGCTCGCACTGAACGGTGCGCTGACGATCGGCACGGACGACGGCGCCAACATCGAGATTCGCCAGAACGTCGGCGATGACAACATCTTCATCTTCGGCAAGCTCACGCACGAGGTCGCGGCCATCCGCGCGGCGGGTTATCAGCCGATGCGCATCTACGAGAACAACCCGCAGCTGAAGGCGGTGCTCGACTGCATTGCCGCCGGCCTGTTTTCCCCTGAGGAGCCAGCGCGCTACCGACCGCTGGTGGACTCCCTGCTGTGGGGCGGCGACCACTACCTGCTGCTGGCCGACTACGAGGCCTACGTGGCCACGCATGCGCGCGTCGACGCGCTGTTCCGCGACCCCGAGGCCTGGGCGCGCAAGGCCATTGCCAACGTCGCCGGCATGGGGCCCTTCTCGGCCGACCGCACGATCGCCGAGTATGCCGAGCGGGTGTGGAACGTCGCGCCGCAAGCGCGCTGAGGCGGCATGAAAAAGGGGCGCCGCTGGCGCCCCTTCGATCCTGGGACTGAGCCGAAAGGCTTAGTTCAGCGGCGACTTCTTGCCGTCCTTGTAGACGTACAGGGTCATCGCCGGGTTCTTCAGCTCGCCATCGGCCTCGAACGCGACCTTGGCGGTCACGCCCTGGTAGTTGATGGACGCCAGCTTCGGCAGGTACACCTTCGGGTCGGCCGAGTTGGCCGCCTGCATCGCCGCCACCAGCACGTGCACCGCGTCGTACGTGTACGGCGAGTACACCTGGAACTGGTTCGGATAACGCTTGTCGTAGTCGGCCTTCCAGGCCTTGCCGCCAGGCATCTTGTCCAGCGACGCGCCGCCTTCGGCGCACACCACGTTGCCCAGCGTCTTCGCGCCACCGGACAGCTCCGCCAGCTTGGCCGTGCAGATGCCGTCGCCGCCGAAGAACTTCACGTTGGCCATGCCCAGCTGTTCCATCTGGCGCAGCATCGGGCCGGCCTGCGGGTCCATGCCGCCGTAGAAGATGCCGTCCGGCGCCTTGCTCTTGATGGCCGTCAGAATGGCCATGAAGTCGGTCGCCTTGTCGGTCGTGAACTGCTCGTCCACCACCTGGATGCCCTTGGAGGCCGCCGTCTTCTTGAACACCTCCGCCACGCCCTGGCCGTAGGCGGTGCGGTCGTCGATGATCGCCACCTTCTTCAGCTTCAGCGTGTCCGCCGCATACAGCGCCAGGCCCGCGCCCAGCGCGTTGTCATTGGCCAGCATGCGGAACGTGGTCTTGTAGCCCTGCTGCGTGAGCTTGGGGTTCGTCGCCGACGGGGTGATGTGCGGGATGCCGCACTGGTTGTACACCGTCGAGGCGGGAATCGTGGTGCCGGAGTTCAGGTGGCCCACCACGCCGTTGACCTTGGCGTCGCACAGCTTCTGCGCCGCGGCCGTGCCCTGCTTCGGGTCGGCTGCATCGTCTTCGGCCACCAGCTCGAGCTTGACCTTCTTGCCGCCGATCGTCACGCCCTTCTTGTTCAGGTCGTCGATGGCCATGCGCGCGCCGTTCTCGTTGTCCTTGCCGTAGTGCGCCTGTGCGCCGGAGACGGGGCCAACGTGACCGATCTTGACCACCATTTCCTGCGCCATCGTGGCGCCGGCAAACAGCGTGGCCGCTGCAGCGACGATCGCATTGAACTTGACTTGCATGCAAATACCTCCGGATGAGTATGTTGAGACTTGAAAGATGTCCGTAGGGTGTTTCTCAACGGGCGCAACCATACTCCAATTGAGAAGCCGCCCCACATCGGGAATCCTCGGGTCGCGATTGACGCAAGCCCCGTGCCCAAGACACCCGCCGCGCTCGGCTGAGGAGCTCAACGCGCGGCCGCGACCAGGGGCCGACTACGGGATGGCCATCCGCGGGTAAATGCGGAGAAGGCGGCCGCCCAGGGCCGCAGTCAAGCGGCCAGCTGATGCAGCTTGGGCGTGCATCCGGCGGCCTGGTAGCCGCGCCAGCGCTGGCGCCCCTGCTGCGCGTCCTCGGCATCGTCGCCGACGACTTCGATGACCCGCGCGAACTGCTCGTAGCCCGCGGCCAGGCGGGGCCCCAGGTTCACCAGCACCGTGGCCTGCAGCGCCGCGACCCGGGCTCCGTCGGCATCGTCGGCCAGCCAGATCGGCGTGCGGGCCAGGCCCGGGGGCACCTGCTCGCCGGAGCGCAGCCGCGCATGCGGCACGAACTCCTCGTGCTCGAAGGTCCACAGCAGGCTGTCGAGCTTGCCCAAGGTCGGCGCATCGGCGGTCACGACGACGCGCGCGCCCTGCCGCCAGGCCTTGCGCAGCAGGCGGCAGGTGTAGCCCAGCTTGTCGGACAAGCCGGTGTGGAACGCCACCTCAGGCATCGCGGGGGCTGCCCGGGCGCCTTACTTCGCGGTGCCCTTGCCGGCGTGCGCCTTGCCCTCCTGCGAGAGGACGAAGTGCGTCAACAGCCCCACCGGCCGGCCGGTGGCCCCCTTGGCCGCACCGGACTTCCAGGCCGTGCCGGCAATGTCCAGGTGAGCCCAGCGCAGCTTGGCGGTGAAGCGCTTGAGGAACATCGCCGCCGTGACGGCGCCGCCGGCGCGGCCGCCGATGTTGCCCATGTCGGCGAAATTGCTCTTCAGCGCTTCGTCGTAGTCCTCGTCCACCGGCATGCGCCAGCAGGGGTCGAGGGCCGCATCGCCCGCCGCCTGCAACTCGGTGGCCAGGCCATCGTCGGCCGAGAACAGGCCCGAGCGGACGTTGCCCAGCGCGATCACGCAGGCACCGGTCAGCGTGGCGATGTCCACCACCGCGGCGGGCTTGAAGCGCTCGGTGTAGGTCAGCGCGTCGCACAGGATCAGCCGGCCTTCGGCGTCGGTGTTGAGGATCTCGATGGTCTGGCCCGACATGCTGGTGACCACGTCGCCCGGCTTCACCGCGCGACCCCCCGGCATGTTCTCGGTGGCCGCAATGACGCCGATCACGTTGACCTTGGGCTTGAGCTGCGCGATGGCGCGCATCGTGCCGATCACGCTGGCCGCGCCGCCCATGTCGAACTTCATCTCGTCCATCTCGGGGCCGGGCTTCAGCGAGATGCCGCCGGTGTCGAAGGTGATGCCCTTGCCCACCAGGACCACCGGCGCCGCGTTCTTGGCGGCACCCTTCGGCACGCCTTCGTAATGCATCACGATGAAGCGCGGCGGCTCGGCCGAGCCTTGCGCCACGGCGAGGAAGGACCCCATGCCGAGCTTCTCGATGGCCTTCTTGTCCATCACCTCGACGCGCAGGCCTTGCGCGCGCGACATCTTGCGGGCCTCGTCGGCCAGCATCGTCGGGGTGCAGTGGTTGCCGGGCCGGTTGGCGAGCTCGCGTGCCAGCGTGACGCCTTCCACGATCGCCGCGCCGCGCGCCAGGCCTTCGCCCAGCGCTGTGGCTTCGGCCTTGCTGGCGGCCAGCAGCGTCAGCTTCTGCAACGCCGGCGCAGCGGGCGCACTGGGCTTGGTGGTGCGGTAAACGTACAGTGCGTCACCCCAGGCGGTGGCCACCGCCTCGGCATGGGCGGCACTGAGAGGACCGAAGCCGTGCAGCAGCACCGCCAGGTGCTTGGCACCCAGGCCCTTTAGGGTGCCGAGCGCGCCGGCCACCGCGGCCTTCAACGCCTTGGGCGAGCTTTGCAGCACCGCAGCCACCATCACACGGGCGGCCTTCACGCCGGGCACCTGGCGCAGGTAGGCCTGCTTGCCCGCCTTGTGCGCGAAGTCGCCGTGCGCGACGGCTTCGTTCACGGCGGTCGCCAGCGGTTCGTCCAGCCCCGGGGCCAGCGCGTCGCCGGCACACACGATCAGCAAGGCGTCGGCACCGAAGCGGCTTGTGGCCCCCGGCGCGATCACATGGGTACGGAAGTCCATAATTCGTGCAGGTTTGATGAGCCAACGATGTTATTCGATTCAACTGTGCGTCGCGAAGTGGCGCGGAGCTTCGGTGCCACGCTGGTCGTGATCCTGACGATCGTGATCACGATGATGCTGATCCGCACCCTCGGCCAGGCCGCGAACGGCCTGGCCGCGCCGGAAGACGTGGTGCTGCTGCTGGGCTACACCGCACTGCAGCACATCCCGACGATGCTGGCGCTGTCGCTGTTCATCGCGGTGGTGGTCTCGCTCGGCCGCATGTACCGCGACAGCGAGATGGTGATCTGGTTCTCCAGCGGCATCGGCCTGGCGCGCATCGTTGCGCCGGTGCTGCGCATGGCCTGGCCGGTGCTGCTGGTGGTGGGCGTGCTGCTGCTGTTCGTCTGGCCCTGGGCCAACCGCAGCGGCACCGAGCTGCGCCAGCGCTACGAGCAGCGCTCCGACCTCTCGCGTGTCGCGCCCGGGGTGTTCCAGACCTCGCGCGACGGCAACCGCGTGTTCTTCGTCGACCGCGCCAGCCACGAAGGCAGCGACGGCCACAACGTGTTCATCCTCACGCGCAAGGGCGAGGTGGAATCGGTCACCGCGGCGCGCAGCGGCCGGCTCGAGATGCTGGGCGACGACCGCATGCTGGTGCTGGAGTCCGGCCAGCGCAACGAGGTGAACAGCAGCACCCACACGCACACGCTGGCCAGCTTCGACAGCTACCGGGTGCTGGCCGACGACGGCAGCGTTCGCCGCGCCACCGAACGCCCGGCCAAGACGCTGGCCACACTCGAGCTGATGCGCCAGCCCACGCCGCGCAACCAGGGCGAGCTGGCGTGGCGCTTCGGCCTGCTGCTGGCGGCCGGCAACCTGGTGCTGCTGGGCGTGGGCCTGGCCGCCACCAACCCGCGTCGCGCGAGCAACTGGAACCTGCTGTTCGCGCTGATGGCCTTCATCGTCTACTTCAACATGATCAATCTGTCGCAGGCCTGGATCGGGGCCGAGCGGGTGGGCATGGGCCCGATGATGCTGTTGCTGCATGGCGGCGCCTTCTCGATGGCCCTGCTGCTGATCTGGTGGCGCGACTACGGCAAGGCCATGATGGCCGGCGCGCGCGGCCACCGGGCAGCGGCTGGCGGGAGCGCCGCATGAGGACGGTGCGGCGGCTGCTGTACCGTGACATCGTCTGGTCGGTGGCGTTCGTCGCCATCGCGTTCCTGTCGCTGTTCTTCTTCATCGACGTGGTCGACGAACTGGACGGCGTGGGTCGCGATGGCCAGACCCTGGGCCGGCTGATGCTGCGCACCGTGCTCGAAGTGCCGGGCCACTTCTACGAGCTGTTCCCGATCGCGGTACTGATCGGCACCATCTACGCCATGGCCCGCCTGGCCCAGTCCTCCGAGTTCACGATCCTGCGCACCGGCGGTCTCGGACCGGGCCGCGCGCTGATGCTGCTGGCGGCCCTGGGCGGGGTGTTCGCCGCGCTCACGTTCGTGGTGGGCGACTACGTCGCGCCCTGGACCGAGCGCGAGTCGGTGCTGCTGAAGGCGGGCGGCACCGGCTTCGCGGTGCAGCGCGGCGGCGCCTGGCTGAAAGAGCGGCGCGGCGAAGGCGAAGGCGTTCGCAATGTCTCGGTCAACGTCTCGGCCATCACCGGCAATGGGGAACTGCAGGGCATCCGCATCTTCGAGTTCGACGCCGACGGCCGGCTGCTGCGGCAACTGGCGGCCGGCGCCGCCCGCGTGGGCCAGGACGGGATATGGCATCTGCGCGCCGTTCAGCAGATCGACTGGCCGACGCCGGAGGCCGCCAAGCAGGGGACGCCGATGGTCAGCCGCAGCGTGGCCGCGCTGGACTGGCGCAGCACGCTCAACGTGCGCGTGGTGGCTGCCGCGCTGCTGCCGGTGCAGACCATGTCGACGATCGAGCTGTGGCGCTACAGCGCCCACCTGACCGACCAGGACCAGGCCGCGCAGCGCCACGAGATCCAGTTCTGGAAGAAGGCGCTGTACCCCGCGGCCTGCCTGGTGATGATGGCGCTGGCCCTGCCCTTCGCCTACCTGCATGCGCGCGCGGGCGGCGTCAGCTTCAAGGTCTTCGGCGGCATCATGCTCGGCATCAGCTTCGTGTTGCTGAACAACGTGGCGGGCCACGTCGGCCTGCTCAAGCAATGGACGCCCTGGCTGGTGGCGGCGGCGCCCAGCCTGCTCTATCTGCTGATGTCGATGGCCGCTTTCGCGTGGCTGGTGAGGTACCGATGAACCACGATGACACCCTGTCCGGCCTGCTGCTGTTCGCCCATGGCGCGCGCGATCCGCAATGGGCGCGCCCCTTCGAAGCCGTGGCCGCGCAATGCCGCGCGCGTGCACCGGGCAGGCCGGTGCAGCTGGCCTTCCTCGAGTTCATGTCGCCCGGCCTGGTGGCCGCCGGCGCACAGCTGGCGGCCGCGGGATGCCGCCGCGTCGATGTGCTGCCGCTGTTCCTGGGCGCCGGCGGCCATGTGCGCAAGGACATCCCGGCGCTGATGGCGCAGTTGATGGCCGAGCATCCGCAGGTGCAGTGGACCCTGCACCCCGCGGTGGGCGAAGCCGCCGCGGTGATCGACGCCATGGCCCAGGTGGCGCTGGCTGCCGCACAGCTGCCGGAGGTGGCCGTGCGATGAACCTGCACCAGTTCCGCTTCGTGCAGGAGGCGGTGCGCCGCAACCTGAACCTGACCGAGACGGCCAAGGCCCTGCACACCTCGCAGCCAGGCATCAGCAAGGCCATCCTGGAGCTGGAGGAGGAACTGGGCGTCGACATCTTCGCGCGGCACGGCAAGCGCATCCGCCGCGTCACCGAGCCGGGACAGCTGGTGCTGAAGTCGGTCGAGATCATCATGCGCGAGATCGCGAACCTCAAGCGCATCGGCGAGGAGTTCTCGAAGCAGGATGCCGGCACGCTGTCGATCGCCACCACGCATTCGCAGGCGCGCTATTTTCTGCCCGAGCCGGTGGCGCAGCTGCGTCGGCGCTTTC
Source organism: Aquabacterium sp. (assembly GCF_044226965.1). Lineage (GTDB taxonomy): Bacteria > Pseudomonadota > Gammaproteobacteria > Burkholderiales > Burkholderiaceae_C > Pseudaquabacterium. The sequence continues at coordinate 57,968 of NZ_JBGAGA010000018.1, read as the reverse complement.
CGAAGGTGCAGGTCGAACTGCACCAGGGCATGCCGGCCGACGTGGCGCGCATGCTGCTGGACGACGTGGCCGAGATCGGCATCGCCACCGAGTCCCTGACCGATGTCGAGGGCCTCGTCAGCCTGCCGTGCTACCAATGGCAGCATGTGGTGGTGGTGCCCGCGCGCCACCCGCTGGCGCAGGTGGAGCGGCCCACGATCGAACAACTCGCCGCCGAGCCGCTGGTGACCTACCACCCCACCTTCAGCGGACGCTCGCACATCGACGCGGCCTTTCAGCGGGCGCGCCTGAAGCCGAACGTCGCGCTCGAGGCCATCGACGCCGACGTGATCAAGACCTATGTGCGCCTGGGCATGGGCGTGGGCATCGTCGCCGAACTGGCGGTGCGCGACGACCCGCCCGGCGGCGACCTGGTGTGGCGCCCGGCCGGCCACCTCTTCGGCCCCAACACCACCCGTGTCGCCTTCAAGCGCGGCGCCTACCTGCGCCTGTTCGTCTACGCCTTTTCCGAGTTATTGTCCGATCGCCTGACGCGCCCGCTGATCGACCGCGTGATGGGCGGCGGCAGCGACAAGCCCGACGACAAGCACTACGACCTGTGAACCCGCCTGACACCTGCATGAACACCGCCACGCCCCGAACACCCGTCCTGCACAGCCGCCTGCCCCGCGTCGGCACCACCATCTTCACCGTGATGTCGGCGCTGGCCGCCGAGCATGGCGCGGTCAACCTGGGCCAGGGCTTCCCGGACTTCGACAACGACACCCGTCTCTCGGACGCCGTGACGCAGGCCATGCGCGAGGGCCTGAACCAGTACCCGCCGATGGCCGGCATCGCCCCGTTGCGCGACGCGGTGGCCGCCAAGATCGAGGCGCTGTACGGCCACGCCTACGAGCCCGCCGACGAGATCACCATCACCGCCGGCGCCACCCAGGCCATCCTCACCGCGGTGCTCGCGCTGGTCGGCCCGGGTGACGAGGCCATCGTGCTCGACCCCTGCTACGACAGCTACGTGCCGAACATCGAGCTGGCAGGCGGCATCGTCAAGCGCGTGCCCTTGCAGGCCGGCAGCTTCCGGCCCGATTTCGCGGCCATCGCCGCCTCCATCACGCCCCGCACCAAGGCGCTCATCGTCAACACGCCGCACAACCCCAGCGCCACCATCTGGCGCCGCGCCGACATGCTGGCGCTGGCCGAGCTGCTGCGCCCGACCGAGGTGGTGCTGATCAGCGACGAGGTCTACGAGCACATGGTCTACGACGGCGAGTCGCATGCCAGTGCCGCCACCGTGCCCGAGCTGGCCGCCCGCAGCTTCGTGATCTCCAGCTTCGGCAAGACCTACCACGTCACCGGCTGGAAGGTGGGTTACGTCGCCGCGCCGAAGCCGCTGATGACCGAGTTCCGAAAGGTGCACCAGTTCAACGTGTTCACGGTCAACACGCCGATGCAGCACGGCCTGGCGCGCTACATGGCCGACCCCGCGCCGTACCGCGAGCTACCGGCGTTCTACCAGCGCAAGCGCGACTTGTTCCGCGAAGGGCTGGCCGGCACGCGCTTCCGGTTGCTGCCCAGCGAGGGCAGCTATTTCCAGTGCGTGGACTACACGGCCATCAGCAGCCTCGACGAGGAGGCCTTCTGCCGCTGGCTGACCACGGAGGTCGGCGTCGCGGCGATTCCGCTGTCGGCCTTCTACGGGGACGGCCGGAACCAGGGGCTGGTGCGCTTCTGCTTCGCCAAGCGCGACGAAACCCTGCACACCGCCCTGCACCGCCTGCGGAGGCTCTAGCCGCGCCGCGTCGGCTCGACCGGCGCGAGACCCAGATCCAGGTCGACCGCATGGAACTGGGTCGGCCCGTCGAGCCGCACTTCGGGTGTCAGCACCATCGTCGCTTCACCGACTTCCAGCGACTGCGGCAGCGGCGCGGTCGGCTCGAAGCCGGTGGCCTCCAGCGGCAGCAGCAGGTCGACATCGGCGCCCGGCTGGTCGAAGTGGTCGTGCAGGTCGCGCGCCACCGAGTACAGCAGCAGCAGTTCTCGGTAGGCCGGCAGCTCGAACAGCTCGCCACCTTCGGTGCGGAACAGCAGCGTCTGCAACTCGGTCATGGCATCGATCGGCGAAGGCCAGGCGCGCCGCAGGCGCATCAACACCTGCGGGTACTCGCCCAGCACGCGGCCCTGCTGCATGTCGGTGTCCCACTCCGGCGCGTAGGCATTGAAGCGCTGGTTGAAGCGCGAGCGCGTGCGGTCGTAGGCCTCGCGCTCACCGCGCCGCCGATAGATCTCCAGCAGCTTCAGGTAGGGCAGCGGGCTGGTGCCGCCGGAGTCGCGCAGGTGGCCCACCAGCAGATCGATCGCCGCCTCGTCCTGGCCCAGCACCACGAAGAACTCGGCCTGCTGCTCCAGGTCGATCAGCTCGTCGGCCGACACCGCGCGCGGTGGCGGGCTGGTGGCCGGCCAGCCGGGTTCGACGGTCACCGGGTTCAGCGCGGTCTCGGCCGGCTGGCTGTGCGCGGCCTCCCACCCGGCGGACGTCCTGTCGGCAACGCCTTCCAGGTCCAGCGCCAGGTCCGGCGGCGCGGGGACGGCCCGCAAGCGCTGCGCGGCAGCTTCGGCGGCGTCTTCGCTCGGCAGCACCAGGCCGCTCACTTTGCGCGTTGGATCCTGCGGGTCGGGCCGCACATCGGCCAGCACCTCGGCAGCGTCGGCCCACCAGCGTGACTGGGCCTCGCGCTGCAGCCGGCGCAGCCGCCAGGCCAGCCAGCCCGCCAGCGCCAGGCTGATCGCCAGGGCCGCGCCCATCCACGGCAGCCAGCGGCCCGCGGCGTCATTGCGCCCGGCCTGGGTTCGCAGCTGCTGCAGCTGTTCGCGCTGCTGCTGGCCGTCGGCCTGCAGCCGGGCCACCTGCGCTTCGAGCGCCTGCACGCGCGCGGCGGCAGAAGCCGCATCGGCCGCCGCCGCGCTGGCCGCCTGCGCAGCCTGGGCGGCACTGGCCTGCTGCTCGGCCAGCGCCGCAGCCATGGCGTTCTGCATCACCGCGGGATCCGGGGCTTCCAGCGCCAGGCGCGGCCCCGCGGTCGCCACGCGCGCCGCCGCAGGCGCGGTGGCCGGCTTGGGGGGCGCCGCCTTGGCAGACGGGGCGGTGCTGCGCCGAGGCGCCCTGGGCACGCGCTGCCGACCTGGCGGCGTGGCACTGGCCCCCGACGGCGCCGCCCCGGCCACCGGTGCCGGGGCGCGCGCCGCAGGCACAACGGCAGCGGCCGGAGCCACCGCCGGTGCCGCCACGCCACCCACCGGCGGATCGGCAAACGCCGTGAAGCGCCGGCTCACACGGGTGGTGCAACCGACAGTCACCTGCACGCTGACCACCGGCTCGTCGACCGCCACCAGCGAGATCACGCGGATCACGCGCTCGCTGTCCACCGCACCGGGCTCGACCGCCCAGCGCAGGTTGAACGCAGGCACCCGTCGTTCACCGAACTGCACCTGTGCGTTCACGCAATCCAGCTCGGCCGCCTCATCGCCGTCGAGCCGCACCGGCAGCGAGATGTCCAGCCCGGTCCCCAGCACCACGTTGGCCGGGGGACTGCCAAAGCCCACCGCATGGGCCGGCGCCACTGCGAACATCCAGCTCGAGCCGGCGATCAACAGCAGCAGTCGGGCAATCAAGGGCATGCGGCAATTTGGCGCGTGGGCGCCCGGGCCAGGGGGTCTGGAACCACTCTAGCACGAAGGGTTACAAATGCCGCCCGGGCCGCGCCCGTGGCCAGGCAGCGCCGACTCAGCTGTCGTAGCCCGGCATCTGGCGATCCAGGCGCCGCAGCAGGCCCGGCCAGGCCAGCGCACCCCCGCCCTGCCCGCGCGTGACCTGGCGCGACTGCGCGCCTGCCGTCGAGATGATCTCCGGGTGCACCGGAATCAGCTCGCCGCCGCCCGATTGCGCGCGGACCTGGATCGTGCACACCGCCTCGAACAGGTACATCGACAGGAAGGCGTCGGCGATCGTCTGGCCCACCGTCAGCAGGCCATGGTTGCGCAGCATCAGGAAGGTCTTGTCGCCCAGGTCCTGCTGCAGCCGCGGCTTCTCGTCGTCGCGCAGCGCCACGCCCTCGTAGTCGTGGTAGGCCAGGCTCGACAGCACGAAGATCGACTGCTGCGAGATCGGCAGCACGCCGCCTTTCTGGGCCGACACCGCCACGCCGTTGAGCGTGTGCGTGTGCAGCACGCATTGGACGTCATGCCGCGCGGCATGCACCGCGCTGTGGATCGTGAAGCCCGCCGGGTTCACGTGGTACGGCGAGTCCTCGAGCTTGTTGCCCTGCTGGTCGACCTTGATCAGGCTCGACGCGGTCATCTCCTCGAACATCAGGCCATAGGGGTTGATCAGGAACTCGCCTTCGGTGCCCGGCACGCGCGCGCTGATGTGGGTGAAGACGAGGTCGTCCCACTTGAACAGCGCCACCAGCCGATAGGCTGCGGCCAGGTCCACGCGGGTCTGCCATTCAGCCGCGCTGACACGTTGCTGGCACGAGGGAAAGTCGAGTCCGGGTCGGCTCATGAAGGTCTCCTGATGAGAGGCACGCAAGGGCGAAAACGCTCGTGGACAATAGGCTTCGGATGGTGGCGCCGCTGTCGCGCCTGGGACAAGCCATGAATACCCCGGTTCTTACAATCGAAGAGCGTCACAACATCGAATCGGCCTCGTGGTTTTCCAAACTCTCCCAACCCTTGCGCCAGGCGATCCTGTCGCGCGCAACGGTGCGGCGCATGCCCGACGGCGCGGCGATGGCCTCGCGCGGGACACCGGCCGAGGAATGGTGCGGCGTAGCCAAGGGCGCGGTGCGCGTCTCGCTGGTGTCGCTGTCGGGCAAGCAGGTGACGCTGACCTATGTCGAGCCCGGCACCTGGTTCGGCGACATCGCGCTGTTCGACGGCTTGCCGCGCACGCACGATGCCGATGCGCATGGCGACACCACCTTGCTGTGCGTTCGCAAGGCCGACTTCAAGGAACTGCTGGCGCAGCATCCCGAGCTGTACGAGGCGCTGCTGCGGCTGAACTGCCGCCGCCTGCGGCTGATGTTCAACCAGTTCGAAGACCTCAACACACGGCCGCTGTCGGCGCGCCTGGCCAAGCAGATCATCCTGCTGGCCAAGAGCTACGGCATCGAGCAGGGCGAGGAAATCCGCATCGGGCTGCAACTGGCGCAGGAAGACCTGGCGCAGCTGCTCGGCGCCTCGCGCCAGCGCGTCAACCAGGAGCTGAAGGGCTTCGAGCGCGAGGGCGCGGTGCGCGTGGAGCCGACGCGGCTGGTGGTGCTCTCGCGCGAAAAGCTGCTGGCCATCTCCGAACGCTAGCGTCCCGGTCCGCCACCTCGCGCCGACCGGCTGGTTCACGAGCAACAGCCCGGCTTCACGGGCGGGGAGTCTGATCGATGGAACACTTCGTCGGCACGCAGCCGGTGTCGCAGCAGCACGCCTTCGACGTCGCGGCCCTGGCGCGGTGGCTAACGGCCAACATGCCCGGCTTCGAAGGGCCGCTGACGGTGGAGCAGTTCAAGGGCGGCCAGTCCAATCCCACCTACAAGCTGATCACGCCGGCGCGTGCCTATGTGATGCGCAGCAAGCCGGGGCCGGCCTCGAAGCTGCTGCCCTCGGCGCACGCCATCGACCGCGAGTTCCGCGTGATGAGCGCGCTGGCCCTCACCGGTGTGCCGGTGGCGCGCATGCACGTGCTGTGCGAGGACGAGGCCGTCATTGGCCGCGCCTTTTACGTGATGGAGTTCATGGCCGGCCGCGTGCTCTGGGAGCAGGCGCTGCCGGGCATGGCCAACGATCAGCGCGCCGCCATCTACGACGAGATGAACCGCGTGATCGCCACGCTGCACAGCGTGGACGTCAAGGCGGTGGGCCTGGCCGACTACGGCAAGCCCGGCAACTACTTCGTGCGCCAGATCGGCCGCTGGAGCAAGCAGTACCAGGCCTCGGTCACCGAGTCCATTCCCGAAATGGACCAGCTGATCGACTGGCTGCCCGCCCGCCTGCCCGCCAGCGCGCTGGACGAGAGCCAGGTGTCCATCGTGCATGGCGACTACCGGCTCGACAACCTGGTGTTCCATGCCGAGCAGCCGCGCATCATCGCGGTGCTGGACTGGGAGCTGTCGACGCTGGGCCACCCGCTGGCTGACTTCAGCTACCACTGCATGGCCTGGCACATCCCGCCGGGCACCTTCCGCGGCATCGGCGGGCTCGACCTGGCCGCCCTCGGCATCCCGACCGAACGCGAGTACATCACGCGTTATTGCGAGCGCACCGGCCGCGGCTCGCCCGACGAGCTGCTGGCCGACTGGAACTTCTACCTCGCCTACAACCTGTTCCGGCTGGCCGCCATCACCCAGGGCATCGCCAAGCGCGTGGTGGACGGCACCGCGTCCAGCGCGCAGGCCAAGGCCACCGGCTCGCGCACCCGCGCACTGGCCGAAATGGCCTGGCAGTTCGCGCAGCAGGCCTGATCGCGCAGCCAGCCTGAACCGCCCGGATTCGACTCCGACACCTTCTTCCGAAAGGTCCGCCCCATGGATTTCGCCTACTCCCCCAAGACCCAGCAGCTGCGTGAGCGCATCAGCGCGTTCATGGACCAGCACATCTTCCCGAACGAGCGCGCCTTCGCCGAAGAGCTGGCCGCCAACACCGCCGCCGGCAAGCGCTGGACGCCGCTGCAGCTGATTGAAGGCCTGAAGGCCAAGGCCAAGGCCGAAGGCCTGTGGAACCTGTTCCTGCCCGAGAGCGAATACGGCGCCGGCCTGTCGAACCAGGAGTACGCGCCGCTGGCCGAACTGATGGGCCGGGTGCTGTGGTCCAGCGAGGTGTTCAACTGCTCGGCGCCCGACACCGGCAACATGGAAGTGCTGGTGCGCTACGGCTCGGCCGAGCACAAGAAGCGCTGGCTCGAGCCGCTGCTGGCCGGCGAGATCCGCTCCGGCTTCGCGATGACCGAACCGGCGGTGGCCTCGTCGGATGCCACCAACATCGAGGCCCGCATCGAGCGCCAGGGCGACGAGTACGTCATCAACGGCCGCAAGTGGTGGACCTCCGGCGGCGGCGACCCGCGCTGCAAGATCCTGATCTTCATGGGCAAGACCGATCCGTCGGCGCCGCGGCATTCGCAGCAGTCGATGATCCTGGTGCCGATGGACACCCCGGGGGTCAAGCTGGTGCGCCACCTGCCGGTGTTCGGCTATGACGATGCACCGCACGGCCACATGGAAGTCGACTTCGTGAACGTGCGCGTGCCGGCCAGCAACATGCTGCTGGGCGAAGGCCGTGGCTTCGAGATCGCCCAGGGTCGGCTCGGCCCGGGCCGCATCCACCACTGCATGCGCGTGATCGGCATTGCCGAGCGTGCGCTCGAGATGATGTGCAAGCGCGCCACCCAGCGCGTGGCCTTCGGCAAGACCATCGCACAGCACACGGTGACGCAGGAGCGCATTGCCGAAGCCCGCTGCATGATCGACCAGGCCCGCCTGCTGACGCTGAAGGCCGCGTGGATGATGGACGTGGCCGGCAACAAGGCCGCCAAGGCCGAGATCGCGATGATCAAGGTGGTGGCGCCGACGATGGCGCTGAAGGTCATCGACTGGGCCATGCAGGTGCATGGCGGCGCCGGCGTCAGCGAGGACTTCCCGCTCGCGTTCTACTACGCCCAGGTGCGCACGCTGCGTTTCGCCGACGGCCCGGACGAAGTGCACCGCAATGCCATCGCGAAGATGGAACTGGGCAAATACGCCCCGGCGAAGTCAGCAGGTCAGTAGTGCCTGAAGTGAGCGGCCAGCCTCAGGCCGGCCGACTCACTCGTCGTCGACCGGCCGCGAGGGCGGCCACACCGAGGGCTGCAGCGTGCCGGTGGCCCCGCCCGCGGTGGCATCGGTCCAGTCGCGGGCCAGCTTGCGCGCGACCGGCAGGATCTGCGAGAACACCGCGAACCAGCGCGTCAGCTGTTCGGCGTCGGGCTCGGCCATCGCGGTGCGCAGCGTAAGCCGGCCGCGGTTGATCACCAGCACCACGGGCACGTTCGGTGCCGTGTGAGCCACGGTTGTCGCCAGCGCAGACTCGAGCGCGTTGCTCAGCCACAGCTGCAGCCAGGGCTTGATGCTGGCGATGGCGGCATAGCGCTCGCGCAGGCGGCCGAGCTCGGTGCCGGTAAGCTTGGGGAACATCACGAGCCATCGCATCTCGGGCGGTGTCTCGGTGTCCATGCGGGTCTGCACGTCCTCGACGTACTGGTCGAAGACGATCTTCTCCATCGTCTCCATCAGTTCCTGGTTGAGCAGCAGCACCAGCAGTTCGCGCGGCGTGCCGACCTCGGCACTGAAGCGGATTTCGCGCGCATCGATGTAACTGCGCTGCGCATCGCCCCACTCGATGCGCCAGCCGCCGCTGTCGCCGGATGCGGCATCGCCCACGGGTTCGATCAGTCCGCCCTCGGCGTCACGAATGCGCTTGAACTGGAAGCCACGCGATCCGGCCCACTGCTGCAGCACCGACGTGTCGGCGGACTTGGGGCCTTTGTTCAACAGCCGCCGCAGCGATTCGAGCATGGTTTAGAGTCGGCCCGAAGACCAAGACCGAGGGGATGCAGATGATTGAAGTGTATTCCTGGGCCACACCCAACGGACACAAGGTTCACATCATGTTGGAGGAATGTGGCCTGCCGTATCGGGTTCATGCCGTTGACATTGGTGCCGGCGAGCAATTCGAGCCCGAGTTCCTGAAGATCAGCCCCAACAACAAGATCCCGGCCATCATCGACCCCGATGGTCCCGAGGGCAGGCCGATCAGCCTGTTCGAGTCCGGCGCGATCCTGCTGTACCTGGCCGGCAAGACCGGCAAGCTGCTGCCCGCCAGCGTCAGCGCCAAGTACGAGGTGCTGGAGTGGCTGATGTTCCAGATGGGCGGCGTCGGCCCGATGCTGGGCCAGGCCCACCACTTCCGCATCTACGCGCCCGAGAAGATCCCCTACGCGATCGAGCGCTACACGAACGAGGCCAAGCGCCTGTACGCGGTGATGAACCGGCGCCTGGCGAACTCGAAGTACCTGGGCGGCGGCGAGTACTCGATCGCCGACATTGCCGTGTTCCCCTGGCTGCGCTCGTGGAAGAACCAAGGCATCGACTGGAACGACTACCCGCACCTGAAGGGCTGGTTCGACGAGATCGCCGCCCGGCCCGCGGTGCAACGCGGCGTGGCGGTGCTGGCCGACCGCCGCAAGCCCTTGATCGACGACAAGGCGCGCAGCGTGCTGTTCGGCGAGCAGCAGTACCGCAAGCGCTGAGGGCGACCCGGGCGCGGCCTCCTAGAATCACGGCGCGCTGCCCGTAGCTCAACTGGATAGAGCAGCTGCCTTCTAAGCAGCAGGTCGGGGGTTCGAGTCCCTCCGGGCAGGCCAGCGCGCGCACCGACCGAGCCAACAATTGCAACCCGCCACCGCGCCCGGCTGAAGCCCCGCGGCAACCGCGCCGCGCGACGATCGCGGCATGTGCCTCCCCCTTCCCTTCCCCCTTCGCCGTTGGCGCGCGGCGGCCATGGCCCTGGCCGCCTTGTGTGGCTGGAGCGTGCCCGCCGCCGCGCAGGACTTCGCGGCACGCGCCGGCAGCCTGGGCGTCGAGCAGGTGACCCGGCGCAGCAGCCTGCAGTTCTCGGCCAACCAGGGCCTCCACCGCGTTGCCTACCTGCAGTTCCGCGTGCACCATGCGGGCCGCCTGGTGGCCGTGCCCGACGGGCGTGGCAGCGGCCGCACGGAGTTCCGCGACGCCTGGGTGCTGCCCGGCGCACGCTGGCCTGCAGTGCTGGTGCACAACGACCGCTGGGCGCTCATCACCGAACGCGACGGCCGACTGCAGATCGAGACCCTGCCGTCCGCCGACGTGCCCGCGCTGCAGTGGCTGGATGGCCCGGCACCGCCGCTGCAGGTGGGGCATGTGCGGACCGAACCGACGTCTGCGGAGGCGATGGCGCTGCGCGGCGGTCGCTGGCTGCAGCTCGATGGGCAGCTGCTGCTGGACCTGGAGACGCTGCGCAGCCACCGGCTCGACCCGCAGGTGCCGGCCGGCTACGCGGCCGTGCCCGACGGCGGGCTGGGCGTGTCGCCCGACGGCCGCGCCGTGGCACTGCTCTATCGCGGCGAATGGAACACGCCGCGGGATGCCCTGATCATGGTCGTCGGCACCGAAGCAGGCGCACCACAGCAACTGCTGCCGCTGGATCTGACCCCCTACACGCGCCTGGGCCAGGTGGTCGCGGAGCCGGGCTTGCTGGCGCGCCACTTCCGCTGGGTCCCGCAGCCCGGTGCGGCGCTGCCGCTGCTGCAGCCGCAACCGCTGGCGCCGGCGAAGGCCTGGCAGGCGCGTTACCTGTTCGGCCTGCGCGCGCCGCGCGGCGCCGCGGGCGTGTCGCTCTCGCGCTTCGAGCTGACGCCGGTGCGCGCCTCGATGCTCGAGGCTGCTCGCGTGCTGATGCGGGAAGCCTGCGACTGCGAGTTCACACCGGCGCCAGAGTCCGGTGCCTGGCAGCTGCGGATCCCGACCATCACCGCGACGATGCGATTCGACGCGGCGCGACAGGCCTTGTTGATCGAGGCCAGCAATGACGAGAACGCCGCGTGGGCCCAATCGATCACGCGCGAGCTGGGCGAAAAGATCGAGGCCCGGCTGAATGCGGGTGGACTGCGCGAGCACCTGGTGGCCCCACCCGGTCCGGCAACGCCGCGCTGACGTGCGCGGTGGCGCTGGACGAAGAAGATCGCCGCGCGGCATCACGCGCGCGCGGCGATGAAAGACCGGCCGCAAAGGGAGGGAGGGAGGAACGGCGACCGGACTTCAGCAGTCTGGGTCGGCCACGTGAACGGTGTGTTTCCGCCCGCCTGATGGACGGCCTGCGGACAGGCTGAAGATAGCGTTTGAAGTGAGCGGCCTTCGCTCCGGCGGGCCCGGCTTCACAAGCAGGCGTCGAACTGATCGTCTGCGGGCCATTGACGCACCTGGCCGGCCGCCTCGTGGAGCAGGCGGTCTATCTTCACCGCGGCCGGTCGCCCGTCTGGCGTGTACTGGCCATTGAACAGCACGGCCCAGTCCAGCCCGTCGTGCCGGCGCACCAGCAACGTGGAGCTGCCGTCCAGCATGCCGGTGTGCCAGGTGTTGATCTGGCCCGGCTGCGCGAGGCGGCGCACGCGCCATCCGCAGGCATAGTGCACCGGCACGCTGTCGGCCGCGCCATCGGGCCGCGCGAACATCGTGGCGATGCTGGCTGGCTTCAGCAGCGGGCAGTGCGCCGGGTCGTCGAAGGCGGCGGCAAAGCGCACCAGGTCGACGGCCGAGGCCAGCCAGCCGCCATGCGAGTCCATCGCCTCCAGCGACCAGGCCCCGTACGGTAGCGGCACTGCATCGTGCGTGAGCCCGGAGATCGGCCTGCCGAGCGGGTTGCGCTCGGCGTAGTAGCGCACTTCGCCGGGCGCACGTCCTTCCAGCGCGGTCTGGCCCAGCCGCATCCGGCGGATCCCCAGGGGCGACAGCACGTCGCGGCGAACGCTGACCTCGTAGCGCTCACCGCCCAAGTGCTCGAGCAGCCGCCCCAGCAGGCAGTAGCCGAAGTTCGAGTAGGCGTAGCGTTCGCCTGGCTCGAAGTCCAGCGGCTGCCGCAGCATGAAGGTGATGATGTCACGGGCTGTCGGCATGCCATCGAGCTGCAGCGCCTGCATGACACGCGAGGCGGCGAACATCGGATCGAAGCTGCGCTCGCGGTCCCAGCCGGCGCGGTGCTGCAGCAGCTGCCGCACGGTGATGCGGTGCCAACGCGCGTCGCGGGGCGCCGGCAGCGGCAGCTGCGCCAGCAGCGGCGCGTCCAGCGCGATGCGCCCGCGCTCCACGGCCTGCAGCACGGCCACGGCGGTAAAGGGCTTCGAGATGCTGGCGATGCGGAACAGATCGGTCGGCTGCACTGCGCGGGCGGGCACGCGCTCGGCCAGGCCGTAGCCGCGGGCATGCACCAGCCGGCGCTCGTGGGTGATGGCCAGCTGCGCACCAGGCAGCTGCTGTTCGATGATGAAACGCTGCATCAGCGCATCGAACACCGCCAGCGCGGGTTGCTCGCGGCCCGTGACGCTGGCCGCGCTCGCAGCCGCCTGCGCTGCACCAGGGGCAGGCCGGGGCAGCAAGGCCAGCGCCGCGGCGCCTTGCAGCCAGGCTCGTCGATGCAGGTGGGGCATGGCGCACTCCGCGCGGCCGACTCGGGTGGACAGGCACCGGTGGGCCGCTCATTTCGGCGCCTAGGCCGGCGCAGCATCCCGACGCTGACGGCCCCTGGGCTTGGATCTTGGTCGGGGTGAGACGATTCGAACGTCCGACCCACTGCTCCCAAAGCAGTTGCGCTACCAGGCTGCGCTACACCCCGAAGTGAAGGATTCTAGCGGCCGTGGCGGCCGGTGCCCGAAGTTCAGGCCGGTTCGGCCAGCACGACGATGCCATCGGCATCGGCGTACAGCCAGTCGCCCGGGCGGATCCACACGCCCTGCACCTGCACCGGCACGTCGACCTGGCCCGGTGCGCGGCGCTCGGTGGGCAAAGGCATCAGCGCCAGCGCACGGATGCCGACATCGCTCTGCCGCAGCTCCGCGATGTCGCGCACGCAGCCGTCGACCACCAGCCCGGCCCAGCCGTTGCGCGCAGCGGCCGCGGCCAGGTTGCCGCCCACCAGCGCACGCCGCAGCGAGCCGCCACCGTCGACCACCAGCACGCGACCGTTGCCAGGCGATTCGACCGCGGTCTTCACCGAGGTGTTGTCCTCGTGGCACTTGACGGTGGACACCGGGCCGCTGAACACCAGTCGGCCGCCGAAGTCCTTGAACACCGGCGGCAGCACCCGGAACGCGCCATCGCTGTCGCTCTTGTGCAGGTCGCACAGATCGCAGGTGGCAAACAGGCCCATCGTGTCCTCCTTGGATTGACGCAAGACGGCCGATGATAGTCAGGGCAGCACGTCGGCGATCTCGAGCTGCACGCCGCGCGCGCCCACCGCCACGGGTGCACTCAGGCCCTGCAGGTCGCCGGGCTGCGGCATCGCGTTGCCGCTCTTGCTGATGCGCGCGCCGACGACCACCTGCCCCGCACCGGACAGGCGCGCGGCCGGGCTCATCGCCAGGCTGTCGTCGAGCGTGAAATCGAGCGGCAGGTCCTTGACCTGCTTGCGCAGGATGGCCAGCGGCATCTTCGCGCCCTGCGCGGGTCGGGCGAAGACAAACAGCGTGTCCCCCGGTGCCACGCGCGACTGCAGCGCGGCGGCCAGCGTGATGCGCCCCTGGACGGCGCTGGCGGCGGCAGCGGGCGCCGCAGCGGTGGCCGTCGCCGCCGTGCCCGCAGGGGCCGAAGCCCCGGCCGCCGGCGGCAGGCCGGCCCGCTGGCGCGCCTCGGCGATCACGTTCTGCAGTTGCTGCGCCATCTCGCCCCCCGGCTCGGCCACCGCCAGCGCCTGCTCCCAGCGCTGCAACGCGCCCTTCGCATCGCCGCGGTTGAACGCCAGGCTGCCGGACAGCGCCAGTGCCTTGAGGTTGCGGCCATCGAGCTGCAAGGCCTTGGCCATCAGCTGCTCGGGCTCGCCGTCGAGCTTGCCGCCCTGCACCGAGCCGATCGCATCGGCCAGGTCCGCATGGGCCTGCGCGTCCTGCGGACGCAGCGCGACCAGGCGGCGGAAGGCCGGCACGGCTTCGTCGAAGCGGCCGAGGATGCTGTACGAGCGGCCGAGCATGGCCCAGCCTTCGGCATCGTCGGGCTTGTCCTTCAGGCGGCGCCGGCGGCCTGCGCGGCGACCGCGCCCGGCTCCACCCGCAACCCCTCGCGGTTGCCGAGCCAGGCGTATCCGCCCGCGGCAAACACCACCACGAAGGCCAGCAGCCCCGCCACCAGCGCACCCGATGGGCGGCGGGCCGGCGGTTCGGCTGCTGCGTCGTGGGCCGGCGTGGCGACGGGCGCCAGCGCCGGGGCGGGCGTCGGGGTCGGCGCAGGCGCGGCGCCCTGCATCACCTCGGCCAGCAGCTGCTGCTCCAGGTGCTGACGTGCAACATGAGCGGCCTCCGAGGTCAGTGCACCGCTCTTCAACAGGTCATCGAGCTGCGCGATCTGCGCCTTCAGCTCATCGATTCGGGACATGTATTTATCGCCTGGCGGCTGCTTCGTCGCCGCCGACGTCGTTATCGGGTACTTCAGGATCGAAGGCGTCGTCGCCCAGGCGCTGGCGGCGACGCAGCACCACGACCAGGCCGCCCAGCGCGCCCACCATCAGCAGGACCGGCCCCAACCACAGCAGCGCCGTGCTGGCCTTGAACGGCGGCCGGTAGAGCACGAAGTCGCCGTAGCGGTCGGTCATGTAGTCGCGGATTTCCCGCTCGCTCTTGCCCTGGGCCAGCTGCTCGCGGATCTGCTGGCGCAGGTCTTGCGCCAGGTCGGCATGCGAGTCGGCGATGGTCTGGTTCTGGCACACCAGGCAGCGCAGCTCGGCGGCCAGCGCCATCATGCGCGCCTCGATCGCCGGGTCCTTGGCCACCGGGGCGGCTTCGCCGGCCCACGCGCCAGGCAGGACCATGCAGCCGGCTGCAAGCAGCAGGGCCGCGAAACGGAGAGCGCGTCGGCGGATGTCAGGCATTGAGTTGCCTCAACAGCGGTTCAACCTTGTCGCGCAGCACCTCGGGCGTCAGCGGGCCGATGTGCTTGAAGCGGACGACGCCGGCCTTGTCGATCACGAAGGTTTCGGGCACACCGTACACGCCGTAGTCGATGCCGATGCGACCGTCGGGATCGAACAACGAATCGGTGTAGGGGTTGCCGAAGCGGCTCAGCCAGCCCAGCCCGTCCGGGCGCTGGTCCTTGTAGTTGAGGCCGTAGATCGGCACCAGGCCGCGCTTGGAAAAGTCCACCAGCACCGGATGTTCGTCGCGACACGCGGCACACCAGGACGCCCACACGTTCAGGATCCAGACCTTGCCCTGCAGGTCGTCGCGCTTGATCGTGCGTTCGGGGGCGGCCAGCGCGCTGGCACTGAAGGCCGGCGCCGGCTTGCCGATCAGCGGCGAGGGCACTTCGCGCGGGTTCAGGTTCAAGCCGATGGCGAGAAATCCCACCAGCACCAGGAACAGGCCCAGCGGCCACAGAAAGCGCGCCTTCATGTGCCGCTCCCGGCCACCGCCGCCGCCGGCAGCGCGGCGCTGCGCGTCTGCCGGGCGCGATAGCGGCGATCGGTGGCGGCCAGCAGGCCGCCGAACATCATGATCAGGCAGCCGCCCCAGATCCAGCCGATGAAGGGCTTGTGCTGCACGCGCACGATCCATTCGCCGGTGGGCAACTGCTCGCCCATCGAGACATACAGGTCACGCACCAGGTTGCTGTGCACCGCCGCCTCGGTCATCGGGTTGCTCTGCACGCGGTAGATGCGTTTCTCGGGCTGGAGCGTGGCAATGACGCGGCCGCCCTGCGTGACCTCGATCTGACCCTGCATCGCCACGTAATTGGGGCCCTGCACCTCGCGCAGGTCCTGCATCGTGAAGCGGTAGCCGGCGATCTCGGTGGTGTCGCCACGGCCCATCTTCACGTCGCGCTCGGTCTCGTAGGTCTTGACCATCGCCACGCCGAATGCGAACACCGCCACGCCCAGGTGCGCGGCGAACATGCCCAGCATCGCCCGCGGCAGCAGCGCGGCGCGGCCGGCGATGCTGCCGCCCTGGGCCTGGCCGGCACGCGGGCGCAGGCGCTCGACGAGGTCGACGATGATCGACGCGACGATCCAGTAGGCCAGCGTCAGCCCGCCGGTGGTGGCCACGGAGATGCGGCCTTCGATCGCCCCGGTGGCCAGCGCCGCCAGCACGGCGCCCGGCAAGGCCCAGCGCAGGCGGCGGGCCAGCGAACCGACTTCGTCGTGCTTCCAGCGCGTGAGCGGGCCGATGCCCAGCACCACCAGCAGCGGCGCCATCAGCAGGGCGAACACGGTGTCGAAGTACGGCGGGCCGACCGAGATCTTGCCCTGCCCCAGCGCATCCAGGAACAGCGGGTACAGCGTGCCCAGCAGCACCGCGCCGGTGGCCGCCGCCAGCAGCATGTTGTTGGTGAGCAGCATCGATTCCTTCGACAGCGCGCCGAAGCGCTGGCCCAGGCCGACACGCGGCGCGCGCCAGGCGAACAGCGCCAGCGAGGCGCCGATCACGATGACCAGGAAGCTCAGGATGAACAGGCCGCGCCGCGGGTCGGTGGCGAAGGCATGCACCGACGACAGCACGCCCGAACGGACCAGGAAGGTGCCCAGCAGCGACAGCGAGAACGCCATGATCGCCAGCAGCACGGTCCAGACCTTGAAGCTGCCGCGCTTTTCGGTCACCGCCAGCGAGTGGATCAGCGCGGTGCCGCAGAGCCAGGGCATGAACGAGGCGTTCTCCACCGGGTCCCAGAACCACCAGCCGCCCCAGCCCAGCTCGTTGTAGGCCCACCAGCTGCCCAGGCCGATGCCGAAGGTGAGGAAGATCCAGGCCGCGACGGTCCAGGGCCGTGTCCAGCGCGCCCAGGCCGCATCCAGCTGGCCGCCCAGCAGCGCGGCGATCGCGAATGCGAAGGCGACCGAGAAGCCGACGTAGCCCATGTACAGCATCGGCGGGTGCGCCACCATGCCAGGGTCCTGCAGCAGCGGGTTCAGGTCGCGGCCATCCGGCGCCGGCGGCAGCAGGCGGTCGAAGGGGTTGGAGGTGATCAGCGTGAACAGCAGGAAGCCCGCCGCCACCAGGCCCAGCACGCCCAGGATGCGGGCGACGAACACCCGCGGCAGCGAGGCGCTGAAGCTGGCCACCGCGATGGTCCAGACGTTGAGCATCAGCAGCCACAACAGCAGCGAGCCTTCATGCCCGCCCCAGACGCCGGCCAGGCGGTAGTGCAGCGGCAGCGCCGAATTGGAGTTCGACGCCACGTACAGCACCGAGAAGTCATGCCGCACGAAAGACGCGGCCAGGCAGGCGAAGGCGCCCAGCACCAGGCCGAACTGCGCCCAGGCCAGCGGCCGGCCCAGCAGCATCCAGTCGGTCCGGCCGCGCTGCGCGCCGGCCAGCGGCAGGGTGCCCTGCAACAGGGCCACCGCCAGCGCCGCGATCAGCAGCAATTGCCCAAGTTCGGGAATCATTTCTTCGCTCCGCCATCGATGGGGTGCCCGGCCATGCGGGCCTTCACCTGCTCGGCGCGCTGCACCGCATCGGCCGCCTCGGGCGGCATGTAGTTCTCGTCGTGCTTGGCCAGCACCTCGCGGGCGGTGAACACGCCGTCCGGGCCCAGCTGGCCCTGGGCCACCACGCCCTTGCCTTCCTTGAACAGGTCGGGCAGCACGCCGTCGTAGCGCACCGGCACGCTCTGCGCCGTATCGGTCACCGTGAAGCGCACGGTCACCCCTTCACGCACCACGCTGCCGGACTGCACCAGGCCGCCGATGCGGAAGGTGCGGCCCGAGGGCGCTTCCTTCGCGGCGATCTGGGTCGGCGTGTAGAAGAACACCAGGTTGCTGTTGAAGGCGTTGAGCACCAGGCCCACCGCCACGCCCACCAGCGCCAGCACGCCCACGACGATGGCGGCGCGTTTGTGGCGCGGCTTCATTGCCCGGTCTCCTGCTCATCGCCCAGCGCGTGGCGCGCGGCGCGCAGGCGCTGGCGGGCCAGCCAGGCTTCGCCCGCCATCACCACCAGCGCCACGCCATAGGAGCCCCACACATACAGGCCGTAGCCGCCCATGTGCCAGAAGGCGTCGAAAGAGGTCCAGTTCATCGTCGTCCATTGTCCGCGCCAGCGTGGCGCAGCGCCCTCACCCACTCGGTGTCGCTTTCTTGTTCGAGCACGATGGCCCTTGCGCGCGTGAACACCACCGCGAAACTGTAGGCCCAGAAGCACAGCGTCATCAGCAGCATGGACGTGAGCATCGTGCTCACCATCTTCGGCGCTGTGGTCATGCTGATCGTCGAGCCCTGGTGCAAGGTGTTCCACCAGCGCACCGAGAAATAGATGATGGGGATGTTCACCGCGCCCACAAGCGCCAGCAGCGCGCCGGCATTGGCGGCACGGCGCGGGTCGTCGATGGCCTCGGTCAGTGCGATGTAGCCCAGGTACAGCAGCAGCAGGATGAATTCCGAGGTCAGGCGTGCGTCCCACACCCACCAGGTGCCCCAGGTCGGCTTGCCCCACAGCGCCCCGGTCCACAGTGCCAGGAAGGTGAACATCGCGCCGGTGGGGGCCAGCGCCCGCGCGTACATCGAGGCCATGCGCGCATTGAGCATCCAGCCCCAGGCGGCCCAGAAGGCCATGGACAGGTAGATGACCATGCTCATCCAGGCAGCCGGCACGTGGATGAAGATGATGCGGTAGGCCTCGCCCTGCTGGAAATCGGTGGGCGCGATGGCGAAGCCGACGTACAGCCCGGCCAGCCCGGTGATCAGCGAGACGGCCCAGAGCCACGGCACCGCCGCGCCGGCGAACGCGAAGAAGCGCGAGGGCGCGGCCAGCATGGTCCAGGTGATCGGGGAGCGGCGCTCGTTCATCGTATGTCGTTCAGTCCAGCGAGATGCGCAAGGCGGCGGCGGTGGCCCAGGGTGCGCCGAGCAGCGCGGCAATCAGCAGCGCGCCCAGCAGCGACAGGTGCGCCTGCGGCGACTGCCCCCCTTCGACCGCGCCCACCGCGCCAGTTCCGAAGATCAAGGCCGGGATTGTCAACGGAAGCACGATCAGGAACACCAGCGCCGCACCACTGCGCAGCCCCAGGGTCAGCGCGCCACCCACCGCCCCCAGCAGGCTGAGCACCGGGGTGCCCAGCAGCAGCGTGGCCACCAGCACGCCGATGGCCGTGCCGCGCATGTCGAACAGCACGCCCAGCAGCGGCGCAGCCAGCACCAGCGGCAGGCCCGACGAGAGCCAGTGCGCCAGCACCTTGCCCAGCACCACCGCCACCAGCGGCTGCGGCGCCAGCAGCAGTTGTTCGAGCGAACCGTCCTGGTGGTCGCTGGCAAACATCTGGGTCACCGAGAGCATCGCGGCCAGCAGTGCGCAGACCCACACCACGCCAGGGGCAATGGTGCGCAGCATCTGCGGCTCGGGGCCGACGCCGATCGGGAACAGCCCGGCGGCCACGACGAAGAAGCCCAGCGGCAGCAGGGCCTCGACCCGGCGGCGGCGCGCCAGCAGCAGGTCGCGGCGGGTGACGGCAAGCAGCACCGAACTCATGCGCGTCCCATCAGGCGGCCCGGAACGGTTCGAGATCGAACGCGCTGGCACCGTTCAAGGCCACGCTCTGGTGGCTGGTCAGCAGCACCAGGCCGCCGCGCGCGGCATGCGCCTCGATCAGGCCCGAGAGCGTCTGCACGCTGGACTGGTCCAGCGCGTCGTAGGGCTCGTCGAGGATCCAGGCGCGTGGCGCCTCGTCCAGCGCCAGCCGGGCCAACGCACCACGCCGCCGCTGCCCCTGCGACAGGGTGCGCACCGGCGCGTTGCGGCGCGAAGCCAGGCCCATGAGCTCGAGCGCGCGCTGCGCCCTGGGCAGCGGCTGGTCCAGGCCCGCCAGCGCGGCCAGGAAGGCCACGGCCTCGGCCAGCGTGAGGTCTTCCTTCAAGGCATTGCTGTGCCCGATGTAGACGGTGCCGGCCCGCGCGGCATCGACCACGCGGCGCAACGGCTCGCCCTGCCACAGCACCTGCCCTTCGGCGGGCTGCGACAGGCCGGCCAGGATGCGCATCAGGCTGGTCTTGCCACTGCCGTTGGTGCCGCGCAGCCAGGTGATGCTGCCGCGGCGCAGGCCCAGGTCCAGGCCGCTGAACAGCAGCTGCCGGCCGCGGCGGCAGGCCAGCCCGCGGGTGGCCAGCGGCAGTTCGGCGCTCATCGTGGCAGGGCTCGGGGCGGAAGGGACAGCGGACATCAATCGGCAGGTGGGCGGCGGCGCTCGCGGCGCCCGGCACCGGACGGCTGCGCGGGACGCATGCTAACGGCTGCGCCGGTGTCGTCCTTAAGATTCGTCAAGCCCGCGTGAGCTTTCGAATCGGCGGCTTCACGTCCTCGGGCCGCGGCGGCAGCATGGCCTGGTGCTCGCGCGGGGCGTTCAGGATGATCGAGGTCGAGGTCTCGGCCAGCAGGCAGAAGCGGGTGACCACCGCGTCGAGGTGGGCCACGTCGATCACCGCGATCTCCAGGATCCAGCTGTCCTCGCCCGTGACATTGAAGGCGTTGATGACCTCCGGCGTCTGCTGGATCTGCTTGACCACGCGCGCGTACTCGGCCCGGGCGACCCGCACGATGGCGCGGATGCCGTAGCCCAGCGCGGCCAGGTTCACGGTGGCCCGGTAGCCCGAGACGACGCCGGCGGTTTCGAGCTTGCGCACCCGCTCGGTGACGGCCGGCTGCGACAGGTGCACGCGGCGGCCGAGCTCGGCCATCGAGACGCGGGCGTCGGCCTGCAGTTCGGCCAGGATGCGGGTGTCGTAGGCGTCGAGCGACGGGGGTTCTGGCATTTTCAAAGTCCTGGTGGCGCGGAATCTTGAAATCAAAGGTCGAGACCGCCGCGAAACTCGGATTCTGCATGGTCTGCGGGCCTTCGGCTTTCTAGGATGACGGCCATGAACACCACCGTGCTCACGAACGCCCGCGGCGGCCTGCCGCCGCTGATCCTGGCCTGCCTGGCCGCCACCTGGCTGATCTGGGGCTCCACCTACCTGGCGATCAAGATCGCCCTGACCGGCCTGCCGCCCTTCCTGCTGATGGCCAGCCGCTTCCTGGTGGCCGGCATCGCGCTGCTGGCCTGGACCCGCTGGCGCGGCGCGCCAATGCCCAGCCGGCGCGAATGGCGCAATGCCTTCGTCGTCGGCGGACTGATGCTGGGCGGCGGCATGGGCGGCACCGCGGTGGCCGAAATGACGGTGGGCTCCGGCCTGGTGGTGGCCTTCATCGCGGTGCTGCCGTTGATGATCGCGATGTTCAACCGCCTCTACGGCGTCAGGACCGCGCGCGGCGAGCTGGCCGGCATCGCGGTCGGCCTGGCCGGCGTGCTGCTGCTGACGCGCGGGGCCGGCTTTGCCGCCTCCCCGGCCGGGCTGGTGGCCATCAGCGTCGCCTGCCTGAGCTGGGCCGCCGGCAGCGTGCTCAGCCAGCAGAGCCTGCCGCTGGCGCCCGGGGCCACCGGCTTTGCCAGCGAGATGATCTGCGGCGGCGCCGTGCTGCTGGCACTGGCGGCCTGCCAGGGCGAGTCCTGGCCGGCGCAGCTGTCGGCGGCGGCGGCCAGCGCCTGGCTCTACCTGGTGGTGTTCGGCTCGCTGATCGCCTTCAATGCCTACATGGTGCTGCTGTCCCAGGCTTCGCCGGCGCTGGCCTCGAGCTACTCGTTCGTCAATCCGGTGATCGCGATGCTGCTGGGCATCGGCCTGGGCGGCGAGCATGTCAGCGCCGGCGAGTGGGGTGCCGCCGGCATCATCCTGCTGGGCGTGCTGCTCCTGCTGCGGGCCCGCGCCCAGGCCCGCTGAGCGCCGCGCGTGGCACCACCCCATTGGCCAGCGCCGCAGCGGCCGATTGGCCATGGCCGGCAGGCCCCTGCTTCGGCTAGGCTTGCCGCATGCCTGGAATGAAGCTTCTGTGCAGCCTGCTGCTGGCCGCCAGCGCGCTGTGCGCCCACGCGAGCGGGGCCGCGCTGCCCGCCGGCATCACGCTGGTGCCCGGCCACTGGACCCCCGGCGGGCAGCCCGACGGCAACAGCGTGCTGTTCGACGGCCCCGACGGCCTGGTCCTGCTGGACACCGGCCGCCATGTGGCCCATGCCCAGGCGCTGATCGAGGCCATCCGCACCCGCAGCACACCGCTGCGCTGGATCGTCAACAGCCACTGGCACCTCGACCACATCGGCGGCAACGGCTTGCTGCGCCAGGCCTTCCCGCAGGCGAAGCTGATGGCCAGCGACGCGATCGTCGGCGCGCGCGACGGATTTCTCGCCCGCTACCGGGCGCAGCTGGTCGAGCAACTGGCCGGCCTGGCCGAGGGCGATGCGAAGCGCCTGCCGCTGCTGCGCGAGATCGCCATCATCGACGACCGCGCGGCGCAAACGCCGGATGTGAGCGTCCAGGCCAGCGGCGAGCAGACCCTGGCCGGCCGCCGCTTGCTGGTCGGCCTGGCGCGCGACGCCGCCACCGCCGGCGACGTGTGGCTGTACGACCCACAGGCGCGGGTGCTGGCCGCCGGGGACCTGGTGACCCTGCCGGTGCCCTTTCTCGACACCGCCTGCGCGCCGCGCTGGTCGGGCGCGCTGGGCACGCTGGCGGCCCAGCCCTTCGAGCAGCTGATCCCGGGCCACGGCCCGGTGCTGACGCGCGCGGAATTCGAGCGCTACCGTCGCGGCTACGACGGCCTGCTGCAATGCGCGGCCAGCAGCGCCGCCGCGCCCGCCTGCATCAGCGGCTGGCTGGACACGCTGGGCCCGCTGGTGCCCGAGGGCGACCAGAAGCTGGCCCGGGCCTACCTCGGCTACTACCTGGACGAGCACCTGCGGGCGCCGCCCGCGAAGGCCCGCGCCTATTGCCCGAAAGACGCGGCCGGCGGTTGAAACCTCGCCCCTGGGTGCCGCCGGCACCCAGGGCGTTGGCGCGCGGGCTTCAACGCCCCGACTGGCGCGCCGCCTCGCGAATCGCCGACAGCGTCGTGCGCGAGGTGCTGACGTCTGCATCCAGCCGCAGGTGGATCAGCATCGGCGGTCCGGGCTGCAGGGCTTCGGCAAAGGCCGCCTCGAACTCGCTGGTCTGCTCCACCCGCGCCGCGCGCCAGCCATAGGCGCGGGCCAGCGCCGCGAAGTCCGGATTGAACAGGTCGCTGCCGCTGACGCGCCCCGGGTACTCGCGCTCCTGGTGCATGCGGATCGTGCCGTAGGTGCCGTTGTCCACCACCAGGCTGATGAGCCGGCCGCGGCCGCCGTTCGCGCCGTAGCCGGTGGCGGTGGCCAGTTCCTGGCCGGTCATCAGGAAGTCGCCGTCGCCGGCGACGTTGACCACGGTGCGCTCGGGGTACAGCAGGGCGGCGCCCACCGCTGCCGGCACGCCATAGCCCATGGCGCCCGAGGTCGGTGCCAGCTGCGTGCGGCCGTCGTGCTGCAGGCCGTGGTAGCGCACGTAGCGGTGCAGCCAGCCGCTGTAGTTGCCGGCGCCGTTGGTGTAGACGGTGTTGGCCGGCGCCAGGCGCTGCACGGTCTTCATCACGACTGCCATGTCCAGCGGCTCGACGGCGGGCGCCACGTGGTTCGCTTCGTAGTCGGCATGCGCGGCCTGGGTCCAGTCGGTCCACGGCAAGGCGGGGGGCGCGGTCAGCGCCTCCAGCGCCTTGGCCGCCGCAGCCACCGAGGCCTGCAGCAGCAGGTCGGCGGCATACACGCGGCCCAGCTCGTCGGCACCGGCATGGATGTGCACCAGCTTCTGCGCCGGCCGCGGCGGCTGCAGCAGCGTGTAGCCGCTGGTCGTCATCTCGCCCAGGCGCACGCCCAGCGCGATGATCAGGTCCGCCTCTTTCACGCGCCGGGCCAGCTTCGGGTTGATGCCGATGCCCACGTCGCCGGCATACAGCGGGTGGCGGTTGTCGAAGGTGTCCTGGAAGCGGAAGCCGCAGCCCACCGGCAGCTGCCAGTTCTCGGCAAAGCGCTGCAGCGCCTTGGCGCTCTCCGCATCCCAACCGCTGCCGCCGGCGATCACCAGCGGGCGCTGGGCGGCCAGCAGCAGCGTGCGCAGCTCGCGCAGTCCGCCCGGCGCGGGCCAAGCCTGCGCGGGCTCGGCACGCGGCAGCACCGGCGCAGTGGTCGCTTTCGTCAGCATGTCCTCGGGCAGCACCAGCACCACCGGCCCGGGGCGGCCCTGCAGTGCGGTGTGGAAGGCGCGGCCGATGTACTCGGGCAGCCGGTCGGCTTCATGCACCTCGCCGACCCACTTGGCCATGCCCAGCGTGCCGGGGCCGAACATCTGGCGGTAGTCCACCTCCTGGAAGGCCTCGCGGTCGCGCTGGTCGCTGGCCACCTGGCCGATGAACAGGATCATCGGCGTCGAGTCCTGGAACGCGGTGTGCAGCCCGATGCTGGCATTGGTGGCGCCAGGACCGCGGGTGACGAAGCAGATGCCGGGCCGGCCGCTCAGCTTGCCCTGCGCCTCGGCCATGAAGGCCGCCCCGCCTTCCTGGCGGCAGGCGATGAAGCGGATCCGATCGCGATGTTCATGAAAGCCATCGAGCACCGCGAGGTAGCTCTCGCCGGGCACGCCGAAGGCGGTGTCGACGCCCTGCGCGATCAGGGCCTCGACCAGCAGGTGGCCGGCAGGGCGTGCGTTGGCGGGTGAAGGCGCGAGGGAAGTGGACGATGAAGGGGCGGCTTGGCTCATCACCGAATCTTAGCGAGCCCCCCTGCCCCAACGGCCGATCCCTGATCGACATGACTTTCAGACACTTGACTGTCACTTATAGCTGTCAGATAGTTCGGCCATGCCTTCCGAATCCGCCGACCTCGACCCGCCCGAGACAGCCGATCGCCACACGATCGACGAGCTGGCCACGCTTGCCGGCGTCACGCCGCGCACGGTGCGCTTCTACATCGCGCAGGGCCTGCTCGACCGCCCGGCCGGCAGCAAGCGCGGCGCCTTCTACCAGCGCCGGCACCTCGAGCAGCTGCTGCTGGTGCGGCGCTGGACCGATGCCGGACTGAGCCTGGAGCGCGTGCGCGAGCTGATGGCCGGCGCGCCGGAAGACCCGCCGCCGCGCGCTGCCGCGCCCGGCACGGTGGAGGTCTGGAGCCGCGTCACCGTGGCCGACGGGCTGGAAGTGCATATCGAACCAGGCCGGGCCGGGCTCACGCCCGAGCAGGTGCGCGCACTGGTGCGCGGCATCACCGGCCTGTATCGCCAGCTGCGTGCCGAGGCCGAGCCCGGCGCCGAACCGGCACCCTGAGTCCTTCACCGCCCAAGGGAGACCTTCATGTCCCACGAATCCAGTGCCTTCCAACTCGTGAGCCGGCGTGACGGCCAGTCCGCGCCGGTGATGAGCCATGCCCAGGTCGATGCCCGCCTCGACGGCCTGATGTTCGATCTGACGCTGCGGCAAACCTATCGCAACACCAGCCCCGATGTGCTGGAGGTCGTCTACACCTTCCCGCTGCCGGTGCAGGCCGAGTTGCTGGGTTTTGCGTCCGAGCTCGACGGCCGGCGGCTCGAAGGCCAGATCACGGCCTGCGCCCAGGGCTCGGAGCGCTACGAGCAGGCGCTGAAGCAGGGCGATGCGCCAGTGATGCTGGAGATCGCGATGACGGCCGGCCGTCTGCACACCGCGAACATCGGCAACCTGAAGCCGGGCCAGTCCATCGTGCTGGAGGTGCGCTTTGCCCAGTTGCTGCGCATCGAGCAAGGTCGCTACCGGCTGGCTGTTCCGATGACGATTGCACCGCGCTACGGCGATCCGCTGGCCGCCGGGCTTCAGGCCCAGCAAGTACCCGAGTCCTCGCTGGCCGTGGAGTACCCGCTGGCCTTCCAGATGAGCGTCCACGGTCCGCTGGCGCGGGCCACCATCGAATGCCCGAGCCATGCCGTGCGCCACTGGCAGGAAGCCGGGGTGCAGCACCTGGCGCTGGCCAGCCGCGCCTGGCTGGACCGCGACCTGGTGCTCGTCGTCACGCCGGCCGGCGTGCAGCCTTCACTGGCGCTGATGGCCGCCGATCGGCTGGACCCGGACGCGCCGACCGTGGCCCTGCTGTCGCTGGTGCCACCGCCCTGCCCCGCACGACCGCGCCTGACCTTGAAGCTGCTGGTCGACTGTTCCGGCTCGATGGCCGGCGACGGCATCGGCTCGGCCCGGCGTGCGCTCGCCGGTCTGGCCGACAGCCTGCGCCCCGGCGACCGCGTCAGCCTGAGCCGCTTCGGCACCGGCTTCGAACATCTGCTGCCGCCGGCGCTGTGCAGCCCAGGCCATCTGGCGCAACTGCGCCGGCACGCCGCATCGATCGAGGCAGACATGGGCGGCACCGAGATGGACGCGGCGCTGCGCAACACCTTCGCACTGGCCGATCTCGAGCAAGCCGACGACGACAGCGCCGATGTGCTGCTGATCACCGATGGCCAGTACTGGCACTCGGACAGGGTGCTCGCCGCTGCACTCACCAGCGGCCATCGGGTGTTCGTCATCGGCGTGGGCAGCGCGCCGGTCGAAGGCGAGCTGCGCCGCCTGGCGAACGAGACCGGCGGTGCGAGCGAGTTCGCGCTGCCCGGCGAAGCCCTCGAGGCCGCCGCCCGCCGCAGCTTCCTGCGCATGCGACAGCACACCTGGCGCGACCTGCAGATCGACTGGGGCAGCACGCCGGCCTGGCAGCTGCCGCTGCCGGCACAGGTGTTCGAGGGTGATGCGCTGGTGACGCTGGCCGGCCTGCCGGGCACTGAGCCGAGCCGGGCCGTGCGCGTCACCGCGCTCGGCGCCCAGGGCGTACGCGTCACGCTGGCCGAGGTGCTGGCCGAGCCGGCCGACGGCGCGCAGGCCCTGCCCCGCTTGGCCGCCGCGCTGCGCCTGGCCCACGAGCCCCCCGAGCGGAAGACGGCACTCGCGCTGCGCTACCAGTTGCTGACCACGGACACCTGCTGCATGCTGGTGCACCCCCGCTCGGCGGAAGAGCGCACCCAGGCCGCTACTGAGCTGCGCCGCATGCATTCGATGCTGGCCGCGGGCTGGGGCGGCGTGGGCCATGTACCACCGCCCTCGTACATGATCAGCATGGACGCCATGGCGCTGCCCTCGTCCTCGGTATCGGACATCAACGCATTCGATTCGATCGTGCCGGCCGCGCCGGCCGCTGCGGCCGGCGCGGCGTCATCGATGCACCGAGCTTTCGTCGTACCCGCTGCACCGGCACAGCGCCCGCCCGAGCCGCCCGCTGCCACGCTGGCCGACCTGCTCTCGGCCGTGGCCGATCACTTCCGGCGTCATCAACCGCTGACCACGCTGGCGAACACGCTGGGCCAATGGCAAGCACCTCCGCCAGTCCGGCAGGCCCTGGGCCGCTTGTACCGGCTGGGCATCGATTTCGATGCGGCCTGGGTGCTGCTGGCGCACTGGCATGCCCAGCGGCATGGCGACGCCGAACGCCTGGCCCTGCTGCGCGGACCGCTGCGCCTGATCGAGCCGACCCTGTGCGCGCAGGGGCTGGCGGCACTCGATGCACCGCCGGCGTTCAGTGAATCGCCGCCGGCGGCATCCCCCGGGCGGCTGCAACGCCTGCAGCAAGCGATGACCCGCCCGCGCCGCTGATCAGCGCGGCCCGCGTCAGGGCACGGCCGGCAGTGCCGCTGCGCCATGCCAGGCGCGGCGCATGTTGAAGGCGCTGGCGATCATCAGGCATTGCACGATCGCCAGCCCCATCAGCACGCCCTGGTACTGGTGCGCGTCCATCAGCCGACCGAAGAACAGTGGCGCCAGCGCCTGGCCGATGTCCAGACCGGAGTAGACGACGCCGTAGACGCGGCCGGTGGCGCCCTCGGGCGTCGAGCGCTTGACCAGCAGGTCGCGCGATGGCGCCGACAGGCCGGTGGCCGCCCCCATCGCGCCGAACAGCACCGGCACGGCCGCCGCCGGCACGTCCAGCAGCGCCAGGGCCAGCGCCACGCAGGCGGCCACGCCGATGCCCAGGCCGATGACGCGCTCGCCGCGCAGCGGGTCGGTGGCCAGGAAGCCGCCCACCACCATGCCACCGGCGCTGCACAGCATGTACACCGAAAGGCACGCGGCCAGCAGCTGCACCGGCACCGCATGCAGCTGGCGCGCGGCCTCGGGGGCATAGGTCTGCACCACGCTCAACGCGGTGGCATACACCAGGAAGAATCCGAAGCACAGCCACACCGCGGGCAGGCGCAGGAAGCCCAGTGCCCCCGCGCCGCCGGCACGCGCTGCACCGGGCCGAGGTGCCGCAGCCGGCAACAGCAGGGGTTGCCGCTGCCACACGATCAGCGCCAGCACCGCAAAGGCCAGCACCGCGGCGCAGACCAGCGCGACGCGCCAGCCCTGGGCCACGGCCACCGGCACCATCAGCGCCGGCGCAATGGCCCAGCCCAGGCTGCCGGTGATGCCATGCACGCTGTAGGCATGGCCCAGCCGAGACTTGTGCACCTTGGCATTCAGCAGCGTGTAGTCCACCGGATGGAACACGCCATTGCCGATGCCGGCGACCACAGCCCATGCCGCCAGTGCCGCGTAGTTCGGCGCGCTGGCATAGCCCAGCGCCGCCAGCCCGATCAGCGCCAGCCCGCCCATCAGCACCGGGCGCGGACCGAAACGGTCGACGACGAAGCCGGACAGGGTCTGCACCGCGCAGGAGACGACGAAGAAGATGGTCAGCAGCAGCCCGAGCTGGGTGTAGTTGACGTGGAAGGCGTCCTTCAGCCACGGGAACAGGGGCGGCAACAGCAGCTGGCTGAAGTGGCTGATGCCGTGGGCCAGGCCGACGAGGCCGATCACGCCGGCATCCTGCCGCAGGCTGCCGGCAGGGCCGCCCGCGGCGGCCAGGGTGGAAGAGGAGGAACGCATGACGCCGATGGTAGGCAGCGACCGGCCGGCGCGTTTACGATAGCCAGCCAATTTCTGTCGAATTCATGCCAACCCGCCCTCGCCCGCTGCCGCGGCCGCCCACCACGCCGCACCTGTTCCAGCCCCATGTCGGTCGCCCGCTGCGCGCCAAGCGCCTGAAACTGCTGGCCGCCACCGAGGTGCTGCCGCACCGCCACCCCTGGGCGCAGCTGACCTTCTCCCGCGCCGGCGCGGTGCGCATGACGGCCGCCGCCGGCACCTACCTGGTCCCGCCGTCGCGCGCGCTGTGGATTCCGCCGGACGTCGAGCATGCGGTCACCGCCGTCGAGGAAGCCGAACTCATCACGCTGTACCTGCACCAGCCGCGCGGCCGCTGCGGGCCCGGCGTGCCGGCGGCCGAACAGGCGCCCTGGCGCGAATGCCGTGTGCTGGAGGTGTCCGACCTGTTGCGGGCCCTGATGCTGGAGCTGGACGCCACGCCGGAGGACCCGCTGCGGCCGCCGCCGCCCGAACGGCTGCAGCGCGACCGCCTGCTGGCCATGGTGATCCTGGACGAACTGCGCCGCGCCCGCCCGGTGCGCCTGGGCGTTGCGCTGCCGCGCGACAAGCGCCTGCGCGTGCTGTGCCAGGCGGTGCTGGACGACCCCGGCCGCCACCGCACACTGGACGACTGGGCGCGCGGCAGCGGCGCCAGCAGCCGCACCATCGCCCGCTTGTTCCGCGAGCAATTGGGCGTGAGCTTTGGCCAGTGGCGTCAGCAAGTGTTTCTGACGCGCGCATTGACGCTGGCCGAGCGCGGCACGCCGATGGCCCGCATTGCCGGCGAGCTGGGGTATGCCAGCGCCAGCGCATTCACGGCGATGGTCCGCCGCACCGTCGGCCAGCCGCCCAGCCGCTTCTTCACCGCGGGCTGAAGGCCACTGTCGGCCACCTGTCCGAACGCGCGGGCCACGCCTTTACACCCCCGACATGGGGGACGCGTTCGCAACAACAGGAAACCTCGCTGACACGGGTCACCCCCTAGAGTGCGCGGCTGGCAGTTCGGAGACCCGGTCCATGTTGCGCACCCTGTTTGGAGACCTCGAGCCACGGCGCCTGGCCGTGCCCCCCGAGGTCGGCGACGCGGTCACCGAATTCGATGCGCTCGGGCCCACCGCAGCGGCAGCCCGGCGCACCGGGGTGCGCGAGCCGATCACCGATGTGGTGGTGGACGTCTCGCCGGCTGCGGCGATGCGCGCGCACTTTGCCGCCAGCCGCGCCGACCTGGACCAGTCCAGCGCGATGATCACGCTGCTCGACCCCTCGCGGCTCTGGGCTTCGGAGGTGATCCACGCGCTGGCCGATGCCGCGCAGCGGCCGGTCGAACGCCTGTCGCTGCGTGAACGCGGCACGCTGCGCACGCTGGCCATGATCGAACGCACGCTGGTGCCGCGCCATGGCGCCACGCCGCTGAAGGTCTACCACGCCGACATCCGCGCCACCGGGCTGGAGCAGGAGGAGATCGCCAACGCGCTGGCCGAGGGCAGCCACATGACCGCGGTGATCCTCGGCGCGATGCAGCCGCATGCGGTGGTGGCCATGCTGCGCTCGATCCTGGCCGCCACCCGCCAGCCCGAATGGCGCTGCCCCTGGCTGGTGTTCATCCTGCCGCCGGGCTCGGCGCCGCTGCGCCAACGCATCCTCGACCAGGACTGGCCGGCCCACGTGAAGGTGGCCGCCATGTCCGAATCGCTCAACGGTGCGTCCAGTGTCTGGAACACCGTGCTCACGGCCTGGGAAGCAGCCTCCGAGGAGCACGACAAGCCCACGCTCGGCGCGAAGTCGGCCACCGAACTGGCCGCAGACGGGCTGGGGCCCCTGCTGGCCAAGGGTGTCAGCCGCGCGCTGGGGCTCGTGGCCCGCACCGACGGCCTGCTCGCCTGCGGCCTGGTGAGCCTGATCGCCGGCGATCTGCTGGCCACCGATGCGCGCCAGGACCATCGCCGCGAATTGGCTGCGCAGGCCGCGGCCCTGTGCGCCGCGCGCCAGGCCCACCAGCAGGCGGCGGGCGAGGACTGGCCGGCTCCGGACGAAATGCTGGTCACCGCCGGCCCGCACCAGGTGCTGCTGCACGCGCTGCCCGACGGCTCGGCCTTCGGGCTGGTGGCCCTGCTGGAACGCAGCCAGGCCAACCTCGCGCTGCTGCGATTCAAGCTGCTGGAAGCGGAAAAACACCTCATCTGATTATCATTTTTCACCGCCGCTGCGGCGGGTTCGCGTTCAGAATGGATCGTCGGTACAGCAGCCGCGAGGGCCATTCATGGACTTTTCGTCCGTCCACAACATCCACGAATCCGCTGTCTTCGAGGCCGTCGCACTGGCCGCCTCGCGCTACCCTGGCATCTCCGGCAATGCCGACCTGCTGGCCGACGTGGCCTGCGTGGCCCTGAACCGCGTCTCGCCGCGCTACATCCGGCACGACGTCGACCTCGCCTTCTTCCTCACCGAACGCGAGCGCGCCGACAACGAGCGCGCGATCGCCGACGCGGTGGATTACGCCTTCTCCTTCGTGCAGGCCCGCCACGCGATGGCCGCACGCCGGTAGCCAACGACCCATCATGAACGACCCGATCGGCCGCCGCAGTACCGCCCCCAGCGACGATGACGCCTGGGCCCGCACCCGCACGATGACGGCGATGCCGACCCAGCTGGCCGGCGACGAGGAAAGCTACCTCGCCACCACCAGCAAGGCGATCGGCCGCCGCATCGACGACGAGCAGCACGAGCTGTTCGTCGTCTGCGACCCGGCCGAGGCCATGCTGCAGCAGTTCGAGCACCACACGCCCGACTTCATCACGCTGCACGACCTGGGCGCCGACCATTCCAGCCGCCTGCTGCGCGGCGTGGCCCGCGCCACGCGCCGCAAGGTGCAGCAGCTGATCGTGCGGCGCCAGGGCTTCGGCGTGCCGCTGGCCACGCTGCAGTTCGTCGAACTGCCCGGACCCGAAGGCGCGCCGCAGGTGCGCATCTACAGCACGCAGGTCGAGGTCAGCGACGAGTCGCAGCGCACCGAGCTGGCCAAGGTGCTACTCGGCCACAGCCGGCTGGGGGTGATCCTCGTCGGCCCCGGTGCAGCGGCCCAGAACACCGCGCGGCTGCAGCCGCTGAGCGATGCCATGTACGACAGCAGCTGGCGCAATCGCCAACTGCTGTGGTTGCCCATCGGCAGCGAGGCCGCGACAACGCCCCCCACCTCGCTGGGATCGCGCCGCAGCGTCGTCCAGGTGCACCGCATGCCGCCCAGCGCCGACCTGGCGCACGCCTGGCCCGCCATCAGTGCGCTGTGGGACCAGCTGCGCAGCGGGCAGCCGGTCGACCCGGCTGCGGTGGCCGCACCCGCGGCGGCCGTGCCCGCCCCGGCCCCCACACCCGCATCCGCCATCGGCGCACCGGCCGTGCGCCCGGCGCGCCCTGTGCCCGACCCCCTGCCGATGCGACCGATGCCGGCCACCCGGCCGGCGGAGCTGGGGGAAGACGGCCACGACAACGGCATCTGGCGCGACTACGTGCGCGGGTGCGCGGTGATCCCCGGCATGGTCAGCTGCTGCGTGTTCGACCTCAGCAATCACCGCACACTGGCCCATGCGGGCACACGCCCTGGCGCAGCCGCGCTGGCCACGCACGGCGCGGCGCTGTACGAATCGCTGTGCAACACCGGCCGTGCGCTCGGCCTGTCGCCCGGCCAGCCCGATCTCGCGCTGACCCTGGCCGAACACCACCTGATCCTGCATCCGCTGCCCCAGCATCCGGGCCTGGTGCTGCATGCGGTGCTGGACGCGCACGTCGCCAACCTCACGCTGGTGCGCATGAAGCTGCACCGGCTCGACCCCGGCGGGCCCGGCGCCGGCCACTGATCCGGCAGGGCCGGGCCTTGGCGCCGGCCGATCCGCCGAAGGCGCTGGGCTAGGATGGCGGCCTTTGTCTGCCGACCCTGGCCCGCGCCCGCGGGCCGTTAGCCGTGACCCGCGTCTCCTTCGATTACCTGCGCCAGCAGCCCAGCGGCGGCAGCTGTGTCTCGCAAGCCTGGGCCCGTGTGCCCGAAGCCCTTGGCCCCCATGAGCGGCGCGCGCTGCGCGAGCAGCTGACGACCCGCCTGCGCAGCGGCGAGGCCGTGCTGATTGCGCATTACTACACCGACGGCGACCTGCAGGACCTGGCGCTGGCCACCGGCGGCTGCGTGGCCGATTCGCTGGAGATGGCGCGCTTCGGCCGCGATCATCCGGCCCAGACCCTGATCGTCGCCGGCGTGCGCTTCATGGGCGAGACCGCGAAGATCCTCTCGCCCCACAAGCGCGTGCTGATGCCAGACCTGGACGCCACCTGCTCGCTCGACCTGGGCTGCCCGGCCGATGACTTCGCGCGCTTTTGCGACCAGCATCCCGACCGCACCGTGGTGGTCTACGCCAACACCAGCGCGGCGGTGAAGGCCCGCGCCGACTGGATGGTGACCAGCGCCTGCGCGCTGTCCATCGTCGAGCACCTGAAGCGCGAGGGCCGCAAGATCCTGTGGGCGCCGGACAAGCACCTGGGCCGCTACATCGCCGAGCAGACCGGCGCCGACATGCTGCTGTGGCAGGGCGCCTGCATCGTGCACGACGAGTTCAAGGGGCTGGAGCTCGAACTGCTGCGCCGCGCGCATCCGGGTGCCCAGGTGCTGGTGCATCCCGAATCGCCGGCAGCCGTGGTCGCGCAGGCCGATGTCGTCGGCTCCACCAGCCGCTTGCTCAAGGCCGTCGTCGAAGGCAGCGCCGACAGCTACATCGTCGCCACCGACAACGGCATCCTGCACCGCATGCGCCAGCTGGCGCCGCACAAGACGCTGATCGAAGCCCCCACCGCCGGCAGCAGCGCCACCTGCAAGAGCTGCGCGCACTGCCCCTGGATGGCGATGAACGCGCTGCAGGGCGTGCGCGACGGCCTGGACGCCGGCCGCGGCGAGATCCTGCTCGACGAGACCGTGCGCGCCCGGGCGCTGGTCTGCATCGAGCGCATGCTCGACTTCACCGCCCGCACCCAACCGTCCGCCGCCAGCGGCCTGGTGCCGAACATCGGCGCCGCATGATCGACACCGCGATGTACATCCCGCCCGACCACAACGAAGACCTGGCCACCGCCCGCGCCCGCAACGTGCGCGACGCGCTGGCCGAAGACCTGGGCACCGGCGACTGGACCGCCCGCCTGGTGCCGGCCGGCCGCCGCGTGCAGGCCCGCGTGATCTGCCGGGACGCTGCCGTGCTGTGCGGCCGCGAATGGTTCGACGCCTGCCTGCTGGCGCTCGATCCTGACGCCCGATTGGCGTGGCAGTACGCCGAGGGCGACGACATGCGCCCGGGCGGCACGGTGGTCGAGATCGAGGCCGAGGCGCGCGCATTGCTGTCGGCCGAGCGCTGCGGGCTGAACTTCCTGCAACTGCTCTCGGCGGTGGCCACGCGCACCCGTGCACATGTGCTGGCGATGGCCGGGGCCTCGCCCAACCCGCGCGGCTGTGCGGTGCTGGACACCCGCAAGACGCTGCCCGGGCTGCGCCTGGCGCAGAAGTACGCGGTGCGCGTGGGCGGTGGCCGCAACCAGCGGCTGGCGCTGTGGCACGGCATCCTGATCAAGGAGAACCACATCGCCGCGGCGGGCGGCATCACGGCTGCGCTGAGCGCGGCCATGGCGCTGGACAGCGGCGTGGAGATCCAGATCGAGGTCGAGACGCTGGCGCAGCTGGCCGAAGCACTGGCCGCCGGCGCCGGCAGCGTGCTGCTGGACAACTTCACGCTGCCGCAGATGCGCGAAGCCGTGGCGCTGACTGCCGGCCGCGCGCTGCTGGAGGTGTCGGGCGGCGTCACGCTGGAACAGTTGCGCGACATCGCCGCCACCGGTGTCGACCGCATCTCGATCGGCGCGCTGACCAAGGACGTGAAGGCCGTCGACTTCTCGCTGCGCGTGCTCGGCCACGGCGCTTGAGCCCCGGGCCGGCGCCCGCCGGCTTGTTCCCGGTCAAGGCCGCCAGCGGCGCCACGGCCTACGCTGGCGCCATGCTGAGCGCCTTCATCACCCACCCCGATTGCGCCCGTCACGAGATGGGCCCCGGCCACCCCGAATGCCCCGAGCGCTTGGCCGCGATCCAGGACCTGCTGCTTGCCAAGGGGCTGCTCGACTACATGAACACCTACGAGGCGCCGGTGGCGACCGAGGACCAGCTCGGGCGCGCCCACGCGGCGCTGTACGTGCAGGAGCTCATCGCCGCCGCGCCGCGCGAGGGCTACCGCGCGGTGGACCCGGACACCAGCATGAACCCGTACACGATCCCTGCGGCATTGCGCGCTGCGGGTGCCGCGGTGCTGGCCACCGACCTGGTGCTGTCCGGCGAAGTGCCCTCGGCCTTCTGCTGCGTGCGCCCGCCCGGCCACCATGCCGAACGCGCGGCGGCCATGGGCTTCTGCTTCTTCAACAACATCGCGGTCGGCATCCGGCATGCGCTGGACGTGCATGGCCTGCAACGCGTGGCGCTGATCGACTTCGACGTCCACCACGGCAATGGCAGCGAGGACATCTTCCGCGGAGACAGCCGCGTGCTGATGTGCTCGGTCTTCGAAAAGGGCCTGTACCCGTTTTCCGGCGAGCAGGCCGTGGGACCGAACATGGTCAATGTGGGCCTGCCCGCGCGTTCGGGCAGCGAGGCCTTCCGCGCCGCGGTCGACGAGGCCTGGCTGCCCGCGCTCGAAAGCTTCGCGCCCCAGCTGGTCTACATCTCCGCCGGCTTCGACGCGCACCGCGAAGACGACATGGGCAACCTCGGCCTGACCGATGCCGACTACGCCTGGGTCACGCGCCGGCTGGTGGACCTGGCCAACCGCCACTGCGGCGGCCGCGTCATCTCCAGCCTGGAAGGCGGCTACGTGTTGCCGGCCCTGGCGCGCAGCGCCGCCGCGCATGTGCGCGTGCTGATCGGCGCCGACTGAACTACCCTTCTTCCCCATGGACAAGCACTACCTGACACCACTGTTCGAGCCGCGCTCGATGGTGGTGTTCGCCCGCGAGGCCGGCGACACCGGCGGCCCGATGCCGCCGACGCTGCAGGCGCTGGCCGAGTCCGGCTACGCCGGTGAATGCCGATTCCTGGACCTGCGCACCAGCGGCACGCTGGCCGACCTGGCCCAGGCACGTGCCGACCTGGCGGTGATTGCGCTGCCGGTCGACGAGGTCCAGCCCGCGCTCGAAGTCGCCGGCCGCATGCACTGCCGCAGCGCGCTGGTGCTGACGCCAGGCATCGACGCCACACTCGCCAGCGAGCTGGTCCGGATGGCACGGCGCGAAGGCATGGCCCTGCTGGGGCCCAACTGCATGGGCGTGCAGCGGCCGCCCTTGAAGCTGAACCTCGGCACGCTGGGCGCACTGGCCAGGCCCGGCACGCTGGCGCTGGTGTCCCAATCGGGCGCACTGACCGCGGCCATGCTCGACTGGGCCGGCCGCAACGCGGTGGGTTTCTCGTCGGTGGTGTCGCTGGGGCCGCACTCCGGGCTGGACATCGCCGAGGTGCTGGACTACCTGGCCGCCGACGGGCAGACCCAGAGCATCATCGTCTACCTCGAAGGCATCCGCAGCGCGCGGCGCTTCATGAGCGCGCTGCGCTCGGCCGCCACCGCCAAGCCGGTGGTGGTGCTGAAGGCGGGTCGCCGCCCCTCGGGCAACCAGGCGGCGCAGACCCACTCCGGCGCCATCGTCGGCAGCGACGCGGTGTTCGACGCCGCGCTGCGCCGCGCCGGGGCGGTGCGGGTGCGCTCCTTCGTCGAGCTGTTCTCGGCCGCGCGCTGCCTGGCCTCGCGCTACCGGCCGGTGGGGCGGCGCCTGGCCATCGTCACCAATGGCGGCGGCCCGGGCGTGCTGGCCGCCGACTGGGTCAACGAGATCGACCTTGTGCTGGGCCAGCTGTCGCCCGAAGCGGCCGCCGCCCTGGCGCCACAGCTGCCGCCGCTGGCGAGCCTTGCCGACCTGATCGACCTGTCGGAGCAGGCCGGGGCCGAGCACTACCGCGCGGCGATCGAGGCCGCTGCGCGCGACCGCGCGATCGACGGGGTGCTGGCCATCCATTCGCCAAAGCCCGGCATCGATGCATCGGCCATTGCCGCGGCGGTGGTGGAAGCCCGCGGCCACGTCGGCAAGCCGCTGCTGGCCTGCTGGATGGGCGATGCCTCGGTCGGCAGCGCCCGCGCGCTGCTGAACGAAGCGGCCGTGCCGAGCTTCCGCACGCCCGAGGCCGCCGTTGGCGCCTTCGGCAACATCGCCTCGTTCTACCGCAACCAGCAGCTGCTGCAGCAGACGCCGCCACCGCTGACCACGCTGGCCAAGCCCGACATCGAAGGTGCCCGCCTGGTGATCGAGAGCGTGCTGGCCGAGCGGCGCAAGGTGCTGACCGAGATGGAGTCCAAGACGCTGCTGTCGGCCTTCCACATCCCGGTCACCGAGACACTGCTGGCGCGCAGCCCGCACGAGGCGATGATGATCGCGACACAACTGGGCTTCCCGGTCGCACTGAAGATCGATTCGCCGGACATCAGCCACAAGTCCGACGTGCAGGGTGTGGCACTGAACGTGATGAATGGCGCCGCCGCGCGCGATGTCTACACCGACATGGTCGAGCGCGTGGCCAAGCTGATGCCGCAGGCGCGCATCAACGGCGTCACGGTGCAGAAGATGGCCCGCACGCGGCGCGGCCGCGAAGTCTGCGTCGGCCTGAAGTGCGACGAGCCCTTCGGCCCGGTGATCGTGTTCGGCTCGGGCGGCACGATGATCGAGCTGATCGGCGACAGCGCGATGGAGCTGCCGCCCTTGAACCAGTTCCTGGCGCGGCGGCTGATCGAGCGCTCGCGCGTGGCCGAGACGCTGGAGGCCTGGCGCGGCGCCGCGCCGGCCGACGTGGCGGCGATCGAGCGCATCCTGCTGCGCGTGTCGGAAATGGTCTGCGAGCTGCCGCAGCTGCGCGAGATGGACATCAACCCGATCATCGTCGACGAGAACGGCGCCATTGCGGTGGATGCGCGCATCGTGATCGACCATGCCCCGCGCGGCATCGCCGGCCGCGACGGGCGCCACGGCCACCTGGCGATCCTGCCCTACCCGGCCCACTACGAGCAGGTGTGGCCGCTGCGCGGCGGCGGCGAGTACACGGTGCGGCCGATCCATCCGGACGATGCGCAGATGCTGCAGGCGCTGGTGCAGGGCCTGTCGCCCGAGAGCCGCTACTTCCGATTCGCCTCGGCCATCGCCGAGCTGCCGGCGCCGATGCTGGCGCGCTTCACGCTGATCGACTACGACCGCGAGATGGCGCTGGTGGCCGTGGTGCACGAGCGCCGCGCCGAGAGCGACGGCAGCATCACCGAGCACGAGCGCATCGTCGGCGTCTCGCGCTACGTCACCAACCCGGACCAGACCAGCTGCGAGTTCTCGCTGGTGGTGGCCGACGACTTCAACGGCCGCGGCCTGGGCTCGAGGCTGATGGAAAGCATCATGGACGCCGCGCGCGACCGCGGGCTGTCCGAGATCGACGGGCTGGTGCTCGCCAACAACAGCGGCATGCTGAAGCTGATGCGCTCGCTGGGCTTCGCGGTCAAGCCCTTTCCCGACGACCCCGACTTCAAGCTGGTGACGCAGGCGCTCTAGCGCCGATGTGACGCGTCATCCGGCGCGGCCTGGCAGCACCGTCGGGAAACTCACCGGCAGCGGCCCGGGAAAGTCCAGGCTGTAATGCAGGCCGCGGCTCTCGGGCCGGGCCATCGCCGAACGCACGATCAGTTCGGCGCAATCGGCCAGGTTGCGCAGCTCCAGCAGGTCGGGCGTGATGCGGAAGCTGGCGTAGTAGTCGCGGATCTCGGCCTGCAGCAGCGCGATGCGGCGCAGCGCGCGCTCCAGCCGCTTGTGGCTGCGCACGATGCCGACGTAGTTCCACATCAGCAGGCGCAGCTCGTCCCAGTTGTGGGCGATGACCACCTGCTCGTCGGCGTCTTCCACGCGGCTTTCGTCCCACGCCGGCAGTGGCGGCAGCTCGGGCGCGGGCCGGGCCAGGATGTCGGCCGCACAGGCATGGCCGAGCACGATGCATTCCAGCAGCGAGTTGCTGGCCAGCCGGTTCGCCCCATGCAGCCCGGTGTAGCCCACCTCGCCGGCCAGGTACAGGCCGGCCAAGTCGCTGCGGCCGTGCAGGTCGCTGACCACGCCGCCGCAGCTGTAGTGCGCCGCCGGCACCACCGGAATCGGCTGGCGCGCGATGTCGATGCCCAGCGCCCCGCAGCGTGCATGAATGGTCGGGAAGTGTTCGCGCAGCGCGGCCTCGCCCAGCCCGGTGGCATCGAGCCACACATGGTCGAGGCCATGCTTCTTCATCTCGAAGTCGATCGCGCGGGCCACGATGTCGCGCGGCGCCAGCTCGGCGCGGGCATCGTGCGCGGCCATGAAGCGCGGGCCCCAGGGCTCGTCTTCCTGCGGCAGCGGCAGGCGCAACACCGCGCCCTCGCCGCGCAGCGCCTCGGTGATCAGGAAGCGGCGGTCCTGCGGGTGATACAGGCAGGTGGGGTGGAACTGGATGAATTCCATGTTCGCCACGCGGCAGCCGGCGCGCCAGGCCATCGCCACGCCGTCGCCGGTGGCGGTGTCGGGGTTCGAGGTGTAGCGGTAGACGCGGCCCAGGCCGCCGGTCGCCAGGATCACCGCGCGGGCGGGCAAGGTCAGCACCTGGTGCGCCGGCACATCCAGCGCATAGACGCCCAGGCAGCGTGCCGGCCCGGGCAGGCCGAGGCGGTGCGTGCTGACCAGGTCCACCGCCATCAGGTGCTCGCGCAACGTGATGTTCGGATGCTGGCGCGCGCGTGCGAGCAGCGCCTGGTGGATGGCCTGGCCGGTGGCATCGGCCGCATGCGCGATGCGGCGCACGCCATGGCCGCCTTCACGCGTCAGGTGCAGGCCCAGCGGGCCATCGGCATCGGGCGTTAGCGCCACGCCCTGGGCCAGCAGCCACTCGATGGCCCGGGCGCTGTGCTCTGAGATGAAGCGCGCGGCATGCTCGTCCACCAGGCCGGCGCCGGCGTCCTGGGTGTCGCGCACATGGGCCTCGATGCTGTCGTCCGAGCCCAGCACGCCGACGATGCCGCCCTGCGCCCAGGGCGTGGCCGCATCGGCCAGGCCGCGCTTGGCCAGCATCACCACCGGGCCGGTCTCGGCCAATTGCAGGGCAGCGCTGAGCCCGGCCAGGCCCATACCGACGATGACGACAGGGGAATGCGAAGCAGGTCTCATGCGGGGCAGCGAAAGGCCGCGGATTCTACGGAGGCAAACCCGATTGCCCGCCCGCGCGGCCCGCCCTAAGCTGCCACCTGCCGTGTTTTTCGAGTGGCAGGTCGTCCGGGATGTTCCAGCACAAGCCACCCTCCTCGCTGCTGCTGCCCCTGCTGCTGGCAACGCTGCTGCTCGCAGGGCCCGCGGGCGCGGCCGAAAACGATGACGACGAGCTGATTGCCGCCTATGGCGACAAGGCATCCATCAGCCTGGCCACCGGCCGCCGGCAGACCCTGCGCCGCGCGCCCGCGGTGGCCACCGTGATCACCGCCGAGGACATTGCCGCGCTCGGGGCCACCGACCTGGACCAGGTGCTCGAGACCGTGCCGGGCCTGCACGTCAATGTGGCGGCCAGCATGCACAACACGCTGTACGTGATGCGCGGCGTGTTCAGCCTGCAGACACCACAGGTGCTGATCTTGCAGAACGGCATCCCGATCACCGTGCAGCTGACCGGCGGCCGCGGCAACCTGTCGGGCGGGCCGGCCGTCGAGAACATTGCCCGCATCGAGGTCATCCGCGGCCCCGGCTCGGCACTGTTCGGCGCGGACGCGTTTTCCGGCGTCATCAACATCATCACCCGCGCGGCCGGCGATGCGCCGGGCACGCAGGCCGGGTTGCGGCTCGGCTCCTTCGACACCGCCGAGGCCTGGTGGCGGCACAGCGGCCGCCGCGACGGCCTTGCCTGGTCGGCCTTCGCCAAGCTGGCGCGCAGCGACGGTTTCGACCGCACGATCGAATCCGATGCGCAAACGCGCAACGACAGCGCGTTCGGCACCCATGCCAGCCTGGCACCGGGCGCGGTGAACACCGGCGGCCGCACGGCCGACGCCGGGCTCGAACTGGCCTGGGACGCCTGGCGCTGGCGGGCGCTGTACAAGCTGCGCGACGACCTCGGCACCTATGCCGGCCTGGGCTCGGCGCTCGATCCGGTGGGGCGCGGGCGCGGCGAGCGCTTCATCACCGACCTGGGCTGGGCCACGCCCGAATCCGAAGCGCCCTGGCACTTCGCCGCCGATGCGTCGCTGATGCACTACAAGCAGCGCTACCCGGTGCCGGCGCAGATCTTTCCGCCCGGCACGCAGCTGCCCACCGGCGTGTTCACCGAGGGCATGTTCGGCGGGCCCGAGGTGTCGGACCGTTCCTGGCGGCTCAGCGCCAGCGCCACCTACACCGGCTGGCGCGGGCATGCGCTGCGCATTGGCGGCGGGGTCGACGACCTGAACATGTACCTGGCGCGCGAGGTCAACAACTTCCTCTACTCCCCCACCGGCGTGCCGATCCCGAACGGTGCGGTGCAGCTCAGCGACACGCCCTTCATCTACCCGCACCGCCGCCGCATCGGCTACCTGTTCGTGCAGGACGAGTGGCGCCTGCAGGGGGACTGGACCGTCACCGCCGGCCTGCGCCACGACCGCTATTCCGACGCCGGCGCCTCGACCAGCCCACGGCTCGCCCTGGTGTGGGACGCGGCCGCGAACTGGACCGCCAAGCTGCTGTACGGCCAGGCCTTCCGCGCACCCAGCTTCTCGGAGCTGTACGCCGCGAACAACCCGATCGCGCGCGGCAACCCGCAGCTGGAGCCGGAAACCACGCGCACGCTCGAAGCCGTGCTGGCCTGGTCGCCGCGCGCGGACGTGCAGACCAGCCTGAACCTCTTCACCTACCGCATGCACGACATCATCCGGGCCGTGCCCAATGCAGCGCCCACGCCCGGCTCGACCTATGCCAACGTGGGCGCCCAGCGGGGCAAGGGCCTGGAGGCCGAGGCGACGTGGGAGCCGCTGCGGGCGCTGCGGCTGACCGCGCAGCTCTCGTACCAGCGTTCGGTGAATCCGGCCACCGGGCTGGACGTGGGCTATGTGCCGCGGCGCCACGCCGTGCTGCGCGCCGACTGGCGGCCCGCCGGCAACCTGCGCGCGAACCTGCTGGTGAACCAGGTGGCCGACCGCCGGCGCGCGCCGGGCGACACGCGCCCGCCGGTGGCCGACTACACCACGGTCGACCTGGCCGTGGGCACCGACCGGGGCATCGGCCAGTGGAACCTGCAGGCCGGCGTGCGCAACCTGTTCGACGCCGACGTGCGCGAGCCGAGCCTGGCGCCCGGCCTGATTGCCAACGACCTGCCACAGGCTGGCCGCAGCGTGACGCTGCAGCTCAGCCGCTCGCTTTAGCCGTCAGCAACCGGCCGTCAGTGCAGCTGGCGGCCGAAGCTGAACTCGGTGCCCTGCACGTCCACCGGGATCACGTCCTTGGGCCCGAAACGGCCCTGCAGGATCAGCTTGGCCACCGGGTTCTCGATGCGCTGCTGGATCGCGCGCTTCAGCGGTCGCGCGCCGAACACGGGGTCGAAGCCGACCTTGGCCAGCTCGGCCAGCGCCGCGGGCGAGACCTCGAGCTTCATGTCCATCTTCTCGATGCGCTGCTCCAGGTAGCGCAGCTGGATCTTGGCGATGGCCTCGATATTCTTCTGGTCCAGCGCATGGAACACCACGCTCTCGTCGATGCGGTTCAGGAACTCGGGCCGGAAATGCTGCTTGACCTCGGCCATCACCGCCTCGCGGATCAGCTCGGACGACTGGCCGGCCATCTGCATGATCATGTGCGAGCCGAGGTTGCTGGTCATCACGATCACGGTGTTCTTGAAGTCCACGGTGCGGCCCTGGCCATCGGTCAGGCGGCCATCGTCCAGCACCTGCAGCAGCACGTTGAACACGTCCGGATGCGCCTTCTCGACCTCGTCGAGCAGCAGCACGCTGTAGGGCTTGCGGCGCACCGCCTCGGTCAAGGTGCCGCCTTCGTCATAGCCCACGTAGCCGGGGGGCGCACCGATCAGGCGGCTCACCGAATGCTTCTCCATGAACTCGCTCATGTCGACGCGCACCATGTGATCCTCGCTGTCGAACAGGAAGCCGGCCAGGGCCTTGCACAGCTCGGTCTTGCCCACGCCGGTGGGGCCGAGGAACAGGAACGAGCCCAGCGGCCGGTTCGGGTCGGACAGCCCGGCGCGCGAGCGGCGGATGGCATCGGCCACCGCGACGATGGCCTCGTCCTGGCCGACCACGCGCTCGTGCAGCTTCGTTTCCATCTGCAGCAGCTTGTCGCGCTCGCCCTGCATCAGCTTGCTCACCGGGATGCCGGTGGCGCGCGAGACGACCTCGGCGATCTCCTCGGCGCCGACCATCGTGCGCAGCAGCTGCGGCGCGCTGCCGCTCTTGGCCTTGCCGGTTTCCTTGGCCTGCGCTTCCTTCAGCCGGCTTTCCAGCTCGGGCAGCCGGCCGTACTGCAGCTCGGCCACCTTGTTGAAGTCGCCCTTGCGCTTGAGCTCCTCGATCTGGTGCTTGATGCGGTCGATCTCTTCCTTCACCTGTGCAGAGCCCTGCGCAGCGGCCTTCTCGGCCTTCCAGATCTCTTCCAGGTCGGCGTACTCGCGCTCGAGCTTGCCGATCTCGTCCTCGATCAGGCCCAGGCGCTTGATGGAGGCCTCGTCCTTCTCCTTCTTGACGGCCTCGCGCTCGATCTTCAGCTGGATCAGCCGGCGGTCGAGCTTGTCCATCGCCTCGGGCTTGGAGTCGATCTCGATCTTGATCTTGGCCGCGGCCTCGTCGATCAGGTCGATCGCCTTGTCCGGCAGGAAGCGGTCGGTGATGTAGCGGTGCGAGAGCTCGGCCGCGGCCACGATGGCCGGGTCGGTGATCTCGACGCCATGGTGCACCTCGTACTTCTCCTGCAGCCCGCGCAGGATGGCGATGGTGGCCTCGACGCTGGGCTCGTCGACCAGCACCTTCTGGAAGCGGCGCTCCAGGGCCGCGTCCTTCTCGACATACTTGCGGTACTCGTTGAGCGTGGTGGCGCCGATGCAATGCAGCTCGCCACGCGCCAGCGCGGGCTTGAGCATGTTGCCGGCGTCGATGGCGCCTTCAGCCTTGCCGGCACCGACCATCGTGTGCAGCTCGTCGATGAACAGGATGATGCGGCCTTCGTCCTGCGCCACTTCCTTCAGCACCGCCTTCAGGCGTTCCTCGAACTCGCCGCGGTACTTGGCACCGGCCAGGAGGCCCGCCATGTCCAGCACCAGCACGCGCTTGTCGCGCAAGGTGTCGGGCACCTCGCCGGCGACGATGCGCTGCGCCAAGCCTTCGACGATCGCGGTCTTGCCGACGCCCGGCTCGCCGATCAGCACCGGGTTGTTCTTGCTGCGACGC
Organism: Aquabacterium sp.; assembly: GCF_044226965.1. Taxonomy (GTDB): domain Bacteria; phylum Pseudomonadota; class Gammaproteobacteria; order Burkholderiales; family Burkholderiaceae_C; genus Pseudaquabacterium. The sequence continues at coordinate 13,805 of NZ_JBGAGA010000018.1, read as the reverse complement.
TGCAGCACCTGGATCGCGCGGCGGATCTCGTCGTCGCGGCCGATCACCGGGTCCAGCTTGCCCAGGCGGGCGCGCTCGGTCAGGTCCAGCGTGTACTTCTTCAGCGCCTCGCGCTGGCCTTCGGCCTCGGCCGAATCCACCGTCTGGCCGCCGCGCACCGCGGTGATCGCGGCTTCCAGCGCCTTGCGCGTCAAGCCATGGCCGCGCACGATGCCGCCGATGTCGCTCTTGGCATCGGCCAGCGCCAGCAGGAACATCTCGCTGGCGATGAACTGGTCGCCACGCTTGGTGGCTTCCTTGTCGGCGGCCTGCAGCAGTTGCACCAGATCGCGCCCCGGCTGCACCGGGCCACCGCCCTGCACGCTGGGCAGGCCGCTGTTGGCCGTCTCCATCGCGGTCTTCAGCGCCGCGGTGTTGGCACCCGCACGGTCCAGCAGGGCCTTGGGACCATCGGGCTGGGCCAGCATCGCGGCCAGCACGTGGGACGGCTCGATGTACGGGTTGTCGCGGGAAACGGCCAGGCTCTGGGCATCGGCCAGGGCCTGCTGGAAGGCAGTGGTCAGTTTGTCGGCACGCATCGGTGAAATCCTCCGGTTGCGTCAGGATCTTGGGGGCATGCCGGCCAAATCAAGAGCCCCGGCACGGCACTTGCCGGGCCGGAGTTTGCGCCAGATCAGCGCAGTGGGACCGGCCGCGCCTCGTCCATGCCCCGCATGCCGCCGGCCGGCAACAGCGAGAGCATCACGATGCCCACCAGCAGCAGCCCGGCACTGGTGAACACCGTGGCCGGCGACACCCAGCGCATCAGACCGCCCGTGGCCGCTGCCGACAGCGGCGCCAGTCCGACGAAGATGAACATGAACAGGCTCATCGCCCGGCCCATCATCGCCGGGGCCACGCGGCGCTGCAGCCAGCTGAAGACCATCACCTGCACGAACCCGCCGAGCACGCCGATCGGCAACAGCAGCGCTGCGCCCTGCCACACGCTGGCGATGCGGCCCAGCGGCATGAACAGCAGGCCGACGATCGCATCGATGCCCAGCACCGTGAGGCCCAGGGTGCCCAGCCGCCAGTGCGGCCGCGCGCCGGCCACGGTCAGGCCCAGCAGCGTGCCCGCGCCGTGCAGCCCGACGAGCAAGCCGAAGGCCGACGCGCCCAGCCCCGGCGTGCCGCTGGCCAGCAGCGGCAGCGCGATCTGCACCGGGCCGGCGATCATCAGGCTGACCAGCGCCCCGTAGAGCAGGAAGTTGCGCAGCGGCCGATCGGCCCAGCAATGGCGCAGGCCTGCGGCCACCGCCTGCAGCACCGCCTGGCGCGAAGGGGCCTCCACCGGCCGGGTGCTGACCCTGGCCAGCGTCCAGGCCGACAGCGCGAAGCTCAGCGCATCGAGCCCGAAGGCCAGCGCCAGGCCCGGGGCATCGCCGCGTTCGGGCAGCAGCCGCCCCAACGCCGCCATCATCAGCGCCGCCAGCAGCGGCCCGGCGAACATCGACAGCTGGCGCAGGCCCATCAACAGCCCGTTGGCCGCGGGCAGCTGTGCCGGCGCCACCACCTGCGGCAGCATCGCGCTGCCGGCCGGGATGCTGAAGGCCGCCGCCAGGCCGATGCCCAGCGCCAGCGCGCACAGCAGCGGCAGGCTCATCCAGCCACCCAGCATGCCGGCGGCCAGCAGCGCCAGCAGCACGGTGTTGGCGTGCTTGGTCAGCATCAGCACCCGCTTGGGTGAATGGCGGTCGACGAAGGCGCCGCCGATCAGGATGAAGGCGGCGCGCGGCACGCCGACCATGGCCGTGACCAGGCCCAGCGTCAGCGGGTCGCGCGTCAAGGTCAGCACGGCCCAGGGCAAGGCGATCAGCGTGAACTGGTCGCCCAGCAAGGAGATCGCGCTGCCGGCCATCAGCCAGCGCACCGCCGGGTTGCGCAACAGCGCCGCGCGCTGGGCGCGCGGGTCGGGCCCCGCGCCGGGGGCAGAAGAGGTGTTGTTCGTTTCCATGCCGCGCACTGTGCGGCCTGACGTGACGTGAGGGTCAAGCCCCCGCGGCACGGCGCGCTACCAGATCGGCGGCGCGGTGCAGGAACTCGCGCACCGGCGGCGGCAGCACCGCCCCTTCGCGCAGCAGCGGCTCTGCCGCGTGGGCCTGGAGCAGGCGCGCGCGCAGCCCGGCGTCGCCGCCGCTCAGGCGCTGCGCCAGCCCGTGCCACTGCGCGAGCAGCGGCAGCACGGCCGGGTCGTCCGGCGGCGTGCCGGCATCGATCAGCGCCTGCGCCGGCTCGGCCAGTGCGCGCCATTCGCGCTCGGACACGCAGCCCAGCTGGCGCAGGTCGTCGTCGCTGAGGTAGCGGCGCAGCAACGCCAGGCGCAGCGAGACTGCCTGCTCGATGTAGCGCACCACGGCGAGGTCCATGCCGCCCCGGCCATGCATGCTGGGCTCGGCCTCGTACATCTGGCCCCAGCGCAGCATGCGGTCGAAGTCGCCGCCCATCCAGTCGTGCATCAGGTTCATCCAGCGCTGGGCCAGGCGTTGCACCGTGCCGTCCTCCGCGGCCAGCCCGGCGGCCATCGCAACCCGGATCTCGTCGACCAGTTGCTGCCACTGCTCATCGACCTCGGCCCAGTTGCCGAAGATCTGCTGCAGTTCCTCGCCGCTGAAGTAGCGGGCGGTGGTGTTCATCATCTGCAGCGTGGCCAGCCAGTCCTCGAGCTCGGGCTCGCCGCCCGCCGCGAACTTGCCCTGCACCAGCCGCAGGCGGTCGCGCAGCTCGCCGGCCTGGCGGATCTGCGCCTCCAGCACGCCCAGCTGGCGTTCGACGATGCCCTGCAGGTTGCCGCCACCGGCCTGCAGCGCATGGGCGATGTCCTCCAGCGGCAGGTTCAGCGCGCGCAGGGCCTGGATCGCGTGCAGCCGCGCGACGTCGGCCGCGCCATACAGGCGATAGCCGCCGTCGGAGCGGCCGCTGGGCCGCAGCAGGCCGATCTCGTCGTAGTGGTGCAGCGTGCGCACGGTGAGCCCGCTGCGCCGCGCCAGCTCGCCGACCTTCAGCAGCATCGGGCGCCCGCCGGCGGTGCGGCGCGGCCGCTCACTCGATCGCCTCGTCGCGCTCGCCGTCCTCGTACAGGCATTCGCGGCCGAGCCGATCCATGCAGAGCTCGGCGGTCCACGGCAGCATCAGCGAGCCGCAGCGCGAATCGCGGTACAGGCGCTCCAGCGGCAGCGACTTCAGCATCGACTGCCCGCCACAGGTGCGGATGGCCAGCCGGCACAGGTCGTTGGCGTTCTCCATGATGGTGTAGTGCGCCGCATAGAGCCGCATTCGCGCGTCCTTGTCGGGATCGAGCCGGGCATCGTGCGCGGTCTGCAGGAACAGCGCGCGCGTGGCCTCGAGCTTGATGCGCATCTCGGCCACCGCGAACTGCTTGGTGTGGTACATGCGGCGCAGCACCGGGGGCATGCCGGGCAGCTCGGCGCGCAGGTACTGGACGGTGAAGTCGTAGGCTGCCTGCGCAATGCCCAGGTAGGCCGGCGACAGCGTGGCGTACATGTGCGGGAAGCGGTGGGCCGCCGGGTGGTACAGGCCCTCGGGCAGCAGCCGGGCCTCGTGCGGCACGAACACTTCGTCGAACACCAGCGTGCGGCTGACGGTGCCGCGCATGCCCAGCGGGTCCCAGTCCCCGGTGATGCGCACGCCCGGCGCACCGGCCGGCACCGCCAGGAAGATCGCGTCGCGGCGCGAGCCGCCGCCGGGCTGCCCCGGTGGCTGCAGCGTGCACAGCACGCCGTAGTAGTCGGCCGCGCCGGCCAGCGACGCGAAGATCTTGCGGCCGCTGACGACGTAGCCGCCCTCGGCCGGCCGCGCCACCGTGCCCCAGGGTGCCGCGCCGGCCGCCGCCGGCCCGCCTTCGGAGAAGGGTTGCGCATAGACCATGCCCTCGCCGACGATGCGACGGTAGTGGATCGCGCGGATGCGCTCGTGGTCCGCACGCTGCGCAGCCGACATCGGCAGCGCATCGGCGACGGCACCCGACCACAGGCAGGCGCAGACATGCATGTTGAAGCTCAGCGCGGTCGATCCGCACCAGCGGCCGAGCTCCGCGGCGACCATCACATAAGTCGCAAAGTCAGCGTCCAGGCCACCGTGCGCGGCCGGCACGCAGATGCCCAGCAGCCCGGCCTCGCGCAGGTCCGCGTAGTTCTCGAACGGGAAGCTGGCCTCGCGGTCGTAGCGCGACGCGCGCTCGGCAAAGCGCGGCCCCAGCGCGGCCACGCGTCCGATCAGCTCGCGCTGCAGCGGCGTCAGGCGCGCCGGGTCGCCGGCGATGTGCGAAGGCTGGTAGCGCGACGGGGCCGCGCTGTCGGTGGCCATCTCGTTCACAGGATTTCCCCCAGCATGCGGTAATGCCCGCCCTGGAACAGCAGCGGCGGCACTGCCAGATCGGCCAGCCGGCGCACGCGGCCGATGAACAGCTGGTGGTCACCGGCTTCGTGCTGTGCCTGCAGCTCACATTCGAACACCGCAGCGCAGCCGCCCAGCACCGGCACACCGCCAAGGCCGGCATGCCAGACACCCTCTTCGAACTTGTCGGCCACCTTCGACGCGAAGCGGCGCGACAGGTCGACCTGCGTCTCGGCCAGCACATTGACCGCGAAGTGCGTGGCCGCCGAGAAAGCCACCAGGCTGGGACTGGCCAGCCGCAGCGACCACAGCACCAGCGGCGGCTGCAGCGACAGCGCGTTGAACGAATTGGCGGTGAGCCCCACCCGGGCACCCGACCCATCGAGGCAGGTGATGATCGTCACGCCGGTCGCGAAGCGGCCCAGCGCGCCGCGCAGGGCCTGGCTGTCGAAGGCTTCCGGCTGAACCATGTCGAACCAGCGGCGGCCGCCCCCGCCGTTCATGGGGCGTTGCCCGAGCGCAGGCCCCAGCGCTGCAGCGCCGCGTCGTCGGCCACCCGCGCGTCGACCCAGCGCGCCCCTTCCGGCGTGCTCTCCTTCTTCCAGAACGGCGCCTGGGTCTTCAGGTAGTCCATCAGGAACTCGCAGCCCTGGAAGGCCGTGCCGCGGTGCGCCGAGCTCACCGCCACCAGCACGATCTGGTCGCCCGGCTGCAGCAGGCCCACGCGGTGGATGACTCGCACCGCCCGCAGCTCGAAGCGCGCGCAGGCCTCGTCGATCATCCGCTCGATTGCGGCCTCGGTCATGCCGGGATAGTGCTCGAGCTCCATCGCGCTGACATCGCCCGAGGCGCCACCGCCGTTGCGGTCGCGCACCGTGCCGAGGAACGTGGCCACGGCGCCGACGCCCAGGTCCTGCGCCCGCAGCGCCGCCACCTCGGCCGAGAGGTCGAAGTCGGCGGTTTGGATGCTGACGCGGGTCATCAGTGCCCGCCCGGCCGCCCGTAGGGCACTGAGCCCCCCTCGGGGGGAGCGAACAGAGTGAGCAGGGGGCTGTCCATGCCTCGAATTGTGTCATCGCTAGAATGCCACCCCATGTTCTCCGCCCACCGCTCCAGCAGTCCGGCCCCTGCGGCCGCTGCCGCCTGGGTGGAGAAATCGAAAAAGCAGCCGCTCGTCTGACCGGGGCAGCTGTTCCGTCGTCGGACGAGCGACGGAACATGCGGGCCTTGTGCCGCTGCGCTTCGCCGTCCCGGCGACCTCCTCTCCTCCAGCCAGCCGCCCTCCTCCCGCTGCGCCGCAGCCCGGCCGACCGGTTCACCACACGGTCGTGATTGCCATTGGAGAGTTCGTGATGCTGAAGTTCTCGGGGATCTGGGTGCCGCTGGTCACTCCGTTCGACGCGCAAGACCAGGTGGACCTGCCGGCGCTGCGCCGGCTCGTCGCGCACCTGGTCGACCAGGGCGTGGCCGGCTTTGTCGCCTGTGGCAGCACCGGCGAGGCCGCGATGCTGGATGAAGCCGAGCAGGCCGCGGTGCTGCAGGCCACGATCGCCGCTGCGGCGGACAGGCCGGTGCTGATGGGCTTGTCGGGCGTGCGGCCCGAACGCGTGGCGGCGCGCGCGCGGCAGCTCGCCGCGGCCTTCCCGCTGGCCGGCTTCCTGCTCAGCCCGCCGGCCTACGTGCGACCTTCTCAGGCCGGGCTGCTGGCCTGGTACCGCGCCGTGGCCGATGCCTCGCCAGTGCCCATCGTGGCCTACGACGTGCCCTCGCGCACCGGCGTGCGCATCGCGGCCGACACGCTGCTGGCGCTGGCGGCACACCCGCGCATCGTCGCACTGAAGGACTGCAGCGGCGATGCCGATGCGGCCCTGCGCCTGCTGGTGGACGGGCGGCTGGCGCTGCTGGCCGGCAATGACGACGAGATCTTCCGCCAGCTGACGGCCGGCGCGGTGGGCGCCATCGCAGCCAGCGCGCACCTGCGGCCCGATCTGTTCGTGCGACTGCATCGGCTGGTCGCCCAACAGCAATTGACGGCAGCGCAGACCTTGTGGCGCTCACTGCAGCCGCTGTGCGAAGCCTTGTTCGCCGAACCGAACCCGATGCCCGTGAAGACCGTGCTGGCGCGCCAGGGCTGGTGCCTGCCCGCGTTCCGCGCACCGATGCATGCGGCCGGCGAGGCCACGCGGGCGCGCGTGCTGGCGCTGCTGGACCGGCTGGCAGAAGACTGGCCGGCCGAACCCGCGGCCGCGGGCCTGGCACGCGCTCAGGCCGTCGCCAGCTGAACCTCGCGCAGCACCAGCCGGGTGTAGGTCTCGCGCACGCCGGCCTTCTGGCGCAGGTGTTCGGTGACCTGCACCAGCTCGTCCCGGTCGGCGCAGGCCACGCGCACCGCGTAGTCGAACGAGCCGGTCATCAGGGTCGCGCTCACCACCTGCGGCAGGTGGCGCAGCGCGGTCTCGAAGGCCAGCGCCGCGGTGTCGGACTGCAGCTTGACCTCGATCATCGCCTCCAGCGCGTGGCCCAGCGCCGCCGGGTTGAGCGTGGCGCGAATGTGGCGGATCGCGCCATCTGCCTGCAGGCGACGGAAGCGCTCGGCCACCGCATTCGGGCTCAGGTGCACCTGCTGGCTCAGCTCGCGGAAACTGAGCCGGCCATCGCGCGCCAGCAGGCTGAGTATTTCGCGGTCAATACGATCCATCGCTTCACTATACGCGGCCCAATCGCCTCCCATTCCACCGTTTCGAGCGAATTCGCAGTGGCCTGCGCTGCACAATGCCGGCCATCCCAACCACCCCCTGCCAGCCATGACGCTGTTGTCGCGCCGTCTGCTGATCGTCCCGCTGTTCCTGCATGCCGTCAGTGCCTGTGCTCAGGGCCAAAGCCCTGGCCCGGCCATCGATGCCGCCACCCGGCAACAGGTGATCCAGGCCACCATCCGCGAGCTGAACGCGCAGTACGTGTTCCCGGAGAAGGCCCAGCAGGTGGAACAGGCGCTGATGAAAGACTGGCGCGCAGGCGCCTTCGACCAGGCCACCGGCGCCAACGCGTTTGCCGACAAGATGACCGAGGCCATCCAGGCCGTCACCCACGACAAGCACATCCGCATGCGCTACAGCGCGCAGCCGCTCGAAGACCGCCAGGCCGACCGCGCCCCGACGGCCAGCGAACGCGAGGCCTACCTGCGCAGCGAGCAGGCGCGCAATTTCGGCCTGGAGCGCGTCGAGCGCCTGCCCGGCAACATCGGCTACATCGATCTGCGCGGCTTCGCGTCGGCCGATCTGGCCGGCGAGGCCATTGCCGCGGCGATGAACCTGGTCGCCCATGCGCAGGCCTTGATCATCGACCTGCGCCGCAACGGCGGTGGCGATCCGGCCACGGTGGCGCTGATGAGCAGCTACCTCTTCCCCGAGCGCACGCACCTGAACGACATGTACTGGCGCGAGGGCAAGCGCACCGAACAGTTCTGGACCCAGGACTGGGTGCCGGGCAAGCGCTTCGATGCGAAGAAGCCGGTCTACGTGCTGACCTCGCGCCGCACCTTCTCGGGCGCGGAGGAGTTCAGCTACAACCTGAAGAACCTGAAGCGCGCGACGCTGGTCGGCGAGACCACCGGCGGTGGTGCGCACCCCGGCGACATGGTCAAGGTGGCCACGCATTTCCAGGTCTTCATCCCGGGCGGACGGGCGATCAATCCGATCACCAAGACCAACTGGGAAGGCACCGGCGTCGAACCCGACGTGAAGGTGCCGGCGGACGACGCGCTGCGCGTGGCGCAGGTGATGGCGCTCAAGCCGATCGTCGAGCAGGCCGACGATGTGGACCTGAAGGCCGCGCTGCAGACCCGGCTGGCCGAACTGGAGCGCGGGGCCGGCAAGCCCCAGTGACCGGGGAGCGGCTCAGCCGCCGGTGACCGGCGGGAAGAACGCGACTTCCGCGCCGGGCTCGACCACGCGGGCCTCGTCGGCCATCGCCTGGTTCAACGCGCAGCGCACCGCGCGGCCGCGCGCCAGCACCTCGGCATGCCGGCCGCCGCGGGCGATCAGCTGGTCGCGCAGCTGGCCGAGCGTGGTGCCGGCGGGCAGCTCGACGCTTTCGGCCGCGCCCAGCGCTTCGCGCAGCGAGGCGAAATAACACACATTGACAGCGGCCATGGCGTGTGCCCCTCAGGCGCCGATCAGGCTGCTCAGCAGCAGCAGCTGAACCGTGTCGCCGCGCCGGATGGCCTGGCCCGGCGGGTTGTCGACCAGGCCGTCGGCCCACACGGCGGAGGTGAGGACACCGGAACTCTGGTTCGGGAACAGCTCGAGCCCGCCCTGCGCATTGAAGCGTGCGCGCAGGAATTCGCGCCGCTTGTCGGGCTTGGGCCAGTCGAAATCGGCACGCACCGCCAGCGCCTGCGGCAGGGCTGCCAATGGGCTGCCCTGCAAGGCCCGCAGCACCGGCGCCACGGCCAGCAGGAAGGTCACGAAGCTCGACACCGGGTTGCCCGGCAGGCCCATGAACAAGGTCTCGCCGCCGGCGCCGCGCCGCACGGCACCGAAGGCCAGTGGCTTGCCCGGCTTGATGGCCACCTGCCAGGCCTCGAGCCAGCCTTCGGCCTGCACAGCCGGCTTCAGGTGGTCTTCCTCGCCGACCGAGACGCCGCCCGAGGTCAGGATCAGGTCGTTGCCCTCGGCGGCGCGGCGCAGGGCCTCGCGCGTGGCGTCGAGCCGGTCCGGCACGATGCCCAGGTCCTCCACCTCGCAGCCCGCGGCCCGCAGCAGCGCGCACAGCGTGAAGCGGTTGGAGTTGTAGATCGCGCCCGGCTTCAGGGGCTCACCGGGCATCACCAGCTCGTCGCCGGTGGAGAACAGTGCCACGCGCGGCCGGCGCAGCACCGCCAGGCGCCCGGCACCGACCGATGCGGCCAGCCCCAGCGCCTGCGGCGTCAGGCGCAGGCCCGCCGCCAGCACTTCGGCGCCCTGCATCACATCTTCGCCACGGCGGCGGATCCATTGCCCCGTCTGCGGCACGGCCTGCACGCGCACCGCGCCAAGGCCATCGCCGGCCACGGCCTCGCACTGCTCCTGCATCACCACCGCGTCGGCGCCGGCTGGCACCTGCGCGCCGGTGAAGATGCGTGCCGCCGATCCGGCGGCCAGCGGCTGGCCCACCACGCCGGCCGGGATGCGCTGGCTCACCGGCAGCACGACGCCCGCTGCCGGCACGTCGGCCGTGCGCAACGCGTAGCCATCCATCGAGGTGTTGTCGGCCGGCGGCACGTCCAGCGTCGAGCGCACGGCTTCGGCCAGCACGCGGCCGAGGCCGTCGAAGGTGGAGACGTGTTCGGTGTCGCGCAGGCGGCGCTCGCGCGCCACTTGCAGCAGGCGGGCCAGCACCTCGTCGAGGCTCAGCATCGCGCGGGGTGCAGCAGGGTCAGCCATGGATCTCGGGCCGGTAGTGGAAGCGATCGGCAGTGTCCATCAGGTACGAAGCCAATGCCGGCACGGCGGCCATGTCGAACACCGGCCGCTGCGTGGGTTCCGGCAGCGTGTCCGGCGTGTCGGTGGCCACGGCCAGCACGAAGGGCTCGTGCGGATACAGCGGCGGCTCGTTCTTCGCCGCCCGCCAGACCTCGATCTTCGGGATGTCGGCGTGCTTGAAGCCCTCCACGAGCAGCCAGTCGCACTCGACCATCTCGGCGATCAGCTGGTGCACGCTGGGCTGGCCCTCGACCTCGTACTCACGCATCTTGGCCAGGCGGTGGCCCGAGGCGATCAGCACCTCGAAGGCACCGGCCTTCCGGTGGCGCCAGGTGTCCTTGCCCGGATGGTCGATGTCGAAGGTCTTGTGCGCATGCTTGATCACCGAGACGCGCTGGCCACGGCCCTTCAGCTCGGCGACCAGGCGTTCGATCAGCGTGGTCTTGCCCACGCCGGAAGGACCGCAGAAGCCGACGACGTTCATGCGCCGGTGACTTGCGCGATGTAGGCCTTGACCCGATCCGCGTCCACCGGCATCACCGTGAAGCGCTTGGGCAGGTTCTCGATGCCTTCCAGCGCCGCGGGGCGCGCGGGCTGGCGGCCCAGGGCTTCCTCGATCGTCGCGGCGAACTTGGCGGGCAGCGCCGTCTCGAGCACGATCATCGGCACGCCCGGCTGGCGCTTTTCCAGCGCCACCTTCAGCCCATCGGCCGTGTGCGTGTCGATCATGTCGTTGTGCTGCTGCCAGGTCTGGCGGATCGTCGCCAGCCGGTCGGCATGCGTGCTCCTGCCCGAGGTGAAGCCGGACAGCGGAATGCGCGCCACCTCCTCGGGCGTCAGCGTGAAGCCGCCCTCCTTCACCAACTGCGGACCGAACAGCTGCGCCAGCCGCGCGGCATCGCGGTGCGTCAGGTCGAAGACATAGCGCTCGAAGTTCGAGGCCTTGCTGATGTCCATCGAGGGGCTGGAGGTCTCGTAGGTCTCGGCGCTGCCGCGCACGCGGTAGGTGCCGGTGCGGAAGAACTCGTCGAGCACGTCGTTCTCGTTGGTGGCGACCACCAGCTGCTCGATCGGCAGGCCCATCATGCGCGCGACATGGCCGGCACACACGTTGCCGAAGTTGCCCGAGGGCACCGCGAAGCTGACCTTCTGCGTGTTGTTCTGCGTGGCCTGGAAATAGCCCGCAAAGTAGTAGACCACCTGCGCCAGCAGCCGTGCCCAGTTGATCGAGTTGACGGTGCCGATCTTGTGGCGACGCTTGAACTCGAGGTCGTTGCTGACGGCCTTGACGATGTCCTGGCAATCGTCGAACACGCCCTCTATCGTGATGTTGTGGATGTTCTCGTCCTGCAGGCTGAACATCTGCGCCTGCTGGAACGGGCTCATCCGGCCATGCGGCGACAGCATGAACACCCGCACGCCCTGTTTGCCGCGCATCGCGTACTCGGCCGCGCTGCCGGTGTCGCCCGAGGTCGCGCCCAGGATGTTCAGCTGTTCTCCGCGGCGGCCCAGTTCGTACTCGAACAGGTTGCCCAGCAGCTGCATCGCCATGTCCTTGAAGGCCAGCGTGGGCCCGTTGGACAGCGCCTCGATGTACAGCCCCTCTTCCAGCCGGCGCAGCGGCACGATGGCCTCGCTGCCGAAGGTAGCCGCGGTGTAGGTGCGCTCGACGAGCGCCTTCAGGTCGGCCGCCGGGATGTCGTCGATGAACAGCGAGAGGATCTCGAAGGCCAGCGCGTGGTACGGCAGCGTGCGCCAGCGCATCATCTGGAAGGCATTGACGCGCGGGTACCGCTGGGGCATGTACAGCCCGCCATCGGGCGCCAGGCCCTCGAGCAGGATCTCGCAGAAGCGGCGTTCGGTCTGGTCGCCGCGGGTGCTGATGTAGCGCATCAGTTCAGTTCTTCCTTGCGGATGTTGACGATCGGGGCCAGGACGGTGGGCAGGGCCTGCATCGTGGCCAGCGCACGGCGCATGCGGCCTTCGACGGTGTCGTGGGTCAAGATGATCAGGTCGGTCTGCTTCTCGCCTTCCGCGCTCTCGCGCTGCAGCACCGCGTCGATCGAGATGTCGTGCTCGGCCAGGATGGTGGTGATCTTCGACAGCACGCCGGTCTGGTCGGCCACCTGCAGCCGCAGGTAGAACGAGGTGACGACGTCGTCGATCGGCAGCACCGGCGTGTCGTGCATCGCGTCGGGCTGGAAGGCCAGGTGCGGCACGCGGTGGTCGGGATCGGCGGTGTGCAGCCGGGTGATGTCCACCAGGTCGGCCACGACGGCGGAGGCCGTGGGCTCGGCGCCGGCGCCCTTGCCGTAGTACAGCGTGGTGCCCACCGCATCGCCCTGCACCACCACCGCGTTCATCGCACCCTCGACATTGGCGATCAGGCGCCTGGCCGGGACCAGGGTCGGGTGCACCCGAAGTTCGATCCCCTGCTCACGGCGCTTCGTGATGCCCAGCAGCTTGATGCGGTAGCCCAGCTGCTCGGCATAGCGGATGTCGGCCGCCTGCAGCTTGGTGATGCCCTCGACATGCGCCTTGTCGAACTGCACCGGCGTACCGAAGGCGATGGCACTCATGATCGAGACCTTGTGGCCGGCATCGATGCCCTCGATGTCGAAGGTCGGATCGGCCTCCGCGTAGCCCAGGCGCTGGGCCTCCTTCAGCACGACGCCGAAGTCCAGCCCCTTGTCGCGCATCTCGCTCAGGATGAAGTTGGTGGTGCCGTTGATGATGCCGGCGATCCACTCGATGCGGTTGGCGGTGAGGCCTTCGCGCAGCGCCTTGATGATCGGGATGCCGCCGGCCACCGCGGCCTCGAAGGCCACCATCACGCCCTTGTCGCGCGCGGCGGCGAAGATCTCGGTACCGTGCACCGCGAGCAGCGCCTTGTTGGCGGTGACCACATGCTTGCCGGCCGCGATGGCTTCCATCACCAGGGCCTTGGCAATGCCGTAGCCACCGATCAGCTCGATCACGATGTCGATGTCCGGGTTGGCGATCACCGCGCGGGCATCGCCGACCACCTCGACACCGCTGCCCCCCATGTCGGCGACGATGGCCTTGGCGCGCGCCACGTCCAGGTCCGCGACCATCGTGATCTCGATGCCGCGGCCGGCGCGCCGGCGGATCTCCTGCTGGTTGCGCGACAGCACCTTGAAGGTGCCGGAGCCGACAGTACCGATGCCGAGCAGGCCGACCTGAATAGGTTTCATACGAAGCTCTTTCTCTCTCACTGGGAATGGCGTTTGCGGTAGTGCGCCAGGAAGCGTTCGATGCGGCCGATCGCTTCGGTCAGGTCGTCGGAATTGGGCAGGAACACCAGGCGGAAGTGGTCCGGTGCGATCCAGTTGAAGCCGGTGCCCTGCACGATCAGCACCTTCTCCTCGGCCAGCAGCTCGTAGGCGAACTGCTGGTCGTCGGTGATGGGGTACATCTTGGGGTCCAGCCGCGGGAACATGTACAGCGCGCCCTTGGGCTTGACCACCGACACCCCCGGAATCTGCGTCAGCAGTTGGTAGGCCAGGTCGCGCTGCCGGCACAGCCGGCCGCCCGGCGCCACCAGGTCCTTGATGCTCTGGTACCCGCCCAGCGCCGTCTGGATCGCCAGCTGGCCCGGCGTGTTCGAACACAGCCGCATCGACGAGAGCATGTTCAGGCCCTCGATGTAGTCCCTGGCGTGCCGCTTGTCGCCCGAGACGATCATCCAGCCGGCGCGGTAGCCGCAGCTGCGGTAGTTCTTCGACAGGCCGTTGAAGGTGAGGAACAGCACGTCGTCGGCCAGCGAGGCGATGCTGGTGTGGACGTTGCCGTCATAAAGCGTCTTGTCGTAGATCTCGTCGGCGAACACGATCAGCTGGTGCTGGCGCGCCAGCTCGACGATCTCCCGCAGCAGTTCCACCGGGTACAGCGCGCCGGTCGGGTTGTTCGGGTTGATGACGACGATGCCAC
>NZ_JBGAGA010000118.1:0-10120 GCF_044226965.1 Aquabacterium sp. | reverse complement strand
CGAAGGGCTGGACAGCATCGGCCTGACGCTGAGCTTCCAGGACCGCATCACGGCGTTTGCGCAGGCGCACTGGGCCGCGCAGCCGTGGCTGCAGGACGTGGCGCGGCGCTGCGCCAGACCAGCAGCGCCATGAACAGCGCAATGGCCGCGCCGAAGCCGACCATCAGCCACAGGATCGGCACGCCCGCGGCCAGCAGGCCGGCGTAACCCGCCAGCATCAGCAGCACGCTCAGGTTCTCGGCAAATCCTTGCACGGCAATGGAGCGGCCAGCGCTCAGCAGCTGGTAGCCGCGGTGCTGCAGCAGCGCGTTCATCGGCACCACGAGCACGCCGCCCACCGCGCCCAGCAGAGCCAGCAGCGGCAGCGCCCAGCCCAGGGTCGGCGCCGCGGCGCCGGCCATCACCAGCAGCCCCAGCAGCACGCCCATCGGCAGCACGCGGATGGCGCGCGGCAGGTCGATGCAGCGGCCGGCCACGGTGGCACCGACGACCACGCCCAGGGCCACGGCCGCCTGCAGGGTCACCGCGCGGTCGAGGCCCAGGCCCAGGCGCCATTCGGCCCAGGCCAGCACCGCCATCTGCAGCGTGGCCCCGACGCCCCAGAACAGCGTGGTCACCGCCAGCGACAGCCCGCCCAGCCGGTCGCGCGCCAGCGTGCGCACGCTGCGGCCGAACGCGCGCACCAGCCGGCCGGGATGCACGCCGCTGGCGGGGTAGCGCGCGCCGCTGTCGGGCAGCCCGGCGTTCAGCCCCACCGCCAGCGCATAGACCGCGCCGACGGCCAGCAGCGAACGCGTCAGCCCGCCGCCGAAGTCCAGCCACAGCGGGCTGACCAGCAGGCCGCCCAGCATGGTGCCGAAGATCGCCGCGCCGACCACCGACACCTCCAGCCAGCCATTGGCAGCGGTGAGCTTCAGCGGCGGCACCAGCTCGGTCAGCAGCCAGGCCCAGCAGCTTGACCGCGTTCATGCCCGCCATCAGCCGCGCCTTCGGGAAGGCATCGGCCAGCGGCCCGATGAAGGGCGCCAGCAGCACGTAGCTGAGCGTGAACGAGAACTTCAGCAGCGGCGCCCACCAGCCGGCCAGGCCGCGCGCCTGCAGCAGCGCGATGGTGACGATCAGCAGCGCGTTGTCGGCCAGTGCGGAGACGAACTGCGCGGCGATCAGCCGATGGAAGCCCGGCGGCATGCCCCGCAAACTACGCGGCCACGCCGGCGCCCAACGGCAGCGCCTGCGCCGGGCTCGGCGCGTGCGCGTCCTGCGACCAGTCCACCAGCTCCAGCCGGCCGTCGGCATGCTCGACCAGCGCGGTCAGGCTCTCGACCCAGTCACCGTCGTTGGCATACAGCACGCCGTCGATCATGCGCATCTCCGCATGGTGGATGTGGCCGCAGACCACGCCGTGCGCACCGCGCGAGCGCGCCTCGCGCGCAACCGCGGTCTCGAATTCGCTGACGTAGCTGACCGCGCGCTTGACCTTCAGCTTCAGGTAGCGCGACAGGCTCCAGTACGGCAGCCCCAGCCGGGCACGCAGCGAGTTCAGGTGGCGGTTGATCCGCAGCGTCAGCTCGTAGGCCCAGTCGCCGACGTAGGCCAGCCACTTGGCGCACTGGATCACGCCGTCGAAATGGTCGCCGTGGGTGATCCACAGCACGCGCTGGTCGGCGGTAACGTGCAGGCAGTCGGCCACCACGTCGACGCCGCCGAAGTTCAGGTCGACATAGCGGCGCGCGAACTCGTCGTGGTTGCCGGGCACGAACACCACCCGCGTGCCCTTGCGCGCCTTGCGCAGCAGCTTCTGCACCACGTCGTTGTGCGACTGCGGCCAGAACCACTGGCGGCGCAGCTGCCAGCCGTCGATGATGTCGCCCACCAGGTACAGCGTCTCGCATTCCAGCGCGCGCAGGAAGTCCAGCAGCGCCGCGGCCTGGCAGCCCGGCGTGCCCAGGTGCAGGTCGGAGATCCAGGCGCTGCGCACGCGCAGCCGGCCCTCGCCGGCGTGCGGCTGCGGCGGCTCGGTGTCTGCCGCCAGGGTGTCGGCGATGAAGGGCAAGCCGGGTTCGCGCTGCATCCCGGCATGCTGGAGGGCTTTCGAGAAAGCTGTGTGACGGCCGGATGGCAACTTGACGACGCGGCCGGCGCCGAGCTGTCCGCCGCGTCACCGCTGGGCAACGAAGCGTTGTCAGGCCCGCCCAGGTGGCATGTCGGCATCGACCGGCGGGGCCAGCCGGTAGCTGGCCGGCGTGCGCGACAGCTTGATCGGCGAGCCCAGACCGCGGTAGCCGCCGGGCATTTCCACCACCATGCCGCGGTGCGCGGTGTGCGGATGCTGCAGGGCCTGCGGCACGTCGAGCACCGGCGCGCAGGGCACGCCCTGCGCGATCAGCGTCTCGGCCAGCGCGGCGCCGTCGTGTGTAGCCAGGCGCTGTTCAAGCTCGGCCTTCAGCACGACACGGTTCACCGAACGTGCGCCGGCCGTCGCGAAGCGTTCGTCGGCAGACAGCTCGGGCGCGCCCAGGTGGCGGCACAGGACCTGGAACTGCCGGTCGTTGCCGACCGCGAAGAACACCGGCTCGCTGCCGGTGGCCAGCGTGTCGTAGGGGTAGATGTTCGGATGCGCATTGCCGCTGCGCTGCGGCGTGCGGCCGTCGAGGAACCAGTTCGCCGCATGCGGGTGCAGCAGCGACAGGCCGGCGTCGTACAACGCCGCCTCGACGAACTGGCCCCGGCCGCTGCGCTGGCGTTCCTGCAGCGCGAGCAGGATGCCCAGCGTGGCGTTCAGCCCCGCCACCATGTCGACCACCGGCATGCCCACGCGCAGCGGGCCGCCGTCGGCCTCGCCGTTCACGCTCATCAGGCCGCACATCGCCTGCAGTGCGGCGTCGTAGCCGGGCAGCCCGCCCAGCGGACCATCGGCGCCGAAGCCGGAGACGCGGCAATGCACCAAACGTGGAAAGCGCGCGGCCAGCACCTCATGGCCCAGGCCCCACTTCTCCAGCGTGCCGGTCTTGAAGTTCTCGACCAGCACATCGGCATCGGCCAGCAGGCCCAGCAGCACCTCGCGCCCGGCCTCGCTGGCCAGGTCCAGCCGCATCAGGCGCTTGTTGCGGTTCAGCCCCAGGTAGTACGAGGCCACGCCGCGCGCGTCGAAGGGTGGCCCCCACTGCCGCGTGTCGTCGCCCTGCGGCGGCTCGATCTTCAGCACGTCGGCACCGTGGTCGCCCAGGATCTGGCCGCAGAACGGGCCGCCGAGGATGCGCGAGGCATCGATCACCTTCAGGCCGGCGAGCGAGCCGGGAGGCGATGCTGCGGTCGTGCTCATGTCATTCCACCTTGGCACCGGAGACCTTCACGACCTCCTGCCACTTGGCCGCTTCTTTTCGCATGTAGGCGCCCAGCTGCGCCGGCGTGGTGTCGGCCGGCGGCTCCAGGCCCTGGGCGGAGAGCTTGCTGCGCACCTCGGCATCGGCCAGCACCTGGGCGAAGGCGCTGTTGAGCTTGGTCACCACCGCCTGCGGCGTGCCGGCCGGCGCGACGATGCCGAAGAACACGCTGACGTCCATGTCCTTCATGCCCTGCTCGGCCAGCGTCGGCACCTGCGGCAGCGCCTTCGAGCGCTGCGCGGTGGTGACGGCCAGCGCGCGCAGCTTGCCGGCCTGGATGTGCGGCTGCGCGGTCAGCACGTCGGTGAAGGTCATGCTCACCTGCCCGGCCAGCAGGTCGTTCAGCGCCGGGCCGGTGCCCTTGTACGGCACATGCAGGATCTCGGTGCCGGCGCGCAGGTTGAACATCACGCCGGCCAGGTGCGACGAGGCGCCGTTGCCAGACGATGCGAAGCTCAGCGACCTGCCCTGCGGCGACTTCGCCAGCGCGATGAGTCCCTTGACGTCCTGCACCGGCAGGCTCGGATTCACGACCAGCACGTTCGGCAGATGGCCGACGTGGATGATCGGGGCGAAGCTGCGGATCGGGTCGTAGTGGCTCTTCGCGAACAGGAACTGGTTGATCGCCAGCGGCCCGGAGGTGCCGAACAGCAGCGTGTAGCCATCGGCCGGCGCGCGCGCCACGACTTCAGCGCCCAGGTTGCCGCCGGCACCGGGCTTGTTGTCGACCACCACCGTCTGGCCCAGCGGCCCCCTCAGGGCGGCGGCGAGGATGCGCGCCATCGCGTCGGTGGGCCCGCCGGGGGCGAAGGGCACCACCAGCGTCAGCGGCTTGTTCGGGAAGTCGTCGCCGGCACGCGCGGGGGCGGTGGCGGTGGACAACAGGCCGGCGGCGGCCAGCGCGGCCAGCCAGGTGCGGCGGATGAACATCATGAGGGGTCTCCAGTCTCGGAATGGGGGGTCGCGGCTCAGAACAGGTCGACGGCTTCGAGCGCCGCACGGCCCGCGGGCGCGCCGCTGGCCGCGCCTTCGCACGCCAGCAGCGCCGGCAGCCAGGCCGGCGCGCTGTCGATCGCCAGCGGGTCCTGCGGCAGCACGCGGTGGCGCAGCACCGCCTGCGCCATCTGCAGGCGCGGCACGCTGCCCAGCCGGCCGGCTTCCCAGGCCATCGCGCAGGCGCTGGCCACGTGGTACAGCGCGGTGGCGGCCTGGCGCGCCGCATGGTCGTTGGCGCCGCGCGCCTCGGCCACCTGCTGCGCGGCGGCGCAGGCCTTGTGCAGCGCGCCGTCGAACTTGCGGCGGGCGTTCGCATGCAGCGGCGTCTCGGCCAGCAAGCGCCGCAAGTGAGCGTCCAGCAGCGGCAGCGAACCTTCGCGCTGGATCGCGCGCATCACGTCCAGCGCGACGATGTTGCTGGTGCCTTCCCAGATCGAGCCGAGGTGCGCGTCGCGCACCAGCCGCGCGTCGCCCCATTCCTCGATGTAGCCGCAGCCGCCGCGCACCTCCATCGCGTCGCCGGTCACGCGGCGTGCGTCGCGGCAGGCGCGGACCTTGATCAGCGGCGTCAGGATGCGCAGCAGCGCGTAGGCGCCGGGCTCGCCGGCGTCCGAGCGGCGCAATGCCTCGGCGGTCTGGAACAGCATCGTGCGGGCCTGCTCGGTGGGCAGCAGGATCTTCAGCAGCTGGCGCTGCATCAGCGGCAGCTCGATCAGGCGCCGGCCGAAGGCACGGCGCTCGCGGGCCACGAAGAAGGCCTCGCTGCAGGCGCGGCGCATCAGCCCGGCCGCGCGCATGCCGTTGGACAGGCGCGAGTTGTTGACCATGTCGGCCATCTGCTGGAAGCCGCGGCCGGCCTCGCCGACCAGCCAGGCCTGCGCGCCTTCGAGCCGGATCTCGCCGCTGGCCATCGAGCGCGTGCCGAGCTTGTCCTTCAGCCGGATGATGCGGTAGTCGTTCGCGCGGCCATCGGCCAGCGTGCGCGGCAGCAGGAACAGCGAGACGCCCTTCAGGCCCGGCGCCGCGCCGTCGATGCGCGCCAGCACCATCGCCAGCGCGGCATCGGGGTTGGAGCAGAACCACTTGTCGCCATGCAGGCGGTAGGCATCGCCCTCGGGCACCGCGCGCACCGCGGTCGCGCCGATGTCGGAGCCGGCGCCCTGCTCGGTCATGAACATCGCGCCCTGGGCCTGCTGCTCGAACGCATCGGTGGTCAGCGCCGCCAGGTGCTGCTGCTGCAGCGCCGCGCTGCCGAACTTGCGCAGCATGCGGGTCAGCGAATCGGTCATCGACAGCGGGCAGCACAGCCCGAACTCGGCCTGCACGAACAGGTAGCTCAGCGCGTACTTGGCCGCCGCCGGCATCGGCGCGGGCCAGCCCAGCACGCCGCCGCGGTGCGACATCGCCGCCAGGCCGAACTGCTCGAAGGCCACGCGTTCAAGCTCGACGTACGCCGGGTGCTTGACGATGCGCTGCGCATCGCGCCCGCTGCGGCTGCGGTGCTCCAGCGTCGGCGGGTTCCGGTCGGCGGTGTGGGCCAGTTCGTCGAGCCGGCCGCCGGCCAGCGCGCCCAGGCGGTCGAGCTGCGGCCGCAGGTGCTGGTGCAGGTCTTCGGGCAGGTACAGCGACAGCAGCGGGTCGAAGGCCGCGTCGTCGCGGAAGAAGTTGGCGCCCTGGCGGTCCGGCACCGGGTGTGCTTCGAGGGGGAGGCTCATCGGGGAACTTTCTGCGCGGGCCTGGGATGGACACCAGTATCGGCAGCGCTCCGATTCGCGTCCAATTCAAGTTCGGACTTGATTGATTCACGCTTTGTATGGCCCTGGAATTCCGCCACCTGCGCTGCTTCCTCGTGCTGGCCGACGAGCTGCACTTCGGCCGCGCCGCGCAGCGGCTGGCGATGACGCAGCCGCCGTTGTCGGTGAACATCCGCCAGCTCGAGGACGCGGTGGGCACGCAGTTGTTCGAGCGCGGCACGCGCGGCGTCAAGCTCACCGCTGCCGGCCAGGCCTTTCGCGCGCCGGCGCAGGCGCTGCTGGAGGGCGCGCGCGAGGCCTGCGAAACCGCGCGCCAGGTGGGCGCCGGCGCCATCGGCCGGCTGCGCGTGGGGCTGGTGGGCACGATGCTGTACCGCGGCCTGCCGCAATGGCTGCAGCGCTTTGGCCACACGCACCCGGGCATCGAGGTGGCGCTGGTCGAGCTGAACTCGCAGCAGCAGCTCGACGCGGTGACGCGCGACGAGCTCGACCTCGCCTTCGTGCTCGGCCGCCGCGTGCCCGAGGGCCTGCACTCGCGCACCGTCTTCACCGAATCCTTCGTCGCCTGCCTGCCGGCGGGCCATGCGGCAGCACCCTCTGCCAAGGGCCGCCGCAAGGCGCTGCCGCTGGCCGCGCTGCGCGACGAGCCCTTCATCCTGTTCTCGCGCAGCGTCTCGCCGGACTACCACGCGCAGATCGTCGAGATGTGCGCCGCCGCCGGCTTCTACCCGCGCGTGCGGCACGAGCTGCGGCACTGGCTCTCGGTGGTGGCGCTGGTGTCGCAGGGCATGGGCGTGGCCGTGGTGCCCGCGCCCTTGCAGCGCTCGGGCCTGGCCGGGGCGGCCTTCCGGCCGCTGGCCGGAACCGACGCCAGCTTCGAGGTGCGTTGCGTCTGGTCGTCGAAGGCCGAGACGCCGGCGTTGCGCGCGCTGCTGCGGCTGGTGCCAGCAGCGGCGGCCTGAGGCTCAGGCGTCCGGCCCGGGCAGGCTGGGCCGCGGCAGCGCCGGCACCGGCCAGCGCGGCGCCGCGCGGCCACGCGCCAGGGCCTGCTGCAGCGGCGGCACCGTCAACGCCGGGTCGTCGCCCAGCACGCGCACCGCACACGCGCCGTCAGCCCCGCATTGCGCAGCCTGCACGAACTGCTCGGGCGCGAGCAGGCCGCCGATCGCGACCACCGGCGCGCCGGCCACGGCACACCACCAGGCCAGGTTGTGCAGGCCCTGTGGGCACCAGGGCATGGCCTTGGTCAGCGTGGGCCACACCGGGCCGCAGGCGATGTAGCGCGGCGCCAGCGCCCTGGCACGCGCCAGTTCCCACAGGCTGTGCGAGCTGATGCCCAGCGGCAGGCCGGCCTCGCGCAGCGCCGCGCGGCCGGCCTCGCCCAGCGCCAGCAGGTCTTCCTGGCCCAGGTGCACGCCGCCCGCGCCCAGGCCCTGCGCCAGGCGCCAGTGGTCGTTGACGAAGAGCTGGGCGCCGGCCGCTTCGCAGGCCGCGATCGCGGCGCGGATCTCGGCGGCCAGCGCAGGTGCATCGCTGTGATCGCACTTGATGCGCAGCTGCACGGTGCGCACGCCGGCGGCCAGCACCTGCCGCACCCGCTCGGCGCTGTCGACGATGGCGTACAGGCCCAGCGGCGTCCGACCGGTGCCCGGCCGCGGCGCGGCGAAGCACGGCGCCTCGCCCCAGGACAGCTGCGGCAGCAGCGCCGGGTCGGCGCCGAAGCCTTCGGCCGCGCGCACCGGGCCGGCGCCCCGGCCCGCCGGCTGCGCGCGGCGCAGCGCGTGCAGCGTCGCCATCTTGGCCAGCACCAGCGCGTCGGCCGGCACGAAGCCCAGCGCCAGCGCGGCCGCCGCGCTGCTGGCGAAGGTGCAGCCGGTGCCATGGGTGCGCGGCGTGCCGATGCGCGGCGCGGCCAGCCAGCCCGCGGCTTGCGGCGTGGCGATCCAGTCCAGCACCTGGCCTTCGGCGTCGGGGCTGTCGCCACCGGTGATGGCCACGGACTGGGTGCCTAGCGCCTGAAGTGCGCGTGCCAGGGCCGGCAGGTCGCTGTCGTTGGCGACGGCGCCGACGTCAGCTGCGTCAGCGCCGTCCAGGCCAAGCAGCCGCGCGGCCTCGGCCCGGTTCGGCGTGACCAGCGTGGCGCGCGGCAGCAGTGCGTCGCGGTAGGCGGCCAGCAAGGCCGCGTCGGCGAACGAGGCGCCGCTGCTGGCGCGCAGCACCGGGTCGACCACCAGCGCCAGCGGGCCGGCCTCGCGCAGCCGGTCGACCCAGCGCGCCACGCAGCGCACCTGCGCAGCGCTGCCGAGCAGGCCGGTCTTGATCACGCGCGGCGGCATGTCCTCGGCCAGCGCGGCGAGCTGCGCTTCGAGCAGGTCCGGCGCCACCGGCTCGATGCGCGTGACGGCGCGCGAATGCTGCGCGGTGACCACGGCGACCACCGGGCACAGGTGCACGCCGAAGGCATCGGCCGCGCGCAGGTCGGCGGCCAGCCCGGCGCCGCCGCCGGAATCGGTGCCTGCGATGCTCCAGACGATGGGCGGCGGGGCGGAGTGGGCAGCACTCATCCAATGGCCTCGGGCAACAGGAAGGGATGGCCGAGCACCGGCGTGCTGGGCACCGCGAAGTCCTGGCGCGCCATCACGCCGGCCTGCCAGGCCGCGCGGCCGGCTGCGATGGCTTGTCTGAATGCGGCGGCCATGCGCACCGGCTCGCGCGCCTGGGCCACCGCGCTGTTCAGCAGCACCGCGTCGAAGCCCATCTCGAGGGCCTGCGCGGCATGCGAAGGCGCACCGATGCCGGCGTCGATGATCAGCACGGTGTCCGGCAGGCGCTCGCGCAGCGTGCGCAGCGCGAACGGGTTCAGCAGGCCCTGGCCCGAGCCGATCGGCGCGCCCCAGGGCATCAGCAGCGGGCAGCCGGCATCGAGCAGGCGGCGGCACAGCACCAGGTCGTCGGTGCAGTAGGGGAACACCGTGAAGCCGTCGCGCACCAGCTGCGTGGCCGCGGCCAGCAGCGCGAAGGGATCGGGCTGCAGCGTGTGCTCGTCGCCGACGACCTCGAGCTTGACCCAGGGGGTGCCATACAGCTCGCGCGCCATGTGGGCGAGCTGGATCGCCTCGTGTGCGCTGCGGCAGCCGGCGGTGTTGGGCAGCAGGCGCGCGCCGGTGTCGGCCAGCACGCGGCGGATCGCGGCGACGAAGCCGTTGTCGCCGGCCGCGCCGGCCAACGTGCGTTTCAGGCCGACGGTGACGACCTGCGCACCGGAGGCCCGCAGCGCCTGCTCCAGCACCGCAGGCGACGGGTAGCCGGCGGTGCCGAGCAGGAATCGGCTGGTGAGCGTGACGTCGCCGACCTGCCAGGTGGAGTGTCTATCGTTCGATGTGAGCGTGTTCGATGTCATCGGGATCAGCCTCCGACAATGGGTTGAAACAGCAGAATCTGCTGGCCTTCGGCGAGCACGAAGCCGGCGCGCGCCGCGCGCGGCACGAACTGGCCGTCGACCGCCGTCGCGACGCTGTCGCTCCCCTCGCCGCTGAGCTGCAGCAGCTCGGCCAGCGTGCTGTTGGCCGGCACGGTGTGGAGGCGATCACCGAGGCGCACGGTCACCAGGGTGGGGCCGTTGGTCGTCATGCCACGGCCTCCGTCGCTGCCCCCGGCGCCGCTTGCAGCGCCCGCCAGCGCGCCAGCGCGTCCTCCACCAGCGCCGGCGCCAGCAGCCAGCCGTGGCGGAACAGGCCGTTGATGCGCACCAGCCCGGGCTGCACCTCGACGCAGGGCTCGTTGTCCGGCAGCGCCGGCCGCAGGTTGCGATCGAGCCGCAGGATGCGGGCCTCCTGCAAGGCCGGCAGCACGCTGTGCGCGGCGGCCATCAGCTCGACCGCGCTTTTCAGCGACACCTCCGAGCGATCCTCGCTCTCGATCTCGCTGGCGCCCACCACCAGCAGGTCGCCGGGCCGCGGCGCGATGTAGACGCGGTGCCGCGGGTGC
>NZ_JBGAGA010000017.1:0-98413 GCF_044226965.1 Aquabacterium sp. | reverse complement strand
AACTTCCTGCAGATGCTGTCGATCTTCCTGATTCCGGCGGCGCTGTGCTTCGTGTTCGGCCGCATGGTGGGCGACCTGCGCCAAGGCTGGGCAATCCTGGCGGCGATGACGCTGGTGTTCGTGGTCGCCGTGGCTGCGGCGACCGTCTCCGAGCAGCAGCCCAACCCGGCCCTGACGGCACTGGGCGTCGACCCGTCCGGCGGCAACATGGAAGGCAAGGAGGTGCGCTTCGGCATCAACGCCTCTGCGCTCTTCGCCACGATCACCACCGCCGCCAGCTGCGGCGCGGTGAACTCGATGCACGACAGCTTCATGCCGCTGGGTGGTGCCGTGCCGCTGGTGATGATCCAGCTCGGCGAGGTGATCTTCGGCGGGGTTGGCTCCGGCCTCTACGGCATGCTCGTGTTCGCCATCCTGGCCGTCTTCATCGCCGGGCTGATGATCGGCCGCACACCCGAGTATCTGGGCAAGAAGATCGAGGCGCACGAGATGAAGATGGTCTCGATCGCCATCCTCGTCACGCCGCTGCTCGTCCTGCTCGGTACGGCAGTGGCCGTGCTCACTGAGGCCGGCCGCGCAGGCATCGCGAACCCCGGGCCGCACGGCTTCAGCGAGATCCTCTACGCGCTGTCCTCGGCGGCCAACAACAACGGCAGTGCCTTCGCGGGGCTGTCGGCCAACACGCCCTTCTACAACACGCTGCTCGCGGTGGCGATGTGGTTCGGCCGCTTCGGCGTGATCGTTCCGGTGCTGGCCATCGCCGGCTCGCTGGCTGCGAAGAAGCGGCTGGAGGTGACCGGCGGTACGCTGCCGACTCACGGCCCGCTCTTCATCGTGCTGCTGATCGGTACGGTGGGGCTGGTGGGGCTCCTGAACTACGTGCCGGCGCTGGCCCTGGGGCCGGTGGTCGAGCACCTGATGCTGTCTGCGAAGTGAGGGGATCGACATGACCCGCCAGACCCTGACCCTGTTCGACCCGGCGCTGATGAAGCCGGCAGTCGCCGACGCCTTCCGCAAGCTCGACCCCCGCGTGCAGTGGCGCAACCCGGTGATGTTCGTCGTCTACGTCGGCAGCGCCTTCACCACCGCACTGGCCGCCGCGAAGCCCGACGTGTTCACCATCGGTGTGGCCGTGTGGCTGTGGTTCACCGTGCTGTTCGCCAACTTCGCCGAAGCGCTGGCCGAAGGCCGCAGCAAGGCGCAGGCCGCGTCGCTGCGTGGGCTGAAGAAGCAGACCTGGGCCAAGAAGCTCGAGGGTGCCTATGCCCGCGGCGAGCCGCGAACGTCTATGAAGTGGCACCCGCTGGAGGCCGACAGCCTGCGCAAGGGCGACATCGTGCTGATCGAAGCTGGCGACACCATCCCTGCCGACGGCGAGGTGATCGACGGCGTGGCCTCGGTCGACGAGAGCGCGATCACCGGCGAGTCAGCACCGGTCATCCGAGAGTCCGGCGGCGACTTCTCGGCTGTCACCGGCGGCACGCGTGTGCTGTCGGACTGGATCGTCGTGCGCGTAGCCGTCAACCCGGGCGAGACCTTCGTCGACCGCATGATCGCGATGGTCGAGAACGCCAAGCGCCAGAAGACGCCCAACGAGATCGCGCTGACCATCCTGCTGGTGGCGCTGACGATCGTTTTCCTCGGTGTCGTGGTCACGCTGCTGCCGTTCTCGGCCTTCGGCGTACAGGCAGCCGGCGCGGGCCGGCCGGTGAGCCTGGTGATCCTGGTGGCGCTGCTGGTCTGCCTGATCCCGACGACGATCGCCGGGCTGCTCAGCGCGATCGGCGTCGCCGGCATGAGCCGCATGATGCAGGCCAACGTGATCGCGACCTCGGGCCGCGCGGTGGAGGCCGCCGGCGACGTCGACGTGCTGCTGCTCGACAAGACCGGCACCATCACGCTCGGCAACCGCCAGGCCAGCGCATTCATCCCCGCCGCCGGTGTGAAGGAGTCCGAACTGGCCGATGCGGCGCAGCTCGCGTCGCTCGCCGACGAGACGCCCGAGGGGCGCAGCATCGTCGTGCTGGCCAAGCAGAAGTTCCAGCTGCGCGAGCGCGACGTGGCCGCCTTGGGCGCCACGTTCGTGCACTTCACGGCCCAGACCCGCATGAGCGGCGCTGATCTCCCAGGCGCCGACGGCCGGCCGCGGCAACTCCGTAAGGGCGCAGCCGACGGGATCCGCAAGCACGTTGAATCGCTCGGCGGCAGCTTTCCCGCGGCGCTCCAAACGGCGGTGGACGACGTGGCCCGTCGCGGCAGCACACCGCTGGTGGTGGCCGACGGCACCCGCGTCCTCGGCGTCGTCGAGCTGAAGGACATCGTGAAGGGCGGCATCAAGGAGCGCTTCGCCGAACTGCGCCGCATGGGCATCAAGACGGTGATGGTCACGGGCGACAACCGGCTCACCGCCGCTGCCATCGCCGCCGAGGCCGGTGTCGACGACTTCCTGGCCGAGGCCACGCCGGAGGCCAAGCTAAAGCTGATCCGCGAGCACCAGGCCGCCGGCCGGCTGGTGGCGATGACTGGCGACGGCACCAACGACGCGCCGGCGCTTGCCCAGGCCGACGTGGCGGTGGCGATGAACACCGGCACCCAGGCCGCCAAGGAAGCCGGCAACATGGTCGACCTCGACAGCAACCCGACCAAGCTGATCGAGATCGTCGAGACTGGCAAGCAGATGCTGATGACGCGTGGCTCGCTCACCACCTTCAGCATCGCCAACGACGTGGCGAAGTACTTCGCCATCATCCCGGCGGCCTTCGTCGCGACCTACCCGCAGCTCGGTGCGCTGAACGTGATGGGGCTCGCCAGCCCGAGCTCAGCCATCCTGTCCGCGGTGATCTTCAACGCGCTGATCATCGTCGTGCTGATCCCGCTGGCGCTGAAGGGGGTGGCCTACCGCGCCGTCGGCGCCGCCGCACTGCTGCGTCGCAACCTGCTCATCTACGGCCTGGGCGGCGTGATCGTGCCCTTCATCGGCATCAAGCTCATCGACCTCGGGCTGGTGGCGCTGCGCCTAGCCTGAACCCTTCCACGAGGACACCATGAACCTTCAACTTCGCCCGGCGCTCACGCTCTTCGTGGCGCTGTCGATCGTCACCGGGCTGGCCTACCCGCTGGCCGTCACCGGCATCGCCCAGGTGGCCGTCCCCGGCGCTGCCAACGGCAGCCTGATCGTGCGCGACGGCAAGACCATCGGCTCCGAACTGATCGGCCAGTCGTTCACCGACCCGAAGCACTTCTGGAGTCGGCCGTCGGCCACGTCGCCGATGCCGTATAACGCCGCGAATTCCGCGGGCTCCAACCAGGGGCCAAGCAACCCGGCGCTGGCCGATGCCGTGAAGGGCCGCCTCGAAGCCTTGCGCACCGCCGATCCGGGCAACACCGCGCCCGTGCCCGTGGATCTGGTCACGGCTTCCGCCAGCGGCCTGGACCCGCACATCAGCCGCGCCGCGGCCGACTACCAGGTCAACCGGGTCGCCCGCGTGCGCGGCGTGACCGTCGAACGCGTGCGCGCGCTGGTGGAGCAGCACACCGAGCAGCCGCTGCAGGGCTTCATCGGCGACCCGCGCGTCAACGTGCTGCGCCTGAACCTGGCACTTGATGCCGCACGCTGACCCGTGAACGACTTATGGGCCGTGCTCGGCGCACTCGCCACCGTCGTGCTGCCGATGGTCTTCGCCGGGTGGCTGTTGGGGCGGCCGTCGAAGCCACGGACCTCACACGATCACCGTCATGGGAACATGCATGGCCCCGATCACGGCTGATGCATGTCGCATGCGGCGATGAACGAGCCTGAACGCCCCGACCCCGACCGCCTGCTGCAGCAAGTGCAACAGGACGAGGCGCGGGCGCGGCGAGGGCGGCTCAAGATCTTCTTCGGCGCGTCGGCCGGCGTCGGCAAGACCTACGCCATGCTCGCCGCCGCAAAGGCCGCGAAGGCTCAGAGCGCGGCGCTGGTGGTCGGCCTCGTCGAGACCCACGGTCGCAGCGAGACCGAGGCGATGGCACGCGACCTGCCGCGTCTGCCGCTGAAGGCCGTGCCCTACCGCGACCGCACGCTGCAGGAGTTCGACCTCGACGCTGCGCTCGCCTGGGCGAAGACGCAGCCCGACCCGCTGGTGTTGCTCGACGAACTGGCGCACAGCAACGCCCCGGGCTCTCGTCACCCCAAGCGCTGGCAGGACCTGGAGGAACTGCTGGCCGCGGGCGTCGACGTCTGGTCGACGATGAACGTGCAGCACCTGGAGAGCCTGAACGACATCGTCAGTGGCATCACCGGCATCCGGGTCTGGGAAACGGTGCCCGACCGGCTGTTCGACGAGGCCGACGAGGTGGTGGTGGTCGACCTGCCGCCCGACGAGCTGCTGGCGCGGCTCAAGGCTGGCAAGGTGTACCTGCCGCAGCAGGCCGAGAAGGCCGCGGCCAACTACTTTCGCAAGGGCAATCTGCTGGCGCTGCGCGAACTGGCGCTGCGCCGCACGGCCGACCGTGTCGACGACGAGATGCAGGCGTGGCGGCGCCGCAGTTCGGTGCAGACGGTGTGGCCCAACCGCGAAGCGTTGTTGGCCTGCATCGGCGCGGGCGACAGCAGTGAGAAGGTGGTCCGGGCCTGTGCAAGGCTGGCCGCCCAGCTCGACGTGCCGTGGCACGCGGTGCATGTCGAGACGCCGGCGATGCACCGGCTGCCACCCGCGCGGCGCGAGCAGGCGCTGCGGGTGCTGAAACTGGCCCAGGAGCTGGGCGCCACGGTCGCGACCCCTTCGGCGCCCGAGGCCGCGACGGCGCTCGTGCGCTACGCACGCGAACACAACCTGGCCCGGCTGGTCATCGGGCGCACGGAGCGCCGATGGCCGTGGCAGCATTCCGCCGCCGACCGTATCGCTGCTTTGGCCGACGACCTCGACGTCGTGCAGGTCGCGCTCCCTGCGGCCACGAGGGATCGTCCGGCACAGGCCGCGGCAGGGAACACGGACCGCCCGATCGCGGGCGAGTTTCCGTGGCGCGGCTATGCCGCTGCGGTCGTTGCCTGCGCGGCCACCGCACTCCTCGCCACGCCGCTGCTCGGGCTGCTGGAGCTGACCAACATCGTGATGATCTTCCTGCTCGCCGTGGTCGGCGTCGGGTGGTTCTACGGTCGCGGCCCGGCGGTGGTGGCGGCCTTCCTGGGCGTGGGCCTGTTCGACTTCTTCTTCGTGCCGCCGCGCTTCTCCTTCGCGGTCAGCGATGTGCAGTACCTCGTCACCTTCGTCGTGATGGGCGTGGTGGCCCTGGCGATCGGCCAGCTCACCGCCGTACTGAAGGTCCAGGCCGAAGCCGCCACGCAGCGCGAGCACCGCATGCGCGGCCTGTACGAGATGTCGCGCGACCTCTCTGCGGCACTGATGCCCGAACAGGTCGCCGAGATCGGCGCACGGTTCCTTGCGGCCGAGTTCAACGCCCGCTCCACGCTGCTGGCGGCGGACGAGTATGACCGGCTGGCACCGCTGCCCGGCGGCAACGCTGCTGTGGACGATGCGGTGGCCCAGTGGGCTTTCGACCGCGGCGAGCCCGCGGGCTTCGGCACCGACACGCTGGCGGCCAGCGACTGCCTGGTGCTGCCTCTGAAGGCGCCGATGCGGCTGCGCGGCGTGCTGGCCGTTCAACCCGCCGAACGCGCCACGCTCGGGCCCGACCAGCTGCGACTTCTGGATACCTGTGCCTCGCTGCTCGCAATCTCGCTGGAGCGCATCCACTACATCGACGTGGCGCAGAAAAGCACCGTGCAGATCGAGTCGGAGCGATTGCGCAATTCGCTGCTGTCGGCGATCTCGCATGATCTGCGCACGCCGCTGGCGGCGCTGGTCGGGCTGGCAGACACGCTGACGATGACCACGCCACCGTTGCCGTCCGCGCAGGCCGAGGTAGCGAGCGCCATCCGCGAGTCCGCGCTGCGGATGAATGCGATGGTCGGCAACCTGCTCGACATGGCCCGCCTCGAAGCCGGCGCGGTGCCGATGCGCCGCGAATGGCAGCCGCTGGAGGAGGTGGTTGGTACCGCACTGGCTGCCTGCAGCCCCGCCCTTCAGGGGCGACCTGTGAGGGTGTTGCTGGCCGATGGGCTGCCCCTGCTGCACCTGGACGCGGTGCTGTTCGAGCGGGTCCTGGTGAACCTGCTGGAGAACGCCGCCAAGTACACCCCGCGCGGCAGCGCGGTCGAAGTCAGGGCGACGGCCTCGTCCTCGTCGGTGGCAATCGTTGTCGACGACCATGGACCCGGCCTGCCGCCGGGGCGCGAGGAGGCCCTGTTCGATAAGTTCGAGCGCGGCAGCAAGGAAAGTGCGACGCCGGGCGTCGGGCTAGGCCTGGCGATCTCGCGAGCCATCGTGCAGGCCCACGGCGGCACGATCCGCGGAGAAAACCGCTCGGGCCCTTCGGGCATCGAGGGGGCGCGTTTCACGATCGAGCTGCCACGCGGTTCGCCGCCGGCCGACGACGGCAGCACGGCCGCCGCCGACGGCGTCTAGGATGCCGGCATGGAGTTGCGTGCCCGCATTCTTGTGGTCGAAGACGAACCAGACATCCGCCGCTTTGTGCGCATGACGCTGGAGTCGGAAGGCCACGAGGTCTTCGAGGCCCCGACCCTGCAGCGCGGATTGATCGAGGCGGGAAGCCGGCGACCGGACTTGGCGGTGGTGGACCTCGGTCTGCCCGACGGCGACGGCGTCGAGCTGATTCGCGACCTGCGGGGCTGGTCGCAGGCACCGGTCATCGTGCTGTCGGCTCGAAGTGGCGAGACCGACAAGGTCGGCGCGCTGGACGCCGGCGCCGACGACTACCTGGTCAAGCCCTTTGGTGCCGCCGAGCTGCTGGCGCGCGTGCGGGCGCAGCTGCGTCGGCAGGCGCTGGCACCTTCATCGACGCAGGCCGTGCTTCGATTCGGCCGCACGTCGGTGGACCTGGCGCGGCGCGTGGTGGAGCGCGATGGCGAGCCATTGCATTTGACGCCGATCGAATACCGGCTGCTCACGCACCTGGCCACACAGCCCGACCGTGTGGTGACCCACCAGCAGTTGCTGAAGGCCGTGTGGGGGCCAGGGCATGTCGAAGACACGCACTACGTGCGGGTGCACATGGCCAATCTGCGCAAGAAGGTCGAGGACGACGCATCAATGCCGAAGCACCTGCTGACCGAGGCAGGGATCGGGTATCGATTCAGACCTTAGATGCTCCGATCGCAAGGCAAGGACCGCTTTGTCCAGCTGCGACCCTGAGGGTGCCCCCTGGGCAGCCACTCTGAAGGACCGCTTACCGCTGCGGCGTCGAGTGACTGTTGATGGCCGGGTCGAGCCGACCCGAGGTCTGAGTAGCTCGCCGGAAAGCTGTCATCCGTCGAAGATGCGCGGGACAAATTGAGGCCCCGACACGAGGGACCGCTTGTGGCCGGCTGCGCCAGTTCGCAGACCTCGCCGAAACCTGACCTTGGCCAGCCCTGGCTGGTGCATCGGAAGTCAGCTTCCTGGCGCGGCCTCGAACTCACAGTGACGGCCACAACCGGTCGTCCCGAAGAAGACCGCTAATCGGACGTTCAATGGTCCAAACCGGCCGGCATGGGCATGGAAGCAAAGAGCCAGCGCTGGCATCGATCTCCAGCGGCATGCACCAAGGCAGTTGCGGGCGCCTCCGCCTTCCCAGGCAACTTGGAATTCGACCACATCGCCGTCGTCCGACGGCGGTGAATGCGACTAGCCGAGTCCCGACGCCGAGTCGCGCGATGTCGAACGATTCAGGCTGATGCGACTTGCTACGAGGTAAGAAGTCCGACGCCGGCCTGCTGGCGCCACTCACGCGGCGATACGCCGAACTGCTCGCGGAAGGAGCGGCTGAAGTGCGTCGCGTCGTTGAAGCCCCACGAGAAGGCGATGTCCCCGATGCCGCGCTGCATCAGCCGCGGATCGCATAGGTCGCGTCGGCAGGCGTCAAGGCGCTGCTGCCAAATCCAGCGGGAGAGCGGCACAGGCTCGCTGCGAAACAGCCGCGAGAGGTGGTCGGCCGACATCCGCATCGCCGCGGCGATGCTGCCGATCGTGAGTTCGGGGTCGCGCAGGTGGTCCATCACGTGGGCCTTCACCCGGGCCACGTGGTAGGCGCTCAGCTGAGTCGGGCGCTGCACGTTCGCACCCGGCAGGCTGCGCAGGCCGGCCGCGATGATGCTGGTGATGCCTTCGGAGACACCGATCGCGGACGAAGGATGCAGCCGGTCGAGATCGCGCCGCAGCGTGTCGATCATCGTCAGCAACAGGTTGCCGGCCGCGCAGGTGCCTGGCACGGTGGTGGCGGTCAGGTCCTGGAGGTTGACGACATGCGGCTGCAACTCGCTGCGCGGCAGGCACACGGTGATGACCTGGTGGCGCCGGTCCTCGAAATGCAGCTCGTACGGCCGCGTTGTTTCATACATCACGAAGTCGCCGGGCGACAGCATCGCCTCGCGCCCGTCCTGGCACACGCGGGCGCGGCCGCCGCGCTGGATCATCACGAGACAGGCGTCCCGCGTGTCGCCTCGAATCATCGACGGCGTGCGGCGCACACACTGCACGTTCGAGTGCACCTCGGTGAGCTGCAGCGCGCCCAGCTGGCTGAACTCGATGTGCCCGTACACCTCGGCCTCGGGGGGATCGCACTCGAGCCGCACGTATATCGCACAGATCATGTCGAGCCAGTACGCGAATCGGTCGGGGTTGGCGATCTTGTCGGTGCTCAGCAGCTGCCGTTGCGGCGACAACGCCGCGGGCCGGAGCGACGGATTCAGCGCATGGGGATCGAGTTGCATCGGCGTACTCCCTGAGAGGCAGCGGGTCAAGCAAGGCCCGCGCCGTGCAGAGATGGACAGGGTAGCGGAACGGCCGCTGTCGCTGCCCTGGGTCAATCCCTTTGCGCCCGAGCCGGATCCAGCCGAGGTCCATGTCGGATCCGGCCGAGGCGCCGGATCCGGTCAAGGGCGGCGGCGCCTGCAGCCGAGCGCCGGGCGGCGGCTGTTTCTACGCTCTGCCTCATCGGTCATCGACCAATGGAGGGCACATGCACCAAGACGAATCCGGTTCCGCCAACGACCCATCGCGTCGGCGCTTCCTCAAGGGCACCGCGGCGCTGGCGGCGACCTCGCTGGGCGTACCGCGCGCCTTCGCGGCGGAAGGCACGATCAAGATCGGCTACCTCACGCACCGCACTGGCCCCTTCGCGCCGTTCGCCGAAGCCGACGCCTTCATCCTGGACAACGCCGCCAAGGCGCTGGCCGGCGGGCTGACGATCAGCGGCAAGAAGTACAAGGTCGAGTTCATCGCGCGCGACGACCAGAGCAACCCGGACCGCCAGTCCAACCTGGCCGCCGAACTGATCAACAAGGACGGCATCGACCTCATGCTGGGCCAGGCCACCATCAGTCCGAACATCGCGCAGCAATGCGAGACCAACGGCATCCCGTGCATCACCACGATGACGCCGTGGCAGGCGTGGCTGTTCCCGATGAAGGGCGACCCGGCCAAGGGCTTCAAGAACGTCTTCCACTTCTTCTGGGGCATCGAGGACATCGCCGCGGTCTACCTCGACATGTGGAAGGACCTGAAGGTGCCGAAGGTCATCGGCGCCGCCTTCGAGAACACGCTGCCCGGCAACGCCTTCGGTGACCCCAAGTTGGGCCTGCCGGCCATCTTCGCCAAGGCCGGCTACAAGATCGTCGACATCGGCAAGTTCTCCGCCGATGCCGACGACTTCTCCGCGCAAATCCAGGCCTTCAAGAAGGAGAAGTCCGAGATCGTCACCGGCCTGTTCGCGCCGCCGCAGTGGGCCAGCTTCGTCAAGCAGTCCGCGCAGATGGGCTACCGCCCGAAGGTGATGACGATCGCCAAGGCGCTGCTGTTCCCCGGCGGCGTGCAGGCGCTCGGCAAGAGCGCGCACGGCATGTCCACCGAGATCTGGTGGTCGCCCGCCTATCCGTTCAAGAGCAGCCTGACCGGCCAGACGGCGCGCCAGCTGGCCGAGGCCTACACCGCCGCGACGAAGAAGGAGTGGACGCAGCCGATCGGCGTGATGCACGCGCTCGTCGAGGCCGGCATCGCCGCGCTGAAGGTCAGCGGGAATCCGAAGGATCCGCAGAAGGTGGCCGACGCGATCCGCACGATGAAGCAGGAGACGGTGATCGGTCGGCTGGACTTCGCGGGCAGCGGCATCAAGAACGTCTCGAAGATCCGCTGTGTCGGCGGCCAGTGGATCATCGACGACAAGGGCAGGCTGGACATCGTCGTCACGCACAACGGCACCGCGCCGGAGATCCCGGTGCAGCGCAAGTTCGAGCTGCTGGCCTGAGGCCACGCCGATGATGCTGCTCGAGGTGCGGGGCGTGCACAAGGCCTACGGCTCCACGCCCGTGATCCGCGGGCTGGACCTGCGCGTGGCGCGCGGTGAATTCGTCGGTGTCATCGGCCCGAACGGCGCCGGCAAGACGACGGCCTTCGGCCTCGTCGCCGGGCACCTGCGCTGCGACAGCGGCAGCGTCACGCTCGCCGGCCGCGACGTCACCGCGCTCAGCGCGGACCAGCGCTGCCGCGCGGGCATCGGGCGCACCTTCCAAATCCCGCAGCCCTTCGCAGGGCTCACGGTGTACGAGAACGCGCTCGTCGCCGCGACCTACGGCGCCGGGCTGCGCGGCACGCAGGCGCAGGCAGCGGCACGCGAGGCGCTGCAGCGCTGCGGCCTGCTCGCACTCGGCGATGCGCCGGCCGCCGGCCTGCGGCTGCTGCAACGCAAGCGCCTCGAGGTGGCGCGTGCGCTGGCGACCGGCCCCGAGCTGCTGCTGCTCGACGAAGTCGGCGGCGGCCTCACCGACGCCGAGGTGCACGAGCTGCTCGACCTGGTGCGCGACGTGCACGCGCGCGGCGTGACGGTGCTGTGGATCGAGCACCTCGTGCATGCGCTCGTCTCGGTGGTGCAGCGGCTCGTCGTGCTGACCGAAGGCCGCATGCTGGCCGACGGTTCGCCCGCCGACGTCATCGACAGCCGCGAGGTGCGCGAAAGCTACCTTGGCTCGGAGCTCGACCTGGAAGCGGAGGCCGCCGATGCTGCGCATTGAATCGCTCGACGCGCACTACGGCCTGTTCCAGGCGCTGTTCGGCGTGACGCTGTCGGTCGCGCCGGGCGAGACGGTCTCGCTGATCGGCTCCAACGGCGCCGGCAAGACGACGCTGCTGCGGGCGATGGCCGGTGCGCTGAAGGTGCGGCGGGACAGCATCCGGCTCGACGGCGATCCCGTCGGCGGCGCCAGCGAGCGCGAGCAGCTGGCGCGCGGCGTCGCGCTCGTGCCCGAGGGCCGGCGCCTGTTCCCGAGCCTCACGGTGCACGAGAACCTGCAGCTGGCCGCGCGCAACGGCCGTCCGGGCGCGTGGACCGTCGAGCGCGTGCTCGAGTCTTTTCCCGCGCTGCGACCGCTGCTGGCACGCCCGGCAACGGCGCTGTCCGGCGGGCAGCAGCAACTCGTCGCGATCGCCCGCGCACTGGTCTGCAACCCGCAGTACCTGCTGTGCGACGAGGTGTCGCTTGGCCTGTCGCCGCTCGTCGTCGAGGAGGTGTACCAGCTGCTCGCCCTGGCACGGCGCGACGGCATGGCCATCGTGCTCGTCGAGCAGAACGTGCGCCGCGCGCTCGCGGAGTCGGACCGATACGTCTGCATCCAGAAGGGTCGTGTCGTGCTCGAAGGCATTTCCGCCAGCGCCGACCGGCATGCGGTCGCGCAGGCGTATTTCGGAGTCTGACCGTGGCCGCATTCGTCGAACTGCTGATCGCCGGCCTGATGATCGGCTCGCTGTACGCACTGTTCGCGCTCGGGCTCAGCCTGAGCCTGGGCGTGATGAAGATGATCAATCTCGCGCACGGCGACTTCATCGTGCTCGGTGCCTACCTGGCCGGCGCGACGATGTCGGCCACCGGCTGGCCGGCGCTCGCGACGATCGTCGTCGTGCTGCCCGCGATGTTCGCGATCGGCTGGGCGCTGCAGGCCGGTCTGCTGAATCGCGTGGTCGGCGCGCACGAGCTGTCGCCGCTGCTGGTCACCTTCGGACTGTCGGTGGTGATCCAGAACGTGCTGCTGGAGGTCTTCACCGCGAACACGCGCAGCCTGCCCACCGGCGATCTCGCGCTGCAGGGTCTGCACCTTGGCGATATCTCCGTCGGTGCGCTGCCGCTGCTGATCGCCGCGGTGAGCGTGTCGCTCTACGCGATCACGCACCTGATCGTGGCGCGCACCCACCTCGGCCGCCAGGCGCGGGCCGTGGCCGACGACCCCGCCACCGCGCGGCTGGCCGGCGTGGACGACAAGCGCCTCTTCGCACTGATGGCCGGCTTCGTGATGGCGGTGACGGGGCTCGCCGCGGTGCTGTACGGCATCCGCACGCCCTTTGCGCCCTCGGCGGGCCCGGACCGACTGCTGTTCGCCTTCGAGGCGGTGGTGCTCGGCGGGCTCGGCAGCCTGTGGGGCAGCTTCGCCGGCGGACTGGTGATCGGCCTGGCGCAGGTGCTCGGCACCCAGATCAACACCGGGCTGGGGCCGTTCTTCGGGCACCTCGTCTTTCTCGTCGCGCTGCTCGTGCGGCCCCAGGGGCTGTTCGGCGCGGCACGGCACTGAGCGATCCATGACATCCACCTCCGCTTCCGCTCCCTCGCTCTCCGGCGTGCAGCGACTGCCGCGCCACGCCGGCTGGCTGCTGGCCGCCGTCATCGTGGCTGCCCTGGCCGCCCTGCCCGCCTGGACCGGATTCGCCACGCAGCGGCTCATGGTCGAGGTGTTCACGGTCTTCGCGATCGCGACCGCGTGGAACCTTCTGGCGGGCTTCGGGGGCCTCGTGGTCGTCGGCCAGCACGTGTTCGTCGGCGTCGGCGCGTATGCGCTGTTCGTCGTCTCGAACGCGCTCGGCCTGAACCCGTGGTGGACGCTGCCGCTGTCCGCCGCCGCCGCCGCGCTGTTCGCGCTGCTGACGGCGTGGCCGATGTTCCGGCTCTCCGGGGCGCACTTCGCGGTGGGCACCTGGGTGCTGGCAGAACTGGTGCGCATCGCGGCGCTCAACACCGAATCGCTCGGCGCCGGTGGCGGCCTGCCGCTGGAGACGCTGCGCGAGTTCACACGGGCGCAGCGCAACAGCGGCGTCTACTGGGCCGCGCTCGCGACGGGCGTGATCGCGCTCGTCGCGGCACGCACGCTGCTGCGCAGCCGGCTCGGCCTCGCGCTGGCCAGCGTGCGAGACGGCGAGGACGCCGCCCGTGCGAGCGGCGTGCCGGTGCAGCGCGCGAAGCTCGCGCTGTGGGTGATCGCTGCCGCCCTCACCGGACTGGCCGGCGCCGTCGCGTACATGAACACGCTGCAGGTTTCGCCCGATGCGAGCTTCGGCCTGGGCTGGACCGCGATGGCGATCTTCATCGCGGTCCTCGGCGGAATCGGCCGCATCGAAGGTCCGGTTCTCGGAACGCTGGTGTTCTTCGCGTTGCGCGAGTCCGCCTCCGGTTTCGGTGCCTGGTACTTCGTCGCGCTCGGCCTGCTGGCGATCGTGACGATGGTTGCCGCACCCGGCGGTGCCTGGAGCCTGGTGCAGCGCCGCTTTCCCGATTGCGATCCGTTCGCCGTCCGGCGCCGCATGCCCTGACGGCTTTCCCTTCCAACCTTCGCGAGGAGCATGGACATGGGCATCACCCATCCGAAGTACAAGGTCGCTGCGGTGCAGGCCGCGCCCGTCTGGCTGGACCTCGACGGCACCGTCGACAAGTGCATCGCGCTGATCCAGGAAGCGGCCGACAAGGGCTGCCAGCTGATCGCCTTCCCCGAGACCTTCATCCCCGGCTACCCGTGGCACATCTGGCTGGGCGCGCCGGCCTGGGCCGTGATGCGCGGCTTCGTGCAGCGCTACTTCGACAACTCGCTGGCCTACGACAGCCCGCAGGCCGAGAAACTCCGGCAGGCCGTCAGGAAGGCGGGCATCACCGCGGTGCTCGGCCTGTCCGAGCGCAGCGGCGGATCGCTCTACATCGCCCAGTGGATCATCGGCCCGGACGGAGAAACGATCGCCGCACGCCGCAAGCTGCGGCCCACGCACTCGGAGCGAACCGTCTTCGGCGAAGGCGACGGCAGCGACCTCGCGGTGCACGACACGCCGCTCGGCCGCCTCGGCGCGCTGTGCTGCTGGGAGAACGTGCTCTCGCTGAACAAGTACGCGATGTACTCGCAGCACGAGCAGGTGCACGTGGCCTGCTGGCCCAGCTTCTCGACCTACGAGCCCTTCGCGCACGCGCTCGGCTGGGAGGTCAACAACGCGGTCAGCAAGGTCTACGCCGTCGAGGGGGCCTGCTTCGTGATCGCACCCTGCGCGGTGATCTCGCAGGCGATGGTCGACGAGCTCTGCGACACGCCCGACAAGCACCAGCTGACGCACGTCGGCGGCGGCCACGCCGTGATCTACGGGCCGGACGGCAGCCCTCTCGTGGCGAAGATCCCGGAGGACCAGGAAGGCCTGCTGATGGCAGAGATCGACCTCGGCATGATCGGCGTGGCGAAGAACGCGATGGATCCGGTGGGCCACTACTCGCGCCCGGACGTGCACCGGCTGCTCCTGAACCGCAGAAAGACCTCGCGCGTCGAGAGCTTCGCATTGCCGGTCGATACCGTCGACCCGGCGGACCCGCCGTCGCCCTGAGATCGACACCCGCCGGGACCGCGCGGCCCCGCGCGTCGTCGAGTGGGCGATGTGCTAATCGAAGGGGACACACCCTCGAAGGTCCGCTCGCTAACGTCTCCTCCCGCGACCGGCGACTTGGCTGCTACGCCGCGCACAGCGACCGATGCGACCAAAGGCGCTCATTCAAAGCAGATCAATCGAGGAGACACGCTTGAGATTCACCCGCACCCACATCGCCATGGCCCTGGCGCTCCAGGCAGGCCTCGTCGGCGCAGCCTCGGCACAGTCCACCGTGATCATCTACGGCTTCGTCGACATGGGCATCAGCAAGTCGAACAACGGGACGACGCCTGGATCGTCGCTCCCCGGCCGAGGCCCGGCGAACGTCTGGAGCGTGCAGCAGGGCAACGCCTCGCGCATCGGCTTCACCGGCAAGGAGGACCTGGGCGACGGCAGCTATGCGCGCTTCCAGATCGAGCACCGTTTCAATCCCGACACCGGCGCCGCGGCATCGTCGGCGTTTTGGGCGGGTCGCAGCGTGGTGGCGCTGGGCGGAACGCGATACGGCGAAATCTACCTGGGGCGCGAGTATTCGCCGGCCTTCTGGGTCGCCCTGAACGCCGATCCGACGCTGTGGAGTTACGTCAGCATGCTGGGCGCCGCCTACACCTGGGGGAACTGGAACGGGGCGGCGCCCAGCGACGCGTCGTCGATCCGCTGGAGCAACATGGTGGGCTACAAGACGCCGACCTTCGGTGGCCTGAACGCAGAAGTGTCGACGGGCCTCGGTGAGAACCAGCGCAAGAACTCCAAGTCGGCCAACGTCCAATACCGCGAGGGGGCGATCTGGGCCGGCTTCGGCTACGACGGACTGGACAGCAACAACCGCCTGCTGATGGGCGCGGGCTCCTACGATTTCGGCAGTGTGAAGCTGTTGGGCTCGTACACCAACGTCAAGGGTGGCCTCAACGGCGACGCCAAGGCCTGGACGACGAGCGTCATCGTGCCGACGTCCTTCGGCCGGGCGTATGCGCAGTTCGGCAGCCTGGACCCGACCGGTTCGAACAACAACTCGAAGATGTTCGGTGCTGGCGCGGAATACAACCTGAGCAAGAGGACCTTCCTCTACGCCAACCTCGGGACCGCGGCGAAGCAGACCTTCACCCGCACGACGACCTTCGACCTGGGCATCAAGGCCGGCTTCTGATCGCAGTCCTTCCCGACCGGGCGATGCAGGAATGCACCGGTCGGGATTCCCACCACACGGCAGAGCGGCGTCACTCGCCGAAGTCCAGCGGCAGTCCGACGTAGTTTTCGGCCACGGTCCGCAATCCCGCTCCGGAGTGCATCAGGTACTCCAGTTCAGCGAACTGAAGTTTGCCGGCGATCGGGCCGTCGTCAGTGAATCGGTGCATGAGCGAGGTGAACCACCACGAGAAGCGCTCAGCGCGCCAGATGCCGGCGAGCGCGCGGCGGGAGTAGTGGTCGATGCCGGCCTCGCTGCGCTCCCGATAGAACTCCACGAACGCCGACGCGAGGTACTTCACGTCCGTCGCCGCGAGGTTCAGGCCCTTTGCTCCGGTGGGCGGCACGATGTGCCCCGCATCCCCGGCCGCGTGTCGGCCAGCTGGCCCAGCCAGCCGAACGAATAGACCTTCTCGTACTCGGTGATGGCGCCGCGCGGGACGCTGGCGCGGCACACCCCGTGAAAGCCGTCGCAGCCGACAATGAAGTCGGCATCGATGCGATGCACCTGGCCGCCGCGCTCGAAAGTCACGTAGGGGGCGTTCGTGTCGAAGGCGTGGACCTCGACGTTGCGCGCCTCCTAGATCGTCGGCAGGCCCGCCGCCGCGCTGGCATGCATCAGGTCGCGCGTGACCTCGGTCTGCCCGTAGACGATGACGTGCTTGCCGCCAGTGTGGCGCGCCAGGTCGACACGATGCCGCCCGCCGCCGTACAGCATCTCGAAGCCGTCGTGGACGAGTCCTTCCGCATGCATGCTCTCGCCGACGCCGACGCCGACCTCGTCCAGCAGATCGGCCGTGACCTGCTCGAGGACACCGGCGCGGATGCGGCCGAGCACGTAGTCGCCGCTCTGGCGTTCGACGATGACGGCCTCGATGCCGGCCCGGTGGAGGAGCTGGCCGAGCAGCAGGCCGGTAGGGCCTGCGCCGATGATGGCAACCTGGACGCGCGTGGTGGTCATGCCTCGACCCGTCAAACCGGTCGCCCGGTGGCCGGATCGAACAGATGGGCGTGGCCTTCGTCGACGGCGAGCCGGATGATCTCGCCGGGCCGTGCACCCACCCGTTCGCGAAACACCGCCGTGATCGCCTGGCCTGCGGCGCTGGCCATGACCTGGGTCTCGGAGCCGGTGGGCTCGACGACCTCGACCTTGGCCTCGAAACCGGCGTCGTCGAAGCGGAAGTGCTCCGGCCGCACGCCATAGACCAGCTCGGCGCCGATGCGGGCCGCCGGCGCGCCGGGACAGGGCAGCACGTGACGCTCGTCGAGCGCCAGGCCGTCGGCCCGTAGCCGGCCCTTGAGGAAGTTCATCGCCGGGCTGCCGATGAAGCCGGCGACGAACTGGTTGGCCGGGTGGTCGTAGACCTCCAGCGGCGAGCCCACCTGCTGGACCACCCCGTCGTTCAGCACCACGATCTTGTCGGCCATGGTCATCGCCTCGACCTGATCGTGCGTGACGTAGATGACCGTGGTTTTCAGTCGCTGGTGCAGGGCCTTGATCTCGGTGCGCATCTGCACACGCAGCTTCGCGTCCAGGTTGGACAGCGGCTCGTCGAACAGGAACACTTGAGGATCTCGCACGATGGCCCGGCCCATCGCCACGCGCTGACGCTGGCCGCCGGAGAGCTGGCGCGGGTAGCGGTCGAGCAGGTGCCCGAGGTCGAGGATCCGCGCCGCGCGGTCCACCTTGGGTGCGATCTCGGCCTGCGGCGCGCCCTTCATCTTCAGCGAGAACGCCATGTTCTCCTGGACGGTCATGTGCGGGTACAGCGCATAGCTCTGGAAGACCATCGCGATGTCGCGATCCTTCGGCGGCATGTCGTTGACCACCTTCGGGCCGATGTGGATCTGGCCCTCGCTGATGTCCTCCAGGCCCGCCACCATGCGCAGCAGGGTCGACTTGCCGCACCCCGATGGACCGACGAGGGTGACGAATTCGCCGTCGCGGATGTCGACGTCGACGCCTCGGATGATGTGCACGTCGCCGTAGCTCTTGCGCACGCCCTGGATGCTGACCGATGCCATGTTTTCCCTGCCTTGCCGTTCGCGCGTGCCGACCTCAGCCCTTGACCGAGCCCGAGGTCAGGCCGGCGACGATGTGCTTCTGAGCGGAGAAGAAGATGACCACCGCCGGCAGGATGGTCAGCGCGATGAACGCCAGCACCAGGTTCCAGTCGGTGGAGTACTCGCCCTGGTAGGCCATGATGCCCAGCGGCCAGGTGTAGAGCTTGTCGCGGTTGAACACCACGAGCGGCAGCAGGTAGGCGTTCCAGCTGCCGACGAAGACGATCACGCCCACCGTGGCCAGGATTGGCCTGGACAGCGGCAGCGTCACGTGGCGGAAGAAGCGGAAGTAGCCGCACCCGTCGATCAGCGCCGCCTCGTACAGTTCGCCGGGCAACTGCTTGAAGTAGTTGCGGAACAGCAGGATGCTGGTGGCCAGCCCGAAGGCCACCTGCGGAAGCACCACGCCCCAGTAGGTGTCGAGCAGGCCCAGGTCCCGGATCTTGATGAACAGCGGCAGGATGGCCGTGGCCGCCGGGAACATCAGCCCCAGCAGGATGTAGTTCAGCAGGAACTCCGAGCCGATGAATCGCACCTGCACGAACACGAAGGCGGCCATGGCCGACACGGCGAGCGTGAGCACCACGGTGAGCGTGGCGATGATCAGCGAGTTCATCAGCAGCTGCCAGTAGCGCGCGCCGGAGAGGATGTTCCAGTAGTTCTGCCATTCCCAGTGCGCGGGCAGGCCGAAAGGGTTGACGCGCAGTTCGCCGAGCGTCTTGAACCCGCCGAGCACGGTGACCAGCATCGGCACCAGCACGATGGACGCCATCACCAGCAGCGGCGTGTAGCGCAGGATCGGCGGCATGCGCGCCGATGCGGCGCCGTCGGAAGCGTGGCTGTCAGTCATGGCGCATCACCGTCCGCTTGTAGCCGAAGGCAAACGCCACGCAGATCACGAACAGGACCACGCCCACGGCACTGCCGAAGCCGATGTCCATGCGCGTGAGACCGTAGCTGTAGAGGAAGCTCACCATGGTCTGGGTGCTGTCGTTGGGCCCACCGCCGGTGAGCGCCATCACGAGATCGAACTTCTGGACCGACGACAGAATCGCGAAGAAGATCGTCAGCCGCACGGTCGATCCCAGCAGCGGCAGCGTTATCCGGCTGAAGACCTGCCAGCGCGAGGCGCCGTCGATGCGCGCAGCCTCGTACAGGCTGCGGTCGATCTGCTGCAGGCCG
This sequence comes from Aquabacterium sp., assembly GCF_044226965.1. Lineage (GTDB taxonomy): Bacteria > Pseudomonadota > Gammaproteobacteria > Burkholderiales > Burkholderiaceae_C > Pseudaquabacterium. The sequence goes on along the minus strand of NZ_JBGAGA010000017.1, from coordinate 79,232 downwards.
GCGATGTACAGGATCATGTAGAAGCCGAAGTACTTCCACACCGAGACCGCGAGCACCGCGTACATCGCGACGTCCGCGTCGGCCAGCACGTACGGGCTGGCGGCGCCGAACAAGCCCCAGAGCTTGGTGAACAGGCCGTAGTCGCCGTCGTAGACGAAGCGCCAGATGAGGCCGGCCGCGATCTCGGCCAGGATGTAGGGCAGGAAAAAGATGAGACGGAACGTGGTGGTCAGCGGCACGCGGTCCACCAGCAGGATCGCCAGGCCGAGCGCCAGCGGCAGCTGCACGAAGAGCGTTGCGAGGACGACCAGCGCGTTGTTGAACAGCGCGTGGCGGAACACCGGGTCTTCGAACAGCAGCCGGAAGTTCAGTGCGCCCACGAATTGCGTGGGCCTGCCGAAGCCGTTCCACTTGAAGACGCTGTACCAGACCGCCTCGCCCATCGGCACGACGACGAAGATCGTAAACAACAGCAGTGCGGGCGGCAGGAACAGCCACAGCACGGCGGCACTGCCGCCGTCGCGCGCCGAGCGGCGACGCGGCCGCGCCGCGGCCCCGGAGCCGGCGGCCACCGCGGTGGCGGCTTGCGGTGTTGTCGAGGTCACGGGCGAAGCTTCCGGGATGCCGGTCGCGTCAGTTCAACGCGGCTCGGCGGTAGGCCTGCTGGATGGCGTTGGCCGCTTCCACCGGGCTGGTCTTTCCGGCGGCGATGTTGGCGGCCATGTCGTTTACCACGGCGCCGGCCAAGGGTCCCAGCGCCTGGTCGAAGTTGACCTGCACCACCTTGGCGTGGGTCACGCTCTGCAGCGTCTGCTGCAGCAGCGGGCGGCTCACGGCCGCCATGCTTTCGATGACCGGCGGGATGTACAGCCCGCGCTCCGCCGCGAGGCGCTGGTTGCTGGCTTCCGAGAAGAAGCGCAGGAATTCGATCGTCTCCTTCGGCGAGTCCTTCGTGACGATCCAGCCGTTGAGGTTGCCCATCACGTCGGCCGGGTCACCCTTTCCGCCGGCCACCGTGGGGAACGCCAGCCAGCCGATCTTGTCGTCGGGCAGGCCCTGCTTGTCGGCCGCGTTGTCCTTCATGACGTTCAGGACCACGTTCAGCGTGAGCATCATCGCGGCCTTGCCGTCGCCGAACTGGCCCGAGGCCTGCGCGTTGTTCGCGCCCAGGAAGCCGGGCTGGAAGGGTTTGAGGTCGACGAGTTGCTTAAAGAGTTCGCCGCTGCGCACGAAGGGGTCGGAGGCGAAGCCCTTTCCTTCGCCGCGCAGGGCCGAATCCAGCCCTGCCTTGCCGCCGGTGCGCATCGCCAGATGGGACCAGTACAGCGACAGCGGCCACTTATCGCCGCCGCCCACCGTGAGCGGCGTGATGCCTGCGGCCTGCAGCTTCTTCACGGCGGCGAGCAGGTCGTCCCAGGTCTTGATGGCGCTGGCGTCCACGCCCGCCTTGGCGAACAGGTCCTTGTTGTAGAAGAAGCCCACCAGCGACATGCGCAGCGGCACACCGTAGATCTTGCCGTCGACGTCGTAGGCCTGCACGGCGGCCGGCAGGAAGCGGTCCTTCCACTGTGCGTTCATCGGCGCCGTCAGGTCCTGCAGCACGCCGGCCTTGACCTGCTCGCGCAGCACGCCGCCGCCCCAGCTGTACAGGATGTTGGGCCGGTCCGGGGACTGCAGCAGCGTCGTCACCTTCTTCTTGAACGACTCGTTCTCCAGCGACTGGATCTCCACCTTCACGCCGGGCTTGGTGGCCTCGAAGCGACGCGCCACGTCGTTGAAGAAGGCCTGGACCGCAGGTGACTGGTCGATGTGGAGCAGTCGGACGGTGACGTCGGTAGCGAGCGAAGCTTGGGTGGCGGCAGCCAACAGGCCTGCGGCCACCAGATGCGTCAGTTTCATGCGGAACTTTCAGGGTTGGAAAAGGCCTTCGGGTGCGCCCTCTGGCGCCATTCCTCATCGGCGAAGGCACTGTAGGAGCGCCCCTGGCGCAAGCGTGTCCCCCGCCATTAGCACGGGGAACTGCCTAGACCGCAGGCGCGTCCGGCTTGTCGCGCAGCAGCGAAACGACGTCGTGGTCGGTGAGCGGAAAGCCAGGGAACTGGGCCAGTCCGAGCAGCGGGACGGCGAGGATGGACTGCCGCCCCACCGGGTCGGCCAGGAGCTGCCCGGCGCGCCCGCGCGCACCACCGCGCTCGTCGAACAGCCGCTGCAGTTTGGAGCCGAGCGTCGGGTGCGCCAGCCACTCCTCCATCGTGGACCAGCCATCGATGGGCCGGTCGACCGGCGTGCGGTCGAGTTCGACTTCCAGGGTCAGCCGGATGTCCCGCGAGGACGACCCGACGCGGACCTCGGCCGCGCCGCCGTGATAGGCCCATCCCCGGCCCGGCAGGCGGTGCTGCAGCCGCTCGCGCGGGATGTCGATCTCGACCCGCAGGGCCTCTCCGGGAGCGAGCTCGACCTTCTCGAAGCCCCGCAGTTCCTGCGGCGGCACGACCACCAGGCCGGCGCGGTCGTGCACGTAGACCTGGACGACCTCGCGGCCGCGTCGCCTGCCGACGTTGGTGACCGTCACCCGCACGCTCATCGCGATCGCGTGGCCCGCGGGATGGGTCGTGACGGCGAGGTCGGCATAGTCGAAGTGCGTGTACGACAGCCCGTGGCCAAACGGAAAGTCGACGGCCATGGCCCGCGCGTCGTAGTACCGGTACCCCACGTACAGACCTTCGCCGTAGCGCACGCGGCCGTTCTCGCCGGGGTAGTCGAGGTAGGCCGGCGTGTCCTGCAAGCGGCAGGGGATGGTTTCGGCGAGCTTGCCGCTCGGATTCGCGTCGCCGAGCAGCACGTCGGCGATCGCGTCGCCATGCGCCTGGCCAGTGAGCCAGAACTCGACGATCGCGTCCGCGTGCCGGCGCCAGCCGGCCGTGGTCACGACGGCTCCGTTGTTCAATGCGACGACGATCGAACGCGCCGTGCCGGCGAGCGACTCGATGAGCCGGATCTGGTTGGCCGGCAGGTCGATGTCGCGGCGATCGCGGCCTTCGGCCTCTGCAGAGTCGGGCAGGCCGAGGAAGAGCAGCACCACATCCGCCTGCGACGCCAGCTGCAGCGCCTCGGCGACGAGGTCGGCCTGCGGCGCATCGGCATCGAGGCGGTAGCCGGCGCAGAACGACAGCTCCGTCGTCCCCTCGAGCCGCTCGCGCAGTGCGTCCAGCGCAGGGACGACGCGGCACGCGTTGACACGCGAGCTGCCGGCGCCCTGGTAGCGCGGCGAGCGCGCAAGTTCGCCGATGACCGCGACGCGCGAAAGCTGCGACGGCCGCAGCGGCAGAACTTCGCGCTCGTTCTTCAGCAGCACGGCGCATTCCGTCACCGCCACCCGGGCCAAGGCGTGCTGCTGCGCCATGTCGACCGCCTCGCCGGGGTCGAGGGACACGCGCCCGGCCAGACGGCGCAGTCGCTCGACGACGTCGTCGAGGCGCTCGACAGGGATCTCGCCGCGCAGTGCGGCCTGGTGGACCGCATCGTCGTCTGGGCGCCCGGGCATGCGCAGGTCCAGCCCCGCGATCACCGCGGCCACCGGGTTGTAGACCGCCCCCCAGTCGGAGACGACGACGCCGTCGTAGCCCCATTCGCCCTTCAGCACGTCGCCGAGCAGCCAGCGGCTCTCGTCGGTGTAGGTGCCGTTGAGCCGGTTGTACGAGGTCATCACCATCCACGGCGAGGCCTGTGCGACGACCCACTGGAAGCCGCGCAGGTAGATCTCCCACAAGGGGCGTTCGTCGACGTCGGCGCTGATCCGGTGGCGATCGGCCTCCTGGTTGTTGGCCGCGAAGTGCTTGACGCAGGCCCCCACGCCCTGGCTCTGGATGCCGCGCACCTGGGCCGCGGCGCACAGGCCGCTGAGCAGCGGGTCCTCCGAGAAGTATTCGAAGTTGCGCCCGCACAGCGGCGTGCGCTTGATGTTCATGCCAGGCCCGAGGATCACGTGCACGCCGCGGGCGCGAGCCTCGCGTCCCAGCGCCGCGCCGACGCGTTCGATCAAGGCCGCATCCCATGATGACGCCAGCGTGACGGCCGGCGGGAAGCAGGTCGCCGGCACGCTGCGGCCGACGCCCAGGTGATCGGGGTTCGCGTCGTCCTGCAGACGCAGGCCGTGCGGACCGTCGGCCATGCGCACCGGCGGCAGGCCGATCGCAGGCGCCGCCTGCGTGAGCCAGTAGTTGGCGCCGGTCGTCAACGTCGCCTTGTCGCGCAGCGCAAGCGCGCGGGCGTCGGTGGTTGTGCGTGTCGCGTCGGCGGGGGGCGCCTTTCGATCCATTCCGGACCTCTCCTGCGTCGTGTGTCGTTGGCGCCGCGCCGTTGCCGCTGCGATATGCGCCGAGCCACTCTAGGATCCGGAGGGCTGGCTGTATGTCCCTCCGGGTTAGCACATCGCAGCGCGATGCGCTGCGCTCGCCGGCCGCCTCAGCCGACGAGCCACGACAGCTCGACGCAGCTGCGCACACCGAGCTTCGCGTACGCGCGGCGCCTGAGCGTCAGCACGGTGGCGGGCGAGATCCCAAGGTCGTTGGCGATGCCATCGTTGGTGATGCCGCAGGCGATCCGAGCGACCACCTGCTGCTCCCGTTCGGAGAGCTTCGTGGCACGCGCCCGCACCAGCGTGCCTGCCCGCTCCACACGTTCGGCCATCGGCGCGGGCGAGCGTGGGGCCGGTCGCTGACACAGCACCTGCCGCAGCAGCACCGCGGCCTTTGCCCAGCGCAGAAGTTCGTCTTCGGGAAAGCCACCCCGGTCGGCATCGCGCGAGGCATGCACGGCGTACACCGCCGACGTTTCGCCGGCCACCAGCACGCAGGCTTCGTCGCCTTCGGTGCCGATGGCCACGCGCCGGCCCGCGGGGCCGGCGCCATGCAGCCATTGCACCAGGTGCCGGTCGATGAGAGACCAGTGCGAGCCCTCGCACCCCAGTGGCCAGCCGCGCGCGCCGGTGGCGTCGTCCGTGACACCGACGCGGTCCACCAGGCGCGACATGCCGGGGCGATGCTCGGCGATCGCCAGGCGCCGCAGCACCGCGCGGCCTGCGAGCCAGTCGAACAGGCCGACGGCCAGCTGGCGCCGCCTCAGCGTGGCCAGCAGGCGCAATGTCGGACCGGTTGGGACCTCGATGTCCAGCGGCACCTCGCAGAGCTTCCAGGTCTTCGCCATCGTCGTGCTTCAGGCGGCGAGGTGGCACAGGTCCAGCCGGTCGTGGATGCCGAGCTTGGCATATGCGCGCTTGCGCAAGGTCATCACCGTCGAGGTCGCGATGCCGAGTTCGGCCGCGATCGACGTGGTGCTGCGACCGCCGGCGATGCGCGCACAGATCTGGCGTTCGCGGCCGGACAGCGACGCCGCCCGTACGCCCAGCCGGATCTCCGCCGAGCCCACCCGCTCGTCGGCCACCGCAGCAGCCGGGGCCACGATGCGATGGACCTCGCGCACGAGCAGCGCACACGAAGGCAGGCGGACCAGTACGTCGTCGGCAAACCGTGCCGCCGGCGCGCAGGGGCAGAAGTGCAAGGCCCAGGCCGTGTGAGGCGCGAGCGTGTACAGCACGCTGACGCGCTCGGGCCGCACCACTGCCTCGGGCGCCTGTCCTGCGAGCCATCGATCTCCCCGGCTGCGCAGGCCGAACATCGCGTCGTCGGGCAGGCCGCGCGCCAGCACGACGAGGCATCCATGTGCCGGGTCGCAGACAGGGCTGTCCGTTGCACGCCCCAGTTCGCCGGTGGCAACACGTCCAGCAGCCAGGGGAACGATCTGCCGGGGCTTGAGCACCCCCCCATGCAGCACGTATTCGATGCCGATGGCCGGACCCGCATCGATGGTGGCGCGCAGCAGGCCCAGCATGCGCTGTACAGCCTGGCGTTCGTCGGCCGCTTCGAGGAGGTCCAGTAAGCGCGCGAGTGGCAGCGAATGATCGCAGGCGAGCTGGTCATGGGTCCAGCGCACCGCGTCGCATGCCGCCGCGTCGGCGGCCTGGCCTGTGGAGGGGTCGGTCATCCGACGCTCCGCTGTCAGTCCAGATGGATGTTGTTCGTGCGGATCACCTTGGTCCAGCGTTCGCGTTCGCCGCGAACGAAGCGCGCCATCTCGGCGGCGGAGCCGGGCATCGCCTCAATGCCGAGCGTGTCGAAGCGCGCCTTGATCGCCGGCGAGTTCAACGCAGCCTGCAGCGCCTGGCTGAACTTCGCGATCGCGTCGGCCGGCGTGCCGGTGGGCACCACGACGCCCTGCCACGCGAAGGCCTCGAAGTCCTTCAGACCCTGCTCGGACAGTGTCGGCACGTCGGGCAGTCCCTTGATGCGCACCAGCGTGGCGACGCCGAGCGCACGCAGCCGGCCCGAGGCGAGATGCTGCTGAGCGGCTGCCGTGTCGATGACCCCGACGGCGACCTGTCCGCCCATCACGTCCTGCAGCGCCGGTGCCGCGCCACGGTAGGGCACGTGCACGAGGTTCAGGCCGCTGCGCTCGCGCAGCAGTTCGCCGGCGAGGTGGTGCGGACTGCCTGCGCCCGCGGAGGCGTAGGTCACGCCGTTCGGCTGCGTCTTCGCCCAGGCGACGAACTCCTTCCAGTCCTTCGCCGGCGTGGCCGGGCCGGCGACGAGCAGCAGCGGGAAGCGCGCCAGCATGCCGACGGGCTGGAAGTCCTTCTCGGCGTCGTACGAGAGCTTCGCGAACAGCGCGTGATTCGCTGCGAGCGTCGCGAAATCGCCGGTGAACAGCATGTTGCCGGGGTCGCGCGACTTCGCGACGTAGTCGGCAGCGATGTTGGTCGCGGCGCCCGGCTTGTTGTTGACGATGATGGTCCGCGCGAGCGTCTTGCCCATCGCCTCGGCAACCGTGCGCGCGACGACGTCGGAGCCGCCGCCAGCCGCATAGCCGACGACCCATTCGATCGGCTTGTCCTGCGCAAGCGCCAGCAGCGGCGTGGCAGCGAGCGCCGAGAACAGGGCCTGGACGACCCTGCGGCGGGGAAGAAGTCTGGATGTCATGGTGTGTCTCCGTGTGTGTGGGGGGGAAGCCGTGTGCGCACGGCCTTGTTCTTCGAATGGAACGCGGCCCGGTGTCAGGCGTCGCGCACCAGTCCTTCGCGCAACCGAACCAGTGCGTCGAGCGCCTCGGTGCAAGGCGCAGGGATCGCGAGTCGCCGTGCGACACGCAGCACTTCGCCGTTGATCGCGTCGATCTCCGTCGGGCGCCCTGCCAGCAGGTCCTGCAGCATCGACGGCTTGTGCGCAAGGTGGTGGTCCAGCGCATGGTCAAGCGTGGCGTGCACACCGACGAGGTCGATTCGCTGGCCGTCCGCTTCGGCGACCGCCAGCACCTCGGCGGCGATGCGATGCGCCAGTTGGCGCGCAGCGGCAGAGCGGCCCACGTCGCCCACCGTACAGTTGGCGACGCCGCACACGGTGTTCAGCGCCGCATTAAACGCCACCTTCTGCCAGATCGCGGCCTGCACCGTCGGGTCCACGGTAGCGGTCAGGCCGACGTCCGTCAGGGCCTGTGCGAGGGTACCCAGCCGCTCGCTGTGCATGCCGCCGGCCATCATCATCCGGATGTGACCTTCCCCGTGCGAGTGCACGTGGCCCGGCTCCACCATGTCGGCGGGCACCGTCGTCACGCCGACGGCGATGCGGTCCGGTGCGACGAATTGCGACAGCTTGCCGGCATTGCCGAGGCCGTTCTGCAGCGTGAGCACGAGCGTGTCGGCTTGCAGCGCGCCGCGGGCCGCCTCCAGCGCCTTCTCGGTGTGCAGCGTCTTCGTGAAGAGGATCAGGCACTCGGGGCGTTGGCTCGCCGCATCGGGCCGCGTGATCGGCACCCGCACGACACGCCGGCCCTGGCGCTCGGTGTCGAGCGTGAGGCCCTCGGCCTGCACGCGGGCGATGTGCGCCGCGTTCACGTCGAGCAGTTCGACCGCATGGCCGCGTTCGGCCAGCAGGCCGCCGAACAGCGAGCCCATCGCGCCGGCACCCAGGACGGTGACTCGCATGTGTGCTCCTTCTCGTGTCCCGGTGTCAGAACGGGTACGGGCGCGGACCGGTCTGCACGGTGATCCAGCGCAGGTCGGTGAAGGCCTCGATGCTGGCCCGGCCGCCGAAGCGGCCCCAGCCGCTGGCCTTCACGCCGCCGAAGGGCATCTGCGCCTCGTCGTGCACGGTCGGGCCGTTGACGTGGCAGATGCCCGCCTCGATGCGCTGGGCCACACGCCAGCCGCGTGCGGCGTCGCGCGTGAACACGGCCGACGAGAGACCGAACTCGTTGTCGTTGGCGCAGGCGATCGCCGCCTCTTCGCCGTCGACGCGCACGATCGCCTTGACCGGCGCGAACGTCTCCTCGCGGTAGATGCGCATGGCCGGGGTCACTTGGTCGAGCAGCGTCGCAGGCATCAGCGTGCTGTCGGCCTTGCCGCCGCAGACCAGCGTGGCGCCCTGCGCGAGCGCGTCGTCGATGAGTTCGTTGACGCGCTGCACGGTCTTCATGTCGACGACCGAGCCAAGCACGACCGGGCCCTTGCGCGGGTCTCCGAGCGGCAGCGCCTTCGCCTTCGCCGCGAGCTTGGCCACGAAGGCATCGGCGACCTTCGCGTCGACGACGATGCGCTCGGTCGACATGCAGATCTGGCCCGAGTTCGCGAACGCGCCGAAGGCGGCCCCGTTCACCGCGGCATCGAGGTCGGCATCGTCGAGCACCAGCAGCGGCGCCTTGCCGCCGAGCTCGAGCACCGAGGGCTTCAGGTGTGCCGCGCAGCGCTGCGCGATGATGCGGCCCACGTGGGTGGAGCCGGTGAAGTTGACGCGCCGCACGGCCGGGTGGGCGATCATCGCCTCGACCACCGGGCCGGCATCGGCCGGCGCGTTGGTGACGAAGTTGACCACGCCCTTGGGCAGCCCAGCGTCCTGCAGTGCCTGGATGATCAGGCCGTGGGTGGCGGGGCACAGCTCGCTGCCCTTGAACACCACGGTGTTGCCGCAGGCCAGCGGCACTGCGACGGCACGCACGCCGAGGATGACCGGCGCGTTCCACGGTGCGATGCCGAGCACCACGCCGGCGGCTTGCCGCATGCCCGTCGCGAGGCTGCCGGGCATGTTGGACGGAATCACCTCGCCGGCGATCTGCGTCGTGATCGCCGCGGCCTCGACCAGCATGTCGGCCGCGAGGTGCACGTTGAAGCCGGCCCAGATCGCCGAGGAGCCGGTCTCGGCGGCCATTGCCTGGGTGAAGTCGCCCGCGCGAGCTTCGAGCTCATGAGCTGCCTTGAGCAGCAGCGAGCGGCGCTCGCCGGGGCTGGTGCGCGACCAGGCCGGAAAGGCGGCCGCCGCGGCCTCGACTGCGGCGACCGCATCTTCGGGCGACGCGGCCGGCGCGGTGGTGGCCACCTGGCCGTCGAGCGGGTTGGCGCGCGTGAAGGTCGCGCCCGAGCGGGCCTGCGTCGCCTCGCCGCCGATGAGCATCGAAATGGAAGCCATGTGTGTTGTCTCCTGTGTGAAGTGGGGCGCCTCGCGGCCTCAGGCCACGACGATCTCGAGCAGGTTCGGCCCCGGCTCGGCCAGTGCCTGCGAAAGGGCCGCAGCCAGGTCGCCGGGGGCGTCGACGCGCCGACCCAGCAGGCCGTGGCCGCGGGCGAGTGCGACGAAGTCCAGGCCTGGCAGGTCGGTTCCGGCCGGCTTCTGATCCGGCGCGTAGCCGAACACGGGCGCGAAGTCCTGCAGCGCGGCATAGCGGCGGTTGTTCAGAATCACGAAGCTCAGCGGCACACGCAGCTGCGCGGCCGAGTACAGCGCCTGGATCGAGTAGAGGCTGGACCCGTCGCCGATCAACGCGATCACCCGCCCCGACAGACCCTGGCGCTGCCGGGCCAGCGCAATGCCGACGGCCGCCGGCATGCCATGGCCGAGGCCGCCACTGGCCATCGTGTAGAACGAATCCGCACCGTCCATCGGCAGGTGGCGCTGCATGACGCCGCGCGAGCCCGGAGCTTCCTCGACCACGACGTCGCCCGGCCCGCGCAGGGAGTCCAGCGTCTGCAGCGCGAAGGCCACCGACATCGGCGAGCCGCTCTCCACCTCGGCAACGGCCGGCCGCGTCGCGGGTGCCAGGCGATCGTCGTGCGGTCCCGGGCCCTGCAACAGCGCATCGACGGCGAGGTCGATGCTCGCCACGACCGTGTCGCCGGTGGGTGTCCACGCCGCCACCTGCGGGTCGTCGACGATCTGCCACAGGCGCGCCTGCGACGGCACGTGCGGACCGCTGCCTTCGACGTGGTAGCTGAAGGCCGGCGCGCCGAGCACGAGGATGGTGTCGTGGCCGGCCAGAGCCTCGACGATACGTTCGCGCATCGCCGGCAGGAAGCCCTGGAACAAGCGATGCCGCTCGGGGAAGGCGCATCGCGCGCTCATCGGCGCGACGAACACCGCGGCGCGATGGCGCTCAGCGAGTTCCACGACGCGCTCGACCGCGCCATCGCGGTCGACACCCGCGCCGACGACGAACGCAGGCGTGCGGCTCTCCGCCAGCGCATGCGCGATGCGATCGATGCCGCGCGGATCCGGCGCGGTCGTGTGCGTCACCTCTCGAATCGACACCCAGTCGGTCGGTCGATCCCAGTCGTCCGCAGGGATCGACAGGAAGACCGGCCCGCGCGGCGGCTGCATCGCGACGTGCCACGCGCGCAGCAGGGCCAGGGGCACGTCTTGGGCACGCGCCGGCTCGCAGGCCCACTTCACGTAGGGACGCGGCAGCTCGGTCGCCTGCGTCGCGGAGAGGAACGGGTCGAACGGCAGGATGGACCGCGACTGCTGGCCGGCCGTCACGATCAGCGGTGTCTGGTTGCGATACGCGCTGAAGATGTTCCCCATCGCATGGCCGACGCCGGCTGCAGAGTGCAGGTTCACCATGGCGCCGCGGCGCGTCGCCTGCGCATAGCCGTCGGCCATGCCGACCACCACCGACTCCTGCAGGCCGAGCACGTAGCGGAAATCCGCAGGGAAGTCGCGGAACATCGGCAGCTCGGTCGAGCCGGGATTGCCGAACACTGTGTCCATGCCGAGTTCGCGCATCAGGCGGACGAAGGCCTCCCGCACGGTGGGTTGGCCGGGCGCGGGGGAAGTGGGAATGTCGGGGTAAGGCATGGCGCGGTTCGGTGTCTGTGCGCCAGTCTCGACTGCTGCATGTCATCCGGCAATAAGATGACGCGACTAAGCACTATCCAGAAAACCAATATGAAGGACCTGGACCTCAACCTGCTGCGCCTGTTCGACACGGTCTATCGCACGCGCAACATCAGCCGTGCGGCCGAGCAACTCGGGATGTCGCAGCCAGCGACCAGTCAGGCGCTGACGCGGCTGAGGCTCGCGCTGGGTGACCACCTGTTCGAACGCACGTCCGGAGGCGTTCGCCCAACGCAGCGCGCCGAGCGGCTGGCACACTCGGTGCAGGCGGGACTTGCCTTGCTCGAGGCGGGCGTCGAGGACGAAGATGCGTTCGATGCCCGTACGTCGTCGGCAGAGCTGCGCCTGCACCTGACCGACATCGGCGAGGCGCGTTTTCTGCCGACGCTGATGGCGCAGATGCGGCGCTCTGCCCCGGGCATCCAGGTGAAGGCGACGACCTGGCCCAAGGAGGAGATCGCCCAGGCGCTCGACAACGGCCTCATTCACTTCGCGATCGGTTTCCTGCCGGAAATCGACAAGACCGCCAAGATCGACCTGCTGACCGATCGCTACGTGCTGCTCATGCGCTCGGGGCATCCCCTGGCGCAGACCCTCGGGCGCCGCTCGCTCGGGCTCGAGCATCTGCGGGGGCTCGAACTGGTGTCGGTGCGGTCCCATGCGCAGACGCTGCGCATCCTGAATTCACTGAAGCTGGAGGACCGCATCCGCCTCGTCACGTCGACCTTCCTCGCGCTGCCCGCCATCGTGCGGACAACGGACCTCGCGGTGTTGATGCCACAGGCCGTCGCCAAGGGCTTCGAGCCGTCGAGTGCCTTTCGCGTCTTCGACGCGCGACTGCCGGCCGGCGACTTCACCGTGGCCCTGCACTGGAGCCGGCGGCATGAGCACGTGCCGATGTTGCGCTGGGGGCGCGACCTGCTCGTCAAGCTCTTCAAGTCATCGGCCAGGCGAGGTTGAACGGCGGCTTTTTTGGGCGGCGATTGACGCCTTTGGGTCGACTGGGTGAGTTCGGCGCAGTGAACAGCGGTCACCGGCTGGTCCCGACGGTGCGGCGGCCCAAGGCCGGCGCCGTCTATGTCAGCAGCACCTCAAATAGCTGCCGCTCAGGCGAGCGTCGATGGGCGAACCGAACGTCGGCTTGATGCCTCTGGCCGTGAGTTCGCACCTCGAGCGTGACCGGCTCCAATCGCTGCAGTTGAGCCGTCCCTCTTGCTGGGCTCGTAGGGCATGAACCGGCCACATTGGCCGTAGCCCACCGGTCGACGGACTCGTAACCGCCCAACTTGGGCACAAGCTGGGCACAGAGTGGCCTCAAGCGTTCGGCAGCGGGCTCAGACCGCTACTGGCCCCAATGGTCAGTAAATGCCCCGACCGTTGGACCGATTGCCCAATGGTCATCGCGGCGCCCTCCAAAACCGCATCTGGGCACGGCACCCAACGGTCACTTCGAGCCACCACCGCAATGCGCTGGGCACGGGTCGGGCACGAACTGGGCACAGGAGGGGCACAAAGCAAAACGCCGACCTTGCGGCCGGCGTTTGGTTGCGGGGGCAAGATTTGAACTTGCGACCTTTGGGTTATGAGCCCAACGAGCTACCAGGCTGCTCCACCCCGCGACTGGAAGACGGACTATAGCACGAAATTGAAAGCTTGCAGAAGCCCGCGCGCCGCGGCGACCGCCCCCGCAGCACGACGGATGTGCGCCGCGCCGGCGCGCGGCTAAGATCGCCAGCTTCCAGCCGCACCGGCGCTGCTGCCTGCGGCCCTCGCCGCCCACAACCTGTTGTGCCCACGATGAGCGATTCGCGCAAGATTCTGCTGGTCGACGATCACGAGCTGGTCCGCTTCGGCGTCAAGACCATGTACGGCGAGCTGATGGGCTACAAGGTCGAGTGGATCGAGGCCGGCTCGCTGCAGGAGGCCATCGATGCGTATGCCGCGCATGGCGACATCGCCGCGGTGTTGCTGGACCTGAACCTGGCCGACTGCAAGGGCCTGCAGGGCCTGCGCATGTTCCTGCAGGCGCATCCGAAGGCGCGCGTCGCGGTGTTCAGCGGCACGCAGGACGAGTTCGTGATCCGCCAGGCGCGGGCGCTCGGTGCGGTCGGCTATGTCGGCAAGAGCACGATGATGGACCAGATGCGCGAGACGCTGACCGCGCTGCTGTTCCCCAACGGCGTGGCCGAGGTGCGCGGCCCCGCCCCCAGCAGCGCGTTGTTCCCGCGCTTTCCGTCATCGGCGATGTACGACCGTGTGGCCGAGCTCGGCCCGCGACACCTGGAAATCCTGGAGCTGGTGCTGTCCGGCTGTACGAACCAGGAGATCAGCAACTCGACCAACCTGTCGCTGGGCACCGTGAAGAACTACGTTTCCTCGCTGCTGCTGGCGCTGGACGTGCGGTCGCGCTCGCACCTCATCAGCCTGTTCCGCTGAGCGCCCGCGGTGGACGCTGCGGCGCGCGAGGACGAGCCCACCCTGCCGGCAGCGCTGGGCCCGGCCGAAGCGGGCGCCCCCGTGCCGGACGACGACGCCACGGCGCCCGAGCCGCCTGCCGGGCCCCCGCCCGGGGCTGATCCGGCGCCGCGCCCACCGCGTGCGGAGTTCGTCGCCGTCGACAGCGACAGCACGCAGGACGAGGTCGACTCGCGCCAGCGCCACCATGCCGAACGCCGCGCGATCGACGAACGACTGCAGGACGCCGCGCTGCGCTCGACGCTGGCCGCGCTGCCGGTGTGGGGCGCGACGCAGGCCTTGTGCACCTTGCCGATGGCCGCCGCCGTCGGCCTGCAGCGGCCGCTGGCCGCACTGCTGTGGGGCGGCGCGATGCTGCTGCTGGCGCTGCTGCTGTGGCAGCTGCCGCGGCGCACGCGGCACCACAACGGTCAGCCAGGCCACGCCGCGGGCTCGCGGCGACGCATCCAGGCCCTGGCCGCAGCGGCGGCATTGGGCATCGCGCTGGCGCCGTGGCTCGGCGCGCCAGGGCCGGCGCAGGCGCTGCTGGGCCTGCTGAGCACGGCGCTGGCGTTTGCCGGCGTCGTCTGCCTGGGCCCGCTGCGGCCGGCCGCGCTGGGGCTGGCCCTGCTGCCGCTGTCGGCCGGGCTGGCCGGCACGATGTTCTTCACCGACGCACCGCACCGCGCGCTGTACGGCAGCGGCGCGCTGGCCGCCGCCGCCACGCTGGTGGCCGTGGTGCGGCTGCGCCACCGCGCGTGGCGCCAGAACACGCGCGCACTGATCGAGCAGGGCGTGCAGCTGCGCAAGCTGGAAAGCGAGCGCGACGCCGCCTGGGCGGCCGACCAGGACAAGAGCCGCTTCCTGGCCATCGCCAGCCACGACCTGCGCCAGCCGGTGCATGCGCTGGGCCTGTTCGCGGCCACCCTGCAGAAACGCCTGCAGAACACCAGCGACGAACCCTTGGCGCGCAACATGATGCGCGCGATCGACGGGCTGGAGCGCTCGTTCAACGCGATGCTGGACATCTCGCGGCTCGATGCCGGCGTGATGACGCCCAAGCTGCAGACCTTCCCGCTGCGCGACATGTTCCGCCGGCTGCACATGCACTACGCCGGCCAGGCCGAGCTCTCCGGCCTGGGCCTGCGCTTTTCTCCGGGCGGCAAGTCGGTCACCAGCGATCCGCAGCTGCTCGAGCGCATCGTCGGCAACCTGATCCAGAACGCCATCAAGTACACCGAACATGGCGGCATCGTCGTGGTGGCGCGCTCCACCGCCACGCACGTCAACATCGAGATCTGGGACACCGGCAGCGGCATCGCGCCGACGCTGCTGCCGCGCATCTTCGAGGAGTTCTACCAGGTCGGCCGCGGCGAGCGCGACCGCACGCACGGCCTGGGCATGGGCCTGGCCATTGTCAAGCGCCTGGCCGGGCTGCTGAACCACCGTCTGATGGTGTCCTCGCGGGTGGGCCGCGGCACGATGTTCCGCGTCGGCGTGCCGATCGGGGCCCTGCCCGGCATCCAGGAGGAAATGGCGCCGGCCGACACGGTGCCGATGGTGCTGACCACGCCGCAGATGGTGCTGATCATCGACGACGAGGAGCCGATCCGCGAAGGCCTGCGCCTGCTGCTCGAGGAATGGGGCTTCCAGGTCGCCACCGCGGCGGATGCCGCGCAGGCCGAGCACACCGCCACCGCGCTGGAAGGCCATGTCGACCTGATCCTGTCCGACCTGCACCTGGGCGACGGTCCGGACGGGCTCGAAGCCATCGGCAACGTGCGTCGGCTGTGCGGCCACGACGTGGCGGCCGTGCTGATCACCGGCGACACCTCGCACGACGAAATCGCCCGCATCACCGCCAGCGGCCTGCCGGTGCTGTTCAAGCCGGTGCAGCCCAAGCGCCTGTACGAGGCGCTGCGCAATACGCTCGGGTAGCCCTCGGCTCCCCAATTGAGTGGAACTGTGCACACCCTGCGGGGTGGCCCCCGGGGGTAGATGACTTTCGACCACTGTGCGGCCGGGCGCCGGCTTCTAGAGTCCGCTCCATCGCATCCACGGCCTTGCACGGCCTGCCCGAAAGAAGCCCATGTTGGACCTCGAGTCGTTGCTCAGCTCCCTCGGCGAAGGCGCCCCCAGCGGGGACGACCTCGAGTACGACCCGGAGTTCGCCGCGCTGGAACAGGCCGGCGCCGGCAAGCCCGAGCAGCAGTACGGCGACACCATCGTGCCGGCCGAGGAACCCGACTGGCGCACCGTGCACGAGCTGGGCCTGCAGCTGGCCAGCCGCACCCGCGACCTGCGCGTGGCGGTGTGGCTGGTGCGCAGCGAGGCCCGCCTGCACGGCCTGGCCGCCGCCGCCCGCGCGCTGCAGCTGGTGCAGGGCCTGCTCGACCGGCACTGGGACACGGTGCACCCGCAGCTCGACGCCACCGACAACAACGACCCGACCATGCGCATGAACGCGCTGGCGCCGCTGGTGGCCGCCGACGCGGTGCTGGCCGACCTGCGCGCCGCCACGCTGAGCACCGAACGCGGCAGCCTGACGCTGCGCGAGCTCGAGCTCGGCCTGGGCAAGGCCGAGGCCAACAACAACGAATCCGCGCCCAGCGAGGCCGGCGCCCTGCAGGCGCTGGAAGCCGCGCTGGCCCAGCAGCCCGAGCTCGGCACCGAGCTGGCCGCCGCGCTGCAGGCCATGCGCGGCGCCGCCCGACTGCTCGACGACAAGGTCGGCAGCCAGGGGCCCGAGCTGACCCCGCTGGTGCGCCTGCTCAAGCATGCGGACGACGCCGTCAAGCGCCTGCAGGGCGGCAGCACCGAAGAAACCGGCGCCGAGGGTGAAGGCGCCGCCACGGCCGGTGCGCCGGCGCGCGGCGCAGTGGCCGTGCCCGGCAGCATCAACAGCCGCGACGACGCGATGCGCATGCTCGAAAAAGTCTGCGAATGGGTCGAACGTCACGAACCCAGCCACCCCGCGCCGTTACTCATCCGCCGGGCGCACCGCTTGATGAGCATGAATTTCGTCGAGATCATGCGCAACATGGCGCCCGACGGCATCAACCAGATCCAGGTGCTTGCCGGCCCGGACGTCAACATCGAGAACTGAAACTCTCACCCGCCCCCCAGTCGACACAGGAGCAGCAAACATGGCCACCAGCAGTCAGAAATTCATCGCCCGCAATCGTGCGCCGCGCGTGCAGATCGAATACGACGTCGAGCTCTACGGTGCCGAGAAGAAGGTGCAGCTGCCCTTCGTGATGGGCGTGCTGTCCGACCTGTCGGGCAAGCCCGAGGAAGCGCTGCCCCCGGTGGCCGAGCGCAAGTTCATGGAAATCGACGTCGACAACTTCGACGCCCGCATGAAGTCGATGAAGCCGCGCGTGGCCTTCCAGGTGCCCAACACCATGACCGGCCAGGGCAACATCGCCGTGGACATCACCTTCGACAGCATGGACGACTTCTCGCCGGCCGCGGTCGCCTCGAAGGTCGAGGGCCTGAAGCAGCTGCTCGAAGCGCGCCAGCAGCTCGCCAACCTGGTGACCTACATGGACGGCAAGACCGGTGCCGAAGAGCTGATCGCCAAGGTGATCAAGGACGAAGCGCTGCTGAAGTCGCTGGCGATGGCCAAGGCCCAGCCGGCCGAAGGCGACAAGCCAGCCGAATGAGCCCGCAGCCCATCGATCCGCTGACCACCCGCATCCTGGAGCCCCACCACCATGGCTGACGCAACCCAATCCTCGGCAACCGCACTGCAGGGCCTGACCTTCGAAGGCGGCGAATTCGCCGCACTGCTGAACAAGGAATTCAAGCCCAAGAGCGACGAAGCCAAGTCTGCCGTCGAGCAGGCCGTGCTGACGCTGGCACAGCAGGCGCTGTCGCAGACCAACCTGATCGGCAACGACGTGCTGATGTCGATCGAGGCCATGATCGCCGAGATCGACAAGAAGCTC
Source organism: Aquabacterium sp. (assembly GCF_044226965.1). Lineage (GTDB taxonomy): Bacteria > Pseudomonadota > Gammaproteobacteria > Burkholderiales > Burkholderiaceae_C > Pseudaquabacterium. Next base: position 61,615 of record NZ_JBGAGA010000017.1, on the reverse strand, counting down.
TCGGAGCAGGTCAACGCGATCCTGCACCACGCCGACTTCCAGAAGCTCGAAAGCGCCTGGCGCGGCCTGCACTACCTCGTCAACAACACCGAAACCGACGAGATGCTGAAGATCCGCGTGATGAACATCAGCAAGACCGATGTCCACAAGACGCTCAAGCGCTACAAGGGCACGGCCTGGGACCAGAGCCCGCTGTTCAAGAAGGTCTACGAAGAGGAGTACGGCCAGTTCGGCGGCGAGCCCTTCGGCTGCCTGGTCGGCGACTACTACTTCGACCAGAGCCCGCAGGATGTCGAGTTCCTCAGCGAGATGTCCAAGGTCTGCGCCGCGGCGCACGCCCCGTTCATCGCCGCCGCCAACCCCTCGCTGATGCAGATGGGCTCGTGGCAGGAACTGGCCAATCCGCGCGACCTGACCAAGATCTTCTCGACGCCCGAATACGCCGGCTGGCGTTCGCTGCGCGAGTCGGACGACGCGCGCTACCTGGGCCTGGCGATGCCGCGCTTCCTGTCGCGCCTGCCGTATGGCGCGAAGACCTGCCCGGTCGAGGAGTTCAACTTCGAGGAAGAAACCGCAGGCGGCGACCACAGCAAGTACACCTGGACCAATGCGGCCTACGCGATGGCGGTGAACATCAACCGCTCGTACAAGCTGTACGGCTGGGGCACCTGCATCCGCGGCATCGAGTCCGGTGGCGCGGTCGAAGGCCTGCCGACCCACACCTTCCCGAGCGACGACGGCGGCGTGGACATGAAGTGCCCGACCGAGATCGCCATCTCCGATCGGCGCGAGGCCGAACTCGCCAAGAACGGCTTCATGCCCCTGGTGCACCGCAAGAACAGCGACTTCGCGGCCTTCATCGGCGCGCAATCGCTGCAGAAGCCCCAGGAGTACGACGACCCCGACGCCACGGCCAACGCCAACCTGGCCGCGCGCCTGCCCTACCTGTTCGCCTGCTGCCGCTTCGCGCACTACCTGAAGTGCATCGTGCGCGACAAGGTCGGTTCGTTCAAGGAACGCTCCGACATGGAGAAGTGGCTGAACAACTGGATCATGAATTACGTGGATGGCGATCCCGCCAATTCCTCCCAGACTACCAAGGCCCAGAAGCCGCTCGCGGCGGCCGAGGTGACCGTGGAGGAAGTGCCCGGCAACCCCGGCTACTACACCTCGAAGTTCTTCCTGCGGCCGCACTACCAGCTCGAAGGGCTGACGGTGTCGCTGCGTCTCGTATCGAAGCTGCCGTCCCAGAAGCAAGCCTGAACAACGCGTTCTTTTGTCCCTCGTTCGAACGACCTCTCTGTTGTTACCCGTCCATTACCAGCACTACCCCCCAAACCTGTCCATTTAGGAGTTATTCATCATGACCACTGACACCCATATCAAGTTCGACGGCGTTGACGGCGAATCCACCCACAAGGACCACAAGGGTGAGATCGAAGTGATGTCCTGGAGCTGGAACGTCACCAACTCCAACCTCGGCGCCGGCGGCGGCTCGGGCAAGGGCAAGGCCAACCCCGGCGACTTCGTGTTCACGCACCTGTACGACAAGGCCTCGCCGGTGCTGGCCAAGCAGTCGGCCAACGGCAAGCACTTCCCGACCGTCACGCTGACGGCGCGCAAGTCCGGCGAAGGCCAGAAGGACTTCCTGAAGGTGACGATGAAGGAAGTGTTCATCACCTCCGTCTCGCCGGCCGGCGGCCACGGCGGCGACATCGTCGAGAACGTGACGATGAGCTTCAAGGACATCGAGTTCGAGTACAAGCCGCAAGACGACAAGGGCGGCCTGGGCGGCGCAGTGAAGTTCGGCTGGAACGTCGCCACCACCGAAGTCCGCTGAGCGGCCAGGGTCCGGGGGGCCATGCTGCGCGGCCACCGTTCGCGGTGGCGGCGCGGCGCCCCAAGGCCCGGCCCTCCTCTCCCGATCGTGCGTCTACCGTCCGTCTTGTTCCATCGTGTGACCGAGGTTTGCCATGGCTGTCGTCCTGCCTGAAATGAAAGTCTCGACCGGCCAGTCGTCGAGCGACATCTACCTGCACGTGCAGACCAAGCGCGCCGGCAAGATCAAGGGCGAAGCCACGATGACCGGGCACGAGGACGACATCGTGATCACCAGCTGGCAATGGGGCCTGAGCGCGAGCTCGGCCATTGGCAGCACCCAGGCCACCGGGCGGCGCTCGTACACCGCGCTGACGGTGCAGAAATCCATCGACACCTCCACCACCGGCCTGATGTCGGCGCTGGCCACCAACGACCTGGTGAAGGAAGCCAGGCTGACGATGCGCAAGGCCGGCGGCACGCAGGAGGACTACTTCATCCTGACGCTGAAGGACGCCCGCATCACCGGCGTCGCCCACGTCACCGCGGCCGACGGCGGTACCACCGAGAACGTCTCGATCATGTTCACCAAGGTCGACGTCGAGTACCGCCCGCAGAAGGCCTCCGGCGGCAAGGGTGGCAGCTTCAGCTTCACCGACGAACTGGTCGAATCGGCCTGACCTCCACCTCCCCACAGCCCATGCCCACCCCTCAGGAACTGCTCGCCCAAGGCGACCCGAAGGCGGCCCTCGCGCAGCTGCAGCAGCAGGTGCGCAACAAGGCCAACGACCCCAAGCTGCGCGTGTTCCTGTTCCAGCTCCTCAGCGTGCTGGGCCAATGGCAGCGGGCGCTCGACCAGCTGCAGGTGTGCGGCGAACTCGATGCCGGCACGCTGGCGATGGTCAACACCTACCGCACCGCGATCCAGTGCGAAGCGGTGCGCGAAGCCGTGTTCAAGGGCACCACCGTCCCGCATGCCTTCGGCCGCCCGCAGAACTGGGTGGCGCTGCTGGCGCAGGCGCTGCAGGCCGATGCCCAGGGCGACGGGCGCCAAGCCGCCAAGCTCCGCGCGATGGCCTTCGAAGACGCGCCCACCACCAGCGGCAGCCTCGATGGCGAGGCCTTCGAGTGGATCGCCGACGCCGATTCGCGCCTGGGCCCGGTGCTCGAGGTCATCATCAACGGCCGCTACGGCTGGCTGCCGTACAACAACCTGGCCAAGATCAGCATCGACGCGCCGACCGACCTGCGCGACCTGGTCTGGGCGCCGGCCCTGATCACCTTCGCCCATGGCGGCGAGACGGTGGCGCTGCTGCCGGCCCGCTACGCCGGCACGGTGGACACCGGCGAGGGCGCGCTGCTGATGTCGCGCAAGACCGAGTGGCTGCCGCTGGGCGACGAGCAGTTCCGCGGACTCGGCCAGCGCGTGCTGTCGAGCTCGGCGTCCGAGAAGGGCCTGCTCGAAGTGCGCGAGATCCTGCTCGACGGCGAGCTGATGCACGAGGACGACCCCGGCGAAGACACCGCTGAAGGCGACCATGAAGGCAATGCGGCCGATGGCGCCGCAGCCGGCTGAAGAGGCCGCCGCCCATGGCCACCGGCGAGGTGCGCGACCGCCTGCAGCCCGCGCTGCTCGACCGCCTGACCGATGACGCGCCCGGCGCCAGCGAAGAGCCGCTGGAGCGGCGCGTGATGTCGAAGTCGCAGCTGCGCAATGCGGTGCTGCGCGACCTGGCCTGGCTGTTCAATGCCACGCAGCCGCTCACCGCGTCGCAGGACGTGCCGCAACTGGTGGCCGAGAGCGTGCTGAACTACGGGCTGCCGCCGCTGTCCGGCCAGCTGGTGTCGCGGGTCGACATCAGCCTGCTCGAACGCACCATCCGCCAGTCCATCCTGCGTTTCGAACCGCGCCTGCTGCCCGACTCGCTGAAGGTCGTGGCGTTGGAGGCCTCGAACGTGCTGGACACCCACAACATGATCGAGTTCGAGATCCGCGGCCACCTGTGGGCGCAGCCCATTCCGCTGGAAGTGCTGTTGCGCACCAAGCTCGACCTCGAAGCCGGCCAGGTCGAGGTGCGCGACGCTTCCGGCGTGGCGCCCTCGCGGGCCTTCTAACTCAGGAAGTCAGCAGCCACCGCCATGGATCCGCGCCTCGTCCGCCTGTACCAGGACGAACTCACGCACCTGCGCGAGGTCGGCGCCGAGTTCGCCGCCGAGTTCCCGAAGATCGCCTCGCGCCTGGGGATGGAAGGCATGGAGGTCTCCGACCCCTATGTCGAGCGGCTGATGGAGGGCTTTGCCTTCCTCGCCGCGCGGGTGCAGCTCAAGCTCGAGTCCGAGCAGCCGAAGCTGATTGCGCACCTGCTCGAATCGATCTACCCGAACTTCCTGTCGCCGGTGCCCTCGATGATGGTGGCCAGGCTCGGCGCCGACCCCACCGACCCGAACCTGGCCAAGGGCTACACCGTGCCGCGCGACAGCGGCCTGCAATCGCAGACGCCGCGCGGCCAGGACACGCTGTGCGAGTTCCGCACCGCGATGGACGTGACGCTGTGGCCGGTCGAGCTGGCGTCGGTGCAGTACTTCACGCACGCGCCGGACCTCGCGCTGTCGCGGCTGCCGCAGGCCAAGCCGATGAAGGGCGGGCTGCGCATCAAGCTGCGCGCCGGTGGCGGGCTGCAGTTCAAGCAGCTGAAGATGGAACGGCTGTGCCTGTACATCAGCGCGCCGGACGACGTGGCCTACCGCCTGCACGAACTGGTGCTGGGCACCGCGCTGGGCAGCCTGGTCGTCGTGCCCGGCACGGCCGGCACCACCGACCTCGGCCGCCAGTGGCGCGACACCGCCAGCGTGCAGCCGGTGGGCTTCGAGGCCGAGCAGTCGCTGCTGCCTGAATCGCTGCGCGCGTTCTCGGGCCATCGGCTGCTGCAGGAAGTCTCGGCGATGCCGCAGCGCCTGCTGTTCTTCGACATCACCGAGCTCGCGCCGCGCCTGGCCCAGGTGGCCGGCGACCTGGTCGAGCTGGTGATCCTGTTTGCGCGCGGGGACCCCGCACTAGAAACGCTGGTGGACGGCGGGAGCCTCGCGCTTTTTTGCACCCCCGCGATCAACCTCTTCCCGAAGCGGCTGGATCGCGTACCGCTGGGCGCGGGCAGTTGGGAATACCACCTGGTGCCCGATCGCACGCGGCCGATGGACCTGGAAGTCCACAGCGTGAGCAACGTCGTCGGCCACGGCAGCGGCCGCGATGCGCAGCGCGAGTTCAAGGCGCTGTACACCGCGCACCACCAGGCGCCGGCCGAGGGCCATGGCTACTTCACGTTGCGGCGCGACCCGCGGCTGATGTCCGACCGCCAGCGCCAGCAGGGCCCGCGTTCGGCCTACATCGGCGAGGAAGTCTTCATGTCGCTGGTGGACGCTCACCATGGCGCCTATCGCGACACGCTGCGGCAGCTCTCGGTCAACGCGCTGGTCACCAACCGCGACCTGCCCGCGCTGCTGCCGCAGGCCGGCTCTGCCGGGGCCACCGCCTGGCGGCTCGACACGCCCGGTCCGGTGCAGACGGTGGAGTGCATGCGCGGCCCGACGCGGCCGATCTCGCGCCGTGCCACCGGCGACATCGGCTGGCAGCTGGTGAGCCAGCTGACGCAGAACCACCTGGCCTTCGAGGGCACGCCGGCGCAGGTGGCCGGCGCCCTGCGCGACACGCTGCGCCTGTACGGCCCGCCCGGCGACCTGACCTGGGGCCACCAGGTGGACGGCATCCTGAGCCTGTCGGCGCAGCCCATCGTGCGGCGCCTGCCGTTCAAGGGCCCGTTGAGCTTCGGCAGCGGCATCGACCTGCAGTTGGAGGTCAACGAACTGGCCTTCCAGGGCGCCAGCGCCTTCCTGATGGCCTGCGTGCTGGAACACTTCTTCGCGCGCCATGCCGCGATCAACAGCTTCACCCAGCTCACGCTGCGCAGCCAGCAGCGCGGGCTGGTGAAGACCTGGGCGCCGCACGTCGGCAAGAGGGCCACGCTGTGAGCACCACGCGGCACCGCCCGGTGGCCGACGCGCGGCAGGCGGCGGCCGATGCCGCCAACGTCGAATTGCAGCGGCTGATGGACGAGGTCGAAGCCCGCCCCTGGGCCTTCGACTTCTTCGCGCTGATGCGCCGCGTCGACGCGCTGCGCCCCGAGGCGCCTGTGCTCGGCAAGGGCCTGCGGCCCTCGCAGGAGTACCTGCGCCTGGGCCAGGTGCCCGAGCTCGACTTCGCGCCGGCCGCGCTGGCGCGTTTCCAGCGCAACGACTACGCGCGGCGCCTGGGCGTGCGCTTCTTCGGGCTGCTGGGGCCGCACGGACCGATGCCGCTGCACCTGACCGAGTACGTGCGCGAGCGCCTGCACCAGCGCAACGACCCGACGATCTCGCGCTTCCTCGACATCTTCCACCACCGGCTGCTGAGCCTGTTCTACCGCGCCTGGGCCGAGACCCAGCCGGTGGTGCAGCAGGACCGCCAGCAGGACCGCTATGCCGCCTGGCTGGGCGCCTGCTTCGGCCTGAACCGCCAGGTGCCCGGCGCCAGCGCGGTGCCCGAGCATGCCAAGCTGTACCAGGCGGGCCTGATCGGCAACCGCAGCCGCCACCCCGAGGCGCTGACCAAGGCGCTGCGCCAGTACTTCCGCGTGCCGGTGGCGCTGGAGCCGCATGTCGGCCATTGGCTGATGCTGGACAAGGCCGACCGCTCGCGCCTGGGCTTCGCGCGCAACCGGCCCGAACGCTCGCAGGTGCCGCATGCCGAGCTGGGCCGCAGCGCCAACGCCGGCCACAAGGTGTGGGACCGGCAGTACCGCTTCCGCCTGCACATCGGCCCGCTGACGATGGCGCAGTACCAGGACTTCCTGCCCGGCGGCAGCGCCTGGCAACCCCTGAACGACTGGGTCAGGCTGCTGGGCGGGCTGGACCTGGGCTGGGACACGCAGCTCACGCTGCGCCAGAAGGACGTGCCCGAGCCACGGCTGGACCGCCGCATGCGCCTGGGGCTGACCAGCTGGCTCGGCAGCGGCGGCCGCCGCAATGGACTGCGCCGCCCCGGCACCGATCGCCACGACCTGCGGCTGCGGCCGGGGTCGTCCTTCCTCCTCCGTCGACCCGGAGCTTCACATGGCTGAAATCTCCCGCAACACCCTGTTCGGCAAGCTGAACCCCCTGGCCTACAAGGCCATCGAAGGGGCCACCGTGTTCTGCAAGATGCGCGGCAATCCGTATGTCGAGCTGCAGCACTGGTTCGCGCAGATCCTCAACACGCCCGACAGCGACCTGCACCGCATCATCCGCCACTACGAGCTCGACACCGCCGCGCTGGCCGCCGACCTCACCCGCTCGCTCGACCGGCTGCCGCGCGGCGCCTCGTCGATCAGCGACTTCTCCGAGTTCATCCTCAGCGCCATCGAGCGCGGCTGGGTCTACGGCTCGCTGCTGTTCGGCGAGACGGCGGTGCGCACCGGCCACCTGATCGTCGGCATGCTGAAGACGCCCTCGCTGCGCGGCGCGCTGTTCTCGATCTCCAAGCAGTTCGAGCGCATCAAGCTCGACGACCTGACCGAGAAGTTCCCGACACTGCTGGCGCAATCGCCCGAGTACGTGATGAGCGCCAGCGAAAGCGGCGCCGCGCCCGGCGAGGCCAGCGACGCGATCGCGCCCGCCGCGATGGGCAAGCAGGAGGCGCTCAAGCGCTTCACCACCGACCTGACCGAGCAGGCTCGATCGGGCAAGATGGACCCGATCGTCGGACGCGACGACGAGATCCGCCAGGTCGTCGACATCCTGATGCGGCGGCGCCAGAACAACCCCATCCTGGTCGGCGAGGCCGGCGTCGGCAAGACCGCGGTGGTCGAAGGCTTCGCGCAGCGCATCGCGCGCGGCGACGTGCCGCCGGCGCTGAAGGAGGTCTCGCTGCTGACGCTCGACGTGGGCCTGCTGCAGGCCGGTGCCAGCATGAAGGGCGAGTTCGAGCAGCGCCTGCGCTCGGTGATCGACGAGGTGCAGGCCTCGCCCAAGCCGATCATCCTGTTCATCGACGAGACGCACACGCTGGTGGGCGCCGGCGGCGCGGCCGGCACCGGCGACGCGGCCAACCTGCTGAAGCCCGCGCTGGCCCGCGGCCAGCTGCGCACCATCGGCGCCACCACCTTCGCCGAGTACAAGAAGCACATCGAGAAGGACCCGGCGCTGACGCGACGCTTCCAGTCCATCACGGTGGACGAGCCGACCGAACCCCGTGCGGTGCTGATGATGCGCGGCGTGGCCTCGACGATGGAGAAGCACCACCAGGTACAGATCCTCGACGAAGCGCTGGAGGCCGCGGTCAAGCTCAGCCACCGCTACATCCCGGCGCGCCAGCTGCCGGACAAGTCGGTCAGCCTGATCGACACCGCCTGCGCCCGCGTCGCGGTCAGCCTGCATGCCACGCCGCCCGAGGTGGACGACTGCATGAAGCGCATCGAGTCGCTCGAGGTCGAGCAGGGCATCATCGCGCGCGAAGCGGCGATCGGCATCGACACCACCGAGCGCTCCAACCTCGTCGAGAGCCAGCTGGTCACCGAGCGTGCCCGCCTGGAGGCGCTGAACACCCGCTGGCAGGCCGAGAAGGCCTTGGTCGACAAGCTGCTGGGCCTGCGCGCCAAGCTGCGCGGCAGCACCCACCCGGTGGAAGGCACCGGCAGCAAGCTCGAGCGCAAGGCCGAGTCGCCGCACAACCTGGGCAGCGCCGAGTCGGCCGAGGCCCAGGCGCCGGCCCTCACGCCCGAGGAGCGCGCGGCCGCGCTGGCTGAACTCAAGGCAGTGCAGGCCGAGCTGAGCGCGCTGCAGGGCGAGAGCCCGCTGATCCTGCCGACGGTGGACTACCAGGCCGTGGCCTCGGTGGTGGGCGACTGGACCGGCATCCCGGTCGGCCGCATGGCCGCCAACGAGATCGACACGGTGCTGAAGCTGCCCACGCTGCTGGGCCAGCGCGTGATCGGCCAGGACCACGCGATGGAGATGATCGCCAAGCGCATCCAGACCTCGCGCGCCGGGCTGGACAACCCGAACAAGCCGATCGGCGTGTTCATGCTGGCCGGCACCTCGGGCGTCGGCAAGACCGAGACCGCGCTGGCGCTGGCCGAGGCGCTGTACGGCGGCGAGCAGAACCTCATCACCATCAACATGAGCGAATACCAGGAGGCGCACACCGTCTCGTCGCTCAAGGGCGCGCCTCCGGGCTACGTCGGCTACGGCGAAGGCGGCGTGCTGACCGAGGCCGTGCGGCGCAAGCCCTATTCGGTGGTGCTGCTCGACGAGGTGGAGAAGGCCCACTCCGACGTGCACGAGCTGTTCTTCCAGGTCTTCGACAAGGGCTTCATGGAAGACGGCGAAGGCCGGCTGATCGACTTCAAGAACACGCTGATCCTGCTGACCACCAACGCCGGCACCGACCTGATCGCCGGGCTGTGCAAGGACCCCGAGCTGATGCCCGACCCCGAGAGCATGGCCAAGGCGCTGCGCGAGCCGCTGCTCAAGGTATTCCCGCCCGCGCTGCTGGGCCGGCTGGTGACGATTCCGTACTACCCGCTGTCCGACGAGATGCTGGGCCGCATCGTCAAGCTGCAGCTCGGCCGTATCAAGAAGCGGGTGGAAGCGCGCTACAAGATCCCGTTCGAGGTCGGCGAGGACGTGGTCCAGCTGGTCGTCTCGCGCTGCACCGAAAGCGAATCCGGCGGCCGCATGATCGACGCCATCCTCACCAACACCATGCTGCCCGAGGTGAGCCGCGAGTTCCTGAAGCGGATGATGGAAGGCAAGGAGATCACCGGCGCGAAGGTCAGCGTGCAGGACGGTGACTTCCATTACGAATTCGACCAATCTTCCTGACGCGCCGCGCCGGGCGGGGCGCGCAGTTCGTGAACTACGCGCCCCGCGCATGACCAAAGGCGCTGTTCAGCCGCCGCGGCGGAACCGACGATCAGCACCATAGGCCGACAAGGTTCCAGCCCGCCATGCCCACCAATACGCCGATCTCCCTGAAGTCGTCACTGCCCGACGGCGACCTGCGCTTCGATTCGATGACCTTCTCCAGCGGCCTGAGCCAGCTGGAGGAGATGCAGCTGCAGATGCTGAGCGACAAGCCGGACCTGAAGCCCGAGGACATCCTGGGCAAGCCGGTGGACATCACGATCGCGCTGCGCGACGGCGCCGAGCGCCACGTGTGCGGCTACGTGCAGCGCTTCGGCCTCGGCCGCCACCAGGGCCGCTACTTCGGCTACCAGGCCACCGTGGTGCCCTGGCTGTGGTTCCTGACGCGGCGCTCCGATTGCCGCATCTTCCAGGAGATGTCGACGCCCGACATCATCAAGGAGGTGTTCAAGAACCACGCCGCGATCGCGACGCACGAATTCAAGTTGACGCGCACCTACCGCACGCGCACCTACTGCGTGCAGTACCGCGAGACCGACTTCAACTTCATCGCCCGGCTGATGGAGGACGAAGGCATCTACTGGTACTTCGAGCACAGCGCCGGCGAGCACAAGCTGATCCTGGTCGACTCCACCAGCGGCCATGCCGCGGCCCCCGGCTACGAGGAGCTGCCCTACTACGCCAACACCGGCCAGCTCTCACCCGATGTCGACTTCGTCTCGAACTGGCATTTCTCGCGCGAGATCGCCACCGGCCAGGTGGCGCTGACCAGCTACGACTTCGAGAACCCCGGCATGGGCCTGAAGGTGGGCCTGACCGCGCCGCGCGACGACATCGACCTGTCCGACTACGAGCAGTTCGACTTCCAGGGCGACTACGTCAAGCCGGCCGACGGCCAGCAGCTGCTGGACAACCGCATCGACGAGCTGCAGACCCGTTTCCAGCAGCTCTCGGGCAGCACCAATGCCTACGGGCTGGCCACCGGCCACCTGTTCACCTTGCGGCAGCACCCGCGCGACGACCAGAACCAGGAATACCTGGTGCTGCGCACGCACATCAGCGCACAGGTCAACGGCAGCGAATCGGGCAATGCCAGCGGCGAGTTCCGCTGCAGCTTCCAGGCCATTCCGTCGGCCCAGCAGTTCCGGCCGGCGCGCAACACGCCGCGGCCCTTCGTGCAGGGGCCGCAGACGGCCATCGTCGTCGGACCCGCGGGCGAGGAGATCTTCACCGACAAGTACGGCCGCGTGAAGGTGCAGTTCCACTGGGACCGCTACGGCAAGAAGAACGAGACCAGCTCGTGCTGGATGCGGGTGTCCTCGGCCTGGGCCGGCAAGAGCTTCGGCTTCATCCAGATCCCGCGCATCGGCCAGGAGGTGATCGTCGACTTCCTCGAGGGCGACCCCGACCAGCCGCTGGTCACCGGCCGCGTCTACAACGGCGACCAGATGGTGCCCTGGGCGCTGCCGGCCAATGCCAGCCAGAGCGGCGTGCTGACCCGCTCGACCAAGGGCGGGGCCTACGGCAACGCCAACATGCTGCGCTTCGAGGACAAGAAGGGCGACGAGAAGCTCGAGCTGCATGCCGAGAAGGACATGTTCACCTCGGTGGAGAACGACCAGTTCACCACCGTGGGCCGCGACCGCACCGAGAACATCATGCGCGACCGGCGCGTCATCATCGACCGCAAGGACACGCTGATCGTCAACAAGGGTGGGCGCTTCGTCACCGTGGCCGCGGGCGGCGAGGAGGTGCACGTCACCGGCGGGCACAAGTACACGGTCGATGCCGGGCTGTGCGAGAACACCATCAACGTCGGCCGCGTCACCAACGTCAAGGGCCCCGATTCGCTGTCGGTCACCGGCAACTACAGCCGCATCATCGGCGGCAGCACCACCGAGATCCACAAGAGCGGCCTGAAGGTCGGTGTCACCGGCGAGATGCAGGTGTTCACCTCCGGCGCCCGCAAGATGACCTCCGGCGGCGGGGTCGAGTACGTGGCGCCCAGCTTCAAGTGGACCAGCCCGGGCAACTTCGAGTACTTCGGCAACCAGTTCAACCGCACGGTGAACCAGGCCAACGACGTGTTCCTCGGCTCCAACACCGGCACCTACATGGGTGCCGCGTCGGACACGCTGATCGCCGGCTGCCGCAACACCTTCATCGGCGTGAAGAACGATCTCGAGATCTCGCTGGCCACCACCTGCACGATCGGCGCCTCGATCAACACCTCGATCTCGGCAGCCATCAACGCCGGCCTGTCGGCCACCATCGAGATGATGGCCGGCCCCGAGCTGGTGATGGGCCCGCTGGGCCTGGAGCAGAAGACGGTGGACGTGGCGCAGAGCGCGCTGAAGGTCATCACCGGCGGTGGCGGTGCCGGCGGCGGCGGCGGCGGCGGCGGCGCGGGCGCGGCCATCGGTGTCGGCGCGGCCATCGGCGTCAGCGTCGGCGCGGCAATCGTCAATGCGGCGGCCGCCTTCAAGGACATCGCCGACTTCCTCAAGGCCGTGGCCGCCGCCCCGAACTACGGCCAGGCCCGCAGCGCGGCCGACGGCCCGACGCTGAAGGCGATGGTGGCCACGATCTTCGGTGCCGGCACCAACGTGTACGACCAGGCGCACCCCGAGCAGTCGGAAGACGCGATGAAGCAGAAGCAGGACGAGATGGCCAAGGCCGCCGAGGAGCAGGCCGCCAAGGACACGGCCGCGGCCGAAGCGGCGGCGAAGGCCGATGCGGCCAAGGCGGCTGCGGCGGCCAACCCCGGCGGCGGCGCCAACCCGCCGGCTGGCCACTGAGGCCATGCAGGTCCACAAGCCCGCCTGTCTTGGCCTCGGCAGCCGCGTGGTGCAGCACCGCGGCAAGCTGGGCCTGAGCATTTCCGCCACGCTGTACTTTCCGTTCCGCGAGGCCGAGCCCTTCGGCCTGTGGACCGACGCGTCGATGTGGGGCTTCGTCTCGAAGGAGATGGTCGAGCCCATCCTCGACGAAGGCGTCATCAAGACCCAGCCCGAGTTCCTGCTCCATGCGATGGCCTGCCCGCCCGACGGCAGCGCCACGGCCTGCGCGGTGCGCGCGCAGGTGGGCACGGTGCAGAAGACCCTGGTGGTGCACGGCGACCGGCGCTGGTCCGGCCGCAAGCCGGGTGCGGCCGAGCCCTTCGAGCGCCTGCCCATCGACTGGTCGCGTGCCTATGGCGGCCCGGACTTCCTGGCCAACCCGGCGGGCCGCGGCCACGCGCCGGGTCCCGACGGCGTGCAATGGCTGCCGAACATCGAGTACCCGCAGGCGCCGACCACCCGGCCCGACGCCGCGTTGCCGCCGGCCGGCTTCGGCCGCATCGACCCGACCTGGACCCAGCGCGCCCAGTACCGCGGCACCTACGACGAGCAGTGGCTGCCGAAGTACGCGCCGGGCTTCCCGCCCGACCTGGACTGGCGCCACTTCAACCTCGCGCCGCCCGACCAGTGGCTGCCGCAGCCGCTGCGCGGCGACGAGCCCTTCCTGTTCGAGAACCTGCACCCGCTAAAACCCAAAGTGGGCGGCCGCCTGCCGGGCCTGGGCTGCCGGGCCTTCGTGCGCTACGGCTCGGGCCCGCATGCCGGCAAGCTGCGCCATGTGCCGCTGGCGCTGTCGACGATCTGGTTCTTCCCCCATGCCGAGCGCGGCGTGATGGTCTTCCACGGCCTGGCTGACTGCACCGAGGACGACGCCTACGACGTCCAGACGCTGATGGCCGCGGTCGAACGCACCGGACAGCCGCGCTCCGACGAACACTACGAAAGCGTGATGGCCCGGCGCGACGACCCGAAGCTCGGCGCGCTGTTCGCGCTGATCGAGTCCGACCTGACGCCCACCGACCTCGACATGGTCGACCCCGACATGGCCGCGGTCGAGGCCGACTACAAGGTGCACGGCTTCCTCGGCGAAGCCCAGTTCCGTGGTGCCGAGGTCAAGCTCGAGATGACGCGCCAGGACCTGATCGCCAAGGGCCTGGACCCGGCGGCGATGGGCATCCAGAAGCTGGTGCGCGAGAAGCCGCCCACCCTGTCCGAACTGCCGGCGCTGGTGGAGAAGTCGATGCGCGAAGGCCTGGAAGAGACGGGCCGTGCCGCCATCGCCGCGGCGCGCGACATCGTCGAGGCCAAGGCCAAGGCCGAGCAGCATGGCGTGGACCTGAAGGCGCTGAAGGAAAAGGGCCCGCCGAAGTTCAAGGCCGCGCGCGAGCTGGCCGCGCTGGCCCTGCAGCTCAAGCACATGCCCGACCCGCGCGAAGGCGCGCGCAAGCTGCTGGACGCGGCGCCCAAGCTGGCCGAGGCCGAAGGCGCGATGCGCATGAACTACCGTCTGGGCGCGCATCTGCAGGAGCCGGCCGACCCGCTGCCGCCGGCGCAGTCGACGCCGCGGCGCGAGCAGGTGGTGGCGCTGCTGCGCGAGGGCAAGAGCCTGGCGCTGGCCGAGCTGACCGGTGTCGACCTCTCCGGCCTGGACCTGAGCGGCGCCGACTTCACCGGCGCCCACCTCGAAAGCGCCAACCTGCAAGGCTCGCGGCTGGCCGGCGCCAACCTGACCGAAGCCGTGCTGGCCCACGCCCAGCTGCAGAAGGCCGACCTGCGCGGGGCGCAGCTGCTGCGCGCCAACCTCGGCGGCGCGGCACTGGCCGGTGCCTGCTTCGACGAAGCCGACTGCACCGCCGCGGTGTTCAGCCATTGCGCGGTGGACCAGGTGAGCTTCGTGCGCGCCAAACTCACGCAGACGCAATGGCTCGAATGCGCATTCGGCCACTGCGACTGGCGCGGTGCCCAGGCCGGCGGGCTGATGCTGCTGAAGCTCACGCTCGACGGGCTGATCGCCGACGGAGCGAACCTCTCGCAGACGAACTTCCTCGAGTGCTCGCTGGCCGGCGCACGCTTTGTGCAGGCGAACCTGGGTTCGGCCAATTTCGTGCAGTGCGCGCTGGCCGGCGCGGTGTTCGCCGGCGCGCAGCTGCCGCAGGCCATCTTCGCGCAGGGCTGCGACCTGCAGGGCGCCGATTTCGCCCAGGCCCGCCTGGCCGGGGCCAACCTGCGCGGCGCCAAGCTCGCGAAGGCGCGGCTGGTACAGGCCGATGCCGCCGGCGCCGATTTCTCCGAGGCCGACATGAGCGACACGCTGCTGGACAAGGCCTCGTTCGCCGGCGGCCTGTTCATCCGCACCCGGCTCGAACGCGCGAACGCCGCGCAGAGCAACTGGATGAATGCCATCGTGCAGAAGGCCGACCTGCGCGCCGCCGACCTGCGCGGCGCCAACCTCTATGGCGCCGACTTCGCGCAGGTGCAGCTGGACGAGCACACGCAGCTGCTGGGCACGCTGGCCGACCGGCTGAAGGTGCACCCGCGGCGCCGCGCGCCCACCGGAGCCGCCTGATGGCCACGCCCAGCCTCACCATCCTCGAGCTCACGCTGCTGGCCCACCACGGCGAGCCCATCGTCGGCCACCAGCTGCAGGGCATGACGATGGCGCGCGCGCCGCTGCCGGGCGCCGCCTTCACGAAAGTGAACCTGCAGGAAGCCGACTTCAGCAACGCCGACCTGCGCGAAGCGGTGTTCGACCAGTGCGACCTGACCGGCGCCAACTTCACCGAAGCGCAGCTGCGCGGCACGGTCTTCAACCGCTGCCGCTTCCAGCAGGTGCAGGGCGCGCGCGCCAACCTGCATGCGGCCAAGTTCCTCGACACCGGCCTGCAGGACTCGGTGCTGAACGGCGCCGACCTGAACCTCGCGGCCTTTCACCGCTGCCGCCTTTCGCGCACGCAGCTCGAGGGCGCACTGATCGATCGCAGCACCTTCGTCAGCTGCGCCCTGCCGCAGGCGGTGCTGCGCAACGTGCACTTCCACCAGGTCACCTTCTCCAGCATCGACCTGGCCGAAGCGGACTGGACCGGCGCGAGCTTCGTCAACACCGTGTTCCACGAGGTCGACCTGAAGGGCCGCAGCTTTGCGGGCCAGCGCGTGACCGGCTGCCAGTTCCCGGACAGCGCGCTGGACAACGTCAACTTCGAAGGCGCCACGCTGACGCAGAGCAACTTCCAGTCGGCCTCGCTGGCCGCGGCGAACTTCACCCGCGCCGATGCCGCGATGGCGATCTTCATGAAGGCCCGCGCCCAGGGCGCGAAGTTCGGCGGTGCGCGGCTGCGCCACGCCCTCTTCGGCGAAGCGCAGCTGGAACAGTGCAGCTTCGACGGTGCCGACCTGTACCAGGCCTACTTCGCCGACGCCACGCTGCAGCAGTGCAGCCTGCGCGACTGCGAGCTGACCTATGCCGACTTCTCGCGCGCGAAGCTGCCGCAATGCCGGCTGCAGGGCAGCAAGCTCGAACGCGCGAAGTTCCACCGCAGCGACCTCAACGGCACCGAACTGCCCGCGGGCCACGGCGGGCTGGGCACCGACCCGGTCCAGGCCCGCGCCGAACTCTGGCCTAACGGCTGAAAGACACGACCTCCAGGAGCCTCCGATGAGCACGACGCAACACCCCGCGAACCTGCATGGCGCCGATGCCCGGCCCGCCGCGCTGCTGCCCGCGCCCACCCCCACGCCGTGGCAGGGCCCGGGCGTCGTCTGCGCGGTGGCGGAGCAAAACGGCCAGGCGGCCTGGGTCGTCAATGCCGACACCGGCTCGTTCACCGCGCGGGTCGCCGCCTCCTGCCTGCTGCAGCCGCAGGTGGGCGACACCGTCTGGTGCTGCGGCATCGTGGGCGAAGGCGAGGTGGCGCGCTACTGGGTCACGCAGGTGCTCGAGCGCATCGAGTCGGCCGGCGCGCGCGTGCAGCTGCCGGCCGATGCCACGCTGGCCAGTGCCGATGGCCGCATGAGCCTGCACGCCCAGGCGCTGCAGGTGCGCAGCCAGCGCCTGGACCTGCTGGTCGAGCAGGCCAGCGTGATCGGCGCGGCCTGGGAAGCGGTGGTGGGCGCGGTCAAGCTCACCGGCAACAGCCTGCGCTCGGTGTTCGAGCGCGTGACCCACACCGCGCAGCACCACCAGCGCGTCACCTCCGGCATCGACCTGGTGCAGGCCGAGGTGCTGGACCTGCGCGCCGGCCAGCTGGCCAGCGTGCAGGGCGAGCATGTCATCGTGCAGGGCGAGCGGCTGATCAAGTCGCGCGCCGCGCAGATCCACATGGGCTGACGCCAGGAGCCACGCACCATGTTCGCCAACTGCCAGCTGATGGGCACCGACATGGGCTTCCCCGACGTGTGCCTGACGCCCACGCCGGTGCCCACGCCGATTCCCTATCCGAACATCGCGATGGGGCCGATGGCGGTGCCGAACAACCCCACCGTGCTGTTCATGATGGGCCCGGCGCACAACCTGGCCACCACGATCCCGATGACCAACGGCGACAACGCCGGTGTGAACATGGGCGTGGCCTCGGGCACGGTGATGGGTCCGTCGCGCCACCTGACCGGCGCCTTCACGGTGCTGATCAACGGCGCGCCGGCCACCCGCATGACCAGCATGAGCCTGCAGAACAGCACCAACTGCCCGGGCGTGCGCATCGTGCCGAGCCAGACGCTGATCCTGATGCTCGCGCCCTGACGCGGCCGCGGCCGCGCTGCGGCCATCCCTAATTGGCAGGACGGGTCGTGACTTTTGGCCATGGCCCCGGCCAGGTCCATGCACGACCATCGTTGGCAGGTGCTTGCCACAGGTCCGACCCCGCCATGCCGACGTCGCCGATCTCCCTGTCGTCGCCGCTGCCGGCGGCCGACCTGCGTTTCGAGTCGCTGAGCTTCTCGTCGGGCCTCAGCCTGCTGGAAGAGATGCAGCTGCACCTGACCAGCGACAAGCCCGACCTGAAGCCCGAGGATCTGCTGGGCCTGCCGATGGCGGTGACCATCACCTTGCGCGATGGCGCGCAGCGCCATGTGTGCGGCTATGTCGCGCAGTTCGGACTGGGCCGGCACCAGGGCCGCTACTTCGGCTACCAGGCCAAGGTCGTGCCCTGGCTGTGGTTCCTGACACGGCGCGCCGATTGCCGCATCTTCCAGGACATGACGGTGCCGGACATCGTCAAGGAAGTGTTCAAGAACCACGCCGCCATCGCGAACTGCGAATTCAAGCTGGTGCGCAGCTACCGCAAGCGGACCTATTGCGTGCAGTACCGCGAGACGGATTTCAACTTCGTCGCGCGGCTGATGGAGGACGAAGGCATCTACTGGTACTTCGCCCACGCACCGGGCGAGCACAAGCTGATGATTGTCGACTCCAGCAGTGCGCATGCGGCCGCCCCGGGCAACGCGAAGATTCCGTACTACGCCAACATCGGCCAGACCTCGCCCGATGTCGACTTCATCTCGGACTGGAACTTCTCGCGCGAGGTCAAGCCCGGCAAGATCGCCCTCACCAGCTACGACTTCGAGCGCCCTTCCACGTCGCTCAAGGTCGAGACCGCCAATCCGCAGGGCCACGAGCTGTCCAAGTACGAGCAGTTCGACTTCCAGGGCGACTACCTGCAGAAGAGCGACGGCCAGCAACTGGCCGACAACCGCATCGACGAGCTGCATGCCCGCTTCGAGCAGCTGTCGGGCCGCACCAATGCGCACGGCCTGGCCACCGGCACGCTGTTCGAGCTGGCCGAACATCCGCGCGCGGACCAGAACGCCGAGTACCTGTGCGTGCAGGCCCACGTCAGCGCGCGCATCCACGGCCATGAATCGGGCAACGAGGCGGGCGAGTACCAGTGCAGCTTCCTGGCCATTCCGTCGGGCCAGCAGTACCGCCCGCCGCGGCGCACGCCCAAGCCCTTCGTGCAAGGGCCGCAGACGGCGGTGGTGGTCGGCCCCGGCGGCGAGGAGATCTTCACCGACAAGTACAGCCGCGTGAAGGTGCAGTTCCACTGGGACCGCTACGGCAAGAAGAACGAAAGCAGCTCGTGCTGGATGCGCGTGGCCTCGGTGTGGGCGGGCAAGAGCTTCGGCTTCATCCAGGTGCCGCGCATCGGCCAGGAGGTGATCGTCGACTTCCTCGAAGGCGACCCGGACCAGCCCCTGATCACCGGTCGCGTCTACAACGCCGAGCAGATGCCGCCCTGGGACCTGCCCGCCAATGCCACGCAGTCGGGCGTGCTGTCGCGCTCCAGCAAGGGCGGTGCGTACGGCAATGCCAACGCGCTGCGCTTCGAGGACAAGAAGGGCAGCGAGCAGGTGTGGCTGCATGCCGAGAAGAACCAGGACATCGAGGTCGAGAACGACGAGACGCACTGGGTCGGGCACGACCGCGACAAGACCATCGACCATGACGAGACCAACCACATCAAGCACGACCGCACCGAGACGGTCGACCACGACGAGACCATCACGATCCACCACGACCGCACCGAGACGGTGGACAACAACGAGTCCATCACCATCGGCGTGAACCGCACCGAGAGCGTCGGCAGGAACGAGTCGATCACCATCGGCAACAACCGCGCCGAAAGCGTCGGCGCCAACGAGTCGGTGTCGATCGGCAAGAACCGCACGATGGACGTCGCCGACAACGAATCGCTCAGCGTCGGCAAGAACCGCGAGCACACGGTCGGCAAGGACGAAACCATCAGCGTCGGCCAGCACCTGAAGCACAGCGTCGCGAAGAACGCCACCGTGGAAATCGGCGAGAAGCGCGAAACCAAGGTCGGCAAGGACGACCTGGTGCAGGTGGGCAAGAAGTTCTATCTGGAGGCCGGCGACGAGATCACGCTGAAGACCGGCGACGCCAGCATCACGCTGAAGAAGGACGGCACGATCCAGATCAAGGGCAAGGACATCACCATCTCGGGCAACGGCAAGATCGGCATCAAGGCCTCGAGCGACGTGACGATCAAGGGCTCGAAGATCGCCGAGAACTGACAAGCGCGCATGCCCATGTTGCAGGTCGACAACCAGACGCCCTTTGCCGCCGCGCTCTCGGTGTTCCCCGACGCGCAGGGCATCGAGACGGCCTACGCGGTGGTCAAGGCCACCTTCTCGCTCGGGGCCGGCGAGCCGGTGCTCGCCGAGACGCAATTGCCGCTGCTGGCCGCCGATGTGTACTGGGGCGACCCGCAGCGCAGCAGCCTGCGCGCGGCGGGCGAATTTGCGCTGCTGAAACCCGCCACCGACGTGCTGCTGACCGGCCGCGCGGTGGCCCAGGCCCCCGGCACCCGGGTGGCCGACGTGAGCCTGCGCATCGGCCCGCTGCACAAGGCGGTACGGGTGTTCGGCGAGCGGCACTGGGAAGGTTCCGGCCCGACGATGAAGCCATCGGCGCCGCAGCCCTTCGAGCGCATCCCGCTGGTCTGGGAGCTGGCCTTCGGCGGCCTGGCACCCGAAGTGAGCGGCCAGGATCCGGCGCAGCGCGAACACGAGCCGCGCAACCCGGTCGGCCGCGGCATGGCCGGCGGCCACTGGGCCTGGCTGAAGGAGCAGCCGGTGCCCAACCTCGAAGACCCCGCCGCGCCGATCCAGACGGCCACCGACCGGCCGCCGCCGGCCTGCTTCGCGCCTGTCGCCCCCACCTGGCTGCCGCGGCGCCTGTTTGCCGGCACCTACGACGCGGCCTGGCAACAGCAGCGCGCGCCCTACCTGCCGCTGGACTTCGATGCGCGCTATTTCCAGCTGGCGCCCGCGGGCCTGGTCGCGCCGGGCCTGCTGCAGGGCGGCGAGCCGGTCGAGCTGATCGGCTTCACGCTCGGCGGGCCGCTGCGCTTCACGCTGCCGGCCCTCCACCTGCAGTTGGACTTCCGCTTCGACGGCCGGCCGATGCCGCAGCCGGCACGGCTGGAAACCGTGCTGTTCGAGCCCGACCACGGCCGCCTGCAGATGCTGTGGCGCGCTGCGCAGCCAGTCGACAAGAAGCTGCTGAAGCTCAGCGCGCTGAGCGTGCGCTGTGCCGAACACGGGCAGGACGGGCGTCCGCCGCCGCCGCTGGCCCGGCTGCAGGGCCTGCCGCGCAGCTACGCCGACGACGAGGACGCGACGCTCGCGGTGCCGCCATGAGCGAAGCGGATGTCGTGATCGTCAGCGCCGGGCTGATCACGCCGATCGGCCTGAGCCTGGCCGAGACCGCGAGCTCGGCCCGTGCGCGCGTGGCGCGCCTGCGCGAAATCGAATGGCGCGACCGGCGCTTCGAGCCCTTCATCGTCGGCAGCGTGCCCGAGGCCGGCCTGCCGCCACTGGCCGAACCGCTGGCCAATGCGCCGCTGCAATACCGCGAAGCCCGCATGCTGCGCCTGGCCCATGCCGCGCTGGAGGAAGCCCTGGCGCCGCTGCCCCCGGCCGCGCGGGCGCTGCCGCTGCTGCTGGGCCTGCCCGAGCACCACACGACGATGCCGCTGGACCCGGGGCGCTTCCTCGAGCGCCTGGACCAGCAGGTGCCCGGCTGCATCGACGTGGCCACCAGCCTGGCCGCGCCGCGGGGCCGCGCCGCGGGCCTGCTGGCGATCGAGCTGGCCATGGCGCGCCTGGCGGCGGGCGAGCATGCGTTCGTGCTGGTGGGCGGCGTCGACTGCCTGGTCGACCTGTACGTGCTGGGCACGCTGGACCTCGAAGGCCGCATCCGCAATGAAGCAGCCAGCGACGGCTTCAGCCCGGCCGAAGGCGCCGCGTTGCTGCTGCTGACGCGCGCCGACACGGCCCGCTCGCTGGGCCTGGCGCCGCTGGCAGCGCTGACCGCCAGCGCCCACGGCCACGAAGAGGGGCACGTCTATGCCGAGGCGCCCTACCTCGGCGAGGGCCTGGCGGCCACCTTCGCTCAGCTGCTGGCCGCGCCGCCGGCCCGGCCGATCGGCAGCGTGTACGCCAGCTTCAACGGCGAGCGCTACTGGGCGCGCGAATTCGGCGTCGCGCGCCTGCGGCAGGCGCAGGCCTTCGATCCCGAGCACCAGATGGAGCATCCCGCCGAATGCTTCGGCGACCTGGGCGCGGCGCACGGCGCGGCGCTGGCCGCGCTGGCCGCGCACGGCGTGGCGCTCGGCTACCGCCGCGCGCCCAGCCTGGTCTATGCCTCGTCCGACCGCGGCGAGCGCGCCGCCGCGCTGGTCGACGAACCGAGCTAACCCATCAAGAGAGCGTCACATGCCCTGCACCGTCCACAACATCCGCGGCTTCGCCCACAAGGGCAGCGGCGGCATGAGCATGGTCTTCCCCGACGTCTGCAAGACCCCGGCGCCCCCGGCCCCGCCGATCCCGATTCCCTACCCCAACACCGGCAAGTCCGCCGACACCAGCCAGGGCACGACCCAGGTCGAAGCCGACGGCAACATGATCATGGTGAAGAGCGCCAAGTACATGATGAGCATCGGCGACGAACCCGGCAGCATCGGCGGCATCATCAGCAACACCTTCAAGAGCGAGTGCGAGTACCTGATGTATTCGTTCGACGTGATGATCGAAGGCAAGAACGTGTGCCGCATGGGGGATCCGCTGTGGCACAACAAGAAGAACATTTGCGGGTGAGGCGGCGATGACGCAGCTGGGCGAAATGGTCAAGGCCGGCTTCGTCGACGACTTCGACGTCGATTGCCCGTTCCACGAGAAGAAGCACACCTGCGACGGCACCAAGAACAACTACCAGGCCGGCGACGCCAAGACCTTGGGCGAGAACCTGGACGATGGTTCGGCCGGAACCAGCACCGTGCAGAGAGATGCTGCGTCACCCGACAACACCTACCGCAGCCCGGAGAAGTTCGTCGACCCGGACGAGGCCTACGACGAAGAGACGCGCGAAGTGCAGATCGTCGCGGGCAACGACAACTGCATCTACCCGGTGGCCTACTCCGCTCACCACCTGATACCGGCGAAGGAGTCGCTCAAGCGGGCCACCAAGCTCCACAAGTTCATCGACAAGGGCAAGGGCGCGATCTGCTGCAACCTGGGCTACGACGTCGACGGCAACGAGAACGGCGTCTGGCTGCCGGGCCTGCACGCCGTCAACAGCAAGGGCCTCAACCTCTGGGGCGCGGCCTCCACCGACCTGCCGGACGATGAGGAAGTGGGCCGCAAGGCCGTCAAGCGCGCCGAGCTGGAGGACCGCAAGACCAAGTGGACCTACTCGCCGCTGGACGGGCCCAAGCCCTCCGACGGGCCGGCCGCCTTTGCGTCGACGAACATGAAGTGGATGTACGTTCAGGCGGCGATGAACTTTGCGCCGGTCGGCAAGCGCCAGTTTCACGACCGGCATCCGGACTACAGCGGCAAGGTCTGCGAGCACCTCGAAGACGTGGCCACCGTGCTCGAGGGCCTGCTGGGCCTGGGCGGCGTCGAGCCCAGCTGCAAGAAGTGCAAGGACGCGAAGGGCAAGCCCGTGCCGCCGATCGCGCTGCTGGGCATGCTGAATGGCTCTTCGCGCTGGTTCCGCGGCAAGCTCGTCGGGACCACGCGCGACAGCGTCTACTACACCTCCAGCTGGTGCGGACCGGCCGCGCCGGCACCGGCGCTGGTCATCCCGCGCAAACGCAAGCGCGGTTCTTCGAAGTGATCCGAGGCGCTCGATGAGCTACTACACCTTCAAGCAACGACGCATCGTCGATGAAGACGGCGTGGACTATGAGGTCATGCACTTCAGCTGCGACGACGATGCCATCGTCGACCTGCCCTGGCTGCGGGGCATCCGCTTCGAGCACGCGCCGCCGCAGCCGATCCGGCTGCGCTTCGAGGATGACACGCCCGAGGACGGCGTGTTCATCGACTACCTGGGCCAGCCGATGCCGCTGGTCAGCCAGGCGCTGCGCGACGTGCTGCTGCGCGCCGGCGCCGCCAACCTGGAGTTCTTCGACACCATCATCGAAGGCGCCGCCGAGTACGAGGACATTCCGCGCTATTACGCAATGAACGTGGTCGGCCGCATCGAAGTGGCCGATCCCGCCCAATCCACCGGCGTGCGCGCCTTCGGCGTGATGGGGGCAGATCTCTACGACACCTTCGTGCCCCGGGAAGGTCTGCCGCAGGGGCTGGCCATCTTCCGCATGGCCGAACAGGCATCGACCCTGCTCGTGTCATCGCAGGTGGTGCACCTGTGCGAACAGCTGGGCGTGCAGACGCTCGAGTTCCTGCCCCTTGCGCCGCATGGGCCGGGCTCGCCCACCAAGACCTGAAGGAGGCCACCATGTCCGCTCGAATCGCCGCGCTGGTCAGTTCCCTGCCGGCAGTTGCCACGGTCGACGGCCACCCCGAGACGCTGCTCACGGGACGCCTGGAACGCATCGAACCCGACGGCAGCCTGATCGTCGAATTGCCGGTCCTGGGACTGCAAAACGTTGCCTGGCTGGAGACGGGCGCCCCCGGGAACATCAAGCTGGCCCTCGGCGACGAACTCCTGATCGCACGCCTGCCTGGCGCTTCGCTGGCGGTGGCGCTGGGGCGCATTGGGCGGTATGCACCGCCCTCCGAGCACCTGACCATCGAGGCACAGGGCTCGTTGAGCCTCAAGTGTGGCGCCAGCTCGGTCGACCTCCGCGCCGACGGCAAGGTCATGATCCGCGGCGAAGACGTGCTGGTGCGCGCCAAGGGCACGCAGCGCATCCGCGCCGGCACGGTCGCGATCAATTGAGTCGCTGACGCCCAAAAGACATGGCCACACCGCGCCAGCGCTACATCCCCGAGCTGCTCGAGGTGCATGCGGCGGACCTGGCCTTCCTGTGGGACCAGCGCCGCAGCGCGATGGCTTCGCGCCGGCACACGCTGCGCGAGTTCGGCGAACTCAACGAGCGCATCGAGGCGCACCTGCAGGGCCTGCTGATCGCGCCGCCCGATGCGCTGCTGGGTCTGCTGCGGCCGCAGCTGGCGGCAGACGACCGCGGCGAGGCCTTCGCCGCCGCCTTCGCACTGCTGCGCGCGAACCAGCCGATGCTCACCGCGCTGGTGCTCGACGCCTTCGAGCGTGCCCGCGGCCCGACGCTCGACGGCCTGTGCGATGCGCTGAGCGCGGCGCCCTTCGGCTCGTTCATCGGTGAACTGCAGAGCGTGTTCGATCGCGCGGAGCCGCGCTCCGCGGTGGCCGCTGCCGCGGTGCTGGCCAACCACCGGCTGCTGACCAGCCAGAGCGCGCGCCTGCCCGAACTGCTGCTGCACGACGACCCGCAGGTGTGCGAACGGGCCTGGCGGGCCGCAACGGTGACCGACGCGCGCGATCCGGCCCCCGCCCACACGCGGCCCTACCAGCATGCGCTGAACCATCCGTCGCCGCGGGTGCGCCATGCCGCCTGGGCCGCCGCGGCCTGGACTGGCCAGGCCCAGGCATTGCCGCTGCTGCGCCACCTGGCCGAGCGGGGCGATGCGGTGGCGCTGCATTGGCTGGCGGTGCTGGGTGGACCGGACGACGTGCCCCGGGTGCAGCAGGCAGCGCTGGCCCTGGAAGATGCGCCCGCGCGCTGCCGGCTGCTGGCCCGCTTCGGCCATCCGTCCGGGTTGAATGCGCTGGTGCGCTGGATGGCGTCAGACGATGCCGCGCGCGCGGCCGCCGCCGGCGAGGCCTTCGAGCGCATCACCGGCATCGAGGTCCACGGCGAGCGCCGTCCGCTGCCGGTGGCCGAGGACGCCGACGCGTTCGAGCGCGAGATGGCGCCGCTGGTGTGGCTGCCCGATGCCGACAAGGCCCGCGCCCTGATCGACCGGCACGGCGAGGCCTGGGCCGCAGGGGGGCGCTGGTGCCGCGGGCGGCGCTTCGACCTCGAGCCCTCGCCGGCGCTGCTGGCCGACGCAGACCTCGAACTGCGCTGGGACATCGGCGCCCGCGCCGCGCTGGCGGACCAGCCCGTGTGCTGGCCGCCACCCGTCCATTGAATGAGCTTCGAGGGTTCCAATCGGTGCGTGGGCGGCTCCAGGCATGCTTGAATCAACGGTCCGGCGCGCCGTGCCGCCGTGACGCCATCCGCTAGGGTCGTCCCGATGTCCGTTCCCACCCACCTGGGCAAGTACGAGATCCGCCGCGAGCTGGGCAAGGGCTCGATGGGGGTGGTGTACGAGGCCTTCGATCCGTACATCGAGCGCCGCGTCGCGATCAAGATCATCCGGCAGGACCAGTTCGGCCCGTCGCAGACGCGCGACCTGCTGGCCCGGCTGCGGCGCGAGGCCCAGGCCGCGGGCCGGCTCAACCACCCGGGCATCGTCGCCATCTACGACTACGGCGAAGACGCCACGCTCGGCGGCACGGGCCTGGCCTTCATCGCGATGGAACTGATCGACGGCCACGAGCTGAAGGACTACTTCGACGGCGACCACCGCTTCAGCCCGGCCGACATCGTGCGCATCATGGGGGAGGTGCTGGCCGCCCTGCAGCATGCACACGAGCGCGGCGTGACGCACCGCGACGTGAAGCCGAGCAACGTGATCCTGCTGCGCAACGGCGCGGTGAAGGTGGCCGACTTCGGCGTGGCGCGGCTCGATTCGTCGGAGATGACGCAGGCCGGCACGATGATCGGCACGCCGATGTACATGGCGCCCGAACAGATCCTCGGCCAGCCGGTGGACGGCCGCGCCGACCTGTTCGCCTGCGGCGTGATGCTGTACCAGTTCCTCACCGGCGAGAAGCCCTTCACCGGCTCGATCACCACGGTGATGCAGAAGGTGCTGCACCAGGACCCGGTGCCGGCCACGCAGCTCAACACCACGCTGCATCCGGTGTGGGACGCGGTGCTGCGCAAGGCGCTGGCCAAGCGGCCGGAAGACCGCTACCAGAGCGCGGCCGAGATGGCCGAGGCGATCCGCGTCGCGGCCCTGGCGCCCGCCGGCGGCGGCGACCGTGCGGCGGACGACGAGGTGACGATCCTGCTGCCGATACCGCCCTCCGCGACCCCGGCCGCGGCGACGCCGGCCGCTGCATCCGTGCCGCCGGTCTCAGCCCGGCCGGCCTCGGGACCGCCCTCCCCGCCAACCTCCCTGCCGCCTTCCGCACCGGCGCCCGCCCCCGTGCCGGCCCCGCCGGCGGTGGCCGCGCAGCGCGGCGGCGTCAAGCCGGCCACGGTCGCCATCGCGGCGGCGGTGATCGGTGGCGCCGGGCTGGCGGCGTACCTCGGGCTGTCGGGCCGCGGCGACAAGCCGACCGTCGTGGCGACGGCGCCGGCACCGGTCGACCTGGCGTCCAGCCCGGGACTGGCCCCGGTGCCCGCCCCGCCCCCGGTGTCCGCGCCCGTCGTGCCTGCGCCGACGCCACCGGCGACGCAGCCCACCAGCCCGGCGCCGCCGGCGGCGGTCAAGGCGCCGCCCCCGGGGCCCGCAGCCGCGTCGGCACCGGCCACCAAGCCTGCGGCAGCGCGCGCCGAGGCGGCCGCGCCCAGGCCAGTAGGCGTGTCACCGCCCCCGCCGGCCGCAACGCCGGTGCCGGCCCCGCCCGGCAACGAGTGGCAGCCGCGCGTGGCCAGGCTCGAGGCCTTGCGCGCGCCGCCCGCACTGGCCCTCCAGCTGGCGGTCCTGCTCGAGCCCCTGTCGGCAGACGAGCGCAGCCTGGCCGCGGAATTCGAAGCGCAGTTCAAGCTGCGGCCCATGGCCAGCGCGCTGCTGTTCGGCGTCGGGCCCGACGGGTACTTCCGCTACACGTGGCAGACCCGCGCGATGTCGGCCGAGCGCGCCGTCGAGCTCGCCCGCAAGCGCTGCGGCGAGATGCCGGCCAGCGGCTGCAGCGCGGTGATCGTCAATGGCGACACCCGGCGCGAGGGCCTGCTGAGCGCGGCACGCGAACTCGGCGCGCAGCCGCCGGCCGCGGTGCGCCAGCGGGTCCTGCGCGCCTTTGAACGCACGCTGGGCGAATGGCGCCAGGCCGATGCCGCTTCGCTGCAGGCGCGGGCACCGTCGGCGGCGCCCGCGCCGCCGCCGCCCGCCCCCAGCCCCGCGCCGGCGCCCTCGCGCCCGCTCGAGGCCTCGCCGGCGGAGGCCGCCCGGGCCGAATGGGCGCTGGCGGTCGCGCGCCTGCACAGCGACAGCACGATGAGCCTGGCCTCGGGCCTGGCGACGCTGCTGCATGTCACCGCGGCCGATGACCTGGCGCAGCTGGACAGGCTGCAGAGCGCCGTCAAGCGCATGCGCTGGAACAGCGCGCTGGCGCTGGGCGAGCGCAACGGCTACCTGGTGTGGGGCCACGTCAGTGGCGAGCGTCGCAGCGACTGGGCACAGGAACGCGCGCTGGGCGACTGCAGCCGCGGCAGCGCGACACCCTGCACGGTGGTGGTGGCCGACGGCAGCTTCCGGCGCGAGGGCTTGATGGCGGTCGCCGGGCGCCTGGGCAGCCGCCACCAGCAGGCCGTGCGCGAGGTCTTCCTGCGCCAGGTGCAACGCTCGCTGCAGTCGGGCTTCTAAGGCATCATGCCGGCCACGGAATAGCAGCCCCCGCCGCGCCCATCGCCATGACCAGCCAGAACCCCGACGCCGCCAAGCCGGAAGGCGCCTCGCCCTTCAGCGGCAAGCCGCCGGCGCCCGCCCCCCTGCCCACGCCGGCAGCGGTGCCGGACAACGAGGTCACCCAGGTGATGATGACGCCGCCGAAGCTGCCACCGGGCCTGGCCCCCTCGCCCGCGCCTGCCCCCGCGGCGACAGCGTCGATCGAACGCATCTCGCTGCAGCTGCCGCCCCATCTGCCGGGCCTGCCGGACAACGAGGCCACGCAGATGATGCCGATCCCGCCCGGCGGCGCCCCCGGCCTCGCACCGGGGGCTGCCACGGGCCTGCCGCCCGGCACGGCGGCTGCCCGGCCCGCGCTGTCGCTGCCGCCGCGGCCCGGCAGCGAGATGCCAGCGCCCGAGGTGGCGGTGCCACGGGCCTCGGCCGTTCCGCCGGCCATTGCACCGGCTGTCCCACCGGCTGTCCCGCCGGCTATGCCGCCGGTGATCCCGCCGACGATGGCGCCGGCCGCCCGGCCCGCGGCGCCATCGCCGGGCGAGCCGCACACCCGCATCGAGCGTCGGGTCGACCCCGTCATCGAAGCCGACCTCGGCCCGCAGATCGCGCCGACGCTGGCATCGGCCGGCTACGAGCCGACCATGATCCTGCCGTCCGGCCAGAGCAAGCCGCGCACGCTGACCTTGCCGGACATGGGCCGGCGCGAGAAGGCCGCCACGCTGCCCGGCAGCGAGGGCGCACCCGTCGATGGCTCGGTGCAGCAGGTGGGGCGCTACCTGATCCGCGAGCGCCTGGGCCGCGGCGGCATGGCCACGGTGTTCAAGGCGCACGACCCGACGCTGAACCGCGACGTCGCGATCAAGTTCCTGCACGCCTCGCTGTGCGCCGACGCCGAGTACCGCGACCGCTTCCTGCGCGAAGCGCGCGCCGCCGGCGGCCTGTCGCACCCGAACATCGTGATCGTTCACGACGTCGGCGAAATCGACGGCCGCCCCTACATGGCGATGGAGCTGATCGACGGCACCTCGCTGGCCGACGAGGTCGAACAGCAAAAGATGATGCCGATCCGCGACGTGGTGGTGATGGGCATGCAACTGGCCCGCGCACTCGACTACGCGCACACCAAGGGGATCATCCACCGCGACATCAAGCCCGGCAACATCATGCGGCTCAAGGGCAGCCACACGATCAAGGTGATGGACTTCGGCATCGCCCACGTCGACGACCTCGGCGACGCACAGCACACCCGCGTCGGCGACGTGCTGGGCACGCCGCAGTACATGTCGCCCGAGCAGGCCAACGGCGAGAAGCTCGACGGCCGCTCGGACCTGTTCTCGGCCGGCATCGTGATGTACCAGATGCTGACCGGCAAGCGCCCGTTCCGTGGCGACACGCTGGTGGCGGTGGCCACGCGCATCGCCACCGAGGACCCCACGCCCATCAACAAGCAGCGCACCGAGGTGCCGGCTTCGCTGCGTCGCGTGATCGACCGCTGCCTGGCCAAGCAGCCGGCCAACCGCTTCCAGACCGGCAAGGAACTGTCCGAGGCGCTGAGCAAGGTGCTCAACGAGATCGACGAGGCGGCACTGGCCAAGAACCGCCCGCGCATCGTGCCCTTGCGCGTGAAGTGGGCGGCCATGATGTCGCTGATCGTCGCGGTGGTGATGGGCCTCACCGCCGCGGTCATCACGCAGCGGCAGTACGCGGCGATGATGACGCAGGTCAGCGACTACGGCGCCTCGCTGGCGCGCTTCATCGCGCAGCAGAACGCGGCCTCGGTGCTGGGCGACGACTGGGCCGCGGTCGAGGTGGCCGTGCAGGAGGTGATGAAGACCGGCAACTTCGAGCGCGTCACCGTCATCGACAACAGCGGCCAGGTGCGCGTCTCCAGCCAGGCCTCGCTGGTAGGCCAGCCCTACCGGCCCGAAGGCAGCGAATCGCTGGGCAAGCTGGCCGGCATTGCCACTTCACGCTACCAGGCACAGAACGAGTCGGTGCTGGGCTTCGAGGCGCCGATCCTGTTCCAGGACAAGCAGGTCGGCCGCGTCGCGCTGGGCATTGCCGAACGGCCGCTGACCCAGGTGGCGCGGCTGTCGATCTCGCTGATGGTGGTGCTGGCGGTGGTCACGGTGCTGGCGGTGGCGATCGCGATGTACTTCGTCGCCAACTGGTTCGCCAAGCCGATCCAGCTGGTGGCCGACTCGATGGCCGAGATCGGCAAGGGCCGCTTCGACCACCGCATCCACGAGCAGCGCAAGGACGAGTTCGGCCAGCTCTACGCCGCCTTCGACAGCATGGCCCAGGCGCTGCAGGACCGTGCCACCACCGGGCTGGACATGCCCTCGCCGCCGACGCAGGTGCCGCGGCGCGGCGGCCCCGAAACGCAACGCCACCGCGCAGGTTGAAGCCCGTGCGGCCGGTTGCGCGGCTGGCGCCGCTGCTGCTGATCGTCGGCGCCTGGCTGGGCGGCTGCGGCACGCCCGCGCCGCTGCCACCCGACACCACCGCGCCCGTGGCTGCACCCGCGCCGGCGCCAGCACCCGACGACGGCCCGTCGCCCTGGCCGCAGGCCGCCGGCGAGGTGCTGGGCCGCAGCGACAGGCTGCTGATCTACCGGCCCCGGGCCGGCGACCTGCTGGCCGCGGTGACCGCCCGCTTCCTGGGCCAGACCGACCGGCAATGGCAGATTGCCGAAGCCAATGCGCTGCCGCCCGGCACCACGTGGCTGGCCGCCGGCCAGCCGCTGATCGTGCCGCTGAAGCCGCTCAACCCGATCGGGGTGCACGCGACCGATTTCCAGACCGTGCCGATCCTGTGCTATCACCGCTTCGGCAATGGGAACAGCAAGATGCTGATGTCGCCGGGCAACTTCGCGCAGCAGCTCGAATGGCTGGCCCGCAACGGCTACACCGTGATCCGGCTGCCACAGCTGCTGGGCTTTCTCGCGGGGCACGAACCCTTGCCGCAGAAGACGGTGGTGATCACCATCGACGATGGCTACGAGTCGGTGCACCGCCATGCCTTCCCGCTGCTGAAGAAATACGGCTTCCCGGCCACGCTGTTCGTCTACACCGACTTCATCGGCACCGGCGACGGCCTGAGCTGGGCGCAGCTGCTGGAGATGGCGAACTCGGGCCTGGTCGACATCCAGGCGCACTCGAAGACCCATCGCAACCTGGTCGAGCGCCTGCCGGGCGAATCGGAGGAGCGCTACCGCCAGAACATCGAGGCCGAGCTGCGCGTGCCGCGCGAGCTGCTCGAGCGGCGTCTGGCCCCGGCCCGTGTGCAGGTCAGGCAGTTCGCCTATCCCTTCGGTGATGCCAGCGAGGTGGTGCTCGATGCCATGGCGCGCCAGCAGTACCAGCTGGGCGTCACGGTCTATCCCGGCGGCAACGGCTTCTTTGCGCAGCCGACGATGCTGCGGCGGACGATGATCTTCGGCGACCTCGACCTCGAAGGCTTCAAGAGCAAGCTGCAGGTCAGCCGCAGCGTGAGCGCGCCATGAGCCGGCTCCATCCGCGGCACGGCCGCTCCTTCATGACGCTGGGCACGATGGCGCTGCTGGCCGGTTGCGCCGGCACGCGACCCCCGCCAGCCCCGGCGCCGGCCGCGCCGACGCCGGTCGCGGCCCCCGCCAGCGACAGCGCGGTCGAGCAATTCGAGCGCCGCCAGCGCGAACGAGCCGAGCTGGCCACCCGCCAGGGCCGGCTGGCCGATGCGCTGCAGGCCTGGGACGTGCTGGTGGCCTTGCGGCCGGCGAATGCCGAGTACCGTGCGGTCCAGGCCGACTTGCAGCGACAGGTGCAGGCCCTGGTGGCTGAGCGCCTGCCCAAGGCCGCGGCCGCGCACAAGCGCGGCGAGCTCGACAGCGCCGCGCAGCTGTACCTTGGCGTGCTGGCGCTGCAGCCTGATCAGCCCACGGCGGCCGACGGCCTGCGCGCGGTGGAGCGCGAACGCAACAAGCGCCAATACGTGGGCAAGCTGGCACGCAACACGCTGGCGCGTCGGCCGGCCGGCGAAGCAGCCAGGACCCATGGCAGCACCGCCCAGCGCCCGGGCGCGAAGTCCGCGCCCAAGCCCACTGGCGACCGCAACGAGCTCGAGCACGCCGCGATGCTGGCCTCGCAGGGCGAGCTGGATGACGCGATTGCCTTGCTGCAGGCCCACCTGGCCGTGCAGCGCAACGATGCCGAGGCCAGGCGCATGCTCGGCGACCTGCAGATGCTCAAGGAAAGCCAGGGCCGCGGCAAGGCGCCCTGACGGACCTGAGTGCCGGCATCGCGGGGGCGCGATCCCGCAGCACGGCCGGCAAGGCCGCGCCGGGCGGCCCTCACTTCACCTTCTTGAGCTTTTCCTTCAGGTCGACGGCCTTCTGCCGCTCGAGCTGCGCGGTACGGTTGTCGGGGTCGATTTCGAGCACGGCGTCCCAGGCGCGGATGGCGCCATTGAGATCCTGCTTCGCGAACGCGCTGCGTGCCGCGCGGGTGTGACGATTGATCGCCTCGGCCCGGGCCTTGGCGTCCGGCACCGGCGCGGCAACCGGCTCCGGCGCAGGGGCCGGGACGGCCACCGGGGCCGGGGCCGGGGCGGGCGTCGGCGGCTTGGGCTGCACCACCGGCGGCGGCGCCGACACGGCCGGCGCCTTGCCCGGCACGCGGATCAACTGGCCGCCGGCCAGCTGGCGCGGCACCTTGATGTCGTTGTAGCGCGCCAGGATGTAGAACTGGTGCACGTCGTTGAGGAAGCGGCCGGCAATGCGCGACAGGGATTCGCCGGGCTGCACCCGGTAGCTGAAAGACTCGCGCCCCAGCACCGCGACCGGGTCGTCCTTGATCTGCCGCATCAGGCTCTGGGCCAGCCGATGGTTCGGCTCGGCCTGCAGCACGCGCTGCAGCTCGGCGCTGGCCTGGTCTTCGTTGCCGGCCTCGAGCATCTCGATCGCGGTGGTGACGGCCTTCTGCACGGCCTGCGGCGTCATCGGCACCACCGGCGCGGGTGGCGGCTCGGGCGCCACGGGGGGCGCCGGCGCGACGCTGGGCGCGGGCGCTTGCGGACTCGGCCGGGCAGGGGCAGGCGAAGGGCTGCCGCCGGGAGGCTGCGCGCAGCCGGCCACGAGCCCGACGCCGGCCATCAGCAGCGATAGTCGGCGGAGGTCTCGGCGGGCTTTCATCGCGGGGTTCACCTTTGGTTTGTCGTCGGACGGCGCCTGCAACCGGGCACCGCATCCGATGTAACGGTCGATTATTCACCAGCGTGAAGCAGCGCAACAAGGCAGCGCCTGGGGTCGTGCACCGCGCCGAAGGGGTGCCAGGGCCTCGATTCCCAGAGGCAGCACGGCCCTTCGCGACTGCGCAGCATGGGTTGGTAACCAGGGGTACGGCGCCACACCCGTCTGCGGGGTATCGGCAGCCAGTGTGCGCGTGAATTGCGCCGCCGCGGGATGACTTTCGGTCATTGAAGCCGCGTCGAGGGCATCCGACGATGGGCCGTCATCATCCGGCGCCACCCGCCGTCCGGCAGCCTTCCTCCATATCGGCCATGACCATCACCCTGCTCGCGGTGTCGCTCAACGAGCAGCCGCTGTCCCAGCCCATCACCGCCTGCTTCGACGCGAATGGCGGGACCATCGGCCGCGCGGACCACAACACCATGGCGCTGCCCGACCCGGAACGCCACATCTCCCGGCTGCAGGCCGAGATCGTCTCGACCGGCTCGCGCTACACGATCAAGAACGTCGGCGCCGCCAATCCGATCGTCGTGGGCGCGCGCTCGCTGGCGCAAGGCGAAAGTGCGCCCCTGTCCGACCGCGACCAGGTGCGCATCGGGGGCTACCTGTTGCAGGTGGTGGTGGATCCCGAGGACGACCTGCGGGGCGCCGACATCACCCGCGGCCGCGCTGCCGTGGCCGCCGGCAGCGCCCTGCCGGCGCCAGCGGCCGACCCCTGGGGGCTCGGCGGCAACCCGGGCAGCACGACCCCGCCGCCGCGCAGCACGCCGCAGGCCCGCGGCACGCCGGCGCCATCGGTCGGCGGCATGGCGGATTTCGGCCAGCCGCTGTCCAGCAGCAACCCGTTCGCCGACCTGATGGGCTCGCCTGCGCCGGCGCCGGCCTTCGGCACGCCGCCGCCCTCGTCGGGCAACACCTTTGCCGACCTGATGCCGGCCCCGGCCGGCGTACGCGCCGGCTCGTCGGCGCTGGGCGCCGGGCCCGCTGCCGGCGGGCGCCCGTTCCTGCCCGATGACCTGGACGTGTTCGCAGCGCCTGCGCGGCCGGCCGCGGCGCCGCCCCCGCCCGCCCCTCTCGGCAACGACCCCTTCGGCGGGCTGATCCCGAGCGCAGCGCCATCGTCGCTGGACGATGCCTTTGGCCTGAAGCCTGCGGCGGGTGCCGATCCGCTGGCTGCCTTCATGGCCGGCCTGCCCAGCACGCCAGCGGCTGGCGGCGCGCCGTCGCCGGCTGCGGCGGGCGGTGTTTCGACCGACCCGCTGGCCCTCTTCGGCGGCACCGACAAGCCGGCCGCCCCGGTCGGCCCCGCGGTGCACGACCACACACCCGACCTGCTGGCCGGCTTCGTGCCGCCGCGGCCCGTCATGCCGCCGGGCGCGCCCCCGATGGCGCCCCCGGTCACGCCCCCCGCAGCGCTGCCGCCGGCGCCCTCGGTGGCCAGTCCGGTGCTGCCGACCCGCTTCGACTGGCAGGTGAACCCGCCCCCGCCGCGCGCCGGCGTGTCCGACGTGGACCTGGAGTTCACCACCACCTCCGGCCTGCGCAAGCCGACACCCGGTGCGATGTTCGGGCTGCCACCATCGGCGCCGCCGATGTCGGCACCATTCGCACCGCCGATCGCACCGCCGGTCGCTGCGCCCATCCCCGCCCCCATCGCACCCCCGGTGATGCCGGTGATGGCCCCGCCGCCGATGATGGCGCCGCCCGCGGCGGCCCCTGCCGCGATGCCGCACGCCGCCGCGGCGGCCCCACGCGCCGGCGCCGCACCCGATGCGTTGTGGGCCGCGTTCTGCCAGGGCGCCGGCATCGACCCGCACCTGGCCGCCGGGCTGGACGAGGCGATGATGCAGGACATCGGCGCACTGCTGCGCAGCGCGGTGCAGGGCACGCTGCAGCTGATGTCGGTGCGCGCCACGACCAAGCACGAGCTGCGCGCGGCCGTCACCATCATCCAGCAGCGTGGCAACAACCCGCTGAAGTTCTCGCCGGATGCGACCACGGGCCTGGAGCAGCTGCTGCGGCCCACGATGCGCGGCTTCCTGTCCGGGCCCGCCGCGATGACGGATGCGATGCACGACCTCGTCGGCCATGCGATCGGCACCGTCGCGGGCATGCGCGCGGCCCTGGACGGCATGCTCGAGCGCTTCGCCCCCGGGCAACTGGAGGCCAAGCTGGTCGGCGGCTCGCTGCTGGACAGCGTGCTGCCGATGAACCGCAAGGCCAAGCTCTGGGAGCTGTACCTTCAGCATTTCGAATCGATCCGTGAAGAAGCACAGGAAGACTTCCACAGTCTGTTCGGCAAGGCGTTCCTGGCGGCCTACGATCAGCAGCTCGAACGCCTCAAGCAGGGCGGCGGCGTGGGCTGAAACCCGCTGCCGCGAGCCGAACGGGGGATCGAGGGGCCACGCGTGTTGAACATCCATATCGCCAGCCGCAGCGAACGGGGTGCCCGGCAAGGCAACGAGGACGACCTGCGCCACGGCAACGCCAGCGTCGGCTGGTATGCCGTGGTGGCCGATGGCGCCGGTGGCCACAGCCGGGGCGCCGAGGCGGCCCAGCGCGCCGTCACCTGCATCGAGTCGCTGCTCATCGAGCAGGCGCTGAGCTTCACGCCGGCCAACCTGACCTATGCCGTGCACACCGCGCACGCCGAGGTCAAGCGCCACCAGACCTCGGTCCAGCTCGATGCACGCATGCACTGCACCCTGGTGGTGTTGTGGATCGAGCCGATGGCCAACTATGCGTTGTGGACGCATGTCGGCGATTCACGGCTGTACCGCATCCGGCAGGGCATCTCGGAGCTGCTGACGATCGACGACAGCGTGGTGCAACGCATGGTGCGCGCCGGGCTGATCACGGCCGAGCAGGCCAGCCACCATCCGCAGAAGAACCAGCTGCTCGCGGCGCTGGGCATCGAGGGCGATGTCTCACCGCATACCGTGGTGCGACCCGTCGAGCTGCGCGACGGCGACGCGTTCCTGCTGTGCACCGACGGCTGGTGGGAGACGCTGGACGGCGTGTCGCTGGTCGCCACGATGGCCGCCTCGCAGACACCCGCCGAATGGCTCGACCGCATGCAGCGCCACATCGAGGCGCGCGCCAATCCCAAGCAGGACAACTTCAGTGCGGTGGCGGTGTGGGTCGGCGACCCCTCGGAAGTGACACAGTGCGGCCCCGATGACACGGTGCCGCGGGTGCAGCGGAGCTAACGTTCGATTGCAGCGGCCGCTGCGCCCACTGCGGCCATCAGGCCGAATGCCGGGCCGCTACCACTGCGCCGCCAGCATGTCGCTGAAGCCGGCGGGGTCGGGCAGGCCGACCGTGAAGCTGAAGCTGCCCTCTCGGGCCACGTCGCCCATCGGCCACCAGAAGCTGTTGCCGTTGATGCGGCCGTGCAGCTCGCTGACCGCGAGGCCATGCATGATCTGCCCCAGCGAGGCACCGCGCGCCACCGCGAAACGCTCGTGGCCAACCACCGCGCGCTGCTGCGGCACCATCAGCGGCCCGGCCGCGGGCCAGGGCGGCGCCTCGGCCAGCGCGGCTTCGAAGGTGTCGACCGTCGAGGGCTCGCCCAAGGTGTGCATTGCGGCCTGGGCCACATGGGACCACCACAGCTCGAGGTGGTCGAAGCCGATGCGGTCGACCGGCGGGCGCTCGCGGCGCTGCGCGACGACGAGCGGGTAGTAGCGGCCGACGTTGTCGCAGCTGGGCATCAGCACGCCGAACCACCAGTCGCGATCGACCACGCCGGGCGACCAGGCGAAGCGCCAGACCGGTGAGTTCAGGTAGGTCTCGAGCCAGCGCGGGCCCAGCTGCTGCGCGCTGATGCCGATGCACTGCGACAGCCAGTCGTCGCACACCCGCAGCCATTCCGGCGTCATGCGCCGGTTGGCGAAGTCACCCAGCGACGACAGCTTGCCGTACCAGCCGGGCAGGTCCTTGACGTCTGTGTTCACAGGCCGTTGGGGCAGTTGAATTGCCGCAGGTCGGGCAGCCGGAAGGGGTTGCGCACGCTGCTGGTGGTGATGTCGAAGGTGGTCTTGCGGCCGTCGAGGTCGAACACCGCGCGGAACTTCTCCGGCGCGTTGGTCGGCTGGATGTTCACGCGGTCGAACAGACGCAGCATGGCCCAGGGCCCGTCGCTGACCAGCCCGGTCGGCCCCGACGGCGTGACCATCACCCGCACCTGGCCCGTGCCGCGCGGGCCCGGCCACTGCACCGTGGCCGGGATCTGCGGCCCGTGCTTGTAGCTGACCACCTGGCCGTCGGCGTCCAGCACGAACTGGCTCAGCGAGGGGTCCATGTCCACCGGCTTGAACTCCAGCCGCAGGGACATGCCGGCGCCCCCGGGCGGGAAGAAGGTTTCGCGGATCGCGGCAGCGCGCTGGAACTGCGGCAGGGTGCCGACGTCGGTGCCCAGCGGCGTGCCATCCACCGGCCGGAAGCTCCAGGGCCGCGTGCTGGTGTCGATGTACGGCGCCAGCTTCTGCTGCATCTGGTCGAACTTGCCGCCGGGGCCGAACAGCGCGGCGAAATCGGCCAACGTCACGTCGCGCGTGGAGCTGGCGTCGAACGGGTAGCGGCCGGCCACCGCCTGCTGGCAATACTCGCCGATGGTCGACTTGACCTCGCGCGCCAGCGATTCGCGAAGCTGCATCTGCGCGACCCGCGCACTGGCCGTTCCCAGGTTCTCGAGCAGCGAGCGCACCGGCTCGGGCGAGTTCGCCGCCTCGGCCTTGAGCTGGGTCGGCAGCGGCGAAGGCTGCGGCGCGAGGCCGCCCTTCAGGGCCTGGTCCACCGAGGTCAGGTGCACCTGCAGGTCGCCCAGGCGGGAAATCAGCCCCTCGATCGGCGCCTTGCCGCCTTCGGGCGCGGTGACCATCCGTCGCAGGCCGACGAAGCGGTCGTCGACGATGCTCTCGATGCGCTGCTCCGGCGCGCCGGTGGTCGGCGCCCGCACGCCGATCTTGCCGAGGATCTGCTTCTGGATCGTGCCCTTGGCCGCCTCGGTGACCGACTGCAGCGAACCATCGCCTGCCAGCAGGGTGGTCTCGCGCGACATCGCCTTCATCAGCGGCAGCAGCGGCGTGTCGGGTGCGGCCAGGATGCGCGTGACCTGCAGCGACTGCGCAATGCTGGTCACCGGCACCAGGCGCACGTCGGCGATGAAGGCCTCCCAGGCTGCCGCGTACTCGTTGAGGTAGATGCGCCGGACATCGTCTACCAGCTTGTCACTGATCACCGCGCCCGGCGTCTTGACCGGTGTCTTGATGTTCAGCACCCACTCCTGCTCCTGGTCGAGCTGGCGCGTGACATCCCCCACCACCGACTGGAAGCCCTTGTAGTAGCCGTTGTAGCTGAACAGGCCGGGCACGCCCTTGGTCAGCGGCGCACCGCTGACGCGGGTGAACACCAGCGGCGCGTTGCCCCCGCCGGCCTTGGCGACGGTGAACTCGGGGAAGTCCGAGCCGAGGCCGCGCTGGCGCAGCCGGTTGTACACGCGCTGCGGCAGCGACACGGTGGCCAGCTGCAGACGCGTGGCCTCGATCAGGCCCTTGTCCTGCGCCAGCGGCGACACCGCGGCGCCCTGGGCCAGCAAGGCATCCAGGTGGTTGCTGAGCTGCTCGCGCTGCTCGGCGGTGATCTCGCGGCCGATGCGGGCGTCCCAGTCGGACTCGAAGTGGGCCTTCAGCGCCGCCGCGTCGAAGTGCTCCGGCTCGTACATCATCAGGTAGGCCTTGAGCGCCTCGTACAGCGACTCCTGCTGGTTGCCGTTGCGCAGCTGCCCTTCGACGCGCAGCGCCAGGCGCGGCAACATGGCATCGACCAGCATGCGCTCGTAGGCCGTACGGGCCGCGTTGTCGAGTCGCCGGCCCTGGTACAGGCCGAAGCCGAAGGACCAGGGCACGTCGGCATCGACCCCGCCCGGCCCGGTGGCGGCGAGGCCCCGCGTGGCCTCGAGCGCACCGACGATCGGGATCAGGTTCGGATCGGCCTTGTTCGGCGTCTGCTGCACCTGCAGGCGCACTGCCTCGACGCGCTGGCCGACCGCCTCGACATAGCGCTTGTTGTTGCCGTAGCTGACGGTCCAGGCCGTGATGGCACCCACCGCCATCAGGCCAATCAGCGCATAACCCGCAATGACGATGGCACTGCGCTTGCGCTCCCAGCTCAGGTTGGTGCCGGCCAGTCCCTGTTCGGCGAACACCACATCGGTGAGCAGGCGCGAGAGGAAGTAGCTGCGCCCGCTGGCCTGCTGCGGCGGCAGCACGGCCTTCTCGAGCTGGTACTGGCGCGAGATGGCCCCGAGCATGCGGTCGATCGGCGTGCCTTCCTGCGTGCCGCTGACGAAGTACAGGCCGCGCAGCAGCGGGTTGGCCTCGTATGGCGAGGGCGAGAAGACGGCTTCGACGAATTCCTGCAGTGCCAGCTTGAGGTTGGCGAACTGCACCGGGAAGCCGTAGATGCGGGCCCGCCGGGCGGGGTCGTTCTCGGCCTGCAGGCGATCGATCAGGCCGTCGCTCACACGCTGCAGCAGCAGGTCGAACTCGGGGCCCATCTCGGCGGTGGGGGCCTGCTTGGGCAGGCCGGACTTGTCGAGCTGGAAAGTGAAGCCCCAGGGGTCGGCGCGCTGGGCCTTGTCCAGCGTGCCGAAGTAGTCCATGAAACCGGCCAGCAGGTCGCACTTGGTGACGAGCAGGTAGATCGGGAAGCGGATGTTCAGCTTCTCGTGCAGCTCCTGCACCCGTTGCCGCACGGTGGCCGCATGCTGGGCGCGCTCGGTCGCGCTCTTGGCAATGAGGTCGGCCACCGAGACCGTCACCAGCACGCCGTTGAGCGGCTGGCGTGGACGCGACTTCTTCAGCAGGCCGAGGAAGCCGTTCCAGGTGGCGGCATCGGCCGCCTGGTCGCTGTCTTGCGTGGTGAAGCGTCCGGCGGTGTCGATCAGCACCGCCTGGTCGGTGAACCACCAGTCGCAGTTGCGCGTGCCGCCGACGCCGCGCACCGCATGGTCGCCCACTTTGTCGGCCAGCGGGAACTGCAGCCCCGAGTTGCGCAGCGCCGTGGTCTTGCCCGAGCCCGGGGCGCCGATGATGGTGTACCAGGGCAGCTCGTAGAGGTAGCGGCCGCTCAGGCGTGCCCCCAGGCCGCCGCTGCCCGGTTTGCCGCCGGCACCGAAGCGCGCCTTGCGCAAGGTGCCCATCGCCTGCTCGAAGCGCTGGCGCACCGCGGCCATGTCGGCGCTTTCCTGCGGCGTGCGGGCTTCGCCCTGCGGGGCGGAGAGCAGCTGGTTGACCACCACATCGTTGCCGCGGCGCGCGCGCCAGATGCTGAGGACGGCCCACAGCACGAACAGCAGGAACAGCAGGCCGATCGTGATCCAGCGCGAGCGCTCGGTGTCGAGCGGTCGCAGCTCGCCGATGGCCACCAGCGGACCGACGAACCAGATGATCAGGCTCAGCGCCAGCAGCAGGACCGCGCCCAGGGTCCAGCGGTTGAAGATCCAGCCGAGGACTTTCTTCATCGCGTCGCTCCACTGGCCGGCGCCGCGGTGGCGCCCGGGTTGGCGGGCCGCGGCGCCAACTGGTCGGTGCGCGTGGTCAGCAAGGTGATCTCGACCCGGCGGTTCAGCGCGCGGTTGGCCGGCGTGTCGTTCGGAGCCACCGGCTCGCCATCGGCCCGTCCTTCGGCCTTGATGCGGTCGGCCTGCACGCCGCGCGCGATCAGCAGTTCGCGCACGGTCTTGGCACGCTCTTCCGACAGGTGCCAGTTGGACGGAAATCGCACGGTGCGCAGCGGCTGGTTGTCGGTGTGGCCGGTGACGAGGATCGCGCCGCTGATCTTGGCCAGCGCCTCGGCGATGCGCTGCATCAGCGCCTCGCGTTCGGGCACCAGCGTGGCGCTGCCGGAGGCGAACAGACCATCGCCCCGCACGGTGACGACGCTGCGGTCGACCTCGTCACGCACCGCGACCAGGTTGGCCTTGATGTCGTTCTGCAGGAACTGCGCGAGGCGCGGCACCGGCGCCGGCTGGGCGACGGCAGCGACGGGCGGGGTCAGCCGCAGGCTCTGGATCTGGCCATAGACCGGATCGGTGAACCCGTTCAACCGATACACATAGGCGGTGTAGATGGCCAGCAGGATCAGCATGGTCAGCGCGGCGGCCACGGCCAGCGGCAGCCAGCTCAGCGCACGCCGGCGCTGCATCGGCTGGCCCTGCCAGTGCTCGGCCAGCGAAGGCGAGTAGCTGCCGCGCTGCTGGCGCAGGATCTGCGCGAGCTTGTCGCGCACGGCTTCGAGCTGGGCGCGGCCGTTGTCGATCACGCGGTAGCGGCCTTCGAACCCAAGGGCGATGGCCGCGTAGATCAGCTCCAGCAGGTCACGGTTCGCGTCCGGTTTTTCGGCCAGCCGGGCCATCAGCTGGAACACCTTTTCGCCGCCGAAGACCTCGTTGTGGAAGCTGGCCAGCAGGCTGTTGCGGCCCCAGACCCCGGAGCCGCCCCAGGGCGTGTCGGACGCCGCCTCGTCGAGCATGGTGCACAGCACGTAGCGGGCGGCCATCACACGCTCGGGCGGGATGCCGCGCTGGTGTGCGGTGGCTTCGAAGTCACGGATGCCCTGGGCCAGCGAGGCGCGCAGTGTCGCGGGATCGGCCACCTGGCGCGTGCGGCGCAGCTGGGGCACCAGCAGCAGCAGCTTGTTGGCAACCGCCAGCAGCGGGTTCAGGCCATGCTCGACGTTCACGCTGTCGCTCACCGCGGCTTCGCTGACCATGGCGCCGGTATCGGCGCCGCGCGCCGCGCCGGCCCAGCCGCCACCGGGGTTGGGCTTGATGAAGGTGCGCTGGCCGTCGAGCTGCGCAAACGGGTCGTTGTTCGAGGACGGGTCCATCGCTATCCCTGTGTGGCGCGCGGCCGGACCCCGTCAGGCTTTCAGGCCTGGCGGATGGCCCACAGCTCCAGTTCGAGGCCTGGGAAATCCCCGGCCACGTGCAAGGCCAGGTTGCCGGTGCGTTCGAGCTGCTTCCAGAGATCGCCCTGGCGCTCGAGTTCGAAGTAGTGGTAGCCAGCGTGGAACGGCAGCTGGCGTGGGGCCACCGGCAGGCTGTTGAGCGCGACGCCCGGCAGCTGCAGGTTGACCAGGTCGCGCAGGCGCTCCACCGGGCCGAGCTTGGACTGCGCCGGAAAGCGCTGGCGCAGTTGCTCGGCCGGCACCTGGGCATGCACGGCCAGCACGAAGGCGGCGCTGCGCAGCAGCTCGCCGTCCGCGATGACCGCGGTGCGCACGCCATGGCTGCGATCGACCAGCTCGATCTGGATCGCGTGGCGCTGCAGCTCGGTACTCAGCAACTGGCGCAGGTGGTCGATGACCGGGCCGAACACATGCTGCAGGTCATCGTGCTTGTAGACCGGGTACTCGGGTGGATGGCGCCGCGGGTCATAGAAGGTCGACAGCTCGCCACCGAGTTGCACGCAGGCGAGAAAGAAGTCCCAGGGGTGCACGCTGGGCGCGCCGGCGAACTGGCGGAACTGCGGCTCGGCACGGTTGACGCACTGCAAGGTCATGAAATCGGTGACCTCGGAGGTGCCATGGCTCAGCTGGCCATGGCGTGCTGCCAGCATGTGCGCGCGCTGTTGCACCAGGCCGTGCAGCAGCGAGGCGATGGCCGAGAGCTGGCCGCTGGCGTCGATGCGCGTCTGCGGCGCCAGGTAGGCGCGGTCGACCACCAGCTGACCATCGGCTCGGCGCTCGACCACGCGCGCCACGCCGAGCAGCGCATAGCCTTCATTGGCATCGCGCGCACGCAGCAGTCGCAGGGTCACCGCGCCGGTCTGGATCGGTTCGGGATCGTCGGTCGCGTTGGTGTAGTCGCGCAGCTCCGCGTCGACGGCGCGCAGCCGGCACATCTCGTCGCCATGGCCGTCGCCGAAGTCGACCTCGGTGACGCCCGCTCGCGAAACCGGTGCGGCCAGGTAGATGACCTCGCCCTTCAGGTCGTCCGGCACCTCGAAGGCGACCGGCGTGGCGTCGATGTCGGGAAACGAGAAGGGCGTGCCGTCGGGCAGCACGCCACTCGCACGCACCACGCCGAGGTGGCCCAGCGCCAGCTGCGCCTCGTCCAGCACCAGCTCCGAGAAGCCCCAGGCGTACGGATTCGCGGCACGCCCGCGGGTGTCCACCAGGTGTTCGACGAAGCGGGCTTCCTGCTGGAAATGGTGCGGCTGCAGGAACATGCCCTGCGACCAGATGACCCGGTTGCGCCAGCTCATGCGCAGCTCACCTTGGCGGTCATGGGGCAACCTTGATGTCAGCCTGCAGGGCAATGTCGCCGGCGGTCACCGTGAGGTTCTGCGTCTTGCCCGTCTGCACCGGCACCACCACGCGCCAGGTGGCCTTCTCGAGGTTGCGGAAGGCGCCGATCACGCCGATGAACTTGGTGTCGTTGCTGACCGTCTTGCGGTACGGCCGGCTCTCGCCGGGCTGCAACATCATTTCCTCGCGGCCGACCAGGTCGCCACCCAGCGTGGCCTGGTCATTGCGGTAGAGCGCCATGAAGTCGGCGGTGTTGAAGGCCGCCGCGGTCTTCAATTCGTACACCCGCACCTCCAACGGCGCCGGCCGCTGGTTGACGCTGGGGTTCAGCTGGGCCGAGCCCTGGATCGTGCCGTTGACGGTGGTGACCACGGGCTTGGGCGGCGGGCTGCTGCAGGCCGCCAGCGACAGCGCCAGCACAGCGCCGCTCAGCAACGAGATAGCCGCTCGCCGGCTTGTGGCTTTGGCGCGCGGCCCATCGGCCCACCCGCCTGCGATGCGGGCACGCCCCGCGACACCATGGAAGTTCACCGTGCACTCCTGTCAGCCTGGGCAAGAATAATCAGGCCCTGCCCGGGCCAGGCGTGACTTAGGTAATTCGCGGCGTGCAGATGCGGCGCGGCGCGCCTAAAGACCTGCGGTGTCGAGCGTGCCGCGGAAGCGTGCCGGGCCCTGGAAGCCGATGACGCGGGTGCCGGGGATCTCGCGTCCCTGGG
The DNA here is from genome assembly GCF_044226965.1 of Aquabacterium sp. Lineage (GTDB taxonomy): Bacteria > Pseudomonadota > Gammaproteobacteria > Burkholderiales > Burkholderiaceae_C > Pseudaquabacterium. Next base: position 17,282 of record NZ_JBGAGA010000017.1, on the reverse strand, counting down.
CGTCGAAGAACAGGGTGCCGGGTGGGCCGAACAGCCTGAAGCGGCGCAGCAGCGCACGATCGGCTTCGGTGTTGCCCGTGACATCGGCCTTCAGCAGCTGGACGCCGGCCAGACGCTGCGCGACCTGGGCGTTGCGGAAGGTGAAGCGCTCCATTTCCTTGCAGGACACGCACCAGTCGGCATAGAAATCCAGCATCACCGGCCCCGTGCCGGCAGCCAGGATCGCGTCGAGCTCCGCGACGCTGCGCACTGGCTTGAAGGCCAGGGGCTTTGCCGTGGCGGCTTCTGCCTCGCCAAGCTGCGCCAGGGGCTGCAAGGGGTCACGCCCGCCGGTGGCGGCGCCAACGATCTGCACGCCCCCCAACAGCAAGGCGACCACGCCGCACACGCGCCGCAGCAACGAGCGCATGGCATGCCGATGTCCGCTGCCCGCCCGCCAGGGCTGCAACAGCAGCCCCACCAGCAACAGCAGCACACCCCACAAAGCGAGTACCACGCCAGCCGGCAGGATTGGCTGCGCCAGCCAGATCGCCACCCCCAGCATCAGGCTGCCGAACAGGCGCTTGACCGCATACATCCAGGGCCCCGATCGTGGCAGCCAGCGGCCCGATGAACCGCCCAGCACCAGCAGCGGCACGCTCATGCCCGTGGCCATCGCGAACAGCGCGCCGCCGCCGAGCACCAGGTCGCGACTCTGGCTGATGAACAGCAGCGCGCCGGCCAGCGGCGCGGTGACGCAGGGGCTGACGATCAGCGCCGACAGCCCACCCATCATGAACACGCCGGCCAGTTGCCCGGCCGGCATGCGATTGCACTGCGTCGACACATGGGTCGTGAAGCGCGCCGGCAGGCGCAGCTCGTAGACATCGAACATCGACAGCGAGAACACCGCCAGCAACAGCGAGAAGGCGCCGATCGCCCAGGGTGTCTGCAAGGCGGCCGCAAAGCCTTCGCCGGCCAGGCCAGCCATCACGCCGAGCGCCGTGTAGACCAGTGCCATGCCCAGCGAATAACTGGCGGCCAGGGCCAGCCCCCGTGCCCGCGAGGGCTGCTGCTGCGTGCCCACGATCAGCGAGGACATGATCGGCAGCATCGGGAGCACGCAGGGTGTCAGCGACAACAGCATGCCGATGACGAGGAACACACCGACCACCGGCCAGAAGCGCCCACCTTGCAGGGTCTGGTCGACGATCGTGCCGTCGCGCCACGCGGCCAGGCCGCCGGGCGCTGGCGCAGCCACCGCAGGGGCTCCAGCCGCCATGCCGGCGCTTGCGCCGGCCGCCGGATCGATCTGCAAGGTGCTGGTCTGGGGCGGATAGCACAGCCCCGCATCGGCACAACCCTGGGCGGTGGACTTCAGCGTGAAGGGGCCACTGATGGCACCGAGCGGCAGCGTGATGCGCAGGTCGCCCCGCAGTGTCTCGACGTTCTTCTGGAAGTTCTCGTCGAACTTCACCTTGCCGGCGGGAATGCGAGCCTCGCCGGCCGCCGCACCTTCGACCACGAAGGCAAAGCGGTCGCGGTACAGGTAGTAGCCCGGCGCCACCTCGTAACGGATCTCCAGCTCCTGCGCGCTGGCCATGCGGGCCGAGAAGCGGAAGGCCTTCTCAGGCTCCAGGAAGTCGTCGGCCGCCCGCGCAGCACAGAACAGCAGGCAACAGGCCAGCAGCGCCAGCAGCGACCGCAGCCAGCGACTTTGCAACGTGCGTGGGAGCGCCATGGCGCGATTTTGGATCAGTCGGCGCCAGACGGAACAAGGGCCAGCACATGGGCTGGCCCTTGAACGCGGATCGGGGTGCCGACGCGTGACTTAGTCGGCGCTGCCTTCGGCGGCCGCCTGGGCGACGGGCTCCGGACGGTCGACGAGCTCGACGAACGCCATCGGCGCGTTGTCACCCACGCGGAAGCCCATCTTCAGGATGCGCGTGTAGCCGCCCGGGCGCGTCTGGTAGCGCGGGCCCAGTTCGTTGAACAGCTTGGTGACGATGTCGCGGTCGCGCAGGCGGTTGAAGGCCAGGCGGCGGTTGGCCACCGTCGGCTCCTTGGCCAGCGTGATCAGCGGTTCGACGACGCGGCGCAGTTCCTTGGCCTTCGGGACCGTGGTCTTGATGGCTTCGTGCTGCAGCAGCGAGACGCACATGTTGCGCAGCATCGCCTGGCGATGCTCGCTGGTGCGGTTGAGTTTGCGGAGTCCGTGTCCGTGACGCATGGTGCTTTCCTTTCCTTATGTTGACCTCGGCCGTATCAGGTACCGAGGTGTGCACCGGGCCGCCCCTTGGCGGCCCACCACCGTCGACGGTCCGATAGGACCGTCTTTCGTGTCGACATTAACGCTTGTCGAGGCCCTGCGGAGGCCAGTTCTCGAGGCGCGCGCCCAGCGTAAGACCACGCGAGGCGAGCACTTCCTTGATTTCGTTGAGCGACTTGCGGCCCAGGTTCGGCGTCTTCAGCAGCTCGGTTTCCGTGCGCTGGATCAGGTCGCCGATGTAATAGATGTTCTCGGCCTTCAGGCAGTTGGCCGAGCGCACCGTGAGCTCCAGCTCGTCCACCGGACGCAGCAGGATCGGGTCGAAGTTGTCCTTGCGCGGCTGGTCGCGTTCGCCACCGTAGGTCGGCATGTCGGTGCCTTCCAGGCCGGTGAAGACCACCAGCTGGTCGACCAGGATCTTGGCCGACGCACGGATCGCTTCCTCGGGCGAAATAGCGCCGTTGGTCTCGATTTCCATCACCAGCTTGTCGAGGTCGGTGCGCTGCTCGACGCGGGCGTTCTCCACCGCGTAGCTGACGCGCTTGACCGGCGAGAACGACGCGTCCAGCACGATGCGGCCAATCGACTTGGTCGGCTCGTCACCATAGCGGCGCAGGTTGCCGGGCACGTAGCCGCGGCCCTTCTCGACCTTGATCTGCATGTCCAGCTTGCCACCCTGGGCGAGGTGGGCGATGACGTGCTCGGGGTTGATGATCTCCACGTCGTGCGGAACCTGGATGTCCTGCGCGGTGACCGGGCCTTCGCCTTCCTTGCGTACGACCAGCGTCACTTCGTCGCGGTTGTGCAGGCGGAAGACGACGCCCTTGAGGTTCAGCATGATGTGCACGACGTCTTCGGCCACGCCGTCGACGGTCGAATACTCATGCAGCACGCCGGCGATCGTCACCTCCGTCGGCGCGTAACCCACCATCGACGACAGCAGCACGCGACGCAGCGCGTTGCCGAGCGTGTGGCCGTACCCGCGCTCGAACGGCTCGAGCGTCACTTTGGCACGGTGGCCGCCCAGCGGCTCCACGTGGATGGCTTTGGGTTTCAGCAGATTGGTTTGCATCGAGTCCTGTTCCTCTCAATACCCTCGGCTCGTTACACCGATAAGGCTGGCGGACCATGCCGGGCTTGCTGCAGGAGAGATCCGCGCCCGGCAAGCGGATCGTCCTGGACGGAGAGCCGGCCCCTTGGCCCACCCTCCGCGAGTTCGTCTTAGCGCGAGTACAACTCGACGATCAGCGACTCGTTGATGTCCGAGCCGAACTCGTCACGGTCGGGCACCTTCTTGAAGACGCCTTCGAGCTTGGTGGCGTCCACCTGCACCCAGCCGGGCATGCCGATGGACTCGGCCAGCTTGACCGCGTCGGTCACGCGCAGCTGCTTCTTGGCCTTCTCGCGCAGCGCGATCACGTCGCCAGCCTTGACCAGGTAGGACGGAATGTTGACCGTCTTGCCGTTGACCAGGATGGCCTGGTGCGACACCAGCTGGCGCGCCTCGGCGCGGGTCGAGCCGAAGCCCATGCGGTAGACCACGTTGTCCAGCCGCGACTCGAGGATGAACAGCAGGTTGGCGCCGGTATTGCCCTTGCGGCGCTCGGCTTCGGCGAAGTAGCGGCGGAACTGGCGCTCCAGCACGCCGTACATGCGCTTGACCTTCTGCTTTTCGCGCAGTTGCAGGCCGAAGTCGGACGTGCGCGAGCCCGAGGTGCGGCCATGCTGGCCCGGCTTGCTTTCGAACTTGGCCTTGTCGCTGATGGCGCGGCGGGCGCTCTTCAGGTAGAGATCGGTGCCTTCACGGCGGGCCAGTTTGGCCTTGGGTCCAAGATAACGTGCCACGTTAGGTCCTTTGCGGAAATGGTCTGACGCGAGGCAGATGTCGCGCGAGTCTGGCGGGTGTTGTTCGAAGGTCGCTCAGACGGTGGGCTTCAGGCGGAGGCGGAAGGCCGCCCCCAACGAAATCGCCGGCCGACACAGAAGCGTCAGCCGGCTGGCGAAAAACCGCTCATTCTAGCGGTATCGCTACCGCCGGTGAGCAAGCACCGTTATCTCAGATGCGACGGCGCTTCTGCGGACGGCAGCCGTTGTGCGGCACGGGCGTCACGTCGCTGATCGAGTTGATGCGGATGCCCAGCGCAGCCAATGCGCGCACGGACGACTCGCGACCCGGGCCCGGGCCCTTGATCTTGACGTCCAGGTTCTTGATGCCCTGCTCCTGCGCAGCGCGGCCGGCGACTTCGGCAGCCACCTGGGCAGCGAACGGCGTCGACTTGCGCGAACCCTTGAAGCCCTGGCCGCCCGACGAGGCCCAGGCAAGCGAACTGCCCTGGCGGTCGGTGATCGTGATGATGGTGTTGTTGAACGAGGCGTGCACGTGAGCGATACCGTCCGCAACGTTCTTGCGGATCTTCTTGCTCACGCGGCGCGCCGCGGTATTGGCAGGTGCTTTGGCCATGTCGAATCTCGGTTAGCTTGAGGGCTGCTTACTTCTTCAGCGCGGCGGCACCCTTGCGCGGCCCCTTGCGGGTGCGGGCGTTGGTGCGGGTGCGCTGGCCACGCAGCGGCAGACCGCGACGATGGCGCATGCCGCGGTAGCAGCCCAGGTCCATCAGGCGCTTGATGTTCATCGACAGTTCGCGACGGAGGTCACCCTCGATCGTCAGCTTGCCGACCTCTTCGCGAATCTTCTCGAGGTCGCCGTCGCTCAGGTCCTTGATCTTCTTGGAGTAGGCGATGCCCACCGCTTCACAGATCTTCTGGGCGGTGGTGCGGCCGATGCCATAGATGGAAGTCAGGCCGATTTCGGCGTGCTTGTGCGGCGGGATGTTGATGCCAGCGATACGTGCCATGGGGAACCTCTATCAGCCTTGACGTTGCTTGTGGCGCGGGTCGGTGCAGATCACGCGCACCACACCCTTGCGGCGGATGATCTTGCAATTGCGGCACATCTTCTTGACCGATGCAGAGACTTTCATCGTCTTCTCCTTAAGCACTCACTTCGCGCGGAACACGATGCGAGCGCGACTCAAATCGTAGGGCGTCAATTCAACCGTCACCTTGTCGCCCGGCAGGATGCGGATGTAATGCATGCGCATCTTCCCCGAGATATGGCCGAGCACGACATGGCCGTTCTCGAGCTTCACGCGAAAGGTGGCATTGGGCAGGTTCTCGAGAATCTCGCCCTGCATCTGGATGACATCGTCCTTCGCCATCTCAGCTTGCCTTGAAATTGGCTTTCTTCAGCAGCGACTCGTACTGCTGGCTCATCACGTAGCTTTGCACCTGAGCCCAGAAGTCCATCGTGACGACGACGATGATCAGCAGCGAGGTCCCGCCGAAGTAGAACGGTACGTTGTACTTCAGCACCAGGAACTCGGGCAGCAGGCACACGAGCGTGATGTAGACAGCACCAGCTAGCGTCAGGCGAGACAGGATCTTGTCAATGTGCTTGGCGGTCTGCTCGCCCGGGCGGATGCCCGGGATGAACGCGCCGCTCTTCTTCAGGTTGTCAGCCGTCTCGCGGCTGTTGAACACCAGCGCGGTGTAGAAGAAGCAGAAGAACACGATCATCGCCGCGTACAGCAGCACGTAGATCGGCTGGCCCGGCGAAAGGGCCGACGAAATGTCCTTCAACCAGCGCAGCCCCTCGCCGGTGGCGAACCAACCCACCACGGTGGCCGGCAGCAGGATGATCGACGAGGCAAAGATCGGCGGGATCACGCCCGACATGTTCAGCTTCAGCGGCAGGTGCGAGGACTGGCCGCCATAGACCTTGTTCCCGACCTGGCGCTTGGCGTAATTCACCAGGATCTTGCGCTGACCACGCTCGACAAACACCACCGCGAAAGTGACCAGCACGACGATCGCGATGATGAACAGCGCAGCAATGATGCTCATCGCACCGGTGCGCACCAGCTCGAACAAGCCGCCAATGGCATTCGGCAGGCCGGCCGCGATACCACCGAAGATCAGGATCGAGATACCGTTCCCGAGACCCCGTTCGGTGATCTGCTCGCCCAGCCACATCAGGAACATCGTGCCGGCGGTCAGGCTGACCACGGTGGTGAGCCGGAAGCCAAAGCCCGGGCTCAGCACCAGGCCCTGCGAACCTTCCAATGCCAGCGCAATGCCCAACGACTGGAACAGCGCGAGGCCCAAGGTACCGTAGCGCGTGTACTGCGTGATCTTGCGGCGTCCAGCCTCGCCCTCTTTCTTCAGCGACTCCAGCGTCGGGATCACGTAGGTCATCAACTGCATGATGATCGACGCGGAGATGTACGGCATGATGCCCAACGCGAACACGGTGAAGCGCGACAGCGCGCCGCCCGAGAACATGTTGAACAGGCTCAGGATGCCGCCCTGCTGACCTTTGAAGAGTTGCTGCAGCTGGTGCGGGTCGATGCCCGGCACCGGGATGTGGGCGCCGAGACGATAAACCACCAGCGCGAGCAGCAAGAAAACGAGTCGGCGACGCAGGTCGCCGAACTTGCCGCTCTTGGCCAGCTGGTTTGCCGAAGTTGCCAAAGTGTCGCTCGCTTGACGCGTCGATCAGGCCTTAGGCCAGGCTGCCGCCGGCGGCTTCGATAGCCGCCTTGGCTCCGGCGGTCGCGGCAAGACCCTTGAGGGCCACCTTGCGCGACAGTTCGCCCGACTTGATGACCTTGACGTGCTTGATCAGCTCGCCGACCAGGCCAGCAGCCTTCAGCGTGACCAGGTCGACCTCATCCTTGTCGAGGCGCTGCAGGTCAGCCAGCGTGATTTCGCCGTTGAATTGCAGGGCGTGCGACTTGAAGCCGCGCTTGGGCAGACGGCGCTGCAGCGGCATCTGGCCGCCTTCGAAGCCGACCTTGTGGTAGCCGCCGGCGCGCGAATGCTGGCCGTTGTGGCCGCGACCGGACGTCTTGCCCAGGCCCGAGCCCATGCCGCGGCCGACGCGGCGCTTGGCATGCTTGGCGCCCGAGGCGGGCTTCAGCGTATTGAGTTGCATGTTGCTGTCCTTGGCGTATCGGGTGCGCGCTTTACAGCACCAGTACCAGGTACGAGATCTTGTTGATCATGCCGCGCACGGCCGGGGTGTCTTCGAGCACGCTCTCGCTGTTGACGCGACGCAGGCCGAGGCCGCGCACGGTATCGCGGTGCGACTGCTTGCAACCGATCGGGCTCTTGACGAGCTTGACCTTGAGGGTTTTCTTGTCCGACATGGGAATACTCCGTCGCGCGCGATCAGTTGAAGATCTCTTCAACCGTCTTGCCGCGTTTGGCCGCCACTTCGGAGGCGGTGGTCGAGCGCTTCAGCGCGTCCAGCGTGGCGCGCACCATGTTGTACGGGTTGCTCGACCCGAGGCTCTTGGCCACGATGTCGGTCACACCCATCACTTCGAAGACCGCGCGCATCGGGCCGCCGGCGATGATGCCGGTACCCTTCGGGGCCGGCGCCAGCAGCACCTTGGCGGCGCCGTGCTCGCCGCGCACGTTGTGGTGCACGGTGCCATTGCGCAGCTGCACCTTGAACATGTTGCGGCGAGCGCCTTCCATGGCCTTCTGCACCGACACCGGCACTTCCTTGGCCTTGCCCTTGCCCATGCCGATGCGGCCGTCGCCATCACCGACCACGGTCAGCGCAGCGAAGCTGAGCGTACGGCCGCCCTTGACGACCTTGGTCACGCGATTGACCGCGATCATCTTTTCCTTCAGACCGTCGTCGTTGCCTTCGGTCTGAGCGCGGGGTTGAAACTTTGCCATTTGCTTGTCCTATTCCGTGCTCAGAACTGCAGGCCGGCTTCACGCGCCGCCTCGGCCAGCGCCTTGACGCGGCCGTGGTATGCGAAGCCCGCGCGGTCGAACGCAACCTTCTCGACGCCAGCGGCCTTGGCCTTTTCGGCAATGCGCTTGCCAACCGCGGTGGCCGCGGCGGTGTTGCCGCCCTTGCCAGCCAGTTGCTCGCGCACTTCCTTCTCGGCCGTCGACGCCGACGCCAGCACGCGCTGACCATCGTCGGAGATGACGCTCGCGTAGATGTGCGTGTTGGAACGGAAGACCGTCAGGCGGACCACGCCTTGCTGGGCAATGCGCGCGCGGGTCTGGCGGGAGCGACGCAGGCGCTGTTCTTTCTTCGTCAGCATCATCAGCTCCTTACTTCTTCTTCGTTTCCTTCAGCACCACGCGCTCATCGGCGTAGCGGATGCCCTTGCCCTTGTACGGCTCGGGCGGACGGATCGCACGCACCTCGGCGGCCACCTGGCCGACGACCTGACGGTCGGCGCCCTTGATGATGATTTCCGTCTGGGTCGGGCATTCGACCTTGATGCCGGCGGGCATGTCCTTGGCCACCGGGTGCGAGAAGCCGATCTGCAAGTTCAGCTTGGTGCCCTGGGCCTGCGCGCGGAAGCCCACGCCGACCAGGGTCAGCTTCTTCTCGAAGCCCTTGCTGACACCGTTGACCATGTTGTTGACGAGCGCACGCATCGTGCCGCTCATCGCATTGGCTTCGACGCTGTCGTTGGCCGGGGCCATCTTCAGCACGGCGCCATCCTTCTGCACCGACACCAGCGGGTTGATCGCGCGCGCCAGCGTGCCATTGGCACCCTTGACGGTGATCTGGTCGGCCGTGATCTGCACGTCCACGCCTTGCGGGACGTTGATCGGCATCTTTCCTACGCGGGACATGGTTGTCTCTCCTTCGATCAGGCCACGTAGCAAAGGACTTCGCCGCCGACGCCGTTCTGGCGCGCCTTGCGGTCGGTCATCACACCCTTGGGCGTGGTGACGATGGCCACACCCAGGCCGTTCATGACCTGCGGAATCGCGTCGCGGCCCTTGTACACGCGCAGGCCGGGCCGGCTGACGCGCTCGATGCGCTCGATCACCGGACGCCCGGCGTAGTACTTCAACGCGACTTCGAGCTCGGTCTTGGCACCGTCGGTCTTGACGGCGAAACCGTCGATGTAGCCCTCGTCCTTCAGGACCTGGGCGATCGCGACCTTCAGCTTTGACGACGGCATCGTCACGACGGCCTTCTCGACCATCTGTGCGTTACGGATGCGCGTCAGCATGTCGGCGATGGGATCACTCATGCTCATGGGGATATCTCCTGCTCTCGCCGCTTACCAGCTGGCCTTGACCACGCCGGGAATGTCGCCCTTGAAGGCGAGTTCGCGGATCTTGCTGCGACCGAGGCCGAACTGACGGAAGGTGCCGCGGGGACGTCCGGTCAGTTCACAACGGTTGCGCAGGCGGGTCGGGTTGGCGTTGCGCGGCAGCTTCTGCAGTTCCAGACGGGCGAGGTAGCGCTCTTCGTCGGACTTCTTCGCGTCGTTCGCGACAGCCTTCAGTTCGGCGTACTTCTTCGCGTACTTGGCGACCAACTCTTCGCGCTTGGCTTCACGTTGCTTGAGGGACAGTTTGGCCATGGTTCGCCTTCAGTTCTTGAACGGGAAGCGGAAGGCCTGCAGCAGCGCCTTGCACTCGTCGTCGGTCTTCGCGGTGGTCGTGAAGCTGATGTTCAGGCCACGCAGCGCGTCGATCTTGTCGTACTCGATCTCGGGGAAGATGATCTGTTCCTTGACGCCGACGTTGTAGTTGCCGCGGCCGTCGAACGCGCGGCCCGAGATGCCGCGGAAGTCACGCACGCGCGGCAGCGCGATCGTCACGAAGCGGTCGAGGAATTCGTACATGCGCACGCCACGCAGCGTGACCATGCAGCCGATGGGCAGGTTCTCGCGGATCTTGAAGCCGGCGATCGCCTTGCGCGACTTGGTCACCACGGGCTTCTGGCCGGCGATCTTGGTCAGATCTCCCACCGCGTGCTCCATCACCTTCTTGTCGGCGACCGCCTCGCTCACACCCATGTTGAGCGTGATCTTGGTCAGGCGCGGCACTTCCATCACGGACTTGTAGCCGAACTTCTTGACGAGGTCCGGAACGACCTTTTCGCGATAAAACTCTTGCAGACGAGCCATGTCGACCTCTTACGCCTTGATCTCTTCGCCGCTGGACTTGTAGACGCGAACCTTCTTGCCATCGGCCAGAAGCTTCACGCCGACGCGGTCGGCCTTGCCGGTCGCGGCATTGAAGATCGCGACGTTGGATTGGTTGATCGGCATCGTCTTGTCGACCACGCCGCCGGTCGTACCCTTCATCGGGTTCGGCTTGACGTGCTTCTTCACCACGTTGATGCCCTCGACGATGACGTGATCGTCATCGACGCGCAGCGACACGGTGCCGCGCTTGCCCTTGTCGCGGCCGGTCAACACGATGACCTGGTCGCCCTTGCGAATCTTGTTCATGGCCAGTCCTTTGAGTCGGTGCGGCGCTTAGAGCACTTCCGGCGCCAGCGACACGATCTTCATGAAGCGCTCGGTACGCAGTTCACGCGTCACCGGCCCGAAGATGCGGGTGCCGATCGGCTCGAGCTTGGCATTGAGCAGCACGGCGGCATTGCCGTCGAACTTCACCAGCGAACCATCCTGGCGACGCACGCCCTTGGCAGTGCGGACGACCACAGCGCTGTAGATCTCGCCCTTCTTCACGCGACCGCGCGGCGCGGCCTCCTTGATCGACACCTTGATGACATCGCCAATGGCGGCATAGCGGCGCTTGGAACCACCCAGCACCTTGATGCACATGACGGACTTCGCGCCCGTGTTGTCAGCGACGTCGAGTCGCGATTGCATTTGGATCATGTTTGTCCCCAACTTGACCGCCGAATCGCATGCGGCTTGCGTCGCATGCGAATCACCAGTCAGTCTTGGGCCCGTCAGCACCCCTCGAGAAGGAGCACCGCTTTGGGCGGATCCGACAAACAGCCCGCGACGAATGCGCAAGCCGCTTGGCGGCGAAGCTGCGGATTATGCGTGCTAACCCGCAGCGCGGTCAAGCACGTTCAGGCATTTTCCTTGGCCTGGCGCAGCATGGTGTCAGCGTCGCTGACCTCGAACTTGCCGGGCGCCTCGACATTCAGCGTCTTGACGATGCCGTTGTCGACCAGCATCGAATAACGATTCGAGCGCAGACCCATGCCTTTGGCCGTGAGATCCAGAGTCAGGCCGGTGGCCTTGGCGAAATCGGCGCTGCCGTCAGCCATCATGCGCACCTTGCCGGCGGTCTTCTGATCGCGGCCCCAGGCCCCCATGACGAACGCGTCATTGACGGATACACACCAGATCTCATCGACGCCGGCAGCCTTCAGCTCATCGGCCTTCGCGACGAAACCCGGCACATGCTTGGCCGAGCAGGTCGGCGTATAGGCCCCGGGCAACGCGAAGATCGCGATCTTCTTGCCAGCCGTGGCCTTCTCGACGTCAAAGCTGTTCGGCCCGATCGAGCAGCCATTGCCTTCGACTTCGATGAACTCGTACAGGGTGCCCGCGGGCAGCTTGTCGCCAACCTTGATCATGGATGCGCTCCTCGTGAAATGAAAATCGGCCGGCCGCGAGTATTCCAGCGAACCGGCCGAATGGCCCTGCGTGCAATGGGAAGCCCCGTCGCCGCCCCGGGCTTGGGTGCTCAGACCATCGCCGCCTTCTGCAGCAGCTTGGTCACGACCCAGGACTTGGTCTTGCTGATCGGACGGCCTTCGGCAATCTCGACCAGGTCACCCAGGTGGTACTCACCCTTCTCATCGTGTGCGTGGTACTTGCGCGAGCGGCCGACGATCTTGCCGTACAGCTCATGCGTCACCCGACGCTCGACCAGCACGGTCACGGTCTTCGAACGCTTGTCGCTGACGACGCGGCCGACCAGGGTGCGGGTGTTCTTGGCGGGCGTTTGGGTTTGGGCTTCGCTCACTTCGCGGCTCCCTTCTTCTTCTCGGCCAGGATGGTCTTGGCGCGAGCGATGTCACGACGGGTCTGGCCCAGCGTCGCGGTGTTGCTCAGCTGTTGCGTGCCCTTTTGCATGCGCAGACCGAAGTGGGCCTTCAGCAGGTCGGTGACCTCCTTCTCGAGGCCCGCGACGTCCTTGGCGCGCAGATCAGATGCTTTGCTCATGGTGCTTTCTCCGACCTCAGGCGCCGACCTGGCGCGCGACGAACGTGCAGCGCAGCGGCAGCTTCGCAGCGGCCAGCGTGAACGCCTCGCGCGCCAGTTGCTCAGGCACGCCGTTCAGTTCGTACAGCACCTTGCCCGGCTGGATCTCGGCGACGTAATACTCGGGGTTGCCCTTGCCGTTACCCATCCGCACTTCTGCAGGCTTCTGCGAGATCGGCTTGTCCGGGAAGATGCGGATGAAGATGCGGCCGCCGCGCTTGATGTGACGCGAGATCGCCCGACGAGCGGCTTCGATCTGGCGCGCGGTGATGCGGCCGCGCTCGGTGGCCTTGAGGCCGAATTCGCCGAACGACACATTGGCACCACGGGTGGCGATGCCGGTGTTGCGGCCCTTCTGTTCCTTGCGGAACTTGCGGCGTGCTGGTTGCAGCATGATTCAGTTCTCCTTAGGCAGCGCCGGTGCCAGGCGCAGGCGCCTTGCGCACGCGCTTGACGCCTGCCGGGGCAGCGGCATCAGCGGGCTTGCTGTCGCCGGCGGTGGCATCGCCGCGCGGACCACGGTCGGCACCAGGGCGAGGACCACGACGGTCCGGCGCGCCCGGGCCACCCGGACGCGGACCGCGGCGCGGACGGCGCTCTTCTTCCTGGCCCTCGGGCTTGGTGGCCCCCGGCGCGTCGCCGCGACCGAGATTGTCGCCACGGTAGACCCAGACCTTGACGCCGATGACGCCGTAGGTGGTCTTGGCTTCCGAGAAGCCGTAGTCGATGTCGGCACGCAGCGTGTGCAGCGGCACACGGCCTTCGCGATACCACTCGGTGCGCGCGATTTCGATGCCGTTCAGGCGGCCGGCGCTCATGATCTTGATGCCCTGGGCACCCAGGCGCATCGCGTTCTGCATCGCTCGCTTCATCGCGCGGCGGAACATGATGCGCTTTTCGAGCTGCTGGGTGATCGAGTCGGCGATCAGTTGGGCATCGATTTCGGGCTTGCGCACTTCCTCGATGTTCACTGCCACCGGCACGCCCAGACGGCGCGTCAGTTCAGCCTTCAGGTTCTCGATGTCCTCGCCCTTCTTGCCGATCACGACGCCCGGACGAGCCGAGAAGATGGTGATGCGGGCGTTCTTGGCGGGACGCTCGATCAGGATGCGCGAGACGGCGGCATTCTTCAGGCGCTTCTTCAGGTAGTCACGCACCTGCAGGTCTTCGGCCAGCATGCCGGCGAAGTTGCGGTTCGAGGCGTACCAGCGCGAAGCCCAGGCACGGGTGACGGCCAGACGGAAGCCGGTCGGATGGATTTTCTGTCCCATGGTCTTCCTTCAGCCTCAATTGCCGACCGTCACAAAGATGTGACAGGTGGGCTTGCTGATGCGATTGCCGCGGCCCTTGGCCCGCGCCGAGAAGCGCTTCAGCGTCGCGCCTTGCTCGACGTAGATCGAGGTGACCTTCAGTTCGTCGATGTCGGCGCCGTCGTTGTGCTCGGCATTCGCGATCGCGGACTCCAGCGCCTTCTTGACGATACCGGCGGCCTTCTTCTGCGTGAACGTCAGGATGTTCAGGGCCTGGTCCACCTTCTTGCCGCGAACCAGGTTGGCCACCAGCCGACCCTTGTCGGCCGACAGGCGCACACCACGGACGATTGCTTTGGTTTCCATCGTCGGCCCCTTACTTCTTCGCCTTCTTGTCCGCCGGGTGACCCTTGAACGTGCGGGTCATGGCGAACTCACCGAGCTTGTGGCCGACCATCTGGTCGGTCACGTACACGGGGACGTGTTGCTTGCCGTTGTGCACGGCGATCGTCAGGCCGATGAAATCGGGCAGGATCGTCGAGCGACGCGACCAGGTCTTGATCGGCTTCTTGTCCTTGATGGCAACGGCCTTGTCGACCTTGGCCATCAGGTGGTGGTCCACGAACGGACCTTTCTTGAGTGAGCGTGCCATGGTGGACCCTTACTTCTTGCGACGCGACACGATCATGTTCTGCGTGCGCTTGTTGTTGCGGGTGCGGTAGCCCTTGGTCAGCGTGTTCCACGGCGACACCGGGGCGCGCGCCTCGCCGGTGCGGCCTTCGCCACCACCGTGCGGGTGATCCACCGGGTTCATCGCGACGCCGCGCACCGTCGGACGGATGCCCATCCAACGCTTGACACCGGCCTTGCCGAACTGACGCAGGTTGTGCTCTTCGTTCGAGACCTCGCCAATGGTGGCGCGGCAGTCGATGTGGATCTTGCGGACCTCACCCGAGCGCAGGCGGACCTGGGCGTAGATGCCTTCGCGCGCCATCAGCGTGACGCCGGCACCGGCCGAGCGCGCGATCTGCGCACCCTTGCCAGGCAGCATCTCGACGCAATGGATCGTCGAGCCCACCGGGATGTTGCGGATCGGCAGCGTGTTGCCGGCCTTGATCGGCGCCTCGGCGCCGCTCAGCAGCGTGGCACCGACTTCCAGACCGCGCGGGGCGATGATGTAGCGGCGCTCGCCATCGGCATAGCAGACCAGCGCGATGTGGGCAGTGCGGTTGGGGTCGTACTCGATGCGTTCGACCTTGGCCGGAATGCCGTCCTTGTTGCGCACGAAATCGACGACACGGTAGTGGTGCTTGTGACCACCGCCCTTGTGGCGCATCGTGATGTGGCCGTTGTTGTTGCGGCCGGAGTTCTGCTTCTGCGGCTCGAGCAGCGAAGCCTCGGGCGCACCCTTGTGAAGGTGCTTGTGCACGACCTTGACGACGGCGCGGCGGCCCGGCGAGGTCGGCTTGACTTTGACGACGGCCATGATTTACGCGGCCTCCCCGGAGAAGTTGAGCTCCTGGCCCGGCTTCAACGACACATACGCCTTCTTCGCGTGGTCGCGACGGCCGATGCGGCCGCCGAAGCGCTTGACCTTGCCCTTCTGGTTGGCAACCTGCACGTCCTTCACTTCGACCTTGAACAGCAGCTCGACGGCGGCCTTGATCTCGGGCTTGGTGGCATCGCGCAGCACCTTGAACAGCACCTGGTTGTGCTTTTCGGCGACGCTCGTGGCCTTCTCGGACACGATGGGCGCGATCAGCACCTGGGCCAGACGCCCTTCAGCGAACTTTTGCGGGGCGCTCATGCGAACATCTCCTTGAGCTGCTCGATCGCGCCCTTGGTCACCAGCACCTTCTTGTAGAAGACCAGCGACAGCGGATCGGCGTAGCGCGGCTCGACCACCAGCACATTGGCGAGGTTGCGCGAGGCCAGCGCCAGGTTCTCGTCGACCGTGTCGGCGATCACCAGGACGGAATCGAGGCCCATGGCCTTGAACTTGGCGGCCAGCAGCTTGGTCTTCGGCGCTTCGACGGCGATCGAATCAACGACCGCGAGGCGGCCATCACGCACCAGCTGCGAGAAGATCGACGCCATGCCGGCGCGGTACATCTTCTTGTTGACCTTGTGCGAGAAGTTCTCGTCCGGCAGGTTCGGGAAGGCGCGACCGCCTCCACGCCAGATCGGCGACGAGGTCATGCCGGCGCGGGCACGGCCGGTGCCCTTCTGGCGCCACGGCTTCTTCGTCGAGTGCTTCACCGACTCGCGGTTCTTCTGCGCACGCGTACCTTGGCGGGCATTGGCCTGATAGGCCACCACCACCTGGTGGATCAGCGCTTCGTTGTAGTCGCGGCCGAACACGGTGTCCGGCGCATCGACCTTGGCCGAAGCCTGGCCCTGTTCGTTCAGGAGCTCGAGTTGCATCTTCAGGCTCCCTTCTTGGCCTTGACCTTGACAGCCGGCCGCACGGTCACGAAGCCGCTGGCGGCGCCGGGAACGGCACCACGAACCAGCAACAGCTGGCGCGCCTCGTCGATGCGGACGATGTCGAGGTTCTGCGTCGTGACGGTCTCGTCACCCAGGTGGCCCGACATGCGCTTGCCCGGGAACACACGACCCGGGTCCTGCGCCATAGAGATCGAGCCGGGCACGTTGTGCGAACGGCTGTTGCCGTGTGAGGCGCGCTGCGAACTGAAGTTGTGGCGCTTGATCGTGCCGGTGAAGCCCTTGCCGATCGAGGTGCCCTGCACGTCGACCTTCTGGCCCACCGCGAACAGCGTGACCGGCACGGCAGCACCGGCGGCGTACTGGCCGACCACGTCGGCCGGCACGCGGAATTCCTGGAGGATCTCACCGGCTTCCACGCCCGCCTTCGCGAGGTGGCCGGCTTCCGGCTTGGTCACGCGCGAGGCCTTGCGCGAACCGAACGCCACTTGCAGGGCGTTGTAGCCGTCGGTCTGCTCGGTCTTGACCTGGGTGACGCGGTTGTTCGACACGTCGAGCACCGTCACGGGGATGGCGTCGCCATCGTCGGTGAAGATGCGCATCATGCCGACCTTGCGGCCCAGCAAACCGAGGCGATAGCTGTTGGCAGCTGTCGTCATGGCTTTTCTCCAGCCTGTGGCCCACCGCGTTTCGGCAGGCTTCGAGGCCTTTGTTTCAAACACCCGACATCGATTGGCCGGGGAGGATGTGCGCTTGTTGAAGGCGCTTGCGCGAACCTCGAGGGTTCGCGCAAAAGCTGGCGAGTATAGCCGCCTTGCGGGAGAACCCGCAAGGCACCATCTTTACTGCAGCTTGATCTCGACGTCCACGCCCGCCGGCAGGTCCAGCTTCATCAGCGCGTCAACGGTCTTGTCGGTGGGGTCGACGATGTCCATCAGGCGCTGGTGCGTGCGGATCTCGAACTGGTCGCGGCTGGTCTTGTTGACGTGCGGAGAACGCAGGATGTCGAAGCGCTGCATGCGGGTCGGCAGGGGCACCGGGCCCTTGACGATCGCGCCCGTGCGCTTGGCGGTGTCGACGATCTCGAGGGCCGACTGGTCGATCAACTTGTAGTCAAAGGCCTTCAGGCGAATGCGGATCTTTTGCTTTTGCATGATCTGCCTGCCTTACTCGATGATCTTGGCGACGACGCCCGAGCCGACGGTGCGGCCGCCTTCGCGGATCGCGAAGCGCAGGCCCTCTTCCATCGCGATCGGCGCGATCAGCTTGACCGTGATGCTGACGTTGTCCCCAGGCATCACCATTTCC